>NZ_LJSA01000057.1:0-234 GCF_002742505.1 Pseudomonas sp. 2995-1 | reverse complement strand
CCTTGAACTCCACCTCAAATTTAGTACCGACTGAATGTATATTCGTCTATTTCCAAAAGACTATAAGAGAAAAGCGGAATCGCCCAATAGTCACTGGGTGTATGAACTAGACCATATTCAAAGTTAATAAATTTATAAATCCTTGCCTTCAATGAAAAATGGAGTTGCCACATGATAAAACGATTCAATGTGACAACACCATATTATAATTTTAAAACCAAGATCCATATATTA
>NZ_LJSA01000056.1:0-234 GCF_002742505.1 Pseudomonas sp. 2995-1 | reverse complement strand
AAATTAGGACATCCTGAAAGAAAGATGAAAGCAATTCACATTGCTGGGACGAACGGTAAAGGTTCTACTTTAACGTATTTACAATCTCTATTTCTTGAAGCGGGATTAAATGTAGGTACATTTACTTCTCCTTACATTCTGAATAGAAACGATCAAATAAAAATGAATGGACAGGCTATTTCAGATATGGATTTCACTTCAATAGTTGAGAACGTGAAACCTATTGTTGAGGAG
>NZ_LJSA01000055.1:0-233 GCF_002742505.1 Pseudomonas sp. 2995-1 | reverse complement strand
GGCAGAAGAGTGGAGTAAGACCGTCTAAGTCAACAGTTCTTGGAGTGAATGGAGCAGAAGAGTGGAGTAAGGCCGTTTAAGTCAACAGTTCTCGCAGTGAATGTAGCAGAAGAGTGGAGTAAAGGCGTTTAAGTCAACAGTTCTTGTAGTGAACGGGGCAGAAGAGTGGAGTAAGACCGTTTAAGTCAACAGTTCTCGCAGTGAATGTAGCAGAAGAGTGGAGTAAGGCCGTT
>NZ_LJSA01000054.1:0-232 GCF_002742505.1 Pseudomonas sp. 2995-1 | reverse complement strand
GCTTTATCCAACGTTGATGTCAGATGAATATTTGAAATCCCAGCTTTCTTTGAGGTTTCGGCTATTTTTTCTGCCGTTTCACCGTAAGATACTACGGATTTAACTCCCTTTAAATAAGGTATAAGCCCATCAAAAGATAACCCACGATCCAATCCTCCTGCTATTAAAAAAACAGGTTGTTCAAATGCCTTTAATGCAGTTATCGTGGCAGGAACATTTGTGGCTTTTGAAT
>NZ_LJSA01000053.1:0-232 GCF_002742505.1 Pseudomonas sp. 2995-1 | reverse complement strand
TAGTAGGTATCACCCATGTAAACATTCCATAGATTTGTAGTGGCTCTGGTTCTGTTTCATATTGATTAGAATCATAATCATATCCATCTGCATATTGAAGTCCTGTGATCTCTTCTACGATATAAATGGCCTCCCACGGACCAACCATATACTCCTCCGACATTCCACCACCAACATTCATGGCACCTTCTAGAAGAGAAATAATAAAGTAATGTCCATCATCTGTTACATC
>NZ_LJSA01000052.1:0-232 GCF_002742505.1 Pseudomonas sp. 2995-1 | reverse complement strand
TGGCATGGGAATAAATTAGAAAATAACAGAATAGATGAAAGTATCTTCATGAGGTTAGGAGGAGAAAATGTGGATTTGTTTGATTTAAGTAACAGCTCTAATAAAGAAACACCAAAAGGACCATTAGCAGCAAGAATGCGCCCACGTACGATAAATGAGGTCATTGGACAAGAAGAGATTATTGGAGAAGGCACTTTACTTCGTCGTGCCATTGAAGCAGACCGTCTCACAC
>NZ_LJSA01000051.1:0-231 GCF_002742505.1 Pseudomonas sp. 2995-1 | reverse complement strand
CATTTGGACTTGGACAATGAAAAACATGTACATGCCTGAAGGGAAACATGCTGGTTATTTTGCATGGTCTTGTCAATTGGATGGTACTAAAAATGCTCATGGTCCAGCCCCTGATGGTGAAGAATACTTTGTATTAGCACTATTCTTTGCATCTCATCGTTGGGGAGATGGTGAAGGTATATATAATTATAGTAAATGGGCAAAGGACATCCTTCACTCAATGATCCATAA
>NZ_LJSA01000050.1:0-231 GCF_002742505.1 Pseudomonas sp. 2995-1 | reverse complement strand
GTAAAAATGTAAGTATTTGAGGAGAGGATTTATTTATGCAAGAGTTAACCAAAACAGAGAAAGCTTTTAAAGTGCTTGATAATGGAGCAGATATTATACAGAAGGAATTAAGCCTTACATATTTAGATTCCCTTGCTGAGATGGGGGAAATGGTCTTTCAAGGGAATGTAACTACTTCATTGTCTGATAAAAGTGCAAACAAGCTTACATTATTAATAGATGAATTAAAAC
>NZ_LJSA01000049.1:0-231 GCF_002742505.1 Pseudomonas sp. 2995-1 | reverse complement strand
AACGATGCTGCGATAGCTATTGCTGAACATATTGATGGGTCAGTTGAAGCATTTGCTGAACGTATGAACACATTTGTAGAACAGCAAATTGGAGTAACTTCTTCTAACTTTACCAATCCCCATGGTTTATTTGAGGAAGAACATATTACAACAGCTTCTGATATGGCTAAAATCAGTGCCTACGCAATGAAAAACGATGAATTTCGTGAACCAGTAAGTACAGAATATTAT
>NZ_LJSA01000048.1:0-231 GCF_002742505.1 Pseudomonas sp. 2995-1 | reverse complement strand
CTTAAGAAGACTTTGATATCGCTCAAAAGTCTCCTCTGAAACAATACTTCTTTGAATTTCGTGCTTCAGTCTCCCCATCCGTTCTTCTAGCGTTTCCACATCAATTCTCATTTCGTTGATTTGACGAAATGCTCCCTTAAATTCTCCTTTATCAAGTTGCTTACGGAGCATTAACTGGTTAATAGAGAGCTGAAATTCACTATAAAACTCTTTTGTTGCAAACAGTAATTC
>NZ_LJSA01000047.1:0-231 GCF_002742505.1 Pseudomonas sp. 2995-1 | reverse complement strand
ATACAAATAAAGACGATGAGGAAGCCTGCGGGGATAATATAAGAAAATCTCTGTTTTTCTAACTTTCTAATCAAAGGTTTCGTATAGTACTGTGTGATTACTTTTAGCCTCATAAAATGTAATAATCTTGCAATTCTCGCAAGTTGAAATATCGCATCTAATGGTACGATCGCAATAACCATGAATGGATTTGATCTTATAAAATGCCACTTTTTTTCTACCGTAAAGAAT
>NZ_LJSA01000046.1:0-231 GCF_002742505.1 Pseudomonas sp. 2995-1 | reverse complement strand
CTTCATAGGATAGTTTCAGTAGGATTTTAATCCGGCTGATTAAATCCTATCATACTTAATACTGTTTGTTAAAAAAGTCAATCTGAAGCAGTAGATTAAATCTCTATTAAGCCCCCTTTAAAAATAAAAGGAGGATCGGCTAGGAGGTAAAAAATGAAGAATTGGAAAGACCATAAGGGAAAAATGCTTGTTAGTTCAGTTGCAGCTGTAGCCATTGCCCCAGTTCTAACA
>NZ_LJSA01000045.1:0-231 GCF_002742505.1 Pseudomonas sp. 2995-1 | reverse complement strand
GAACTGATAAACAAGACCACGATGTTTTATATAAAAACTACCCATACCCAATTTATAAAATAAACAAAAAAGGTTATATTTTTGAAGCGAATCCATCGTTTCATAATTTTGCTGGCTATACAATTGAAGATTTAAGTCAACATTTTACTTCATTTGTCCACAAGGGTGATGTGAAACGTGTGAAAGGCCATTTTCGTCTTGCAATGTTAGGAGAACCCCAAGAATTTGAAT
>NZ_LJSA01000044.1:0-231 GCF_002742505.1 Pseudomonas sp. 2995-1 | reverse complement strand
CTGCTATGCCTTTGACACAAATACCTTTTACTACTCCACCATTTTCCACAGTATTCGCAAATACTTTAAAATCGCTGTCCTGCACAGCTTCTGAAATGTCAATGAGTTCCATACCGTATCTTGTATCAGGTTTATCAGAACCAAAACGGTTCATCGCCTCTTCATAGGACAACCTTGGAAACGGTGTTGGAACATCGATTCCCTTTAATTCCTTCACGAGTTTAACCATCA
>NZ_LJSA01000043.1:0-231 GCF_002742505.1 Pseudomonas sp. 2995-1 | reverse complement strand
GTCCAGAAAGGGCCACTTCCGGGAAGGGCCCTGCTGGAAACTGGTGTGGTTTTGCAGCACTGATAACAATTTCTGCACTATTTATTTTCATTTTTATTCACCACTAACGCTTCTTTTAGTACTTCATCCAAATGTGATACTGGAATGAAGGTTAAATCTTGTCTTACACTCTTTGGTATATCCTCTAGATCCTTTTCGTTATCCTTTGGCATAATGATATGGGTTATACCT
>NZ_LJSA01000042.1:0-231 GCF_002742505.1 Pseudomonas sp. 2995-1 | reverse complement strand
CATCAATCGCTTCAGAAGGAGCATTTACGTTTAATAATACGTAGTAACCTTCTTTAAAGTCATTGATCTCATAAGCAAGACGTCGCTTACCTTTTTCATCAACATTTTCAACTTCTGCGCCATTGTCAGTTAAGATCTTGTTAAAACGCTCTACTACTTCTTTAGTAGCTGCTTCTTCAAGATTTGGACGTACAATGTACATAATTTCATATTTGCGCATGTTTCGTCACC
>NZ_LJSA01000041.1:0-228 GCF_002742505.1 Pseudomonas sp. 2995-1 | reverse complement strand
TGAATTAACCCATGTTTGGCAGTTTGATAACTTAAATGTTCGTTTTATGACGTTGGAGGAGCTAGAGGGCTTTGCCACTTGGGTAGAACTGCATTTAGCAGAGTATTTTGGAGAGAAAGTGTATGCAGAGAAATTTATTGAAATCCTTCGTAAGAGGGATGATGTTTATAGTCGTGGTTATTTTGAATTAATTGAAACCCTTGCTAGTAATGGGAAGGTATCAAACCC
>NZ_LJSA01000040.1:0-231 GCF_002742505.1 Pseudomonas sp. 2995-1 | reverse complement strand
CTGCAAAATCTGGCGCAGCGTTTGCTCGGTTTGCTGTGGCTGAAAACCACGCAAACCGTCATTGCCGCCAAGTTCAACCAGCACCCAACGCGGCTGATGCTGTTTCAGCAGAGCCGGAAGGCGCGCCAGTCCTTGTTGCGAGGTGTCGCCGCTGATGCTGGCATTAACTACCGACGTTTTACTCTGCCACTTATCATTCAACAAGGCAGGCCAGGCCGCGCTGGCAGACAT
>NZ_LJSA01000039.1:0-231 GCF_002742505.1 Pseudomonas sp. 2995-1 | reverse complement strand
GTCTTTCCCGTAAGGGTTCCCTTCAGACTGCTGCTGGTTCTGCTGGGAAGTTACAAAAGCCAGTGCGGCAAAAATAACGGCAAGCACAAGCCCGAATATGATTATTTTCTTCATGATGTCACTCCTTCGTTTTCATGATCACATAAATCATGAGGATGGAGATCATTGAAAACGCGGTAAAGGCAAGAAACGGAATCGTGATAAAGCCGGCATAATTTATATACTGATGAT
>NZ_LJSA01000698.1:0-256 GCF_002742505.1 Pseudomonas sp. 2995-1 | reverse complement strand
GTGAATATACAATTTTCATCTATAATACCTCCCTAATGGTGGAAAATGTCACTTCAAGTTTTTCAAGCGCTTCTTTAATACGCCATGCCTCTCTGTCTCGTGGGCCAACGAGATTCGAAATGCTACGAATTTCAAGACTTGGTATGCCGCAGCTTTTCGCAGCTGATGCTACTCCGAATCCTTCCATTGCCTCGGCGCGAACATTTGGATAACGTTGAGTGAGTTCATTTGCAGTTTGGCTCGTGCCAGTTACAGT
>NZ_LJSA01000697.1:0-256 GCF_002742505.1 Pseudomonas sp. 2995-1 | reverse complement strand
AACAAAATTTCGTTAAATAATTTATTTTGCTTGTCGCATAACTCCTTTCCTTTTTTAATATATTTTTTTAATTCGTCATCCTTTAGAATTTGAAGTATACCTAAACAAAGGATCGATCCAAAATTGTTTCTTACAGTGTTATAGAAAATCTCATTCAGTTCAATCGCATTGATTGGTCTCTTTTTATTGGTATATCCGAATATAAAGGAGGCATTGGTGATATACTCCACCTTTTTTGGGTAGTTAATCATTGGTG
>NZ_LJSA01000696.1:0-257 GCF_002742505.1 Pseudomonas sp. 2995-1 | reverse complement strand
GTATTAATAGCATCTAACACTCGAATACTTCCAGCACCTTGACTGTTGTGGGAATATAGATTTCCATCTGCGTCAAACAAGTTTTCTGCTGTGTTCATTAACGCAGCTTTTACAAAATCTACACTCCACTCAGGATGCGCTTCTAAAACTAGAGCTGCAGCTCCGGCAACGTGAGGCGCTGACATACTTGTACCTTGTAGCGCTGCGTAGCCATGAGTATGGGGACCTGAAGCATGATGGAGTGGAACTGTACTTAC
>NZ_LJSA01000695.1:0-257 GCF_002742505.1 Pseudomonas sp. 2995-1 | reverse complement strand
GGTTTGGTGTTCGTGAGCATGCAATGGGAGCTGCCTTAAACGGTTTAGCACTTCATGGTGGCGTACGACCATACGGTGGAACATTCTTCGTATTCTCTGATTACCTACGTCCATCTATCCGTTTAGCGGCAATGATGAAGCAACCAGTCGTTTATGCTCTTACTCACGACAGTATTGCTGTTGGGGAAGACGGGCCTACACATGAGCCAGTTGAGCAATTACCTGCATTACGCGTAATTCCTGATCTAACAGTAATG
>NZ_LJSA01000694.1:0-258 GCF_002742505.1 Pseudomonas sp. 2995-1 | reverse complement strand
CAACAATAAAAAGAAAAGCGTAGGCGTCCGTTAAGTGCCGTAAGGATTGCCTCTTCCTCTACTAGCTATGCTCTGGAGTGTATCCGTCGAGGCAACTCGTAGCTTATTCATGAAGTAACGCTCGTTGGAACAGCGTATTCGATGATGCTGGTAGGAGATAAAGGAAACACGAAGAATATTAGTGATTCGATGTAGACTTATCGTACAGCGGTGAAGGAAATCCGCTAGTCACTGGGCCCTGGAGCTAGACATTATTAA
>NZ_LJSA01000693.1:0-258 GCF_002742505.1 Pseudomonas sp. 2995-1 | reverse complement strand
GTACTTTTTGTGGTGAGCGGGCTTGCCCCGCGCTGGGCTGCGAAGCAGCCCCACTCCAGGCAACGAGTTTCTCCAGCTAGACCGCAATGGCCGGTTTTGGGGCGGCTTCGCCACCCAGCGCAGGGCAAGCCTGCTCACCACTAGAGCCCTGCACACCACAACACTCTGGAGGGTCCGGAGGGTGGGGAAGGCTTGGGTGGTGATCACATCGTTTCCATATTCAGGGCCTGGGGCCGGCGATTTTTTGAGGTGAATGGG
>NZ_LJSA01000692.1:0-920 GCF_002742505.1 Pseudomonas sp. 2995-1 | reverse complement strand
GTTCAACTAAGTGTCTTAGAAGAAGGCTAATGAATGACGCCAAAAAAGCTTCTTAAAACCTATTATAGGTTTTAAGCAAAGAGGACCAAGTTATTCGAGGAAGCAAGCTGATGAACGACTGAGCGTATTTTAATACGTGAAGAAGTGAAGCGACGTAGCTGACGAAGAAGAGCGAAGGTCATCTACAGCTTAAATGGTTAAGCTAGAAAGGGCGCACGGTGAATGCCTTGGCACTAGGAGCCGATGAAGGACGGGACGAACACCGAAATGCTTCGGGGAGCTGTAAGTAAGCTTTGATCCGGAGATATCCGAATGGGGGAACCCACCATCCGTAATGGGATGGTATCCATACCTGAATCCATAGGGTATGAGAAGGCAGACCTGGGGAACTGAAACATCTTAGTACCCAGAGGAAGAGAAAGAAAATTCGATTTCCTGAGTAGCGGCGAGCGAAACGGAAAGAGCCCAAACCAAGAGGCTTGCCTCTTGGGGTTGTAGGACACTCCATACGGAGTTACAAAGAAACGGCGTAGATGAAGCGATCTGGAAAGATCCGCGAGACAAGGTAACAGCCCTGTAGTCGAAATGTCGTTTCCTCCGGAGTGTATCCTGAGTACGGCGGGACACGTGAAACCCCGTCGGAATCTGGGAGGACCATCTCCCCAGGCTAAATACTCCCTAGTGACCGATAGTGAACCAGTACCGTGAGGGAAAGGTGAAAAGCACCCCGGGAGGGGAGTGAAATAGATCCTGAAACCGTGTGATCTACCCATGTCCAGGGTGAAGTCCAGGTAACACTGGATGGAGGCCCGAACCCACGCACGTTGAAAAGTGCGGGGATGAGGTGTGGGTAGGGGTGAAATGCCAATCGAACACGGAGATAGCTGGTTCTCCCCGAAATAGCTTTAGGGCTAGCCTCG
>NZ_LJSA01000691.1:0-251 GCF_002742505.1 Pseudomonas sp. 2995-1 | reverse complement strand
ACCACATAACCAAAGTTCGTAATGAATTCTAAAAACTTATTAAGCTTTTCCTCATCTGGATCTTCGTGGATTCGGTACATGAATGGTACTTTCATCCAGTGGAAATGTTCTGCCACAGTTTCATTGGCACATAACATGAATTCCTCAATGAGACGTTCTGCCACTGAACGTTCACGTAACACAACATCTGTTGGAGTACCGTCCTCTGGGTCCACCAATACCTTCGCTTCTTTGAAATCAAAGTCTATTGC
>NZ_LJSA01000690.1:0-259 GCF_002742505.1 Pseudomonas sp. 2995-1 | reverse complement strand
CACTAAACGTGTTAGATATCATCATACTGTCGTAGTAGGCTCTACTCACTTCTTACATGATCCTAATAGAAATGCTATGGATCCTGCTATGGCTGCATAGTCTTTTATTACGATAAGGGCTGTCAACGGTACCGGAGGGGCTTTAGCCCTGAGGATAAGGAGTTGACAGCATCTATAAGCTTATAAAGCTATTAAAACGGAAACCAAATTTATTTGGTCTTCCTGCCCAGCGGCGAGCGTGGGGTTTAGGGGCAAAGCC
>NZ_LJSA01000038.1:0-228 GCF_002742505.1 Pseudomonas sp. 2995-1 | reverse complement strand
TATCACTCAATCAGGTATGAGATTTCCCGTTCCCAGCGGTTTCATAACTGATTAGCGCTCTATCAGGTATGAGATTCCCTGGTCCAGCGGTTTCATACCTGATTACCACTCAATCAGGTATGAAATTTCCTGGTCCATCGCTTTCAAACCTGATTATCACTCAATCAGGTATGAGATTTCCCGTTCCCAGCGGTTTCATACCTGATTAGCGCTCTATCAGGCATGAGA
>NZ_LJSA01000689.1:0-259 GCF_002742505.1 Pseudomonas sp. 2995-1 | reverse complement strand
GGATATGAAGCTGGGGAAAAAGCAGTTGAAGTACTACAAGATGGTAAATCTGCTGGAGACATCCCAGCCACATTCCCTGCAAATCTAGTATTAGAAATTAATAGAGATGCTGCTGAAAAAATGGGTGTTGAAATTACAGACGATTTAGAGTCAAGAGCAACACTCGTTGAAACAGTCGAAGAAGAAGACGAAGAATAAAAGGGTGAATAAATATGGTTGGTGCACTATATGGGGCTTTTGAGTCTGGGTTAATATACGC
>NZ_LJSA01000688.1:0-341 GCF_002742505.1 Pseudomonas sp. 2995-1 | reverse complement strand
GTAGGATAATAATAATAGGTAGAAACTGTCTCATATTCTCCATCCTTTCGAGGGTTAAAGTAAACTTTTTAGTGAAATTTCGAAACTATTACGAATGAAACAAAGACAGTGGCGATGATTAAGCTCATTAGGATATACAATACATCTACAGCTGTAAGATAGATGATGTCAAATTGAAGTAAGGTAGTGAAAATGATGAAGTAAAAAATGATTGCGAAGTAGGAATAGAAAATACCCTTCTGTCGAATAATTTTACTTCTTTCGTCTTGTTGCCTGAACTGAGGAGACAAGTATCCCATACATAGGCTCATCACGCCCATACTGAACAAGATGTAATATGA
>NZ_LJSA01000687.1:0-351 GCF_002742505.1 Pseudomonas sp. 2995-1 | reverse complement strand
CCAGATACACTGTGCACCTTTTGAAGTTTTAAAAAATGGTGCCGTTTTTGAAGTGTTAGATAAGCTACAGCAAGAAGGAAAGATCCGTCATTATGGTGTTAGTGTAGAAACTGTGGAGGAAGGTTTATTCTGTCTTGAAAACCCTAATGTAAAGGCACTACAAGTAATTTTTAACCTCCTTCGTCAAAAGCCTTTAGATGAACTGTTCCTAGCGGCACAGGAAAAAGGCGTAGGAATACTTGCGCGTGTACCGTTAGCAAGTGGATTGTTAACGGGTAAATTTGCAAAATCCCACTCCTTTGAAGCTGATGATCACCGTAACTTTAACCGTGATGGTCAAGCGTTTAATGT
>NZ_LJSA01000686.1:0-259 GCF_002742505.1 Pseudomonas sp. 2995-1 | reverse complement strand
CCTCAACGACATATATTTACAGTTTAATAGATATTATTATAGTACTAATTTACAGGGAAAGGAATACTTTTTTGTAATTTTGTTGGAAAAGGCTGTATGAAATAATAGAAAACATATTAGATTCAAATAATTTGTAGCGGAGAATTATGGTAAAATGAACCTGTATGGAAAACGTTTTTATGAGGTCTAAAAAAAAGAGGAGTATTACTTATGAAATGGGGTTTACTTGGAGCTTCAAATATTGCAAAGAGTGCATTAA
>NZ_LJSA01000685.1:0-291 GCF_002742505.1 Pseudomonas sp. 2995-1 | reverse complement strand
TGTATATACACTACCAACATTGACATTCATTCCTTGTTTAACTGCACCATCGTATGCCTTCTTCAATAAATCGAAGTTAGCTGTGGGAGCAAAGTCAAGTTGATTAAAATTTCTACGATTCACACCAGAATCAGTAGAGGCGCTCATTGCAATAATAACGTCTCTTAGTTTGACTTCTTGTTTCAAAGCTCCACAAGTACCGACACGAATCAGATTTTTTACACCATAGCTATTTATTAATTCATGTACGTATATAGAGATAGAAGGAACACCCATCCCAGTACCTTGAAC
>NZ_LJSA01000684.1:0-260 GCF_002742505.1 Pseudomonas sp. 2995-1 | reverse complement strand
ATATAAAAAGGGTTAAACACTAGAAGACCTAAACAAACTAACGACAGTACGGTAATACCTGAAATTTTGATTCTACATAAGCCAAATAACAAAAATACCATGCACATGATAGAAGCTCTAGTGACTGATGGAGCGCCACCTGCAAGGATGATATAGAATGGTAATAATATGATCAGGAAAATACTCGCTTTTTCCCGAGTTAAGCCAATCCGACATAATAGATAAAATAAAGCATATGTAATTAATCCCACATGTAGCCC
>NZ_LJSA01000037.1:0-231 GCF_002742505.1 Pseudomonas sp. 2995-1 | reverse complement strand
GTTGATCATGCTGGTAATATTCTGGCACAGAAAACGTATCGAAATGGAAGTGGCCCGACAATTCTACTTAATGCTCATATGGATACAGTTGAAGCATTTGTAGATGGCCGTGAAATCATAAAGGATGGTAACCTTTGGTCCAGTAGTGATGGTATTTTAGGTGCCGATGATAGAGCAGGTGTCGCCGTGGTGTTGGAGATGGCGAAAAGATTAGAATCATCAACATTTAAC
>NZ_LJSA01000683.1:0-293 GCF_002742505.1 Pseudomonas sp. 2995-1 | reverse complement strand
GGGCCGCTGCGCAGCCCAGCGCGGGGCAAGCCCGCTCACCACAGTTATGGTGCTCTCCTTAAGTGTTGTGTCAGCAAAAGTGCTTGGGCATTTGTGAGTGAAGAACGACAGCGCTTTACACGTGGTGAGCGGTCTTCCTGTGATGAGCGGTCTTCTTGTGGTGAGCGGGCTTGCCCCGCGCTGGGCTGCGCAGCAGGCCCACTAGAAGCACCGCAATGCTTCAGGTAAATCGCAGCGGCTGGTTTTGGAGCCGCTGCGCAGCCCAGCGCGGGGCAAGCCCGCTCACCACAGTT
>NZ_LJSA01000682.1:0-260 GCF_002742505.1 Pseudomonas sp. 2995-1 | reverse complement strand
GGATATAGCTTGAAAAATGCTTTCCTTTAATACAGTCTTCCTCAACATGGAATAAGTCCTTAAAAGCTTTATTTATAGTTAAAAAATATCCTTTTAAGTCCGTGGAGCAAACTGCATCAGGATAATCATGAAACATCGTACGATAAACTTCTTCAGTAACTTCCATTTTTAAATCACTGTTCAGTTTACTAAGAATAATTGTTAATCCACCACGGGAAGGAATCACCTTGAAATGAAACCACAGTTTTAAGGGCATAAAA
>NZ_LJSA01000681.1:0-229 GCF_002742505.1 Pseudomonas sp. 2995-1 | reverse complement strand
AGCCTATAGCGTTCGAAGAAATGGGCAACATTTTTGCAGAAGCAGATCTTGTCATAAATTCTTCGTATGAAGAGGGGCAATCTACAGCTGTTTGTGAAGCCATGGGTCTTGGTGTGCCTGTTATCGTAAGAAAAAATGCGGGGAATTGTAGTGTTGTAACGCATGAAAAGACTGGGTTTGTTTATGAGGATCCTACTCAATTTATTGATCTAGTAAAAGAGGCGTGGAA
>NZ_LJSA01000680.1:0-261 GCF_002742505.1 Pseudomonas sp. 2995-1 | reverse complement strand
CAGTTACTTAGCTTTAACTTTACGCATTCACGATCAACACATTGCCGGACTGGAATCCACTCAACTGTGGGAGGGGGCTTGCTCCCGATAGTGCTGAGGCAGTACAAGCTGTTCCGACTGAAGCACCGCCATCGGGAGCAAGCCCCCTCCCACATATTGATCTCCAGGGGGGCAGTTACTCAGCTTTAACTTTACGCATTCACGATCAACACATTGCCGGACTGGAATCCACTCAACTGTGGGAGGGGGCTTGCTCCCGAT
>NZ_LJSA01000679.1:0-261 GCF_002742505.1 Pseudomonas sp. 2995-1 | reverse complement strand
AGTGCTGACGGCCTGTGTGGTTTTCATGGGGGCCGCTTCGCGCCCCAGCGCGGGGCAAGCCCGCTCACTACAACAGCATGCAACTCACTTGACGACACAACTTGCTTCATATGAAGCGTTGATGAATCTGGCGCGCAAACCTGTAGGGCCTGTGAGCATCGCCAACTCGGATGCGGCGTGGAGTGCGTACGCCCATGCGGCGATTGATGAGGCTTTTCGGGCAGTGAGAGAGGTGGGCTAAGTCGAAATAGTGTGGCTAAA
>NZ_LJSA01000678.1:0-261 GCF_002742505.1 Pseudomonas sp. 2995-1 | reverse complement strand
AAAGATGCCAATTACTTGGTACCCCTGTTCTTTCAATAAATACGCAGCTACGGATGAATCAACCCCACCAGACATTCCAACTACCACACGTGTATCTTCTGGCTTAATAATAGTCACGAGCTATCCCTCCTTTCCTACTACTTCTATTTTTTTAAACGCTTAATTACTTTAACTGTACGGTGAGCTACATCTTCAACCTGTTCCATGGTATTTCCATAGCCAAAGCTGTATCTAATAGCAGAATGACTTCTAGTTACATCC
>NZ_LJSA01000677.1:0-228 GCF_002742505.1 Pseudomonas sp. 2995-1 | reverse complement strand
ATCTTCTACTGAAGCAGTGGCTATAAGCTCTGTTTCACCTTCTTCTCTGCTTTCAATATATTCATTTTTAATGGAAGAATTACCTTCCTCCATGTTAGATGGGCTCTCAGGTAATGTTTCATTCGCAGTTGGCATGGTCATTGTTCCAATCACCGCAATCGTGCTTAGGGCGATGAAAAGGCCCATTGTGATAAGTAACTTTTTACTCAACGCCAATCCCTCCTATGC
>NZ_LJSA01000676.1:0-263 GCF_002742505.1 Pseudomonas sp. 2995-1 | reverse complement strand
TCTATATTATGGGAGGCCCAGTCTCCTCTTGTTCCCATTTGTAGCATTCCATTTAATGCAATAGTACCTGAATATAAAATTGTTTCGCGAAGTTCAATATTTTCTAAGTCGTTAACTAAATTTGGACCTGCATCAATAACAGTTTTTAATACAGCCTCACACATATATTCCTGCAGTGGAGTATTTGTCTCTTTATGGAAATACTGTTCCAAAACGTGAGTCATCATATCAACGATCCCGTAAATAGTTTGATCCTTTGGAAC
>NZ_LJSA01000675.1:0-263 GCF_002742505.1 Pseudomonas sp. 2995-1 | reverse complement strand
GTGGTGAAGTATCTTTGGATGAAAATAGAAAAGGAATTTATATAGATTGGATTTTAGTTACAACAATTACTCTAATTGTTCTATTTGGCCTTATTATGATATATAGTGCCAGCTTCGTTCAAGGATATGAGATTTATAATAATGTCGCTTTCTTTTTTCAACGTCAGTTAATGTGGATTATCATCTCAGCTGTACTTTTTATTTTTTTCATGTTTTTCCCTTATCGCCATTATAGGAAACTTTCCTTTTGGATTGTTTTCTTT
>NZ_LJSA01000674.1:0-265 GCF_002742505.1 Pseudomonas sp. 2995-1 | reverse complement strand
ATATAGGAGGGATCCTACCTGATCCTTGCCATCGACACCTGTAAGTAAATACTCCTTCCAATCACCGTTTGGTATCTTCTTTTTAAGTAACTCTCCTTGACTTACAACATACACATAGGCAGTAAATGACCCGGTGTCTGTGTATATCGTTTGCTCATTTCGCTCATTTAAGTTACCGATTCTTCCTTCCTTGTATCATTCCAAATGGTCTACTAGTGTTAACTCGTCTTCTGTCACTGTATACAATTCACCATATACACGGGAT
>NZ_LJSA01000036.1:0-231 GCF_002742505.1 Pseudomonas sp. 2995-1 | reverse complement strand
CGAGAAGATTTTCAACATAGACGATGCCGCTCTTAGGTGTAAGTCAAGCGTGTGGATCTGCTTCGTCACTACCCTGAAGAGGAATCGGCTCCACGCCAGTCGACAGCTCTACAATATCCGCATCTGCTGCCGCATTTGATACGACCCGCTCCAGCCATTCCTCCAAATCCATACCATTAATGTAGAACACATCCACATCACTTACCTTACGAAAATCACTCGGTACCGGCT
>NZ_LJSA01000673.1:0-240 GCF_002742505.1 Pseudomonas sp. 2995-1 | reverse complement strand
TATATGATGCACATCAAGAAGTTGTACAAAACTATGACCAATTTGGTCCTGATAAAAATGGTACATTTACAAATGACCAGGGTGAGGAAGTTACCATTTCTTTCATGGAGCAGGCTGGCTCAATGCTCATAGATAATCGCTCTGGAGCAATTTTAAGTTTTGTAGGTGGGCGTGATTTTGAAAGGTCTCAGTATAACTTTGCAACACAAGGAAAGCGATCAACAGGATCAACAATGAAAC
>NZ_LJSA01000672.1:0-235 GCF_002742505.1 Pseudomonas sp. 2995-1 | reverse complement strand
GTGTATAAAAGAACAGGTTTTAATATATTCCAGACCAACTCTCCTGCCCTATCTTCGGCATATACAAGCGCTTTCATTTTGTCGGATCTTGATTTAGCTTGCTTGCTTTTTTGTACGGAAGCAGCCTTTAATTTTTTCCGTGGCACATATTCCATTTTCTCGTAATCTAGTCCGAGAATCTCACTACCTTTATCTCCTTTTTCCTTGAGATAAAATCCTTGACCACTCTTACTAC
>NZ_LJSA01000671.1:0-266 GCF_002742505.1 Pseudomonas sp. 2995-1 | reverse complement strand
CCTAAAAGATGCTCATGCGGAAGTAATCGAACAACGTTCCTGGGGGGCACCATGGCACATAATTGAAATAATTAAAGCAGGAATACATAAAGCTGTTGGAATAAAAGAAGTATCTAAATTTTACCAAATCCCACAAGATAGAATAATCGCATTCGGAGATGAGGATAATGATCTTGAAATGCTTGAATACGCAGGATGTGGTGTTGCCATGGCTAATGCAATTGACGAACTTAAGATTGTTGCAGATAAACAAACCAATACCAATG
>NZ_LJSA01000670.1:0-238 GCF_002742505.1 Pseudomonas sp. 2995-1 | reverse complement strand
AAGAAGCACTAAGAGGCTTCTTTGCGGTAGAGACACTTGCACGATGATCTAGGCGATTTCGCTTTTCTTCCTTAATCTGCAATATCTTTTCCTCTAGGTAGTACTTTGCTCGTTGTTCCGTGGTGCTGATATATTCCATGCTTACTATGAAGAGTAAATGAGTCTTGGTTCTGCATTAGTATTTTCCCTAAACAGTTTATGGAAATGTTTAGCTGCTCTAATTTTCTCTCAATACGGT
>NZ_LJSA01000669.1:0-229 GCF_002742505.1 Pseudomonas sp. 2995-1 | reverse complement strand
TGTATACATCGCCCATGAGTGCGTATCGATGTAGGTGGGACGCCTTTGCATCCATGTTCGCACCAACATCCAGTAATAAGAAGCCATCTCCCCCTAATGTAGGTAGCATAGGTGATAGAGCTGGTCTTTCTATCCCTTTAATCCTTCCTACAATTAAAAGCCCTGCAGTCATTAAAGCACCAGTATTCCCTGCAGATATAGCTGCATCTGCATTCCCATCCTTCACCTG
>NZ_LJSA01000668.1:0-266 GCF_002742505.1 Pseudomonas sp. 2995-1 | reverse complement strand
GGATCCTGATACTGTGCAAAAAAGCATCATTGATCATTTATACAAGGTGGCACCAAAAGGCGTGAAAGTCGACGTGACACCACTTCCCCTATCAGGAAAGGCGTATAAAATTGATCCAAACCATGAACTACTTCAGAAAGCGGCTAAGAGTTATTCCGCAGCATTTGATAAAGAAGCAGTCTTTGTCCGCTTAGGAGGATCCATTCCTGTAGTGGAGATAATCGATCGTTTATTCGGAATTCCTGTTGTACTACTTGGTTTTGGAA
>NZ_LJSA01000667.1:0-266 GCF_002742505.1 Pseudomonas sp. 2995-1 | reverse complement strand
GGTATAGCTACACAAAGAAGACTTTCAAAGGACCTTTAGCTGTCATGAAATACCTTGGTCGCTATACTCATAAAATTGCCATTTCAAATCAAAGGATTAAATCGGTAGATTTAGAAGCTGATACTGTTAGTTTTGGTGTAAAAGATTATAAAAATAACAATCAAAAAAAGATAATTACTCTGGACGCCAAGGAATTTATACGCCGATATTTAATGCATGTCCTCCCGAAGGGATTTGTGAAAAATAGACATTATGGACTCTTAGCT
>NZ_LJSA01000666.1:0-339 GCF_002742505.1 Pseudomonas sp. 2995-1 | reverse complement strand
GTACTGCGACATTCGATGCCGTGGTGAATTGCAAGGCCCCGTATATGAAAGTATTGAAAAAGGTGACTCCCACTAAGGTCATGATGAGAAATGGTTTTCGATATTCCCAGAACGTCATTCGATTTTTCCAAGCGCTAAGATATCCTATGGGAAAGACGACGATGAATGCAATGAGTAGTCTGAAAAAAGCAATTGTAAATGGTGGTAGCTCGTTGATTGCTTTGCCAATGAGGATGTTCCCAGCATAGGAGATGACAACTAACAGAATAAATATGTAAGGATAAATAATGATTCACCTCTTATGAAAAAAATGTAACTCTACCATAACATATATTGTTT
>NZ_LJSA01000665.1:0-266 GCF_002742505.1 Pseudomonas sp. 2995-1 | reverse complement strand
CTCTATATTACCTTACTCATTTCCATTAGTATTTCCTGAAACGAGGCCTTATCATTAAAACGAGCAACAATCTCATGGTCTTTATTTAGGAGATATGTTGTTGGTACAGTCATACATTGATATCTATCATATACGTTTGTACCTTTGTCCTTCAATGCTGGTATTGTAAAATTATGCTCTTTATAATAAGTTTCTCCCTTACCTTCCTCGTGCTCTCTACCTGTTACATTAATAGTTAACATTATCAACCTTTCATCTTCCATGGA
>NZ_LJSA01000664.1:0-266 GCF_002742505.1 Pseudomonas sp. 2995-1 | reverse complement strand
ATTTCATATAGTGGCGAGCCCATGCTTTATCGTAGCTTATCCAACCATGGTTTTTCTTATAAAGATAATATATATTCTCTTGATTTAAATAAAAAAGCAGGTGGAAAATTAAAACTAATAAATTCATTAGAAGACAAAAAGATTAATTTTTCATTTCCACAGGAAGTATCAATGGAAGACTGCCAAAAAATTCACAATATAATAGTTGAAATTGCTAAATTAACAGATGGTATTGTAGATGGTAGTGATGCTACATTGGATATGAT
>NZ_LJSA01000035.1:0-230 GCF_002742505.1 Pseudomonas sp. 2995-1 | reverse complement strand
AAGCACAGGTTTTATGTTCTTGAGCGGATCAACTAAAGGTTCTAGTGAAACAATCGAGTGGGAAGATGGAAACACTTATCCATTGCTTACTGTAGAGGTTAGTTCAGACTCTCACCCATTCTATACCGGACGCCAAAAGTTCGCCGATGCTGGTGGCCGTGTAGACCGTTTCAAGAAGAAATACAACATGAAGTAATAAAATCAATTCAGACAAGGGACCTTCCCTTGTC
>NZ_LJSA01000663.1:0-268 GCF_002742505.1 Pseudomonas sp. 2995-1 | reverse complement strand
GATGAAGTGGAAATGGAATAAGCTCGTTCTCGGTTTATTTATGGTGGGACTTATGATTCCAGTACATTCCACCTTAATCCCTTTATTCAACTTCTTTTTAAATATCAATTTAATGGACCATCTATTGGCCATCATTTTAACCTACACAGCTTTTAACATGCCGTTAACCATCATGATTCTCCTTGGGTTTATTACACTCTGCCTCGTGAGATTGAGGAAGCGGCAATTGTGGACGGCTGTAGCATCAATAGGTTATTTTTCCAAATCA
>NZ_LJSA01000662.1:0-224 GCF_002742505.1 Pseudomonas sp. 2995-1 | reverse complement strand
CCCCGCGCTGGGCTGCGGAGCAGCCCCAAAACTGCCACCGAGATTTACCGGAAGAAATGCGGTGTTCTTGATGGGGCCGCTTCGCAGCCCAGCGCGGGGCAAGCCCGCTCACCACAGGACACCCGTTCACCACAACAAATCCACTCGCCACAGGACACCGGTTCACCACGACAAATCCACTCACCATAGACAGCCTGTTCACCAGGCATAACAACCCATATTTA
>NZ_LJSA01000661.1:0-268 GCF_002742505.1 Pseudomonas sp. 2995-1 | reverse complement strand
TCTAACTTACTAACAGGGATTCCAGTCCAACTTGCTACAACTTGGGCTATGTCTTCTGTAGTAACTTCAGAGTTTTCCTGTCCTTGCTTCTCTTTCCACTGTTTTTTCATCGTGTCTAATTCTTCTCGAATTCTCTGCTCACTATCACGTAATGAAGCAGCTTTTTCAAATTCCTGACTTTGGACGGATGCATCTTTTTCTTTCCTAGTTTCTTCAAGCTTCTGCTCCATCTCTTTTAAGTTTGGAGGAGCTGTATATGATCTAAGTC
>NZ_LJSA01000660.1:0-209 GCF_002742505.1 Pseudomonas sp. 2995-1 | reverse complement strand
AGCATGCGGCGATTGATGAGGCTTTTCGGGCAGTGAGAGAGGTGGGCTAAGTCGAAATAGTGTGGCTAAACGAAGTCTTGTGGTGAGCGGGCTTGCCCCGCGCTGGGCTGCGCAGCAGCCCTGAAGCCAAACGCCGCACGTTTTCAGACGGCCTGTGTGGTTTTCATGGGGGCGGCTTCGCCCCCCAGCGCGGGGCAAGCCCGCTCACT
>NZ_LJSA01000659.1:0-269 GCF_002742505.1 Pseudomonas sp. 2995-1 | reverse complement strand
GAAGATGGGGAAACCATCGATGAAGTCCTCGATCGTATGAAAGTGGAAGGCTATATTCCGGTGCGGAGAATGGAAGAACCGATTTTAAAAGAAGTAAAGAAGAATGGGAAAACAGAAGTAGAAGTTGCAAAACAGCGGATTGTCTTTGAAGGGAAATTACTTTAAAGGGACAGAAAAAAGCCTGTTGGTAGTTTAAAAAACTAATTGATCAGCAGGCGTTACGGTGGTTTTACATAAAATCAAAGAAGTACCTGATGATATGGAAAAAG
>NZ_LJSA01000658.1:0-238 GCF_002742505.1 Pseudomonas sp. 2995-1 | reverse complement strand
TTACCATCCCTGATGGAAGAAAATTAATGATTCCTTCTAATTGGTCTTTCTTAGCACGAAGAAGATCTTTCTCGTTAGGATAAAATAAATCCCATTGATCCATTGTAAAAAGTTCCATTGTCATACTGGCCAGTTCTGAAGATTCCATAGGGGTTTCCTTGTAATCTCCTAAGAATTGTGATTTCTTAAAGTCATTATGAATGCAGTGCCCCATCTCATGAAGTAATGTGACCATATC
>NZ_LJSA01000657.1:0-269 GCF_002742505.1 Pseudomonas sp. 2995-1 | reverse complement strand
GTGTTGGCTGGATGGTTAATCCTAACCACCACTATGGGCCAAATGTAGACGGATATGAGTATGATAGATGGGGTACGTATCATTTTGCAGACTGGAAAGGAATTGGTGTAGACCGTACGATGGCAACAGGCACAGGATACACTGGCCAATATTTCCCGGAAAATCGAGATATGTATGAAAATGTGGAAACTTGTCCTGATGAATTACTATTATTCTTCCACCACGTACCATATACACATGAATTAAAGTCTGGTAAAACTGTAATTCAG
>NZ_LJSA01000656.1:0-224 GCF_002742505.1 Pseudomonas sp. 2995-1 | reverse complement strand
ACATCTGTGGCTGACACACCCTCATCGGGGGCAAGCCCCCTCCCACATTCAAATCTTCATTTGGATTCATGGCCGTGCACCTACCGGTACAGCGCGAATCACCGCCCTCGGCCCCGGCTGCTGCCCGCCCGGAATCGCCTTCTCCACCTGCTCAATCCGCGACTGGCCGAACTGGCGCTGCACTTCGCTGATCGACCAGCCAGGGGCTGAGGGGCAGACGGTCA
>NZ_LJSA01000655.1:0-269 GCF_002742505.1 Pseudomonas sp. 2995-1 | reverse complement strand
AGTTTCATCATTTCATGAACTTCCTCACGACTTGCAACTTTATACTTTTCTTTATATTTCGTCATTTGTGAAGCACGTTTATAAGATAAGGTATGAACTGTTAAACTTGTGGGAAGAAGTTCCCCTGTTACATCAAGTGTATGTTTAAACTCCTTTATACCTTCCCCAGGTAACCCTATGATAAGATCCATATTGATATTTGTTAAGCCCTGTTCATAAGCCATTTTATATTTTGTTAATGTTTCTTCAACTGAATGGTGCCTACCAAT
>NZ_LJSA01000654.1:0-269 GCF_002742505.1 Pseudomonas sp. 2995-1 | reverse complement strand
TGAAAAAGGTGGCTGTTAACAAATAATCCACCTTTATCTATAAATCTACCACTATCTTTTTCGCTAACACAAAGAAACAACAAATTGAATTGGAGGAGTTAATGATGTCTAAAAGAAAACTAATACTCGTTGGAAATGGAATGGCTGGTGTCCGATGTTTGGAAGAGATTCTTAAAATAGATCCAAACCGTTTTGAAATTACAGTCTTCGGTACAGAGCCTCACCCAAATTACAACAGGATCATGTTGTCGTCCGTCTTACAGGGGGAT
>NZ_LJSA01000653.1:0-268 GCF_002742505.1 Pseudomonas sp. 2995-1 | reverse complement strand
TTAAAGCCCTTTCCTGTATATCTCTGAAAATCTCCATCGCAGTTTCAAAGTCTTCACTATTAAATTTGTTAATAGCCGTTCTTAAGTCCCTGTCTCCGAAAACTTCAAGTGGATCTTCTAAAACGATAGGGGATTCAAGACCTGGGTCTGGATTTTCATGCCCGGGAAAATGTCCATTGTTTTCAATATATAAAATATCAATTCCCAGATGATTTGCAGCTAGCGTACATCCTGAAACCATACTTTTCATACCTCCTGTAATATCGAT
>NZ_LJSA01000652.1:0-270 GCF_002742505.1 Pseudomonas sp. 2995-1 | reverse complement strand
ATCTATGTCCATTTCATTATGATGATATGGATACACTCTGAATCCTCCTTTTTTAGGTAAATAACCCGTAGGCCTTGTTCCATAATCATCCTATGCAAATGCACAAGTAAATCATCTTGTACCCATGTAAATAGGCATACGACTGAGTTGTTCAATAGTGTCTTTTTTTAGGTGAAGGTTCATCACGTTCACTAATCATAAATTAAAAACCTCCTATTTCATTACTAAATTACCTTTTTTTTATTTCTTTTTGTATTTATAATATTTAAT
>NZ_LJSA01000651.1:0-270 GCF_002742505.1 Pseudomonas sp. 2995-1 | reverse complement strand
TGATTGAACAAATGGTAAGATATCTATCAAAATCAGATGGGTTAAAATTTGTCATACTTCGCTATTTTAATGTAGCTGGAGCTGATCCAGAGGGTATTCTTGGTGAAGACCATGAACCTGAGACACATTTGATCCCGAATGTTTTATTTCACCTTTTAAAAAAAAGGAAGAATGTTATTGTCAACGGAAATGACTATGATACAGAAGATGGAACTTGTATAAGAGATTATATTCATGTGAACGATTTAGTAAAGGTTCATATATTAGCCT
>NZ_LJSA01000650.1:0-92795 GCF_002742505.1 Pseudomonas sp. 2995-1 | reverse complement strand
GGATGCGAGGCTGCTGAGGCTGCTTAAAGCAACGGCGGCGGCAAGGACGCGTAGGGCTTTTTTCATGAACGACACCTCTTGTTGTTGTTTTTGAGTCTTGGGGTTTAACCGGCAAAGCGATGGCACGGTTTGCCAGGGACATCGACTTCGATAGCCAGCACCGTACCATCCAGAGGGTGATCCAACGGGCTGGCGGCACTGGTGATGTACAGCGTGGTGAGGTTGGGCCCACCGAATACACAACTGGTGGGACGGCTGACGGGCAGTTCGATGATGCGATCCACCTCACCATCAGGCGTCAGGCGCAGCAGGCAACTGCCGTCCCAACGGGCATTCCAGATGTAGCCTTCGGCATCCATCGCCGAGCCATCCGGCCCGCCGCGTGCGTGTGGACCGAACCACACCTGTGCCGGTTCGAGCTGACCGTCGGGCTGGATGACATGCCGATAGAGCGTGCCATCCATGCTGTCGCCAAAATGCACCTGGCTGCCGTCCTCACTCCACAGCAACGTGTTGGGAATGCCCAGGCCGCTCAGCAGAGGCGCGACCTGCCCATCGACATCAATGCGAAACAAGCCACCTGAACGCCGCGTAATCGGCAGGTCTTCGCCCTGCTCACCGATGTTGTTCTGCATGGTGCCCAGCCACAGCCGGCCTTGGGCATCGCAGCGCGCTTCATTGCCACGGTTGCCCGGTTGCGGGTCGGCCACGCACAGCAGGGTCAAGGCTTCGGTGACCAGGTCCAGGCGGTAGACACCGCTGCTCAAGGTCACCAACGCATCGCCGCTTTCACACGGGATAAAGGCCGAGACATGCTCGGGCAACTGCCAGATCTGCAATTGCCCGCCCATCAGGCGCAAGGCCTGTTTGCCGGCGATATTGACCCAATACAGCGCCTGGGTGGGCGCGTCCCAGAATGGGCCTTCGCCCAATTGCGCACGGTGTGCAGTGACGGCCTTACACGACATGAAACCTCCGGATTCCTTACAGCGAATCGCGCGATGGCGTGCCATCGACCAAGCGCTGGATACGCAACGGGTTAGCGTTTTTCAACGCGTCGGGCAGCAGGCTATCAGGGTAGTTCTGGAAGCACACCGGGCGCAGGAAACGGTCGATGGCCAAGGTGCCGACCGACGTGCCACGGGCATCGGACGTGGCCGGGTACGGGCCGCCATGCACCATCGAGTCGCAGACTTCCACGCCGGTCGGGTAGCCGTTGAGCAGGATGCGCCCAACCTTCTGTTCCAGCAGCGGCGTGAGCTCGGCGAACTGTTGAAAATCCGCCGGCTCGCCAATGATCGTGGCCGTCAGTTGACCGTGCAGGCCGTGCAACGCCGCACTGAGTTGGGCTTGATCAGCCACTTCGATAAACACCGTGGTGGGGCCGAAGACTTCTTCTTGCAGCACTTCATCACCATCGAGCAACAGGCGCACGTCGGCCTTGAACAGCTGCGGTTGCGCCTGATTACCAGCCTGGCTGCTGCCGGCCAAATGCTGAATGCCAGGGTGTGACAGGAGTTTTTCCAGGCCCTTGCCATAGCTGCTCAAGGTACCGGCGTTGAGCATGGTTTGCGACGGTTGTTCGCCGATCAATTGCGCCACCTGTTGGGTGAACGCGGTGAATTCCGGCGATGCAATACCGATCACCAGGCCGGGGTTGGTGCAGAACTGGCCGCAGCCTTGTACGACCGACGCGGTGAGGTCACGGGCGACGGTCTCGGCCCGCGCCTGCAAGGCCTGGGGCAAGACAATCACCGGGTTGATGCTCGACATTTCGGCAAACACCGGGATCGGTTGCGGGCGCGCCGCGGCCATATCGCAGAGGGCACGACCGCCCTTGAGCGAGCCGGTAAAGCCCACCGCCTGGATCGCCGGGTGCTTGACCAGCGCCTCACCGACGCCACCGCCGAAGATCATGTTGAACACACCGGCCGGCATCTCGGTGGCCTCGGCCGCGCGGATGATTGCATTGGCTACCTGTTCAGCCGTCGCCATGTGGCCGCTGTGGGCTTTGAACACCACCGGGCAACCGGCCGCCAGCGCGGCGGCGGTGTCGCCGCCTGCCGTGGAGAATGCCAGGGGGAAATTGCTCGCACCGAACACCGCCACCGGGCCGAGGCCGATGCGGTATTGACGCAGGTCCGGACGCGGCAGTGGTTGGCGATCCGGCAGGGCTTTGTCGATGCGGGCACCGTAGAAATCACCGCGACGCAACACCGTGGCAAACAGGCGCATCTGCCCGCTGGTACGCCCGCGCTCGCCCTTGATACGGGCGGCAGGCAATGCGGTTTCGCGGCAGACCAACTCAACGAAGTTATCGCTCAGCGCATCCAACTCATCGGCGATCGCATCCAGGAACTGCGCGCGACGTGCGGCGCTCAAGGCCCGGTACGCCGGATAAGCCTGCGCGGCGGCCTGGGCGGCGGCGTCGACTTCCTGCGGCGTGGCCTGGTAGAAATCCTGGGGCAAGGCTTCGCCGGTGGTGGCGTCGACGCTTTGCAGCTTCACACTGCCATTGGCGCTGCGCTGGCCGCCGATAAAGTTGTGGCCAAGAAACTGGGTCATGTGGGTCTCCTTAAAGGGTGATGACATTGCCGGGTTCGAACGCTGCATCGACGCTGCCGACACTGTTGATCAACGGCGCGCCGAACTCAGCCTGGCTGATCTCGAACACATCCCCCGGTTGGGTACGTATACCGTCGGCGAATGACAAGGTGGCGGTGCCGAAGAAATGAATGTGCACATCGCCCGGCTTGAGGAATTGGCTGTATTTGAAGTGGTGGTATTCGAGGTTTTCCAGGCTGTGGCACATATTGGCCTCGCCACTGAGGAATTCGTTCCGCCAGATTTCCTCGCCGTTACGCAGGATGCGGCTGGTGCCGGCCAGGTGCTGGGGCAATTCACCGACACGCAGTTCCGGGCCGTAGCTGCAACTGCGCAGCTTGGAATGGGCCAGGTACAGGTAGTTCTTGCGCTCCATCACATGGTCGGAAAACTCGTTGCCCACCGCGAAACCCAGGCGGTAGGGTTTACCGTCGTGGCCGATCACGTAGAGGCCGCTGATCTCCGGTTCTTCACCAGCATCTTCGGCAAACGGTGGCACCGGGAAGGCTTGGCCTGGGCGCACCACAATGCTGCCGTCGCCCTTGTAGAACCACTCCGGCTGCACGCCGGCCTCACCGGCGGCGGGCTTGCCGCCCTCCACGCCCCACTTGAAGATGCGCATGGTATCGGTCAGGGCGCTGTCGTCACCGCCCTGGTGCATTTTGTCCCGCGCCGAGGCGCTGCCCAAGTGGGTCAGGCCGGTGCCGCTGATCAGCATGTGGGCCGGGTCCGGGTGATCCAGAGGCGGCAGGATTTTTTGTTCGGCCAGCAAGGCGGCGTAGTCGTGGCTGTCGCCCAGGCCGAGGCTGTCCACCTGCTGCTGCAACTTGACGCCCGCTTCGATGGCGGCCAGGGCCAGCTCACGCACGCTATGGGCGCTGCGCACTTCACGCAGCTGCTTGCCTTCCACTACGCCAACGCGGCGCTCGCCATTATTGAGTTCGAACTGCACTAAACGCATGAAGGTTCTCCTAGATTAAGTACGTGTGGCGCCACGGGCGCTGGCGGCGAACTGGTCGACGGGCAGCACGTGCTTGCGCTCCAGCAGGCGATAGACCACGCCGGTCAGCACCAGCCCGAACACCATCACACCGGACAGGAAGTACAAGCCCGAGGCCAGGTTGCCGGTGTATTCCTTGAGCGCACCAATCACGAACGGGCCGATATAGCCGCCGAGGTTGCCCACGGAGTTGATCAAGGCAATGCCGGCCGCCGCACTGGCGCCGGCGAAGAAGCGGCCCGGCAAGGTCCAGAACACCGCCGTACAAGAGAACATCGCGAACGCTGCCAGGCACAGCGCGGCCATTTGCAGCACCGGCACACTCAGCCAGGCGCTGAAGAACAGGCCGATCGCACCCAGCACATAGAGCACGGCGAGGTGGCCATAACGGTCATTCAAGCGGTCGGAACTGCGCGGGATAATCAGCAAACCGATGATGCCGAAGATATACGGCACCGCCGATATGAAGCCGGTGGTGAGATCGCTGCCGCCGAACTGCTTGATCAACGTGGGCAGCCACAAGCCCAGGCCGTAGATGCTCAGGGTCACCGGCAGGTAGAACAGCGCCAGCAGCAACACGCGCTTGTCTTTGAGCGCATGCAATGGATTGCCGTGGCGGGTCTGGCCGTAGGCTTGCAGGTCTTTGTTCAGTTCGTCGGTCAACCAGGTTTTTTCGGCGTCGGTCATCCACTTGACCTGCTTGGGACCATCCGGCAGGTAACGCAGCACCGGCCAGGTCAGCAGGATCGCCGGGGTGCCGATCACGATAAACAGCCACTGCCAGCCGTGCAGGCCGAGGATGCCGTCCATACCCAGCAGGCCGCCGGACACGGGGCCGGTGATCATCATCGCGATGGGCTGCGAGAGGATAAACAGCCCAAGGATCTTGCCGCGATGGCGAACCGGGAACCATTGGGTGATGTAGTACAGCACGCCCGGGAAGAACCCGGCTTCGGCCGCACCGAGCAGAAAGCGCATCACATAGAAGCTGTGAGGCCCCTGCACGAACGCCATGCCGATGGTGATGGTGCCCCAGGTGATCATGATGCGGGCGAACCAGCGCCGCGCGCCGAAGCGGTCGAGCATCAGGTTGCTGGGAATCTCGAACAGGAAGTAGCCAACGAAGAACAACCCAGCACCCAGGCCATAAGCCGCATCACCGATGCCGACGTCGGCGCCCATGTGCAACTTGGCAAAGCCCACGGCGGAACGGTCCACGTAGGCGATCAGGTACAGCAAGATCAGGAAGGGAATCAGTTTCAGCGTGATGCGCCGGATTAGCCGCAATTCCTCGCTCATGGGGTCGATCTCCGATTGTTGTTCTTATAGGAATCGGGGATGCCTCTCGCAGAAAATCCGCCAGGGTCATACCTCAGTTAAGCCAGACTATATAGTAGGACTATTTGCAAAACAACTCTTCCAAAGCGAACATTTTGCGCTTATGTTTAGCCGTAGAGAGAACATATAGTCATACAATAAGAGAATCGATCATGTCTGATAAAAAGCCCGGCCTACGCTCTGCCCAGTGGTTTGGTACCGCCGACAAAAACGGCTTCATGTACCGCAGCTGGATGAAGAATCAGGGCATTGCCGACCATCAGTTCCATGGCAAGCCGATCATCGGTATCTGCAATACCTGGTCGGAGCTGACCCCGTGCAACGCGCATTTCCGCCAGATCGCCGAGCACGTCAAACGCGGTGTGATCGAGGCCGGTGGCTTCCCGGTGGAATTCCCGGTGTTCTCCAATGGCGAATCCAACCTGCGCCCCACTGCCATGCTGACGCGCAACCTGGCGAGCATGGACGTGGAGGAAGCCATTCGCGGCAACCCGATTGATGGTGTGGTGCTGCTGACCGGCTGCGACAAGACCACCCCTGCCCTGCTGATGGGCGCCGCCAGCTGCGACGTGCCGGCCATCGTGGTCACCGGCGGGCCGATGCTCAACGGCAAGCACAAGGGCCAGGACATCGGCTCGGGCACCGTGGTGTGGCAGCTCAGTGAACAGGTCAAGGCCGGCACCATTACCCTGGACGACTTCCTTGCGGCCGAAGGCGGCATGTCGCGCTCGGCGGGTACCTGCAACACCATGGGCACCGCGTCGACCATGGCCTGCATGGCCGAGGCACTGGGCACTTCCCTGCCCCACAACGCGGCGATTCCGGCAGTGGATGCGCGGCGCTATGTGCTGGCGCACATGTCCGGCATGCGCGCGGTGGAGATGGTGCGCGAAGACTTGAAACTGTCGAAGATCCTCACCAAGGAGGCGTTTGAAAACGCTATTCGCGTGAACGCGGCCATCGGTGGTTCGACCAACGCGGTGATTCACCTCAAAGCCATCGCCGGGCGCATCGGCGTCGAGTTGGACCTGGACGACTGGACCCGCATGGGTCGTGGCATGCCGACCATCGTCGACTTGCAGCCGTCCGGGCGCTTTCTAATGGAAGAGTTCTACTACGCCGGCGGCCTGCCTGCCGTGTTGCGCCGCCTCGGCGAAGCCAACCTGATCCCGCACCCGAACGCCTTGACCGTGAACGGCAAGTCCCTGGGCGAGAACACCAAGGACTCGCCGATCTACGGCCAGGACGAAGTGATCCGTACCCTGGATAACCCGATCCGCGCCGACGGCGGTATCTGCGTGCTGCGCGGCAACCTCGCCCCGCTCGGCGCAGTGCTCAAGCCGTCAGCCGCCAGCCCGGAGCTGATGCAGCATCGCGGTCGTGCGGTGGTGTTCGAGAATTTCGACATGTACAAGGCGCGCATCAACGATCCGGAGCTGGACGTGGACGCCAACTCGATCCTGGTCATGAAAAACTGCGGGCCCAAGGGTTACCCGGGCATGGCCGAGGTCGGCAACATGGGCTTGCCGGCCAAGCTGCTGGCCCAGGGCGTGACCGATATGGTGCGTATTTCCGATGCGCGCATGAGCGGCACGGCGTACGGCACGGTGGTGTTGCACGTCGCACCGGAAGCAGCAGCCGGCGGGCCGTTGGCCACGGTGAAGGAAGGCGACTGGATCGAACTGGACTGCGCCAACGGCCGCTTGCACCTGGACATCCCCGATGCAGAGCTGGCGGCGCGCATGGCAGACCTGGCGCCACCGGAAAAACTCATCGTCGGCGGCTACCGCCAGCTGTACATCGACCATGTGTTGCAGGCAGACCAAGGCTGCGACTTTGACTTCCTGGTGGGCTGCCGGGGGGCGGAAGTCCCGCGTCATTCCCACTAATTGGGATGCTATGATGCCGCGTCTTTAAGCCAGAGCCTCCCCGTCGTTATGGATCACCAGCCGCCCAAGCCGCGCAAGAGCATGCATGCCCAGATCGTTCAGGACTTGGGCATGCACATCGTTTCCGGTCGCTTCAAGCCGGAAGAAAGACTGCCCATGGAGGCCACGCTCTGCGAGGAGTACAAGGTCAGCCGCTCGGTGCTGCGCGAGGCGACCCGGGTGCTCAGCGCCAAGGGCCTGGTGTATTCCAAACCACGGGTGGGCGCCGTGGTGCGGCCGCGCTTGAAGTGGCACCTGCTCGACCCGGATGTGTTGTCTTGGCTGATGCAATCCACGCCCCACAGCGAATTCTTCAATACCCTGGCCGGCGTGCGGCGCATCCTTGAACCGGAAATCGCCGCCATGGCCGCCACGACGGCGACCGATGACGACATCGCCACCATCGAAAAAGCCTACCAGGGCATGGAAACCGCGAAGACCCACGAAGACCTGTTGCAGGCCGACCTGGACTTCCACCGCGCCATCGCCGACGCCACGCGCAACGACTTGCTCGCCTATATGTGCAACATGCTGTCGTTGCCGTTGCGCGAGTCGATCAACATTACCAACCGTCGCCCGGACATCCAGGGCCTGAGCCTGCCCCGGCACAAGGCGATTCTCACCGCAATCCAGAACCGCGATGCGCTGGGTGCACGGCATGCCTCTCTGGTGCAGTTGGATGACACGCGGGTGGCGTTGGATACGGTGATGAATGTGCTGACGCCGCTGTAATGTAAACGCAATCAAATGTGGGAGGGGGCTTGCCCCCGATGGCGGTGGGTCAGCTGCAAATAAGCCAGCTGTTACACCGCTATCGGGGGCAAGCCCCCTCCCACATTGAAGCTGTGCAGGCCTTTACAGGGTGTAGGCGATACCGACCTGCACAGTGCGGGGTGCGCCTGGGTAGGCGTAGATATTGCCGAATGCGCCCTCTTCATACTCGCGGTTGAACAGGTTCTTTACATCCAGGTTCAGTCGTACCTTGTCATTGACCTTGTAGTAGCCCAGCAGGTCCACAACGGTGTAGGCGTCCATCGAGAACGCCGTATTGGCGGTCTGGCCGGCACGCTGGTCGACATACTTGCCACCCGCGCCCAGGCCCAGGCCTTTGAGGGCGCCGTCCTGGAATTCGTAGACGTTAAGCAGGCTGAAGCTGTTGCGGGGAATGTTCAGCAGGCGCGTGCCGGAGCGAATGGTGTTGTCCTTGGTGACTTCGGCATCCACGTAGGCGTAACCGCCGATCACGCGCCACTCGGGGGTGATATTGCCCGCCACATTCAGGTCGAAACCACGGCTACGGACTTGGCCAGCGGCGACGCTGAAGGTTGAGTCGATAGGGTCGGTGGTGAGGACGTTTTTCTTCTCGATCTGGTAGATCGCCGCGTCGACGCTCAGTTGACGGTCCAAGGCTTCCCATTTGACGCCCATCTCATAGGACTTGCCCTTTTCCGGCTCAAACCCGCCACCTTGGCGAGCAGCGCCAGTGTTCGGCTTGAACGAACGTGCGGCGTCAGCGTAGACCGCGACGGTATCGGTAAGGTCGTAGATCACGCCCACACGTGGGGTGACGGCGTTATCAGCGGCTTGCCAAGGTTTAACCCCGGTCACGTAGCTTTCGTAGTCATGCTCAAAACGCTCAAAACGCGCACCCGCCAAGACTTTCAGGCGCTCGGTGAGGGCCACTTGGTCCTGCACAAAGGCTGCGTAGGTCTTGAGGTTTTCTTTGTCGTGGGTCGGTGTTCGCGTCAGCGGTGGGCGTGCCTGGCCGTAGACAGGGTCAAAGATATCGATCGGGTAAGTGCCCTCGGTGGCGCTGGAACGCTGGATGATCGACTTGTAGTCGTAATCCTCATACTCGATGCCGGTCAGCAAGGTGTGCTCGAAACCACCGGTGGTGAAATGCCCGGTGAGGTTGAGTTGGTAGTCCTTGTCGGTCCACTCCAGCTTGCGATAGTTGAAGTTGCGTTGCAGCGTGCGGCCATCGGCGCTCAGGCCGTTGGCTTCAATGGCGTTGCCCTGCAAGGTGCCGTCCAGCCACTGGAAACCGCCGCCCAGGGTCCAGTTTTCGTTGAGCAGATGTTCGAAGCGCAACTGCGCCATGCTGTTGTCGTTGTGCAATTTGCCGACGTCTTTATCGCCCCAGAAGGTATCGCGCGACGCGTTGCCTTTTTGGGTGGGATAGCGCGTCAGGCCACGGTCCAGCGGGTGGTTGTTACGCATGAAGTCGCCTTCGAAGATCACCTTGGTGTCGTCGGTGGCTTGCCAGGTGATGACAGGCGTCACGCCGTAGCGTTCGGTTTCCACATGGTCCCGGAAGGTGTCGCCGCCCTCGCCCACCACGTTCAGGCGATAAGCGAGGCGACCGTCTTCATCCAACGGGCCGGAGGCATCCAGGGTGCCGCGTTTCATGCCTTGATCATTCAACTGGCTGCCCAGGGTCACGGTACGCTCTGCCAGCGGCTGCTTGGACACCACGTTGAACGTGCCGCCTGGATCGCCACGGCCATACAGCATGGTTGCGGGACCGCGCAGTACTTCGAGGCGTTCGATGGTGTTGGCGTCCGGCATGTTCGGGTAGCCGCGGTTGATCGGGAAACCGTTGCGGTAGAACTCGCCAGTGGTAAAGCCGCGCACGGTGAAGGTGGTCAGGCCCTGGCCGCCGAAGTTGTTGGCGCGGCCGACGCCGCCGGCATAGTCGAGGGCATCCTGCAGGCGGGTGGCGCCAATGTCTTCGACCACATCCTTGGACACCACGCTGATGGACTGCGGTGTTTCATGAATCGACGTGTCGGTGCGCGTCGCGCTGGCTGAGCGTGTGGCGTGGTAGCCCTTGACCGGCCCCTGAGCTGTTTCATAGTCCGCCGTGCCCCTCACAGTGGTCGCTTGCAACTCCAGACTGGTTTGCTCGGTGGGCGCCACTTCTGCCCAGGTGAACGGGGAAAACGCCTGCAACACACAGATGGAAATCAGGGTACGACGCATGGATGTTGGACCTAGTGAATGAGCCAGATGGGACGGCAAACCTGCCAAGAATTCGCGGCGCATGGTATATCAACGCATTCTCGTTTGACATCCATTCTCATTCGTTATTTTTTGAGTATCCGCTTTGTATCAATTCTCAGATAAAAAAAGCCACTCGATTGAGTGGCTCCATAAACCGCTTGGCTCGCCTCAGCGATAGCGTTCCAACCAATGCGCATACGGCGCTGGCAAGGTCCAGGAGGACTTATCCACGCCCAGCTCTTTGGCGGCAAAGTACGCCCAATGCGGGTCTGCCAGGTGCGCGCGGCCCACTGAGACCAGGTCCAGATGCCCCGCCTGCAACGCGCCTTCTGCCAATTGTGGCGTACCAAAACCCCACGCCGAGGTCACCGGGATACCGGCTTCGCGGCGCACGCGTTCGGCAATCGGGCCCATAAAGGCCGGGCCCCACGGGATGTTGGTGTCGGGGATGGTGAAACCGACGCTGACGCTCAGCAGGTCCAAGCCACCGGCTTTGAAATTACGCGCCAGTTCGATGGATTCGGTGAGGGTTTGCTCGTCACGACCGTCGTATTCGATCACACCGAAACGCGCGGTCAGCGGCAGGTTTTCCGGCCAGACTTCACGCACGGCGGCCAGGGTTTCCAGGAGGAAACGGCTGCGGTTGTCGAAGCTGCCACCGTAGGCATCGGTACGTTGGTTGGAATGTTCGGAGAAAAAGCTTTGGGCCAGGTAACCGTGGGCGAAGTGCAGTTCGATCCACTCGAAACCGGCGTCACGGGCGCGACGGGCGGCGTCGACGAAATCCTGTTTAACGCGAGCGATGTCGTCCAGGGTCATGGCGCGCGGCACATTGGGCAGGTTGGCACCGAAGGCGATGGCCGACGGCGCAATAGTTTCCCAACTGCGTGCGTCGGAAGCCGGAATATGGTCATCCCCTTCCCATGGACGGTTGGCACTGGCTTTACGCCCGGCGTGGGCAATCTGAATGCCGGGCACTGAACCTGCGGCCTTGATCGCCTTGACCATCGGCACGAACGCCTGAGCATGTGCATCGCTCCAGATGCCGGCACAGCCCGGAGTGATGCGGCCTTCAGGCGCAACGGCAGTGGCCTCGACCACTAACAAACCGGCACCGCCACGGGCCATGCCGGCCAGGTGCACGTGGTGCCAGTCGTTGACGATGCCGTCTTCGGCCATGTATTGGCACATTGGCGGGATGGCGATGCGATTGCGCAGGGTTACGTCTTTGAGTTTGAAGGGTTCGAACAGAGCGGACATGGGAACTCCAGCAGCGAGTGAGTGATTCGATAGTTCGATGGTAATCGAACTATGGTATTCGGCGATACCCCCCTGTTATCATCCGACCCATGCGAGCCTTCAAACACCCTACCCCTGAAGATCTGACCCTGGAGCGTCTGTTGTACGCCCTGAGCGACCCGGTGCGCCTGGAAATCGTGCGCTGCCTGGCCGGCGTGCCGGAAGCCACTTGCGGCGAACTGGACGGCGGGCGCCCCAAGTCCAGCATGTCCCACCACTTCCGCGTACTGCGCGATGCCGGCCTGGTGCACACCCGCAGCGTGGGCACGACCCATATGAATTCGTTGCGCGGCGATGTGCTTGAGGAACGGTTTCCAGGGTTGCTGCAGAGCATCCTGGCGCAAGGATAAACACCGATCAGTCCAGCAACGTGATCAGTTGCGACTCGATCGTCAGCGCCTGCACCTCCAGCACCGCCAACGTCACCGGCAACTTGAAGCGCCGCCGCCCTGCACTGCCGGGGTTCACATACAGCGTTGCGCCCCGCCATTCGATCAGGGGCTTGTGCGAATGACCGGTGATCACCAGCCGTACATGCGTATCGAGTCGTGCGGGGACGTCGGCGATGTCATGCACCACCAACGTCCGCCATCCGTCCACATCCAGCATCAGATGGTCGGGCACCTGCCGTGCCCACGGCGCGTCCTGGTCATTGTTGCCGCGCACCACGTGCAGGGGTGCGATCTGCGCCAATTGCTGAAGAATTTCAGGGCTACCGATATCGCCGGCATGGATGATCTGTTCGCATCCCTGCAACGCCGCCACGGCTTCAGGCCGCAGCAGGCCGTGAGTATCGGAAATCACGCCAACTTTCATAGGGCCTCCGGGGTGGACGTCGACCCCTGAAACACCGGCGCGCCATCCAAATACACACGGTCTTTACCGTTGCCCTTGGCAGCGTAGAGGTTGCGGTCGGCACGCTTGAGGACCGCCGACATTTCGGCCCCGGCCGTAAAGCGCGCCATGCCCGCACTGCAGGTGTAGTCATGGGGCGGCGCGACACTGCTGCGGATCGCTTGCAGCAGGCGCAGCGCGTAATCGGTGGCGAGACCAGGGTCATCGCCCACCAGCAGCACCCCGAATTCTTCGCCGCCAATCCTGCCGAAACTGTGGCTGCCTGGGGTGGATTTAAAGCACGCGGCCATGGCGCAGAGAATCCTGTCGCCAACGTCATGGCCGAACTGGTCATTCTTCAATTTGAAACTGTCGATATCCAGCATCATAAAGTAGCCGGTATCACCGGCCGCAATCAGTTTGGCGAAGCTCTCCATAAAGGCCCGCCGGTTCAGGATGGAGGTCAAATAATCGGTCTCGGCCAACTCCCGAAACTCACTCTCCACCAGTAACACGGAACGCAGGTTCTTCAGGTAGTAGACATTCAAGATAAATCCGATGGCCACCGACGCGGCGCAAAAGATGAACACGTAGGTGTCGACGCCTGCGTAAAGGCTCAGCTGAATCTGGGGCCACGTCAGTAACCACACCAATGCGGCGCAGAACAGAAAATCCTGAACCACGATAAACAGGATTGCGCTGCTCATTACCAAGGTCACGGCCAGCGGCAAGGCGAACACCTGCAGGTCGGGGCGGGTGTGAACCACATAGGCAAAACCCGCGGACAGCAGCACCATATAACCCACGCCCAGCGCCCGCCACAGCACATACTGAGTCACCACCCGGTGAACCCCATACACCACGCACAGCCCCATCGTGACCAGCACGACCGGCCAGCCGAACATCCCCCCGCGATCAACCAGCAACACCGCCAGCCAGGCGAAAATCCCGATCAATTCCGCCTGGGCAATTGCGGGCGACAACAGCCTTTGCATCCGTGGCCTGAGCTTTACATTAGCCGGCATCCCGTCACTCCCTATGCATGAGTGGCCGCTTTGGTATCGACATGACTCAGTTGAAGACTGTGCAGGCAGGTCGCAAACGAATACGCCATGAAGCGCCTTACCAACACGATAAAAGGTGGCAGGACTTCAAGCAATGTCTTGGAATGAATCTTGAAATAGCCCCGGTCAGCCCCCTCTTGCACCAAGCGAATAACATGGGTCTTGGACACCGAGAGTTGCTCAGCGATGGAAAGGTAGGACGAAGACCTGAAACTTGCCCCCTGGTTATCCAACGCACACGCATCGTTATAGATCGCCAGCATCAACATATGCCCGGCATCGCGCTTTACCAGCCAATAACAGTCGGGCATCAGCAGGTCGATGGTCACGTTATGGGAGAGAAGGACCGAAAACCCTTTGAAATAACGTGCCAGATAAGCGCGATCATCCAACCCGTTCATTGAGCCGCAAACCGCGGTTTCCGGGCACATCACGCCCAGCGGCTCGACCACGGACGTGAGCATCAGCCTGATCTCCTCGCAGGCTAGGGATGACGGGCTGAATACCCGCAGACGGCTGTCATCCGCATGCCTCGACACCGTCATGAACCCCAACGCCCTGAACAGCAGGAAGATCGACTCCAGGCTGTTTCTGGAACAGAACCCGCGCGCCGTACAAAACTCTTTCACCTCGGACAGTAAAGGCACCTGCTTGGAGAAATAGGTGCTCAATAACGTAAAGGACACCATCAAGCGACTGAACTTCAGTGCGGTCTTGTAGAAGAATGGTCTTTTTGAATAGGACTCCAGCAAGATCGAATAATGGGTACGAATACACGCTTCAAAATCCACATGGCGCTCAAACGCACGCGCCGACTGTTCCACCGCCAACTTCAACGAACCACTGCACATGAGAAAGAGCCCTGATCAAACAACTTGGATTCACTGATCTCAATTGCAGCACAGATAATGGCGTTTTGCCTTGAGCGCAATCTATCGTGATTAGCGCAGGGGACACCGTCGCTACCAAAATTGTTCCAAAAAGACCCCGGCGACTTAACCGTTTCAGTCACCACAGCGAACCTTCCCCGCAAACCAGCGTCCGAGCTAAGGCACAGTTGCCTACCGCTCGCCACGAGGTTGTCGTTTGAAAGCCGCCATCATCAAAAAGTACCGCCTGATCATCAAGACCATGGGCTATGTGGGCTGGTCGCTGTTCTGGCTGTTGCTGTGGGACGTCGCCGTCACCGTGGACTTCATGCTGTTTCTCACCGCCAAGATCAACTTGCCGCTGATGCCCCTCACTCTGCTGGGCTCGGCACTGATTGTGCTCATCAGCTTTCGCAACAGCAGCGCCTACAACCGCTGGTGGGAGGCGCGCACGCTATGGGGCGCGATGGTCAACAATTCGCGCAGCTTTGCGCGCCAGGTGCTGACGCTACTGGACGACCCCGACGGTGAAGTGAACCCGGTCAAGTCCACCCTGCTGCGCCGCCACGTGGCCTACGTGAATTGCCTGGCCGCCCACCTCAAGGGCGAGCCATGCCCGGATGAAATCCGCGCGTTTATCCCCACTGAGGAATTCGCCCGCAACGGTGCCACCAATAACTTTGCCAACGATATCCTCACCGGCTCGGCGGCCATCCTGGCCCGGGAGTACAAAGCCGGGCACCTGGACAGCATTCGCCTGGCCCGGCTGGAATCCACCCTGGTGGACTTGTCCAACGCCCAGGGCGGCATGGAGCGTATCGCCAACACCCCACTGCCCTACCCTTACGTGTATTTCCCGCGGTTGTTTATCTCGCTGTTCTGCCTGATCGTACCGGTGGGCCTTGTGGAGTCCCTGGGCTGGTTCACGCCGCTGGCCTCCACGGTGGTGGGCTTTATGCTGCTGGCCATCGAACGCATCGGCACCGATTTGCAAAGCCCGTTCCGCTCCAGCGAACACCAGATCCAGATGGAAGCCATCTGCGAAACCATCGAAAAAAACCTGCAATCGATGCGCCGCGACGCCCTGGCCGACGCCCAAATCGGCTGATCACGACGCAGGCCCTAAAGTGCGTGACTCCTCGGTCGATAAACCGGGGGTACGCATGGGCTACACCTCTTCATAACAACACATGCGACGTTCTGCGCTACCCACTGCCTTGCCAAAACTATAAATACTCCGCAGGTGAAGTCATGAATATCAAGCAGAAGCTGACCTGGGCGTTCGCGGCTATCGCGTGCGTCCCCGTCATCCTGGTCGCCGTGTTGGTAGTGTTGAATCTGCGCGAGGGGGCCCTGGCCAACTTCCTCGACAGCAGCGGCCGCGAAATCCGCCAGATCGACAATGGCATGAAGCAGTTCTTCGACGGCATCAGCCAGAACGTCGAATTTGTGGCCAAGGACCCGCGCGTTGTCGCGGCCAAGGACCTCAAGAGCTACGCCGGCGCCGACGCCGCGCAAATTCCCCTTACACCCACCAACAAAGAACTGCTGGATATCTTCGACCAGTTCGCCAAGAGCCATCCGAGCACCGCTTACCTGTCCCTGGGCCTGAGCGACGGCGGTTACGCCAGTTGGCCGGACGACACCAAACTGAACAACTACGACCCACGCGTACGCCCTTGGTACCAAGCGGCCATCGCCGCGCCTGGCGCTACCGTGCGCACCGGCGCCTACTACTGGGCACCGGATGATGTGGTGCTGATCGGCACCGTGCACACCGTCGCCGACGCCAGCGGCAAAATCCTCGGCGTGGTCGGCCTGGACGTGTCGCTCAAGCAGCTCACCGAACTGGTGCGCAACATCAAGCTGGGCGACAGCGGCTACCTGATGCTGGTCGAAGCCAATGGCAACGTGCTGGTGGACCCCAGCGACGCCAAGCACAACTTCAAGCCGATGGCAGACCTCGGCCCCAACTACGCCGAACTGTCCAAGCGTGGCGACGGCGTGACCCAAATCGACATCGACGGCGTGGCTTATATGGCTAACGTGGTCAGTTCAAAAGACTTGGGCTGGCGCTTTATCGGGCTGATCAAGCGGGACGAAGTGATGGCGGGTGCGACCAGCCTCACCTGGCTGATCGCCGCGATCGCTGCCGCGTTGGCCTTAGTGTTCGCGATTGTCGGCGCCAGTTTCGCCAGCGTCATTGTCCGCCCGATCCGTGGCGTGGCCGACGGCCTGCAAGAAATCGCCGAAGGTGAAGGCGACCTGACCCGCCAGCTCAAGGTGCAAGGCAAGGACGAAACCGCCAGCCTCGCCGGCTGGTTCAACCAGTTCCTGAGCATGATCGCGCAGTTGGTGCAGCGCATCGGTAACGCGTCATCCGACCTGCAAACCGCCGCCGCCGACACCAGCGAAGTGGCCAATAACATGAACCAGGCCGCCGGCCGCCAGCGTGAAGCCGTGGAACTGGTCAGCACTGCGTTCAACGAAATGGTCGCCACCGCCAACGAAGTCGCACGCTCCTGTAGCGCCGCGGCCACCAGTGCCGACGAAGGCTATCGCGATGTGCACGCCGGTCAGCAGCACATCGGCGAAGCCACGGGCAGCGTGCTCAAGCTTAGCGAAGACCTGCAGAAATCGACTCAGACCATGCAGTTGCTGGAGCAGGACAGCCAGAACATCAACACCATCCTCGATACCATCCGTTCGATTGCCGAGCAAACCAACCTGCTGGCACTCAACGCGGCAATCGAAGCGGCCCGCGCCGGTGACCAAGGCCGAGGCTTCGCCGTGGTTGCAGACGAAGTCCGCGCCTTGGCGCGTCGCACCGCAGACTCCACCGGCGAAATCGACAGCCTGCTGGGCAACCTCGCCCGCCGCACCCAGGAAGTCACGCAGCAGATGCAAGGCAGCCTGCTGGTGTCCCACACCAGCGTGGAACGCATCCAGCAGGCTCGCGACAGCTTCGACAAGATCCTTGGCTCCGTGGACTCGATCCGCGACCAGAACACCCAGATCGCGACCGCCGCTGAGGAACAGCACCAAGTGGCGGAAGAGATCAACCGGCACATCGCGCAGATCCATGCCGACGCGCAGTTGGTGGAAGGTTTTGCCCATTCGGCGCAGACCGGGTCAGGTCGTTTGACGGATATTTCCGGTCAGCTCAAAGGGTTGGTGGGACGCTTCAAGTTTTAGGCATTGTCAGACAGAGGGCGTATACGGACACACACGTCAGCCGCATCGCCCTCAAGAAAGACGTCAACCCATGCATGGCCAGTGACTTGAGCCACGACGGTACCGGGATCGGGATGACGAGGGTCATCTGATCCGCTCCGATATGCTCGAAGAGTTCGAGCAAAGCTGCCTGTAAAGACGGTGGTCGAACGCTACGCCCCATCCACTCAACCGATGGGGCGTTTCGTTGAGGCTCAAAGTGCGCTCATCCTGATACGGCTATCGACACCCCTGAATACGCGCTCCCCGCACCGCTGCCCATCGAGAAAACCCTCCTTTCCAACGCGGCATTTGACCGCACTGCATCATCGCAGCAACTGTAATAGTCTATTGCAGGACTCTAATGTACTAACCAGTTACTTATCTTGCTAAAATCGCGTCTTTGCCCTCTCACATTCGAGTCCTTTCGACATGAAACGAGCATCGCGCGCCACTGGCGTCTCTAGATTCTTACTCCTGGGCCTGGGCGTTATCATCGCCCTGCTCGGCATCGCGCTCGCCGTCGGCGGCGCCAAACTGGTTAGCCTGGGAGGTTCCTGGTACTTCCTGATCGGCGGCGTGGCCATGGCGATTGCCGGCCTGTTGATCGCCCGGCGTAACCCGGCGGGTGCGTGGTTGTTTGCCGCGTTCCTGGTGGGCACGGCCATTTGGGCCGTGGCGGATGTGGGCCTGGTGTTCTGGCCGCTGTTCTCGCGGCTATTCATGTTCGCCGCGATTGGCCTGGTGGTCGCGCTGGTGTACCCACTGCTGGTCGGCAAGCCTGCGCGCGGTGCCTATGGCGTTGCCGCCGTACTGGCGGTGGGCGTAGTGGTTGCGGCGGGCAATATGTTTGTCGCCCACCCAAGCGTCGCCCCGACCGGTGCCGGCCCAGGCGTCACGCCAGTGGCCCCGGCCGATGCGCAGAAAGATTGGGCGCACTACGGCAACACTGAAGGCGGCAGCCGCTTCGCCGCGCTGGACCAGATCAACCGCGACACCGTCAACAAGCTCAAAGTAGCCTGGACCTACCACACCGGTGACGTGGCGATCAGCGACGGCAACGGTGCCGAGGACCAACTGACCCCGCTGCAGATCGGCAACAAAGTGTTCATCTGCACCCCGCACAACAACCTGATCGCCCTCGACGCCGACACCGGCAAAGAACTGTGGAAGAACGAAGTCAACGCCAAATCGGCGGTCTGGCAGCGTTGCCGCGGCATGGCCTATTTCGACGCCACCGCGCCGATTGCCCAGCCGACCCAGCCCAACAGCTCGCCGATCATTGCCGCCAGCGTTCCAGCCGGTGCGCAGTGCCAGCGCCGTCTGCTGACCAACACCATTGATGCCCGCCTGATTGCGGTAGACGCCGACACCGGCAAATTCTGTGAAGACTTCGGCACCCACGGCCAGGTGGATTTGAAAGCCGGCCTGGGCAATGTCCCGGACAGCTACTACCAGCTCTCCTCGGCCCCGTTGATCGCTGGCACCACCGTGGTGGTCGGTGGTCGCGTGGCGGATAACGTGCAGACCGACATGCCAGGCGGCGTGATCCGCGGTTTTGACGTGATCAGCGGACAAATGCGCTGGGCCTTCGACCCCGGCAACCCGGAAGACAAACAAGCCCCAACCGGCGACAGCACCTACGTGCGCAGCACGCCGAACAGCTGGGCGCCGATGTCCTACGACCCGCTGATGAACACGATTTTCCTGCCGATGGGCAGCTCATCCACCGACATCTACGGCGTGGAACGCACCCAGCTCAACCATAAATACGGCGCTTCGGTGCTGGCGCTGGATGCCTCCACCGGTGCTGAAAAGTGGGTGTACCAGACCGTCCACAACGACCTGTGGGACTTCGACCTGCCAATGCAGCCAAGCCTGATCGACTTCACCCCGCCGGGCAGCGACAAAGCCGTGCCCGCGGTAGTGATCGGCACCAAGGCCGGCCAGATCTACGTGCTCGACCGCGCCACTGGCAAACCGCTGACTGACGTAAAAGAAGTGCCGGTCAAGGCCGCCAACATCCCCAATGAACCGTACTCGCCAACCCAGCCTAAATCGGTGGGCATGCCGCAGATCGGCGCGCAAACCCTGACTGAATCGGACATGTGGGGCGCCACCCCGTATGACCAGTTGCTGTGCCGCATAGACTTCAAAGGCATGCGCTACGACGGCCTGTACACCGCGCCGGGCACCGATAAATCCCTGAGTTTCCCAGGTTCCCTGGGCGGCATGAACTGGGGCAGCATTTCCACCGACCCGGTGCACGGTTTTATCTTCGTCAACGACATGCGCCTGGGCCTGTGGATCCAGATGGTGCCGTCGCAGAACAAAGCCCAGTCTTCGTCCGGTGGCGAAGCGCTGAACACCGGCATGGGCGCGGTCCCGCTCAAGGGCACGCCGTATGCCGTGAACAAAAACCGCTTCCTGTCGGTGGCCGGCATTCCGTGCCAGGCGCCGCCGTTCGGCACCCTGACCGCCATCGATATGAAGACCCAGAAAGTCGCGTGGCAGGTGCCGGTTGGCACCGTTGAAGACACCGGCCCGCTGGGCATCCGTATGCACCTGCCGATCAAGATCGGTCTGCCGACTCTCGGCGGCACGCTGTCGACCCAGGGCGGCCTGATCTTTATCGCCGGCACCCAGGATTTCTACCTGCGCGCCTTCAACAGCGGCAACGGTGACGAAGTGTGGAAAGCCCGCCTGCCGGTCGGCAGCCAAGGCGGCCCGATGACTTACGTATCGCCGAAAACCGGCAAGCAGTACGTAGTCGTCACCGCCGGCGGTGCACGCCAATCCACTGACCGTGGCGACTACGTGATCGCCTACGCCCTGCCATAACCTCCCCCAAGCGCGGTGCCCCCCCGGCACCGCGCTTTCTGTCTGGAAGACCCGCATGACACCCACTTCTCATCTCTCTTTTGGGCGCCTGTTGCTCGGCCTGGCCCTGGGCGCCGCCCTGCCCGTCCAAGCCGATGACACCACCCTGACCGGCGACTGGGGCGGCCTGCGCCGTGAACTGGAAGACACCGGTGTGCGCTTCACCGGCGACTACAGCGGCGAAACTGCCTACAACGCCCACGGCGGTCAGCACCGCTCGGCGCGCTACTCGCAAAACCTCAAGCTCGGTGTGCAGTTCGACCTGGGCAAGCTCTACGGTTTCACCAACGGCGACCGCATCCAGGTCACCGTCAATGACCGTCGCGGCAACAGCGCGTCCGAGGACCTGGTGGGCAACCGTCTGCCGATCCAGGAAAACTACGGAGGTCTCTACACCCGCCTCACTGAGCTGAGCTACGAGCGCACGCTCTTCACCCCAGCACTCAACGTCAAGCTCGGCTACATGGCCATGGGCAATGACCTCGGCGGCCTGGACAGCGGCATCCTGTGCAACTTCATGAACGCCGGTTTCTGCGGGCATCCGCTGAACATGTCCGGCGGCAGCGGCTGGACCAACTACCCGAACGCGCGTCTGGGCGCACGGGTGAAATACGACCTCTCGCCGGCCTGGCAAGTGCGGGTGGCGGCGTTCAATGTCGACCCGGAAAGCAACGGCGACTCCAGCCGCGCCTGGAAGTTGAGCCCCAAGCACACCACCGGGACCGTGGTGCCGATTGAGCTGGTGTACAAGCACGCAGGTTCCCTGCCCGGGGAATACAAGGTGGGTTACTACTACGACAGCTCCGATGTGAAACGCATCGGCAGCACTGAAAAAGTCAGCGGTCGCGGCGGTCACTACCTGCTGATCGACCAGGCGGTGTGGGCCTCCGAATCGTCGGCCGGCCGTGTGCTGCACGCCTTCGGCCAATACTCCGCCGCCAGCGAAGCGGCCTCGCCGTTCAGCAAGTGGTATGGCGCAGGCGTAGTGCTCTACAAACCGTTCGAAGGCCGCCCGCGGGACACCCTGTCCCTGGGTTATGGCCGCGCCGTGCCAAACCCGCGCAGCCGCGACGTGCAGGAACTGGCAGCGTTCAACGCCGGGTCCAGCTACCCCAACCTCGACAACGCCGAACAACTGATCGAACTCAGTTACGGCTACCAGGCCACGCCATGGCTGAACCTGCGCCCGGATGTGCAATACATCATCGAGCCAGGCGCGTTTTCGGGTGACAACATCGACAATGCGCTGGTGTTGGGGTTGCAGGTCAAGGCAGTGTTCTAAGCGCCTGAACGCGGTCAAAAAATGTGGGAGGGGGCTTGCTCCCGATGGCGGTGTGTCAGTCAATGAATAGCTTGACTGACACACCGCCATCGGGAGCAAGCCCCCTCCCACAGTGGGTTCAGCAGTGTATGTAAGGGCTTACTCAGGCACAGATAACGCAAACTCCGCGCCCCGCTGGTACTCCCGGGGCGTGCAGCCAAACTCGCGACGAAACACGGTGTGCAGGTACTGCGCCGAGGTGAAGCCGCAGGTCGACGCGATGTCGGCAATCGCCAGGTCGCGGTTTTCCAGGCCTCTGGCGGCAGCCGCGAGTTTGAAGCGCAGGATTTCGTCATGCACGCTGCAATTGCGCACCTTACGAAAGTGCGCTTCCAGGGATGAACGCGACACACCGACATACGCCGCCACTTGAGCGGTCTTGATGCCCTGGCATGCGTATTGGCGGATAAACAGCAGCGCCTGCATCACGTACGGATTGCCCAAGGGTTGATGAAGGCTGGAGGCCTGGACGTTGATTGCGTCCGGCGGCACGAGGATTTGCGTACCGGTGCAAGGTTTGCCGTGCAACATCTGGTGCAACAGCGCAGCGGCAGTGCGACCCATGGTTTCGGTGCCCTGGATCACCGAACTCAGCGGCACTCGCGTAAGGGTTCGGGTCAGCGGATCGTTGTCGATGCCGATCAGCGCCACTTGTTCCGGCACGGCGATGCCGGCTGTGAGGCAGGCTTGCAGCAATTGCCGGGCACGGGCATCGGTCACGGCAATAATGCCAATGGGCTTTGGCAAGCTGTGCAGCCAGGCGATCTGCTGCTCCACTGCGCTGTCCCACAACGGCGCGCTGGTGCCGAGGCCGCGATACACCTCCACCTGCAAGCCGTCGCGCAGCATCAGGCGGCGAAAGGCTTTTTCGCGCTCCTGGGCCCAGCGGTTGGCCTGCGCTTCGGGCAGGCTGAAGCAGGCAAAGCGCGTCAGCCCTGCCTCGATCAAATGCGCGTAGGCCAACTTCATCAATGCGTAATTATCGGTGGCCACATAGGGGATGCCCTTGGGGTACGCGCGGCCGTCTTCATAGGAGCCGCCCACCGCTACCACCGGCAACTGACTGTCGGCCAGTGCCTCGCCAATCAGCGGGTCGTCGAAGTCGGCAATGATGCCGTCGCCCTGAAAACGCTCGATGCCTTTGAGGCGGCATAGAAAGTCCTCTTCCAGGAACAAATCCCAGGACACACGCGTACTGCTCAGGTAATTACCGATGCCGGCGATGATGCCGCGGTCGTAGATTTTGCTGCCGTTGAACAGCAGCGCGATTCGGTGCACGGGCGGTAGGGTTTTCATTGTTTTTGTCCTGGGGCCTGTCGCGACAGACTAGCCCTCGCTGCACAAAATCGCACTACGCCTTGGTGATTTTCATAATCGCCAGCCCCATCGCCGTTGCTAGTATCCAGACACCGCCAAGAACAATAAGGAAAACGCCATGCCGTACTTCCCCGGTGTCGAGAAGGTTCGCTTCGAAGGCCCCAGCAGCGATTCCCCCCTCGCCTTTCGCCATTACGACGCCAACAAGTTGATCCTCGGCAAACCCATGCGCGAGCACCTGCGCATGGCTGCGTGTTACTGGCACAGCTTCGTGTGGCCCGGTGCCGATATGTTTGGCATGGGCACCTTCAAGCGCCCGTGGCAGCGCAGTGGCGACCCGATGGAGGTGGCCATCGGCAAGGCGGAGGCGGCCTTTGAGTTTTTCTCCAAACTGGGCATCGACTACTACAGCTTTCACGACACCGACGTGGCGCCCGAAGGCAGCTCGCTCAAGGAGTACCGCGAGCACTTCGCACAGATGGTCGATCATCTGGAGCGTCACCAGGAACAAACCGGGATCAAACTGCTGTGGGGCACCGCGAACTGCTTCAGCAACCCGCGCTTTGCCGCCGGCGCTGCCAGTAACCCGGACCCTGAAGTGTTTGCCTACGCCGCCGCCCAGGTGTTTAGCGCGATGAACGCCACCCTGCGGCTCAAGGGCTCAAACTATGTGCTGTGGGGCGGCCGTGAAGGCTATGAAACCCTGCTCAACACCGACCTCAAGCGCGAGCGCGAACAGCTCGGGCGCTTTATGCGCATGGTGGTGGAACACAAGCACAAGATCGGCTTCAAGGGCGACCTGCTGATCGAGCCCAAGCCCCAGGAGCCGACCAAGCACCAGTACGACTACGACAGCGCAACGGTGTTCGGTTTCCTGCATGAGTACGGCCTGGAACACGAGATCAAGGTGAATATCGAGGCCAACCACGCCACCCTGGCCGGGCACAGCTTCCATCACGAGATCGCCACCGCCGTATCCCTCGGTATCTTCGGCAGCATCGACGCCAACCGTGGCGACCCGCAGAACGGCTGGGACACCGACCAATTCCCCAACAGCGTCGAGGAGATGACCCTCGCCACCTATGAAATCCTCAAGGCTGGCGGGTTCAAGAACGGCGGCTATAACTTTGATTCCAAGGTACGGCGTCAGAGCCTGGATGAGGTGGATCTGTTCCACGGGCATGTGGAGGCCATGGACGTATTGGCGCTGGCCCTGGAGCGTGCGGCGGCCATGGTGCAAAACGACCGGTTGCAGCAGTTCAAGGACCAGCGTTATGCCGGTTGGCAACAGCCGCTGGGCCAAGCCGTGCTGGCGGGTGAGTTCAGCCTGGAATCGTTGGCAGAACACGCGTTTGCCCATGAACTGAACCCACAGGCGGTGAGCGGGCGACAGGAGATGCTCGAAGGTGTCGTGAACCGGTTTATCTACACCTGACCGATGCTGTGCACAGTTGATTGTGGCTGCAGTGGTAGTGAGCGGGCTTGCCCCGCGCTGGGGTGCGAAGCGGCCCTGAAATCAGGCACCTCGGTGTGTCAGGTAAAATTGCATCGTCTGGTTTGGGGTCGCTTCGCGCCCTAGCGCGGGGCAAGCCCACTCACCACAAAAAAGCCAGGCTACACACAACGCAAACAGCAACAGCAGTGTTCGGCTAGAGTCTTCCAACAACAATAAAAGGACGCACCAACATGAAGTCATTCAAACGTACTCTGCTCGCCACCGCCCTGGCCCTGCTCGCACTGCCGGTGATGGCCGATTCCGCCCACCCGAAAATCGGTTTCTCCATCGACGACCTGCGCCTGGAACGCTGGTCCCGCGACCGCGATTACTTCGTCGCCGCTGCGGAAAAACTCGACGCGAAGGTCTTTGTGCAGTCCGCCGATGCCAACGAGCAGAAGCAGATTTCCCAGATCGAAAACCTGATTTCCCGGGGCGTCGATGTGATCGTTATCGTGCCGTTCAACGCAACGGTGCTGACCAACGCGGTGGCCGAAGCCAAGAAAGCCGGGATCAAGGTGGTGTCCTATGACCGCCTGATTCTTAATGCGGACATCGACGCCTACATCTCCTTTGATAACGAAAAGGTCGGCGAAATGCAGGCCAGCGGTGTGCTGCAAGCGGCGCCCAAGGGCAACTACTTCCTGCTCGGCGGCGCGCCTACCGACAACAACGCCAAGGTGCTGCGCGAAGGCCAGATGAAGGTGCTGCAACCGGCCATCGACAAGGGCGATATCAAGGTAGTCGGCCAGCAGTGGGTCAAGGAGTGGAACCCCACCGAAGCCCTGAGCATCGTCGAAAACGCCCTGACCCGGAACAACAACAAAATCGACGCCATCGTCGCCTCCAACGACGCCACCGCCGGCGGTGCGATCCAGGCCCTGGCCGCGCAGAAACTGGCGGGCAAGGTGCCGATCTCCGGGCAGGACGCCGACCTCGCCGCGATCAAACGCGTGATCGACGGCACCCAGACCATGACCGTGTACAAACCACTCAAGCTGATTGCCACCGAAGCCGCCAAGCTCTCGGTGCAACTGGCACGTAACGAGAAGCCCACCTACAGCTCGCAGTACGATAACGGCAGCAAGAAAGTCGACACCATCCTGCTCACCCCGACTCCGCTGACCAAGGCCAATATCGATCTGTTGGAGAAGGACGGGTTCTATACCAAAGAGCAGATCGGCGGGCAGTGACCGCCATGGCTGACTATCTGCTGCAAATGAACGGCATCGTCAAAAGCTTTGGCGGTGTCAACGCGCTGAACGGCATCGACATCACTGTGCGGCCGGGGGAATGTGTCGGCCTGTGCGGTGAAAACGGCGCGGGTAAATCCACACTGATGAAGGTGCTGTCGGCGGTCTACCCGTACGGCACCTGGGAGGGTGAAATCCTCTGGGATGGGCAACCGCTCAAGGCTCAGTCCATCAGCGAAACCGAGGCCGCCGGTATCGTGATCATTCACCAGGAACTGACCCTGGTACCCGACCTCTCGGTGGCCGAAAACATCTTTATGGGCCACGAACTGACATTGCCCGGCGGGCGCATGAACTACCCGGCGATGATCCACCGCGCCGAAGCGTTGATGCGTGAACTCAAGGTGCCGGACATGAACGTCGCCTTGCCAGTGTCGCAGTACGGCGGCGGCTACCAGCAACTGGTAGAAATCGCCAAGGCGCTCAATAAAAAAGCGCGCCTGCTGATCCTCGACGAGCCCTCTTCGGCCCTGACCCGCTCGGAAATCGAGGTACTGCTCGACATCATCCGTGACCTCAAAGCCAAGGGTGTGGCCTGCGTGTACATCTCCCACAAACTCGATGAAGTGGCGGCGGTGTGCGACACCATTGCGGTGATCCGCGACGGTAAACACATCGCGACCACGGCCATGGCCGACATGGACATCCCCCGGATCATCACGCAGATGGTCGGCCGTGAGATGAGCAACCTCTACCCCACCGAGCCCCATGCCATCGGCGAGGTGATTTTCGAGGCGCGCAACGTCACCTGCTATGACGTGGACAACCCCAGGCGCAAGCGTGTCGATGATATTTCCTTCGTGCTCAAGCGCGGCGAGATCCTCGGCATTGCCGGCCTGGTCGGCGCCGGGCGCACGGAGTTAGTGTCAGCGCTGTTCGGCGCCTACCCCGGCCGCTACAGCGCCGAGGTGTGGCTCGACGGCCAGGTAATCGACACGCGCACGCCGCTCAAATCGATCCGCGCCGGGCTGTGCATGGTGCCCGAGGACCGCAAGCGCCAAGGCATCATTCCCGACCTGGGCGTGGGTCAGAACATCACCCTGGCGGTCCTCGATACCTATGCGCATATGACCCGCATCGATGCCGAAGCTGAACTGGGCAGCATCGACCAGCAGATCGCACGCATGCACCTCAAGACGGCCAGCCCGTTTTTACCGATCACCAGCCTGTCCGGCGGCAATCAGCAAAAAGCCGTGCTGGCGAAAATGCTGATGGCCAAGCCCAAAGTGCTGATCCTCGACGAACCCACGCGCGGGGTGGACGTGGGCGCCAAGTATGAGATCTACAAACTGATGGGCGCCCTGGCGGCCGAAGGCGTGTCGATCATCATGGTCTCCTCGGAACTGGCCGAAGTGCTCGGCGTGTCCAACCGCGTGCTGGTGATCGGCGACGGCCAGTTGCGCGGCGATTTCATCAATGAAGGGCTCACCCAGGAACAGGTGCTCGCCGCCGCGCTAAGCCAAAACAACAATAATGATCGGAAGACCGCGTAGATGAATCAGGTCAAACAGCTGTTTACCCGCTACAAAATGCTTGCGCTGGTGATCGCCGTGGCGGTGATCTGGCTGTTTTTCAGTTGGCAGACCGAGGGCGGTTTCCTCACGCCACGCAACCTGTCGAACCTGCTGCGGCAGATGGCGATCACCGGGATTCTGGCGTGCGGCATGGTGCTGGTGATTATTAGCGGCGAGATTGATTTGTCGGTGGGTTCGTTGCTGGGGTTGTTGGGCGGGTTGGCGGCGATCCTGGACGTGGTTTATCACATTCCGCTGCTGGCCAATCTCAGCCTGGTGGCGCTGTGTGGGCTGATGATCGGTTTGGCCAACGGTTACATGACGGCCTACCTGCGCATCCCCTCTTTTATCGTTGGCCTGGGCGGCATGCTGGCGTTTCGCGGGATTCTGCTGGGGATCACCGGCGGCACAACCATTGCGCCGGTATCACCGTCGTTGGTGTACGTAGGCCAGGGGTATTTGCCGCATTCGGTGGGGATTGGCCTTGGGGTCTTGCTGTTTGCCCTGACCCTGTTGTTGACCTGGAAACAACGGCGCAACCGCGCGCTGCATGGCTTGGCGCCGCACGCCCTGGTGCGCGACGTGCTGCGCGTGGCGGTGATCGGCGCGGTACTCGCCGGGTTCGTCACCACCCTCAACAGCTACGACGGCATCCCCGTACCAGTGCTGCTGTTGCTGGTGCTGCTCGGCGTGTTCAGCTACGTCACCAGCCAGACCGTGTTCGGCCGCCGCGTGTATGCGGTGGGCAGCAATATGGAAGCCACGCGCCTGTCGGGCATCAACGTGCAGGCGGTGAAACTGTGGATCTTCGGCATCATGGGCGTGATGTGCGCCCTCGCCGGCCTGGTCAACACCGCGCGGCTCGCGGCGGGCTCACCGTCGGCGGGCAATATGGGCGAGTTGGATGCCATCGCTGCGTGCTTTATTGGTGGTACGTCGATGCGCGGCGGCTCGGGCACGGTGTATGGCGCGTTGCTCGGGGCGTTGGTGATTACCAGCCTGGATAACGGCATGTCGATGCTGGACGTGGACAGTTACTGGCAGATGATTGTGAAGGGCAGCATCCTGGTGTTAGCGGTGTGGGTGGACGTGAGTACGCGCACGGGGCGGCGCTGACGCCACCCTCACAAACACCACAAATCCCGTGTGGGAGGGGCGGTGGTCGTCTCACTTTCCGAGCAACACGGCCCCATCCCCAAACTGCCCCAGGCGATCCCCCGGATTGCGCAGCGGGCAATCATCCAGGGACAGGCAACCACAGCCGATACAGCCATCGAGTTGGTCGCGCAGTTGAGTGAGGCTGTTGATGCGCTCACTCAACAGGTCGCGCCAGCGGGTGGAGAGTTGGGTCCAGTCCTTCGCCGTCAACGGCCGTCCTGAAGGCAGTTCGTCCAACGCGTCCTTGATGGTCGCCAACGGAATGCCCGCGCGCTGCGCGACCTTGATCACCGCGATCCGGCGCAGTACGTCACGCTGATAGCGACGCTGATTGCCCGCGCTGCGTTGTGCGTGGATCAACCCCTTGGCTTCGTAGAAATGCACCGTGGCCACGGTCACGCCGCTGCGGCGGGCCAATTCGCCCACGCCGAGGGGGATGCGCACATCGATTTTCGCTTCCATCAAGCTCTTGACCTCATCTAAACATGAGGTTTTATAAAGGGTGTCGGCTTGCCTTGGCAAGCCTTCAGTCCTTTGAATCGGAGCCTACATGGACACACCTCAACCCTCCCCTTCCAACTGGGCCGCGCTGTTGTCCGGTGCCAACGGCGTACGTTCGCTCGCACTGGCAGGCGGCGTGGTGCTGCATGCGATCAACGTGTACATCGCCACCACGATTCTGCCGTCAGTGGTCCAGGACATCGGCGGCATCGACTACTACGCATGGAACACCACGTTATTTGTCGCCGCCTCGATCCTCGGTTCGGCGTTGTCGGCGCGCCTGCTCGGCAGCCTCGGGCCGCGTGCGGCGTACCTGGTCGCCAGCCTGGTGTTTGCCGGCGGGGCCTTGGCCTGTGCGTTTGCGCCGTCCATGCCGGTGATGCTCGTTGGGCGGTTGGTGCAGGGGCTGGGCGGTGGGTTCTTGTTCGCGCTGTCCTACGCGATGATTCGGTTGGTGTTCGATGAAAGCCTGTGGCCGCGCGCGATGGCGTTGGTGTCGGGGATGTGGGGCGTGGCGACGCTGGTCGGGCCAGCGGTGGGCGGGGTGTTTGCCGAGCTGGGCATATGGCGCGCGGCATTCTGGTCGTTGATTCCGGTGGCCGGGTTATTCGCGGTGCTGGCGGCGGCGGTCCTGCCCAAGCGCAGCACCGATAGCGTTGAGCCGACACCGCTGCCACTCGCCCAACTGGTGCTGCTGACGGCGGCGGTACTGGCGGTGTCGGCCGGCAGCGTCTCGTCCACCCTGCCCCTGAACCTGCTGGGGCTGGCCGTGGCAGCGGTGTTCACCGCGCTGCTGATCGTCACGGAAAGCCGCGCCCACCATCGACTGTTGCCCGCCGGAGCGTTTCGGATCACCACTGCACTCGGCGCGCTGTACGCGACGATGTCATTGCTGGCGGTGGCCGTGACCAGTGGCGAAATCTTCGTGCCGCTGTTTCTTCAAGTCCTGCACCACCAGTCGCCGTTGGTGGCCGGTTATCTGGCGGCACTGATGGCGGCCGGCTGGACGCTGGGGTCAATCGCCAGCGCGGGTGTGACGGGCGGCAACATTCGACGAGCGATCCTGGCCGGGCCGATCCTGGGCGTGGTGGGCATGGTGGCGCTGGCCATCTTGATGCCCGTCGAAAGCAACGGCAGCGGGCAGACGCTCACACCGATCTGCCTGGCGCTTATCCTGATTGGGTTGGGCGTGGGGCTGGCGTGGCCGCACTTGCTGACCCGGGTGTTCCAGGTGGCGCCGGCCGGTGAGCAGGACCTTGCCAGCGCGTCGATTACCACCGTGCAACTGTTCGCTACCGCGTTTGGCGCGGCACTGGCGGGCATGGTCGCGAACGTCGCCGGCCTCACTGAACCCGGCGGTGTCGAAGGCACCGCGAGCGCTGCGGTGTGGCTGTTTGGGGTGTTTGCGCTGGCGCCTGTGGTGGGTGTTCTGATTGCCAGGCGGGTGGTTCGCATGATCGGTTAGTGGCCATTTCTGGAGATTGCCAAGACCACCGTGGATTATGAACGGCTCAAAAATCACTGCTTGAACGGGGTCAAAGGTGGGAGGGGGCTTGCCCCGATAGCGGTGGACCAGTCGACACCTTCTTGACTGAGGCACCGCCATCGGGGGCAAGCCCCCTCCCACATTGGATCTCCATTTGTCAGGACCGGCCGAGTATGTGGCTCATGGTGGTCTTGAGCTTCAGCGCCGCCAATCTTCCAGACACAACACCGGTCAAAGGTGGGAGGGGGCTTGCTCCCGATAGCTGTGGACCAGTCGACACCTTCTTGACTGAGGCACCGCCATCGGGGGCAAGCCCCCTCCTACATTGGATCTCCATTTGTCAGGACCGGCCGAGTATGTGGCTCATGGTGGTCTTGAGCTTCAGCGCCGCCAATCTTCCAGACACAACACCGGTCAAAGGTGGGAGGGGGCTTGCTCCCGATAGCTGTGGACCAGTCGACACCTTCTTGACTGAGGCACCGCCATCGGGGGCAAGCCCCCTCCCACATTGGATCTCCATTTGTCAGGACCGGCCGAGTATGTGGCTCATGGTGGTCTTGAGCTTCAGCGCCGCCAATCTTCCAGACACAACACCAGTCAACGGTGGGAGGGTTGCCCCCTCCCACACTGGATTTCTGCTTGTCAGGGCCGACTGAGTATGTGGCTCATGACAGCCTTGAGCTTGAGCGCCACCAATCTTCCAGGCACAACACCGGTCAACGGTGGGAGGGGGCTTGCCCCCGATAGCGGTGGACCAGTCGCACCTTCTTGACTGAGACACCGCCATCGGGGGCAAGCCCCCTTCCACATTTGGATCGGTTTACACCTGATGAATCAGGCTGGCTTTTGCACTGCGGTCACTGGCTCAACACCACATCCCGCATCGCCGGAATGTAGCCGTAGTCATAAGCCTCCTGCACAAACGAACGATCACCCTTCAACACGATCCTGACCGTCGGCGCTTCGGTGCCGCCGATGCGATAGTCATCGCCGGTGGTGGGCACGCTGTCGATAAACGACGTCACCAGGCCGTTGGGCATCACGCAGTGAGAGTACGTCTGGAACGGCTGCGAAGGCGGGTTGCCCAGTACCAGCCCCGACGCATTCATCAGCGTATAGGGGCCGAACAGGTGATCGCTGACGAACCCATAGACGCCATCCGGCCCCGTCACGCCATCCGCATAGGTGAACTTGTGGCTGATGGTGAACAGGTAGTACTTGTTGTCCTGGAACACATAGTGCGGCCGTTCGGTCTGGTCGTTCACGCCAACGGCCGTGACCAATGGCGGCAGGATTTCCCACTCGTCACCGTTGAGGTCCTTGGCCACGGCAATGCCGATGCATCCCACCTGATAACGCGCACCACCCACATCTTCATGCCATGGCGGCACCAGACCTATTTCATTCGGGCCCACTTCGTGAGTCCCGCGCTCGCCGGCCACATTGCCTTCGAACACCATGTACAACTTGCCATCGACGGGATCGATAAAGGGGCTGGGATCGCGAAAGTTCCAGGTCGCATTCTGCGCTTCGGTTTGGTAGTAGGTGCCGTCGGCATCGAACAACGACTTGACCTGATCAAAGCCCTGGAGCGTGACACCGGTGTCCGACGTGACAACCTGGCCCCTGACTTTGGCAATCGTGGCACCCGGCGTGACGCAGGTGTAGTACAGGTCGATGTCACCGTTGTTATTCAACAGAATCGGCGTGCCCGCCCATTCACGGGTGGTCGGCGAAACCCCTTCGGCCATGACACGGCCGCCGAAGATCCAGTCTTTGCCGGTGCGCGAATACCAGTAGCAGATCCGCGCATGACCATGGCGGTCTTCCCAATCGCGCTTGATGTCGTAACGGCCATCGGCATTGATGAATTGTGGATCATGGGGGCGACGGTCGGCGGTCAAGGTGAAGATCACCGACCAGCCATTCACCGATACCACCGTGCCATCCAGTTCACGCAATGGCATGGTGTCCCAAATAAAGACCGTGTCACTCATGACAGGAAAGTCAGGACTCACTAACGGCTGTGTCGTCGTCGGGTCATTCTCATTAACTTTCAGCGCATCGGCCCGTGTCCAGCGAGTGGGTGTGTGATTCGCATGTTTCATGATGATGTCCTTTTGCTAACGCTTAAGTGACAAGCGAAGATTAAATAGCACCTGGCAGCCAGCAACTTAATACTGACTGAAAGAGCAAGAGATAGTTGGCCCTACAAGTGCGCACCAAGGTTTAACATGGGCACTTGCTTATAGCAACATTAAGAATTATTCATATTACAAAGGCCATCACTGTATTTATATCCTTGATATAAATACAGTGGCACTTGCAATAAATGACAGCTAAGTAGAAAGCTAGCTACTCAACTACCGAATACCAGCGTCCCAGCCTGGGCGCCGGCATTCTTCTGTGTGAAGTCCTTGGCTTGCGCCGCCGTCTTCAAGGTATAGGCGTAGTTTGAACTTGCCGTCCATTGTGCTTTGGGTGACTTCTGGTTGGTGATCGGCGGCACACTGTTTGTATCAGTGAACGTCCCGGTACCTTTGTCATCCAACATGCCTTTATTTTGGCTGCCTTCGCCAAAATAGTTGCTTTCAGAGAGGATATTGGCGTTCTGTGCGAGGGTAAAACCGAGATGGAAGTTATTGACGTAGTTGTTATACACATGGAAATAACCGTAACGCATCAAGCCAGGCGCGCGTACTTCCATGTTGTCGAAGCGGTTATGGCACAACGTCAGGCGCGGATAACCGTTGAACTCTGCCTTATTATCATCCGCCGGATGCCCGAAGATCAGCCCGTACTTGTGGCTGCCAAAGAAGCAGTTGCTGATGGTGGCATAATCGGCTTTTTCACCGATATACAGCAGTTTGTCTTCGCTGCCGTCCGTGGTTGACCAGGTGTGCCCGACAAAAGAGCAATGATCGATCCAGTACTTGCTGCCGTAGTTCAAGTACACCTGAATATCATCATTGGCCTTAATGCTCGCCGAATGTTTGAAGATAATATTCTGCAGAATAATGTTCTGGGACTGCGCGGTTGCACGCAGGTGAATATTCTCCAGAGTACGGTTCTGGAATGAACCGATCAGGGTCTTGTTGGCACCCATATTGACCTTGGTCAGGCTCGACGCCGAGATATTGCTGTTGATCACCAACACCCGTGGGGTGATGTCGCCAATGTTGGCCTTGAGTTGATCCAGCGTGGTGATACTGACCACTTGGCCAGACCAGCCGCCGGTGACTTTTGCCGCAAGGGCGAAACCGGTCAGGCCGGTGAGTTTGCTTTCTGGATACGACATGAGTTCCCTCTCTATAGATAAAAACGGCTCGGATTGACGAGCCTGTGCATTAAGTTAATCCGTTAACTTGCACACAGTGTTTGGCGTGGCTGAGGTTGCCAGGGTTTGGTTGGTCAGCGCTTAAACACTGTGTTTATGTACAGTATTCATCATTCACCTAGCAGTCAACCCTCAAGTGAAAAACAACCAAAAGTGGGAGGGGGCTTGCCCCCGATGGTGGTGTATCAGGCACATATACAGTGACTGTCATTCCGCCATCGGGGGCAAGCCCCCTCCCACATTTGCCCTGCGATGTTCTTCCAAGCGTTATTTGGACACCGGCATCGCAAACTCCGCGCCTTGCTCGATGCTCTCCGACCAGCGCTGCATAATCGATTTCTGCTTGGTATAGAACCGAACACCCTCAGTGCCGTACGCATGCATGTCGCCAAACAGACTCTTCTTCCACCCCCCAAAACCGTGCCACGCCATCGGCACCGGGATCGGTACGTTGATGCCCACCATGCCCACCTGAATACGCCGCGCAAATTCGCGGGCGATGTTGCCGTCGCGGGTGAAACAACTGACGCCGTTGCCGAACTCGTGGTCGTTGACCAGCTTGATCGCCTCGCCAAAGTCGTTCACCCGCACACACGCCAGGACCGGGCCGAAGATTTCTTCGCGGTAGATGCTCATCTCTTGGGTCACATGGTCGAACAGAGTCGCGCCGAGCCAGAAGCCGTTTTCCAAGCCCGCTTCGGTGGGCACGTAATCACGCCCGTCCAGCAGCAGTTGCGCGCCGGCCTGCACGCCCTGTTCGATGTAGCCGCTGATGCGTTCCAGTGCAGCGCGGGACACAATCGGGCCCATCTCGGCCTTGAGGTCGCGGCCGTCGGTGATGCGCAGTTGCTTGGCGCGCTCGGTCAAGGCAGCGATGACTTTGTCACCGACGTCACCAACCAGCACGGCGACGGAGATCGCCATGCAGCGCTCGCCGGCACTGCCATAAGCAGCGCCCATCAGGGCGTCGACGGTTTTTTCGATGTCCGCATCAGGCATCACCACCATGTGGTTTTTAGCACCGCCCAACCCCTGCACACGCTTGCCGTTACGCGCGCCGGTTTCGTAGATGTATTGGGCAATCGGGGTGGAGCCGACGAAGCTCACGGCCTTGACGTCCGGGTGTTCGATCAATGCATCCACCGATTCCTTGTCGCCCTGCACCACGTTGAACACGCCTTTGGGCAGGCCGGCTTCACGCAGCAGCTCGGCCATGAACAACGAGGCGCTCGGATCGGTCGGGCTTGGCTTGAGGATGAACGTGTTGCCCGCCGCGATGGCGATCGGGTACATCCACATCGGCACCATCACTGGGAAGTTGAACGGCGTGACGCCGGCCACTACGCCCAACGGTTGGCGCAGGGTCCAGTTGTCCATGCCTCGGGAAACTTGGTCAGAGTGTTCGCCTTTGAGCAGGTTGGGAATGCCGCACGCGAATTCCAGAATATCGATACCACGGTCCACTTCGCCCTGGGCGTCGGTGAAGACCTTGCCGTGCTCGGCGACGATGATGCGCGCCAGGTCATCCTTGCGCTCACGCAGCAGGTGCAAATACTGGAACAACACGCGGGCGCGGCGGATGGGCGGGGTATCGGCCCAGCTGTCGAAAGCGGCTTGGGCAGCAGCAACAGCTTCGGATACGGTCTGGCGGCTGGCCAGCGCGACGCGCCCGGTTTTTTCGCCGGTGGCGGGGTTGTAGACGTCCTGATAGCGATCATCGCGGGACACGCGCTGGTCGTTGATGTAGTGCTCGATGGTGGTTGTCATGGCAGTCGATCCAGGTGGGTAGCGTTGGAACACACGATAGGCTTTCGCTTTGTTCCAAACCAGAGCAGAATCCTGAACTTATTGTCCACATACGCGAACAATCCACTCATGGAAAAATCTGAGATCGAAGGCCTATGGACCCATATCCACTGGCTTTCCATATTGGAAGAGCAAGGCACTTACACGGCTGCCGCTGCGCGCCTGGGCGTCAGCAAGTCTGCGGTCAGCCAGCGTATTGCCGACCTGGAAAAGGCCACCGGCACCCAGTTGGTCACGCGCACCACGCGCAGTGTGCGGCTGACCGATGCGGGGCTGTCGCTGACCCGTGAAGTGCGCAGCGCCTATGCGCAGATCGCCCGCAGCTTCTCGTCAGTGCGTGACTCTGTGGGGGAGATTCGCGGGCTGGTGCGCCTTACCGCGCCGGTGGCATTTGCTCGACAGCAACTGGTGCCGCATCTGTCGGAATTCCTGCAGCGTTACCCGCAGGTGCGTATCCAGCTGGATGTGTCCGATGCGCTGAGTTCCCTGGCAGCCGAAGGTTACGACCTGGCCGTGCGCCACGGTTTCCAGGTGCCGGAAACCCACGTCGCCTGGAAGCTCTGCGACACCGGGTCGGTGCTGGTAGCCACCCAGGATTACCTGCAACGCCACGGAGAGCCCCGCGAACCCGGCGAGCTGTCGGCACACAACTGCCTGTTTTACCCACGGGGCACCGACCAGCCCGCCTGGACCTTCGAACGCGGCAGTAAAAACGTTGAACGCCTGACCGTGCCCATCGCCGGCAGCTTCGCCACCAATAACAGTGAGGCGCTGCGCGACTCCGCTCTCAACCACCTGGGCATCGCCCTGCTCCCAGACTTCAGCGCCCATGCCGCGCTGACCAGCGGCAAGCTGGTGCAGGTGCTCAAGGACTGGACGCTCAAGGGCGCATTTGCCAATGAGATCTACTTGATTAGGCCGTATTCGCCCCATGTGCCGAAGTCGGTGAGTGTGTTGGTGGGTTATCTGAAGGAGAAGCTGTCGGGGGGCTTTCGTTATCTCGGATAAGGTTTGCCTCTTGCTCGACGGAACTAAAAGTCCATAATGGACAAATAAGTTCAACAAAAGAGGCATTCATGTCCAGCACCCCGCATGTGATCAACCAAACCCAGGCCCGCGAACTGCTGGCCCAAGTCGATGTGCTGCAGATCCTACGCGCACTGTTCCGCGACCTGGCGGCCGGGCATGCGGTGCAGCCGCCCCAGCAATGGGTGGAATTCCCCCAGGGCGCCGGTGACTTCATCAACTACCTGGGCGTGCTGGCGCAGGACGGCGTGTATGGCATGAAAACCTCGCCGTACATCGTGCGTGAGCAAGGGCCATTGGTAACCGCCTGGACGCTCTTGATGTCCACGCACACCGGCCAGCCGCTGCTGTTGTGTGATGCTGCAGAACTGACCACCGCACGCACCGCCGCGACCACTGCGTTGGCGGTGGATGCGCTGGCGCCACAGGCGGCTCGGCGACTGGCGATCATCGGCAGCGGCAAGGTGGCCCAGGCTCACCTGCACTACGTGAAAAACCTGCGGGATTGGCAAAGCATCAACTTCTTCTCGCCCAGCCTGACCGCTACTGACTCCACGCTTCAACGCCTTGACCCACGCGTGAGCATCGCTCCAACCTGCGAAGCCGCCCTGGAAGACGCCGACGTGATCCTACTGTGCACGTCATCCGCCGGCCCGGTGATTGACCCTTCGCGCCTGAGCAAACCGGCGCTGATCACCTCCATAAGCACCAACGCACCGCGCGCTCACGAAGTCCCCCCCCAATCACTGAACGAAATGGACGTGTTCTGCGACTACCGCCAAACCACGCCAGGCTCGGCGGGCGAGATGCTGATCGCCGCCGAACAACATGGCTGGAACCCAAGCGCAGTCATGGGCGACCTGCCCGAACTGCTCAGCGACCAGGTGCAGCGCCCGTCCTACGACCGTCACGTATTCTTCCGCTCCATCGGCCTGGGCCTGGAAGACATCGCACTGGCCAATGCCCTCTGGAGACTCCTATGAACCACGCAGATTTCATCATCATCGGCGGCGGCATTGCCGGTGCGTCCACGGGTTTCTGGTTGTCGCAACACGGCAAGGTGAGAGTGCTGGAACGTGAATCTCACCCGGCCTATCACTCCACCGGGCGTTCGGCTGCGCTCTACACCGCCGCCTACGGCACTCCGCAGGTGCGGGCGTTGACCCTGGCCAGCCGGGAGTTTTTCGACCACCCGCCGGCAGGGTTCTGCGAGCATCCCTTGCTCACACCGCGCGGCGAGATGACGGTGGACTTCACCGGCGATGCGGCCGAGTTGAACGCGCAGTACCTCAGCGCCAAGGCCACCGTGCCCCAGGTCGAGCAGCTGAGTGTCGACGAAGCCTGTGCGAAGTTGCCGATCCTGCGTCGGGAAAAGGTCCACGGTGCGATCTATGATCCCACTGCCAGCGACATCGACACCGACGCCCTGCACCAAGGCTATTTGCGCGGTATTCGTCGCAAGGGCGGCGACGTGCATACCGACAGCCATGTGCTGGGCTTGAGCCGTGACAGCGGTGGTCTTTGGCACGTCACCACCCAACACGAAACCTTCACCGCGCCGATCATTATCAACGCCGCTGGCGCCTGGGCCGACCACATCGGTGGGCTGGCCGGTGCCGCATCCATTGGCCTGCAACCCAAGCGCCGCTCGGCGTTTATCTTCGCCGGCCCCGAAGGCGTGGACAGCCATGCGTGGCCAATGCTGGTGGCGCTCGACGAAGCGTTCTACATGAAGCCAGACGCCGGCATGTTCCTCGGTTCACCTGCCAACGCAGACTCGGTCGAGCCTCAGGACATCCAGCCCGAAGAATTGGACATCGCCATGGGCATCTACCAGATCGAAGAAGCCACCACCCTGACCATCCGCCGCCCCACGCGAACCTGGGCCGGACTGCGCAGTTTTGTGCACGACGGTGACTTGCTTTCGGGCTTCGACCCGCGAGTGCCAGGGCTGTTCTGGGTAGCGGCGCAAGGCGGTTACGGCATCCAAACCTCACCGGCCATGGGCCAGGCCAGTGCGGCACTGGTGCGCGGCGCACCGCTGCCGGAGGCACTGACCCGGTTCGGCCTCGACGCTGGTATGCTCTCCCCCGCCCGCCTGGAGCCCCATTGATGAACACCGTCGAACCCGACAACGTCTTGCAGAATTTTCGCGCGATCGCCGATGCCATCGCCACGCTGTTCTTCCCCCACGCCGAAGCGGTGCTGCATGACCTGCGCACGCAAAAAGTCGATTACATCGCCAATAACCTGTCGAAACGCGCGATTGGCGACGACTCGGCGCTGGAGGACATGCTCAGCGATGACGTGAGCGAAGTGAATATCGGCCCCTACGAAAAACTCAACTGGGACGGTCAGAAAATTCGCAGCCTGAGCACCGTACTGCGCGACGCCAACGGTCGGCCCCTGGCGGTGCTGTGCATCAACCTGAATATTTCACTGTTCGAAAATGCCAAGGCGGCATTGGACCTGTTCCTGTCGCCAAGCAAGCTGATCCCACAGCCGGACGCGCTGTTTCGCGATGACTGGCAGGAACGCATCAACACCTTCCTGCATGCCTGGATGCGTGAGCGCCAGTTAAGCCTGAACCTGCTGACCCGCGACCACAAACGCGAACTGGTGCTGGCACTGCATGCCGAAGGCGCGTTCAAGGGCAAGAGCGCCTCGAACTATGTGGCCAACGTGCTGGGCATGGGGCGGGCAACGGTTTACAAGCATCTGAAGGAATTAAAGGGCTGAACCTTCAACCCTGGATGATTTTTTTGGTGAGCAGGCTCTTTGTCTTGAGCAGGCCTTATGTGGTGAACAGGCTCTTTGTCTTGAGCAGGTCTTATGTGGTGAGCAGGATTTTGTAGTGAGCGGGCTTGCCCCGCGCTGGGTGGCGAAGCCGCCCCAAATTCAGACGCCTCAGTTCCAACTGAAGGTATGCACTGTCAATAATGGGGCGGCTTCGCCACCCAGCGCGGGGCAAGCCCGCTCACCACAACAGCAGAACTGCTCACCACAAAAGCAAGCCAGCTCACCACAACAGCAGGACTGCTCATCAAAAAAGCAAGGCTACTCACCGCAACAGCAGCAGCCCCGCTGCATCAATCACCGTAAATGTCAGCCTTGAAGTACTGCTGCGAAATCTTCTGGTACTCACCACTGGCACGAATGCCGTCGATGGCCGTGTTCAATTCGCTGACCAGCGTCTCGTTGCCCTTGCGCACCGCAATCCCCGCGCCTTCGCCTACGTATTTCGGGTCCTTGAGCTCCGGCCCGACAAAAGCGTAGCCCTTGCCCCGTGGCATTTGCAGGAAGTCATTCAAGGGGATGGTGTCGGCAAAAATCGCATCCAGGCGCCCTGCCGCCAGGTCCATGTAGATCTCTTCGTTATTGCTGTAGCGCTTGACGTTAATGCCCTTGGGCTCAAATACCTCGGTGGCGTAACGGTCGGTGGTGGTCGCACGCTGCACACCGACGGTCTTGCCCTTCAGGCTGGCGTACTGGTCATCCACCACCGCGCCGTCTTTCATCACAAGACGCGATGAGGTGAAGTAGTACTTGTGGGTGAAATCTACTGACTTCTTGCGGTCTTCGTTGATGGTCATGGACGACAGGGCCATGTCGATTTTCTTCACCTTGAGGGAAGGAATCAGACCATCGAACTCACCTTCAACCCACACGCACTTGACCTTCATCTGCGCGCACAGCGCGTTGCCGATGTCGTAGTCGAAGCCGACGATGGTGCCTTCCTGGGTCTTGGAGGCAAACGGCGGGTAGGCCGCCTCGATGCCGATACGCAGGGTTTTCTCGGCGGCCCATACGTGGCTGGAAGCGATTAAGGCCAGGGCGGTGATAAGCAAGCGTTTCTTCATGGGGGATCTCGCAAGTTGTTGTTGGTTTGGCAAGAGAGAAGAAAAAATCCAGCAAGAGCTTTTGTACTTATAATTCCATACTGGACTTTTATGTATTGATCGTCAATCCAGCCCCTGCACCCATGACTTTTTTGCACAACACACCGGTGTTTTTGAGCGTTCATCTCTGGATTTATGCGTGCCTATACTCGGTTCAGCCTCTCGGTTGAACCGTGGGTCACCGCAGCACAGAAATGTCCCTACAACAATAATCAAGGACACCGACCATGACGCATCCCTTCCTGGCCGCGCGGGATTTTCTGCTCGCCCATCGCACCGATTACGCCACCGCCGTTCGCGACTTCCGCTGGCCGCAGCTGGATGCGTTCAACTGGGCCTTGGACTACTTCGATGCCATGGCCGAGGGCAATGCGGCCAACGCGCTGTGGATCGTCGAAGAAGACGGCAGCGAGCAGCGCTACAGCTTCCAGCAACTGGCGACGCGCTCAAACCAGGTGGCCAACCATCTGCGTGCCCTCGGCGTGCGACGCGGCGACCGAGTGCTGTTGATGCTCGGCAACGATGTGGCGTTGTGGGACACCATGCTCGCCGCATTCAAACTCGGCGCAGTGGTGATCCCGGCCACCGCCCTGCTCAACCCGGATGATCTGCGCGACCGTATCGAGCGTGGCCAGGTTCGCCATCTGGTGGTCGGCGAGGCGCATGTCGGCAAGTTCGACGGCCTGGGCGATGGCTGTAGCCGCATCTGCGTGGGAGCTGCGCCCAGCGGCTGGGTCGCGCACAACGCCGCATTTGAATACCCCGAGCAGTTCGAAGCCGAAGGCCGCACCCTGGCCACCGACCCCATGCTGCTGTACTTCACTTCCGGCACCACCTCCAAACCCAAGATGGTGCTGCACAGCCACCAAAGCTACCCGGTGGGCCACCTGTCGACGATGTACTGGATCGGCCTGCAGCCCGGCGACCTGCACCTGAATATCTCGTCTCCAGGCTGGGCCAAGCACGCCTGGAGCTGCCTGTTCGCGCCGTGGAATGCCGGCGCGTGCATCTTCATCCATAACGTCGCGCGGTTCAGCGCGCCGGCCTTGCTGACAGCGCTGGAACAATATCGTGTGACCAGCCTGTGCGCCCCGCCGACCGTGTGGCGCATGCTGATCCAGGAAGACCTGGCCAGTCACAAGGCGCGCCTGAATCTGCGTGAATTGGTGGGTGCGGGCGAACCCCTGAACCCGGAAATCATCGAGCAAATCCAGCAGGCCTGGGGCTTGCCGCTGCGCGATGGTTTCGGCCAATCGGAGACCACCGCCCTGGTCGGCAACACCCCCGGCCAGGTGCTCAAGCCAGGATCCATGGGCCGTCCACTGCCGGGCTATCGTGTCGTGCTGTTGGACGCCGACGGCCTACCGGGCAACAAAGGGGAAGTCGCGCTGCCGCTGGATGTACGCCCTCTCGGTTTAATGGTGTGCTACGAGGACAGCCCGGAAAAAACCGCCGAAGTGATGCGTGACGGTTACTACCGCACCGGCGATACCGCGCAGATCGACAGCGACGGCTACATCACCTTCGTCGGTCGCGCCGATGACGTGTTCAAGGCCTCCGACTACCGCATCAGCCCGTTCGAACTGGAAAGTGCGCTGATCGAACACCCGGCGGTGATGGAAGTGGCCGTAGTGCCCAGCCCAGACCCACTGCGCCTGGCGGTGCCCAAAGCCTTCCTGATCCTGGCCCACGACGCCCCCGGCAGCGCCGAGCTGGCACGCCACATCCTCGCGTTTGCCCGCGAACACCTCGCCCCGTACAAACGGGTGCGGCGCATCGAATTTGTCAGCGAACTGCCCAAAACCATTTCCGGCAAGATCCGGCGGGTAGAGCTGCGGCAGATGGAGGTGGTGCGTCGCCAAGGGGATGCGCGGGGTGAGCACGAGCATTTCGAGGAGGATTTTTCCTGAACGCAGAACCCGGCGCCGCAGCGCCGGGGCACGCAGGAATGCAGCTTACAGGTCGTAACGCAGCGCCATGCCAAAGGTGCGCGGCGCGCCGGCGTCGATGATTTCGTCATCGCGGTTGTTGGTGACGTAGCGCTTGTCGAAGGCGTTTTTCACGAAGCCCGAGACAGCCACGTTCTTGGTGACTTTGAATTCGCTGCTGAAGTTGGCCAACACGTAGTTGTCGCTCCTGCGCTCGCCGTTGACCTTGCCCGCTGAATCGAACTCGTACGCCGAAGGCGCGCTGCTCTGGTACGTCACGTCGGTGTTGAAGGTCAGGCGCTCGTTGAGGCGATAGATGCCGCCCACTGAAGCCTTGTACTTGGGCGAGTAGTAGAACGCTTCGCCGCTGCGGTCCTGGCCGTTGCCGACGATGAAGTCCTTGTACTTGCCATCGGTGATCGCGCCACCAAGGGTCAGGGTCAGTTGCTCGCTCAGGTCTTTCTCGATGAACACTTCCAGGCCCTTGATATCGCTGCGACCGGCGTTGTACACGTTGATGACATTGCTGTTGGCTTGCCGCACGCTGACCTGCTGGTCTTTCCAGTCGGTGTAATACAGGTTGGCGCGTGCACGCAGGGTGTCTTCGAGAAATGAACCGCGGTACGACAGCTCATAGTTGGTGGTGTATTCCGGGTCATATGCCTCGTGACCGCTGCCGGAGCGCACGTTCACGCCACCGCCGCGATAACCTTTCTGCACCATGAAGCCCAGGTACTGGCCGGTGGCGAGTTCGTAGTTGATGCCCAGTTTTGGCAGCACGGCCGCGAACGACTTTTTGACCTTCGCCGCGTCGGACAGGTCGTCCTGCTTGATGTCGGTGTCGTTGGTTTCGTGGTCGTAGCGCAGGCCGGTGACCAGAGTCCAGCGCGGTGCGAAGGTCCAGTCGACTTCACCAAACAGCGCCTTGTTTTCGATGACTGTGTCGCCTTTCACCGTGACCGCCAATACGTCATCGAACAGCAGTCGGTCGTGGAAATTGTTGGAGTTGTGGCCGTAATAGGCGCCGACGAAACTTTTCACCGTGTCCGAGCTGTAGTTGAGGCGCAGCTCCTGGCCGAACAGGTTGCCATCCTGCTTGCGTCGGATGACTTCATTGGCGTCGGCAGTCTGGTCGAAGTCCAGGCGGTTGGTGTAGTCGGACCGGGTGTTGGTGGTCAGGCTGGTCAGCGACCATTGCTCATCGAGGCGGTAGTCGACCTTGGCGCTGACGGTGTCCTGGTTGAGGTTGTCGAACGCTTGGGTATCGGATGACACCTTGTAATAGCGCACCTTGTCCGGGGTGCGGATGACCGAGTTGTCACCCTGGCGGTGCTCGTTATGGGCGTAGGTCAGCAAGACGTCGAGATCGTCGTTGGGCAGGATCAACAGCTTGCCGCGCGCGTTGCTCGTGCGGTGCGGGTTGGCATCCTTGCCGAGGGCGATGTTGTCGATGTAACCATCGCCATCTTGATAATCCAAGGCGATGCGACCTGCGATCTTGTCATCGACAATGCTGCCGCCACCGGCCACCGCTGCGCCTTTTTCTCCGTAGTTGCCCACGTTGGTTTGCGCCGAAAAAGTCGGTTGGAACGTCGGGTTGCGGGTCTGGATTACTACGGCGCCGGCCAGGGAGTTACGTCCCTGGGTGGTGGATTGCGGGCCGAGGAAGACTTCTACCTGTTCCACGTCCCACAAGCCGGTAGGGCTCAGGGTCAGGGTGCGATTGGGTTGCACGGCACCATCGACATACACCGAAACGGCGCCATTGAGGGTCGCGGGGCCCTGGTCATCGAATCCGGACACCGGCACACCGCGAATGCCCCAGTTTTCGTTACCGGCCTGGCTGTACACACCCGGCGTGCGCGCGAACACATCGACCAGACTGTGATCGGCCTTGTCCCGCAGTTGTTGTTCGGTCACGACCACAACGCTGGATTGGGTCTGCTCAAGGGAGCGGTTGATTTTCTCGCCACTCACCGTAATCGGCGCGATTTCCATCGTGTTGGGTTCGGCAGCCCAAGCCCCTGAAGCCAGGCAAACCGACCCGACCGCCAACGCAATTGTGTTCTTTTTGAAATTCACGCCCCGCTCCCCTAGCACCCTTCGTTATTGTTTTTTGTGGCGGGCTGAAGGTAGCCAAACGCCAGCGGGGCTGAGTCTAAGGGATAAAAAAACCAAAGTGAATTTAATTGATAAGAAATCTCATTTGATATAGCTACGCATTCACGTATCAGCTTGAATACATAGCGCGGCACAGCGTCCCGCGAAAAAAAAGGCCCGGTGGCGCACCACCGGGCAAAACGAAGCGACCAGCTTCAATAACGCGGTTTGACGGTTTTCCACTCCGGTTGATAGCGCTGCATCTGTTTCACGTCGTCGCGCTGGCGGATGCCACAGGTAAGGTATTGATCATGCAGCTTGCCCAATTGGTCATGGTCCAGCTCCAGGCCCAGCCCCGGTGCGCGGGTGATTTTTACGCAGCCGTCGACAATCGGCAGCTTGCCGCCCTTGATCACCTCCTCATCCGGCTCTTGCCACGGGTAATGGGTGTCGCAGGCGTAGTCGAGGTTGGGCACCGACGCGGCCACGTGGGCCATGGCCATCAGGCTGATGCCCAAGTGCGAATTGGAGTGCATCGACACGCCCAGGCCGAAGGTCTGGCACATCTTCGCCAGCGCCTGGGTGTCGCGCAGGCCGCCCCAGTAGTGGTGGTCGGCAAGTACGATCTGCACACTGTTAAGCGCCACGCTGCGGCGAAACTCGTCAAAGTCGGTGACCACCATATTGGTCGCCAGGGGCAAGCCGGTGCGTTTGTGCAGCTCGGCCATGCCGTCCAGGCCGGGGGTCGGGTCTTCGTAATATTGCAAGTCATCGCCGAGCAACTCGGCCATGCGGATCGAGGTTTCCAGGGACCAGTTGCCGTTCGGGTCAATGCGCAGCGGCACGCCGGGGAAGGCCCGTTTCAGGGCCTTGATGCATGACACCTCGTGCTCGGGTTGCAGCGCACCGGCCTTGAGCTTGATGCTTTTGAAGCCGTAGGTGTCGATCATGCGCCGGGCCTGGGCGACGATCTGTTCCTCGTTCAGCGCTTCGCCCCAGCTGTCGGGTTTATACGGCGAATCAATGTGCTTGGCGTATTTGAAAAACAGGTACGCGCTGAACGGGATCTGGTCACGGATCGCGCCGCCGAGCAGGTCCACCAATGGCACGTTCAGTGAGTGCGCCTGCAAATCAAGAAACGCCACTTCGAATGCCGAATAGGCATTGCTCACCGCCTTGCTGGCGTGGGAGCCCGGTGCCAGTTCGGCGCCGGCCAGGCTCGCCGGTTTATGGGCGGCGACGGTGGCCTGCACGATGGCGCGCAATTGGTTGAGGTTGAAGGGGTCGAGCCCGATCAACTGTGACTGTACCTGCTGCTGGATCGCCAACGCCGGGGCATCGCCGTAGCTCTCGCCCAGGCCGATGTAGCCGGTGTCGCTCTCGATCTCGATGATCGAGCGCAGCGCGAAGGGTTCGTGAATACCACTGGCGTTGAGCAATGGCGGGTCACGGAAGGCAATCGGGGTGACGGTAACGCGGACAATTTTCAAGAGGCGGCTCCCTGTGGACCGGAACGCAAGGCGTGAGGATGGGTGGACGATTTGGACGCAGGCGGCACAGTGCCCCGAGGCGCGGTGCGGGCAAAAAACACCACCACCGCCGCCACCAGCGAGGTGGCCGCCAAGCCATACAGGCCGCCCTCGATGGAGCCGGTGGTCTGCTCCAGCAAGCCGAAAGTGGTGGGCGCAACAAAGCCGCCCAGGTTGCCGACCGAATTGATCAAGGCGATCACCGCCGCGGCGATGCGCGCATCCAGGTAACCCTGGGGAATCGGCCAGAACAACGCCGAGGCGGCCTTGAAGCCGATCGCGGCAAAACAGATGGCGACAAAGGCAAACACCGGCCCGCCGGTGGTGGACATGAACATGCCGAATGCGGCTATCACCAGCATCAGTGACACCCACGCCTGTTGGTGCTTCCACTTGCTGGCCAACGACGCAAAACCGTACATCGCGACGATGGAAATCAACCAGGGAATGGAGTTGAACAGACCAACCTGGAAGTCTCCCAGGTTGCCCATTTTCTTGATCATGCTCGGCAGCCAGAACGTGGCGCCGTAGATGGTCAGGGCGATGGAGAAGTAGATGAAACAGAACAGTGCGATCTGTTTGTCGGCAAGCAATTTGAACATCGACGGCCGCACGCTCTGGCTCGCCTCACGGGCTTGCTGCTCCAGCGCAATGGCAGCGGCCAACGCGTGTTTTTCGTCGTCGCTGAGCCACGTGGCCTGATGGGGATGGGACTGCAACCAGAACCACACGAACCCGCAGAGCACGATGGAGGCAAAGCCTTCGATCAGGAACATCCACTGCCAACCATGCAGGCTCAGGCCGCTGACGTTGAGCAGTGCCCCCGACACCGGCCCGGAGATGACCGAGGCGATCGCCGAGCCACTGAGGAAAATCGCCATCGCCTTGCCACGCTCGGCGGCCGGCAGCCATTGAGTGAAGTAGTAGATGATCCCCGGGAAAAACCCGGCTTCGGCGGCGCCGAGGATAAAGCGCAGGATGTAGAAACTGGTTTCGCCCTGAACAAAGGCCATGGCCATCGCCGCCGCGCCCCAGGTGAACATGATGCGCGTCAACCAGGCCCGCGCGCCGTAGCGCTGCAAGAGCAGGTTGGACGGCACCTCGAAGATCGCGTAACCGATGAAAAACAACCCGGCGCCCAAACCATAGGCCGCCGCACCAATGCCCAGGTCGGTCTCCATATGGCTGCGCACAAAGCCGATATTGACCCGGTCGATGTAATTGACGATGAACATCACCACGAACAGCGGCAGTACATGACGCTTGACCTTGGCGGCCGCGCGAGCAAGCACGGTCGGGTCTGGCGGATTCTGGAGGGTTTCCACGGGCAACTCCCATTCATTGTTTTTTTAGGGGCAGATCAATGATGGACGCCGTGAATTGTTCCCGTCTAATCTAACTTGGCATCCGATTGATACCGGGATTAGATCAATGTTCGAGCTGACGCAACTGCGCTGCTTCACCACCGTAGCCACTGAGCTGAATTTCCGCCGCGCTGCGGAACGGCTGAACATGACTCAGCCGCCGCTGAGCCGGCAGATCCAATTGCTCGAACACCACTTGGGCGTAGAGCTGTTTACCCGCACCACCCGCAGCGTCGCGCTCACCGCTGCCGGCCGCGCGTTTTTCATCGAAGCCCAGAACCTGCTGGAGCTTGCCCAGCAAGCGGCCGTGACCGCGCGACGGTTTGCCGAGGGCGATATCGGCACGGTCAATATCAGCTTCGTCGGCAGCGCGGTGTATGAGTTTCTGCCCAAGGTGATCGCCGAAGCGCGTCTCAAGCAGCCTCACGTCAAGATCGACCTGGCCGAGATGAACACCTACCAACAATACGAAGCCCTGCGCGCCCGACGCATCGACCTGGGCATCGTCCGCGCGCCCCTGCTGGAACCGGGCTACGCCACCGAATGCCTGGTGCGCGAGCCCTTCGTGCTGGCGGTGCCGAGCAGCCATCGCCTGGCCAACGCCGAGACGGTCAGCGTGCACGACCTCGACGCCCAACCCTTCCTCATGTACGCCCACGCCGCCTACCCGCCCTTCAACGAACTGCTCACCGGCCTGCTGCGCTCGGCCCGCGTCGCGCCAGATTATGTGCAGTGGCTCGGCTCGTCCCTGACCATCCTCGCGCTGGTCAACGCCGGCATGGGCCTGGCCCTGGTACCTCGTTGCGCCAGCAGCGTAGTGTTCAAGAACGTGGTGTTCCGCGACATCGACCTGGGCGAAGGCGCGCAGAGCGAATTGCACCTGATCTGGCGTGAAAACAACGACAACCCGGCATTTGCCATGTTGCTGGAAGGGATTCGCAATGCAGTGCGTGAGGGGTGGGCCTGAATAGCGATAGATATGGGGTGCTCTTGCTGTTGGGGTGAGCGGATTTTTTGTGGTGAATGGATGTTATGGGGTGAATGGATTTGTTGTGGTGAACGGATGTCCCGTGGTTGGTGGATTGTTGTGGTGAACGGATGTCCTGTGGTGAGCGGGCTTGCCCCGCGCTGGGCTGCGAAGCAGCCCCATCAAGAACACCGCATTTCTTCCGGTAAATCTCGGTGGCAGTTTTGGGGCTGCTCCGCAGCCCAGCGCGGGGCAAGCCCGCTCACCACAAAAAGACCGCGCACCACAGAAAACCTCACAACCACAAAAAGACTGTGCACCACAGAAAACCTGATCATCACAGTGGTCATGCCAACCACGGTAAATATGGGTTGTTATGCCTGGTGAACAGGCTGTCTATGGTGAGTGGATTTGTCGTGGTGAACCGGTGTCCTGTGGCGAGTGGGCTTGCCCCGCGCTGGGCTGCGAAGCGGCCCCATCAAGAACACCGCATTTCTTCCGGTAAATCTCGGTGGCAGTTTTGGGGCTGCTCCGCAGCCCAGCGCGGGGCAAGCCCGCTCACCACAAAAAAACCGTGCACCACAGAAAATCTCACAACCACAAAAAGACCGTGCACCACAGAAAACCTCACAACCACAAAAAGACCGTGCACCACAGAAAACCTCACAACCACAAAAAGACCGCGCACCACAGAAACCCTAACGACCACAAAAAGACCGTCCATCACAGAAACCTGTTCATGACAGAAAGCCTGATCACCACGCAAAGGCCAGACTCCACCACCGGGCTCCAACGCTGTCAGTCACCCAATCCTGTTGAATCCTTGCCTGATCCTCTGAATATGGCGGCCAGCAGATAGATACCCCTTGCGCGGTGGTCTAGAGTTCGACGATGGGCGACTTCTCGTCGCACCACTCCTATAAGAAATCAGCACCACCAACCGATGATCAGCAGGTGAGCCAGCCATGGAATTACGTATCAACCAAAAGGCCTATCAGGTCGAGGCCGAAGCCGACACGCCATTGCTGTGGGTAATCCGCGACAATCTGGGCATGACCGGTACCAAATACGGCTGCGGCCTGGCCCAATGCGGCGCCTGCTCGGTGCTGGTGGACGGCAATGTAGTGCGTTCGTGCGTCACCCCGGTAGCCGGGGTCGTTGGCCGCGAGATCACCACCATCGAAGCCATCGAAGCCGATGACGTGGGCAAACGTGTCGTGAGTGCCTGGGTCGAGCACCAGGTAGCGCAGTGCGGTTACTGCCAGTCCGGACAAGTGATGGCAGCCACCGCGCTGCTCAAGCACACCCCCGCTCCCACCAAAGAGCAGATCGACGCAGCGATGGTCAACCTGTGCCGCTGCGGTACCTACAACGCCATCCATACCGCCATGTACGACCTGGCCGCCGGGAAGGAGACTGCCTGATGAATATGCCAGGACTCATCCCCGGCCTCTCCCTGGACGAGCCGGTCAACCTGTCCCGCCGACGCTTCCTGGCCAGTACGGCCGTGGGGGCGCTGGTCATCGGTTTCGGCCTGCCGCTCGGCTCGGGCCGGGTGCAGGCTGCCACCGGCGCGACGACAGAACGTGGCACCCAAGTGCCGGCCTTTCTGGAGATTCGCCCGGACGGCACTGTTCGCCTGCTCAGCCCCTTTATGGAAGGCGGTCAGGGCACCCACACCGCCATGGCGCAGATTGTCGGCGAAGAACTCGACGCCGACCCGGCCACGTTCATCGTTGAAGCCGCGCCGCCCGGTGAGGCTTATGTGGTGATGGACAACGGTATGCGCATCACCGGCGGCAGCATGTCGGTGCGCATGAGCTATCCGACCATGCGTCGCCTGGGCGCCCTCGCCCGCGCCATGCTGCTGCAGGCCGGCGCCGAGCAGCTCGGTGTACCAGCGGCCCAATTGACCACTCAACCCGGCCGCGTGGTTCACGCTGCGTCCGGTCGTTCCCTGGGCTATGGCGAGTTGGCCAGCCGCGCCCTGGACATGCCGGTGCCTGATGCCGCGAGCATTACCCTGCGCGACCCGAGTCAATTCCGCTGGATAGGTAAACCGGTCAAGCGTGTGGACGCCTACGACAAATCCACCGGCAAGGCGCTGTACAGCATCGACCTGAAAGTCGACGACATGCTCCACGCCGCCGTGCAACATGCGCCGCGCCTGGGCATGACCGTGGGCAGCCTGCGTAACCAGGCGCAGGTCGAAGCCATGCCAGGCGTGCACTCGGTGCATCAACTGCCTGGCGCAGTGGCGGTCGTCGCCGAACGCTGGTGGCATGCCAAGCGCGCGGTAGAAGCCATCCAGGTCGACTGGTTGGAAGCGGCCGCTGACGCCAAAGTCCGTGCGATGCCCGCCGACTTTTCCAGCGATGGCTTCCGCGATTTCCTCGCCACCCAGCAAGGCCCGGCCCGTGACGATGAAAACGAAGGCGATGTGGCCGGCGCACTGAAAAACGCCAAGACCCAGATCGAGGCCACCTACCACAACCAGTACGTCAATCACGCCCAGTTGGAGCCGCCTTCAGCCCTGGCGCGTTTCAACCCCGACGGTTCCCTGGACATCTGGCTGCCCAACCAGGCGCCGGACATGTTCCGCGCTGACATCGCCAAGCGCACCGGCCTGGCGCCTGCACAAATCAATCTGCACTCACCGCTACTGGGCGGTTTTTTTGGCCGGCATTTCCTCTATGACTCGGCCAGCCCTTACCCGCAGGCCATTGCGCTGGCCAAGGCGGTGGGCCGTCCGGTCAAGCTGATCTGGAGCCGTGAAGAAGAGTTCCTGCGCGATGTACTGCGCCCGGTTGCGGTGGTCAAGTTCCGCGCCGCGCTGGATGCCGACGGCCTGCCCGTTGCCATCGAAGCCGTCAGCGCCACCGAAGGCCCCAGCGAAGCCATCGCCGGCAAACAGGGCGAAAAACTCGACCCCACGGCCCTCGAAGGCCTAACCGGCAAGAGCTACGCCATCCCCAACAAACGCATCGCGCAGATCTATGTCAAAGGCCCGGCCATGCTCGGCTACTGGCGGTCGGTGGGTAACTCGCTCAATGACTTCTTCTACGAAGCGTTCCTCGATGAACTGGCGGACCAAGGCAAACGCGACCCGTATGACTTGCGCCTGCATTTGCTGCGGGACAACCCACGGTTGACGACCTTGCTCAAAGCGGTGGCCGAGTTGTCCGGCGGCTGGAAGCGTGGCCCTTACACCGCCGAAGACGGCACACGACGAGCGCGTGGCGTGGCCATGGCCTCGCCGTTCGGTTCTCACGCGGCGGTGATCGCCGAGGTGTCGATTGAACACGGCCAGGTCAAGGTTCACCACATCTGGGAAGCCATCGACCCTGGCAGCATCGTCAACCCGGCGATTGTCGAAGCACAGGTCAACGGCGCGGTAGCCCTGGGCTTATCGCAGACTTTGCTGGAGGAAGCGGTGTACGTGGACGGCAAGCCACGGGCGCGCAATTACGACCTTTACCCGATCCTGCCGCCGTCACGCATGGCGCAGGTGCACGTAAAGATCATCGAGAGTGGTGAAAAGATGGGCGGCATCGGTGAGCCTCCGCTCCCCGCTGTGGCGCCGGCCGTGGTCAACGCGGTGGCGCAATTGACCGGCCAGCGTGTTCGCAGCCTGCCATTAAGCCGACACACCTTCAGCTAACCGAGCGAGACCGCCCATGAACAACCGTCGATTCGCAAGAACCGTAGGCTGGCTCGCGCTGCCCTGCGTCATCGCCGCCGGCCTGATGGCCTGGTATGTCACCCGCCAACCGGCCACACCGTTTGAACCGGCACATGCCGCCAGTTTCGACCCGGCCCTGGTTAGTCGCGGCGAGTACGTCGCCCGCCTCAGCGACTGCGTGGCCTGCCACAGCCTGCCCGACAAGGCACCGTTCGCCGGTGGCCTGGAAATGGCCACGCCGCTGGGTGCAATTCACGCCACCAACATCACCCCGGACCGTACCCACGGGATCGGCACTTACAGCCTCGCCGACTTCGACCGAGCGGTACGCCACGGCGTGGCACCGGGCGGCCGACGGTTGTACCCGGCCATGCCCTACCCGTCGTATGCCAAGCTTAGCGACGACGATATACAGGCGATGTACGCGTTTTTCATGAAAGGCGTGCAACCGGCCAACCAGCCGAATATCCCCAGCGATATTCCCTGGCCGCTGAATATGCGCTGGCCCATCGCACTGTGGAACGGCCTGTTCGCCCCCACGGCCACCTACGCCGCCAACCCCAACCAGGACGCGCTGTGGAATCGCGGCGCCTACATCGTCCAAGGGCCTGGCCACTGCGGCAGTTGTCACACGCCGCGTGGTCTGGCCTTCAACGAAAAGGCCCTGGATGACTCCGGCAAGCCGTTTCTCGCTGGCGCCCTGCTCGATGGCTGGTACGCCCCCAGCTTGCGCCAGGACCCCAATAGCGGTTTGGGCCGCTGGAGCGAGCCTGAGATCGTGCAGTTCCTCAAGACCGGCCGCAACCAGCACGCGGTGGTCTACGGCTCGATGACCGAAGCGTTCAACAACTCCACCCAGTTCATGGCCGACGACGACCTGGCGGCCATCGCCCGCTACCTCAAGTCGCTGCCCGGCGACCCGCAGCGCGACGGCACGCCCTGGCAGTACGTGACCGCCGACGCGCGCCCGGACGCACCCGGCGCCCACACCTACGCAACCCGCTGTGCCTCGTGCCACGGCGCTGATGGCAAAGGCCAGCCCGAGTGGATGCCGCCCCTGGCCGGCGCCACCTCGGCGCTGGTCAAGGAGACGGCGTCAGCGATCAACATCACCCTCAATGGCGCACAACGCGTGGTCGCCGCTGGCGTGCCGGATGCGTATCGCATGCCGGCGTTTCGTGAACAGTTGTCTGATCAGGAAATCGCCGACGTGCTGACGTATGTGCGCGGTACTTGGGGTAATCAGGGTGGCGCGGTGGACGCCAAGGCGGTGGGTAAACTGCGTGGGCATACGGACCCTGCGAGCAGCAGTCCGATTATTTTGCATATGCGTTGAGGCGGGCCAACCCTAGGATTTTCAGAGCGCCTCAGGCAGAAAAAACCTGCGCGCGCTCTGTGTTGTTGGTGCGTGCCTGAGGGGTTGCTGACGGGCGAGTTGCGCTTGAACCTGCGCGACGGCCTCCAACACCCGCTGCGCCCAGTGCTCGTCCTGAGGGTCCACCACCACCACGCGAAAACCGTGGTCATGGCCTTCACTGCGCACACCTTCGGAGTCATCCACATGCAGGTCGATGTCGAAGGCCGGAGGGAATTTCGACGGTGAATTCGACAGCCCGTGCGCCGTCAGCGCCTGGTTATGCAGCACGCTGTTGACCACGCCGTCGACGCGGATGCCGTACAGCATCAGCCACCGTCGGATATAGGACGGCGTGCGACCGGACGAGGTATAGACCCAGATGCTGCAGCCCTGGCGGCGTAGTTCGCGGGTCAGGGAGCGCGTGCCGATTCGCAGCGGTTCACCCAGCCAACGGTGCACGCAGGCCGGCAGCCGGCTCGGCTCGACGTCGCAGTGGTGGAGCTGGCAGGCCAGGGTGTCGTCTATGTCGAACGAAATGCGGATGCGCGGGCGCTTAAGCAGTTGCATCGGGAGAAGGCGCTGGAGGGCCTGCCCTGCCCTGGCGAACAGGAGAGAATCGCTCATCAATGGCCCCCTTGGGCGACGGGCACGGCCTGGTCTTTAAGAAAAAACTTCATTGGATCCGGTGCCTGTTCTTCGAGGAAGGCTGCGTATTTTTTCTTGATCTTGGGCAATTCGTACAACGCCTTGACGCCATGTTTGGCTGAGTTGCGGATGACTGATGAGGGGTTGAAGTAGCCTTCGGCGTTCTCCAGCGACAGCACGAACGGCGGCAACCCTGCACGCATCAGCAAATAGCTGACAATCAGCGAGCCGCTGCGGTTGTTGCCTTCGATGAACAACTGCGGCTTGCTGAGGATGCGTACGTACACCCCGGCTGCACGCTTCCAGACCGACTCACTGCGGTACGCGCAGTACCAGTTGTACAAGTCCTTGATGCCGCCCTCGACGTTGTTGAAGAAGTGTTCTTCGGTCGCCGCCAGGTGCTGGGCGTATTCCAGTCGGCGGGTCGGGTCGCTGCCACAGAGTACGGTGGCGTTGATCTCCAGCATCAGGTTCAGTTGCTGAAGGTCAAACAGGTCGACGCCCCGCGCCACGTAGTCGTCAATCAGCGCATAGCCTTCAAGCACGTTATGCAGCACTTCGTCAGTCAACGGATCGCGCGGCTCGGTAAAGTCCCGACTGAGCTCGGCAAAGCGCTGCTGTACCTCACGCAGTGCACGTTCAATCGCGGGCAAATCAAGGCGTCGTGTTGCTGGCATTGGCATTCCTATAAACAGGTGAAAATGCGCGAGCGTCCGAGCTCGCGCAGGGTTCAGCTGAACTTACCGGTGATGTAGTCACCGGTCATTTGCTCGCGCGGGTTCTGGAAAATCTGCTCCGTAGGGCCCATCTCAACCAGATAGCCGGTACGCGTGCCTTGGGAAATATCCACCGAGAAAAACGCCGTGGTGTCAGCCACACGAATGGCTTGCTGCATGTTGTGGGTCACCAGGGCAATGGTGTAGTCCTTCTTCAGCTCAACCATCAACTCCTCGACACGGCGCGTGGCAATCGGGTCGAGTGCCGAGCAGGGCTCATCGAGCAACAGCACTTCTGGCTCGGTGGCGATGGCACGGGCGATACACAGGCGTTGCTGCTGACCACCGGACAGCGACAGGCCGCTGACCTTGAGTTTGTCCTTGACCTCATCCCACAACGCCGCACCTTGCAGGGCGTGTTTGACGCGGTCACCCAGGTCGCCTTTGTAGCGGTTCAGGCGCAGGCCGAAAGCGACGTTGTCGAAGATGCTCATCGAGAACGGGTTCGGCTGCTGGAACACCATGCCGATATAGCGGCGCACGACCACTGGATCCACGCCCTTGCCGTAGACGTCCTGCCCGAGGAAGTGCACGTGGCCCTCAAAGCGGAAACCTTTGACCAGGTCGTTCATGCGGTTGAGGCTACGCAACACGGTACTTTTGCCGCAGCCGGAAGGACCGATGAAGCCAGTGATCTTGTTCTTTTCGATCGGCACATGGCTGTCACGTACGGCCAGGAAGTTGCCGTAGAAGATCTTATCCAGCTTGCAGTCCATGACCACAGGCGCCTGGGTGACAAACGGAGCGGCTATTTGCGCAGTTGAGACGTTCAAGATTCAGATGCTCCCGTTTTCAATACTTTGGCTTGCCGAAAATACGGCTCACGATATTCACGACCAGCACGATCATTACCAGTACCAGCGACGCCGCCCAGGCGAGTTCAAGCTGGTTGTCGAAGGGCATGCCGGAGAAGTTGTAAATCAGCACGGCCAGCGAGGCCGTCGGGTTCATCACCGCCAGGCTGCCGTCGTGGTAGATCCAGTAGTTGCTGAACAGTGCGGTAAACAACAGCGGCGCGGTTTCGCCTGCGGCGCGAGCCACGGCAAGCATCACGCCGGTGAGGATTGCCGGCAGGCCGGTGGGCAGGACGATTTTCCAGATCACCTGGGAGCGGGTGCAGCCCATGCCGTAGGCGGCGTCCTTCATGATCTTGGGCACCATGCGCATCGATTCTTCAGCGGTCAGGACCACGATCGGCAGCATCAGTACCGCCAGTGCCACACCACCGGCCGGAGCCGAGTAGGTGCCGGTGGTCATGACCACCAAGGCGTAGGCGAATACACCGGCCAGGATGGAAGGCAGGCCGGTGAGCATCTTCGCGGCAAAACGCGCGGCGTTCGCCAGCTTGCTGTCTGGGCCCAGTTCAGCGAGGAAGATCGCCGCCATGATGCCGACCGGCACGGCGATGGCAGCGGCGATGCCGACCATCACGAAGGTACCGGCCATCGCGTTGCCGAAACCACCGCCAGTCTCGAAACCAGTCGGCGGCAGCTCGGTGAACACTTCAAGGCTCAGGCGCGCGCCGCCGCGCATGATCAGCATGTACAGCACGGAAATCAGCGGCACGCTGGCCAGTAGCGCGCCTGTCCAGACCAGGGTGGTCAATACCAGGCTGCGCAGGGCGCGGCCTTCGAACCGGCGCTGCAGGCTGGGCATCGCGCCTGCGGGGGACGTCAGGTCGGTTGCAGCAGTGAGATCAGTCATCACTTATTACCCCGTTGGGCGTACATCATGATCATGGAGCCGAAGATGTTGACGATCAGCGTGATCAACATCAGCACCAGTGCGGCGTACATCAGCACCTCGATCTCGTTCGGCCCGGCTTCCGGGAAGTTCAGCGCCAGCAAGGCCGCCAGGGTATTGGCCGGTGCGAACAGCGACAGAGAGATGTTGTTGGCATTGCCCACCAGCATGGCCAGGGCCATGGTTTCACCGAGTGCGCGGCCCAGGCCCAGCACCAGGGAACCGAAGATGCCGGTAGCGGCGGACGGCACCATCACCTTGAGAATCGCTTCCCAGTGAGTGGTGCCCATACCGTAGGCCGCTTGCTTGGTTTTCATCGGCACGGCGGTGAGGGCGTCCTGGGACACGGCAGCGATGGTCGGCAGAATCATGATCGCCAACACCAGCGCGGCCGGGAGCAGCCCCGGACCGCTCAAGGAGGTGCCGAAAAAAGGGATCCAGCCGAGTTCGGTGTTCAACCAAGCGGTCAAAGGCCGGATCGCCGGAATCACCACGTAAATGCCCCACAGGCCATAAACGACGCTGGGAATGGCCGCGAGCAGTTCGACGATGGTGCGAAACACCGCCGCCAGCTTCGCCGGCAAAAAATCTTGGGTAAGGAAAATCGCCATGCTGACGCCGAAAACACCTGCGATCAGTAACGCGATGAAGGCACTGTAAAGCGTGCCCCAGATGGCCGGCAGAATGCCGTACTTGCCTTGGTTGACGTCCCAGACGCTTCCGAAAATCACGTCAAAACCGTGCTTTTCCATGCCTGGAAGGGCTTTGCGCCCGACTTCAAACACCAGGGCAAACACCAACGCCAGCACCAGAACTACACCTATCCGCGCAAGCGCACGGAAGGTGCGATCAACCAGGAAGTCCTTCGTAGAAGGTGGCTGGCAGGCAGAGTCCGGGTTACCCGGTACGACAAAAGGTGTGTTCATTGGCTAATTCCGGAACAGGGGGGTAACTCTCCCGGCAAGGCTGACAGCACCCGCCGAGAGAGGCCTCACGGGCGTTACTGGATGTTGGCGGACGCTTTGCGAACCTGATCGACTACCGATGGCGGCAGTGGGATATAGCCCATCGAGTCAGCGATTTTCTGGCCTTCGGTCAGGCTGTATTCGACCATTTCACGCATGGCCTTGGCCTTGGCCGGGTTGCCGTTGTCTTTGCGGAAGATCATCCAGGTGTAGGACGTGATCGGGTAGGACTTGGCACCGTCCGGATCCGGCAGCCAGGCCACCAGGCTTTCCGGCATCTTCACCGCAGCCAGTGCTTCGGCACCGCTTTCGGCGTTAGGAACCACGTACTTGCCGGCCTTGTTTTGCAGCTGGGCAAAGTCAACCTTGGCCAATTTGGCGAAGCCGTATTCGATGTAGCCAATCGCGCCTGGGGTCTGGCGTACGGTGGCGGTCACACCATCGTTCTTCGGCGATTTGATGAATTTGTCGCTGGCAGGCCAGTTGACGGTGTTGCCTTCACCCAAGTCCTTTTGGAACTGTGGGTTGATGGCCGCCAAGTGCTTGGTGAAGACGGCAGTGGTACCGCTGGAGTCTGCACGCACGACCACGGTGATCGGCATATCCGGCAGTTTCAAGCCAGGGTTGGCAGCGACGATCTGCGGATCGTTCCACTTGGTGATCTTGCCCAGGAAGATGTTGGAGTACACATCGCGTGGCAACTTCAGCTCTTTAGGATTGCCTGGCAGGTTGAACGCCAGCACGATTTCGCCCGCAGTCATCGGCAGCAACTGCACGCCTTCGGCGACCTTGGCAATGTCTTCATCTTTCATGGCCGAGTCACTGGCGGCGAAGTCCACGGTTTTGTTCAGGAAGTCCTGAACACCCGCCCCGCTCCCCTTGGATTGGTAGTCAACCGTGACGCCATCGGTCTTTTTGCTGAAATCCTTGAACCAGGTGAGATAGATCGGCGCTGGGAAACTGGCGCCAGAACCTGTCAGACGGACGTTTTCGGCGGCAAATACCGAGGTGGCACTTAGAGAAACCGCAACGGCGAGTGCAGCAGACTTCATCAGACGTTTCATTCAGGGAAATCCTTGTGATTACGGGCTCCCGGAACTCTGCATCAGCATTGTTACGCTTTTATGAAAATTGAATGGCAAGCCGCTATTTTGTCCCCCTTTTGCGCCACAGCAACGCATTTCGCTGTTGTTTAGTGGCGCCGGTAACTTTTCTGCCCGGAAGGCGTAAGGCAAAACACCCCGCCCCGTGGCCCGGTACAGTACGCACCGCTACCGCAGCTGCAACTCTGCGAGCGACCTTGCAGCGGCTGCACGGCGGGGCGTGCCAGGCGGTTGCCCGTATAGGCGGTGCAACTTTTTTTAGAGGCGCTTATGGAGCCGTCGTTGCACAGGAATACATCCCCATCACAACCGGCGATACCTCCTTTACGACCTGAACACGGCGTATTGGCCGCCAGGACGGACAGGCTCGACAGCATCAAAATGAGGCCCAGGACAAACACGCGGATAAGGCCAGGAAACATAAGGAACACTCGAAATAAGTGGCCCAATGATATCAATCTTTGAGCGCAGCCGCTGACGACTAACGCAGCTTTCTCATGCATGCAGCCCGGGCTTCGTTCTTCGTCTCCCGCGCGCCAGCGCCTGAGCAAAGCGAGGTCTATCTGATCTACGGAAATCAAAATGTGGGAGGGGGCTTGCCCCCGATGAGTGAGTGTCAGCTAATCATCGGTGACTGACACACTGCCATCGGGGGCAAGCCCCCTCCCACATTTGGACGGAGTTCAGTTTAAGAACCCGGTCGGCGCCAAGGCCACCGCGCTCTTGCTTTTGATCTGGAGTCGCCCCGTTGCCCACACTGCTACTTACGCTTAGGGCGTCGGCTCCACGTCTTTGAACACCAGTCCCTGGCTACCACTCACCTGCCACGGATTGCCACCACCGGTCTGACTGAACACCACATGCTCGAAGCGTGAATCTTTCAGCCCATCAATACGCGCCTTGGCCGCGCCGCTGAAGCGCACACGCTCGAACACCAACCCCTGATGATAGGCATTGTGCGCGGCATCGCCCTTGACCTCGATCGCCGCGCCCTGGGCATTTTCCACGCTGACGTCACTCACACGGATGTCCCTGAACTGCCCGGCAATCGTGGAGCGTTGATAATCGAGTTTGGCGTTCGGGTCGTTGTAGTCGAGGGTGAAGATGAACGCCTGCTTGACCGTGTTGCGAATCGCCGAATCCCGGAAGATAACGTTGCGCGCGCCGCCGCCCATGAAGTTGGTGCTCTTCATACGCAACCCGGCATCAGTGCCGTCGGAGACGTTGTCTTCAGCCAGGATGTTCTGGATCCACGCACCGGTATGACTGCCGGCCACCACCATGCCGTGGCCCTTGCGGAAGTAGTTGTTGAAAATCCACGCATCTTCCTGGGGCGGCTGGTGCACGGCATTCGCACCAGTGCCGGCGGCGAAGTTGACGCAGTCGTCGCCGGTGTCGAAGAAGTTGTTGAAGACCATCGCGCCCTTGCTGTTGGCGAATTCGATGCCGTCGCCGTTGTTGGCGTCGTAGGTCTTGTGGGTGGTGTTGGCCAGCACCACGTTTTCGGTCTCCAGGTTCATGATGCCGTGGAACGCCGGGTTCACCACGGTGAAGCCGCCGTAGAACACGTTCTTGACGTTACGCAGGGTGATCAGCGAGGAGCGCATTTGCCCATACGCGTCCTTCACATTCATGCCGCGAGCGACGGCTTGCTCCACCTGGGCCTTGGCAAGCAGGCCGTCCTGGGCATAGCGGGTGTTGTCGCTGGGCAGGTAAAACGGCAGTGCCTGGCCACGCTCATCGACGACATCGGCGTTGCGCTTCCAGCCATTGCCGTCGAGGGTTCCCTTACCGACGATGCGGATGTTTTCAAATGACTGATGCTGGCGCGGATCGCGGGGCAACGCGTTGATCAGCGAGGCCGGGCGTACGGTGGTGGAATACGGGTATTGGATGTAACCAGCCAACGGGTAATCTTCGGCGCGCTCTGAGCCGAGCAGGGTCGCCCCTTCGGCGATCTCCAGGGTCATGTTGCTCTTGAGGTAGAGCGCACCGCTTTTGTAGGTGCCTTTAGGCAGCAGGACTTTGCAGCCTGGGGTGCAGGCATCAATGGCGCTCTGGATTGCCAGGGTATCGAGTTGATTGCCATCGCCCTTGGCGCCGTACTTTTTCACGTCAAACAGGGCCGCGACCTTGGTGGTGCGTTGCTGCACCGGGGCACTGTCTGCCGACTCCTTGCCGTTGCCATCCACCGAACGCACGGTGAAACGATAGGCCGTGTCGGGCTTCAGGCCTTGGGCGGTGTAGCTGTGAATGCCGATGCGATGGTGGAAATTGGCCGTGTCTTGGCGGTAGAACTGGTCGATGTAGGGCTTGGCCGGTGACACCTGATCGTTGTTGGCGTTGGCACTGCCCAGCAAGGTGCCGTTGGCGTACACCCGGTAATCCTTGATGCCGGCATGATCAGCGGGTTTTTCCCAGACCAGGATGATGTGCTGGTCGTCATAAGCCAGGGTCGGGACTTGCACTTTCGACGGTGCCTGCAGCGCCCAGGACAGCGGGCTGCAACCCAGGGCGATGAAGGCCAGTGCGCAACGCGCTGAGGATTTTTGCGAGGGTTGATACGGCATGTTGTTCTCCTTGTTTTTGCCGGTATTAACGTTGAGGGCTACATCGGTCGCCCGGACTCCTCGAGGTATTGGCTGCGGTTGATGAAGGTTTCGCGGGGCATTTCGCGCACGTCCATGGACAGTGCTTCGACCTGTGGCAGCAGTTCAACCAGGGCGGCGAGTGTCGCCGAGGCGAGGCTGCGTTGTTGTTCGGCCGTGCGCCCGGCGAAGAGATACAGGGCCACGTGCACGAAGTCGTCTTGAGTGGTACCGCAGCGATAATGGGTGAAGCCGTTGAGGCGCACTTTAATGTCGCCGGGTTTGAACACGCCGAACCCGTCGAGGGCGTCATGCACGGTGGCGAGCAGACGTTGTTCGCCGACGCGCTGGGCCAAGGTCGCGGGGCAGTCGATGATGCAATGGGGCATGGTGGACTCCTTGCAGGCAGACCGGACAGCGGCGCCATCAGGGCGCCGCCGACCAACGTTTTATTGAGCGCCGAGGGACTTGATCAGCACCGCCAGTTGTTCCACTTCATCGGGCAGCAGATCGGTCAGTGGCGCGCGTACCGGGCCGGCGTCGTGGCCAACCAGGCGAGCACCGGCCTTGACGATGCTCACGCCATAGCCTTCACAGCGGTTACGAATCGCCAGGTACGGCAGGAAGAAATCATCGATCAAACGGCCTACGGTGGCGTGGTCGTCGGCGGCCACGGCGCGGTAGAAGTCCATCGCGGTTTTCGGGATGAAGTTGAACACCGCCGAGGAGTACACCGGCACGCCGAGGGCTTTGTAGGCGGCGGCATAGACTTCGGCAGTCGGCAGACCACCGAGGTAGGTCAGGCGGTCGCCCAGGCGACGGCGGATGCTGACCATGGATTCGACTTCACCAATGCCGTCCTTGAAACCAATCAGGTTCGGGCAGCGCTCGGCCAATTGTTCCAGGCTGTCGGCGTTGAGGCGGCACAGGTTGCGGTTGTACACCACCACACCGAAATCCACCGAGTTGCACACCTGCTCAACATGGGCCACCAACCCTTTCTGGCTGGCTTCGGTGAGGTAATGAGGCATCAGCAAGATGCCGGCAGCGCCCAGGCGCTCAGCTTCTTGGGCGTAGGCAATCGCTTGGCGCGTAGGGCCACCGGCACCGGCGAGGATCGGCACCTGGCCTTTGCAAGTGTCCACGGCGGTCTTGATGATCTGCGTGTACTCCTTGGGCTCCAGAGAGAAGAACTCCCCGGTCCCCCCTGCCGCGAACAGCGCACTGGCGCCGTAAGGTGCCAGCCATTCCAGGCGGCGTGCGTAGGTGTCGGCGCGGAAGTCGCCAGCGGCATCAAAGTCGGTAACCGGGAAGGAGAGCAAGCCGGAAGACAGGACTGTTTTTAGTTCTTGTGGCGTCATGTTCACAAACCTTTGTTCGAAATTTGGATGGAATACCTTAAGAGGTAAGTCATCGTACAACTACAAAAATAGTCAAGCTACCCTATAAGTGCCCACCTTGAGAAAATTGCCATTTAACCCCATGAAATAGACACTTATCTGAAAAATCACATCAATCGAGAAAAGCCATGTTGTACGATGACTAAGCGTTTATCCCACACGCCGCCGCTCAGACTCCTGACTGAAGTCGCGGCTGGCCTGCACCAGCATGCGCGTGTAATCGTGCGCCGCTTGATCCTGGCTCAGGGCCTGGCAGTCGAGCAATTCCACGATCTTGCCGTGCTGCATCACCGCCACCCGATCGCACAAGTGAGTGACTACACCCAGGTCATGGGTGACCAGTAGGTAGGTGAGTTTCTCGCGCTGGCGCAGGTCCGCCAGCAGGTTGAGGATCTCGGCCTGGACCGAGACATCCAGCGCCGAGGTCGGCTCATCCAGCAGCAGTACCCGCGGCTCCAGAATCAAAGCGCGCGCGATCGCCACACGCTGGCGCTGGCCGCCGGAGAGCTGGTGCGGATAGCGAAAGCGAAAACTGTCGTTCAGGCCGACCTTGAGCAGGATCTCGTTGATGCGGTCGTCCTTGTCCCCTACCCCATGGATAATCAGCGGCTCGCGCAACGCGGTGTCGATGGTGTGCCTGGGATGCAGCGAGCCGTAGGGGTCCTGGAAGACCATCTGCACTTTGCGAAAATGCTCCTTGGGAATCTTGTGCTGCAGCGGCGCGCCGGCAATGCTCAGCTCGCCGCTCCAATGCCGGTATTGCCCGGCCAGGCAGCGCAGCACGGTGGTCTTGCCCGAGCCGGACTCCCCCACCAGACCGAACGATTCACCGTCGGCGACACTCAGGCTCACATCGTGCAGCACTTGGTTGATGGCAGCGCCTGTGCCGAAGCTCAGGTTCAAGGCGTGCGCTTGGATCATGGGCATGGTCAGGTTCCTTATTGAGTCAGCCAGAGAGGGTCGCGCTTGAGCACCGGCAGGTGCACGCGGCGGTTGTCCATGCTCGGCAGCGCGGCCAGCAAGCCACGGGTATAGGGATGTTCGGCGTACTGCAGGTCGCAGGCGGCCAGGGATTCGACGACGCGTCCGGCGTACATCACCAGCACGCGGTCGCAGTAGTTGCGCACCAGGTTGAGGTCGTGACTGACGAAGATCAGCCCCATCTGCTGCTGGTCCACCAACTCTTCCAGCACGTTGAGCACTTGCTGGCGCACCGAGACATCCAGCGCCGAGGTGGGCTCGTCGGCGATGATCACTTCCGGTCGGGTGATCACCATCATCGCGATCATGATGCGCTGCCCCATGCCGCCGGAGACTTCATGGGGATACAGGTTATAAACGCGCTGCGGGTCGCGGATATGCACCTGCTCCAGCATTTGCAACACGCGCTCTCGCGCATCGCTGCGGCTGGCCTTGTGGTGGGCCAAGTAGGCTTCGGCGATCTGATCGCCGACCTTGACCACCGGGTTCAGCGAGTACTTGGGGTCTTGCATGATCATCGAGATGCGCTGGCCGCGGATCTTCTGCATGGCTTTTTCACTGGCCGACAACAGGTCGACCTCGCCAAACGCCATGGCCTTGGCGGTGATTTTGGCGCTGGGCGGATGCAACTTCAGCAGGCTGCGACCCACGGTGGATTTGCCGGAGCCGGACTCACCGACAATCGCGAGTTTTTCCCGGCCCAAGGTAAAGGACACATCGCGCACGGCGTGGGTTTCTTTCTGGCCACTGACGAAGCGCACGTTAAGCCCTTCGACATTCAGTTTGATGGCGGACATCAGGTGTTCCTCCGATTATTCGCTGCGCGGATCAAGGATGTCCCGCAGGCCATCGCCCAACAGGTTGAAGGCCAGGCTGACCAGCATGATCGCTGCCCCTGGAACCGCCACCAGCCACCAGCATTCGAGCATGTAGCGACGGCCGGTCGAAATCATGGCGCCCCACTCCGGCAGCGGCGCCTGGGCACCCAGGCCGAGAAAGCCCAAAGCGGCAGCGGTGAGGATGATCCCGGCCATGTTCATGGTCAGGCGGATGATCACCGAGGACAGGCACATCGGCACGATATGGCGCAGGATAATCCGCGCCGGCGACGCGCCTTGCAGCTCCACTGCGACGACGAAATCAGCGTTGCGCAGGGACAAGGTTTCGGCCCGCGCCAGCCGCGCAATCGGCGGCCAGGAGGTCAATGCAATCGCCACCACCGCGTGCTCCAGGCCAGGGCCGAGGGCCGCGATAAACGCCAGTGCCAGGACCAGGCTGGGGAAGGAGATGAAGATATCGGTCAGGCGCATGAACACGGTATCGACCGCACCGCCGAAGTAGCCCGACACGGTGCCGATAAACAGCCCGATAGGCCCTACGATCACTGTGACCAGGGCGATGATGTACAGCGTGATCCGCGAGCCGTAGACCAGCCGGCTGAAAATATCCCGGCCATATTCATCGGTGCCGAACCAATGCGCCGAACCCGGTGCCTGCAACGCGCCGGCGAGGTTCTGCACCACCGGATCATGGGTAGCGATCCACGGTGCAAAGGCCGCGACCACCACCAACAGCAGCGCTACCAGCAGGCCCGCCAGGGTCATAGGGTTACGCAGCAGGTGACGCAGCACCCGCAGGCCACTCTTGCAAAAGGCATCAAAGCTGGAGCCTGGCGAGCGGTCCACCGGGCGCTTCGTCGCCGATTCGATGGAAGACAGATTGGCATTCATAAGCATCTTCTCTGTGTGAATTCTGGAAGCACTCAACGCTGCTTGTAGACACCCTGGTAGCGGGTGGCCTCGGCATCGTCACCGGTGAAGCCCTTGACGTCGGCAGCGCTGACCACGGTGTCGGTCATCTGCGAAATCATCAGGATCGGCCCCACTTGCTGGTCGTAGAGGGTTTGCGCCTGGTGATACAGGCTGACCCGCTGCGCCGAATCACGCGTCACGCCGGCCTGGTCGATCAGGCTGTTGATCTGCGGGCTGAAGAACGAAGCGCGCCAGCCCTGGAAGTTCGGCAGGCCGGCGTCGTCGCTGTTGTTGGGGTTGTAGGCAAAGGTGCGCAGGCTGAAATACGGGTGCGGGTAACGCTCGGCGCCCCTGGCCACGATGATCTCGAAATTGCGCGCGCGCATCGCGCCGTACACCTGGTTACCCGTGCCGGTGACGATGCTGGCCTTGATCCCGCCCTCGGCCAGGGTCGCTTGCAGGCGCGCAGCGATATCAATGAACGGCGGTTCCGACAGCGTGCGGATGGTGGTGTTGAACCCCTCGGGGTAACCCGCCTCAGTCAGCAGGGCTTTCGCCTTGGCCACGTCCATGTGATAGCCCGGATCCGGCAGGCGTGCTTCCAGACCCAGTTGCATCGGCTGCTGGTTGAGCGTTCCGTAATAAGGCATCACTTGTTGGTCCAGGCCCTTGTAGTCGATCAGGTTGCGCACCGCTTCACGCACCTTGGGCTTGGCGAATTCCGGTTGTTTCATGCTCATGGCGACGTAGTACATGGTGCCGCGCGGCAGCGACTGCACTTGGATCTTGTCCGAGCCGTCGATGGCGCGAATGTCCGGCGCGGCCATGCCGTAGGCCAGGTCGAGGTCACCGCGTTCTAGCATCAGGCGCAGGGACTGGGATTCGGTCATGTGCCGCACCACCACGCGCTTAAGCTTCGCCGCGCCGCCCCAGTAGCCGTCGAAACGGGTCAGTAACAGGGAATCGTTGGCGCTCCATTTGGTCAGCACGAAGGGGCCACTGCCCGCCTCGTTCGTCACCAACCAACCGGCGCCGAGGTCGCCGTTTTTTTCATGGGCCAGGGCGGTCTTGCGGTCCACAACCACAGCGCTCGGGGAGATCGCCAGAGAGTCCACCAGCAGCAGCGGGTCCATGGTCTGCGGCAGGTCGATGACCAGGGTGTGGGCGTCCGTGGCGCGGATCAGCGATTGGATATTCTCAACGCTGTAGCCGTAGGCCTTCCAGGTGGTGGCCAGGCCGAAGTTGAGCTTCATCACGCGGTACAGCGACCACGCCACGTCTTCGGCGGTCAGCGGGTTGCCCGAATGGAATTTCACGTCCTGGCGCAGATGAAACGTTACCTGCTTGCCGTCCTCGCTGATGTCCCAACGTTCGGCCAACTGTGGCAGGTGTTTTTCCGGGTTACCCTGGTCACGCTTGATCAGTGTGTCGTAAAGATTGGCGTTGACGCCGGACGCATCCAGGCCGGGCGCGTTGGCCGGGTCGATGGAAAACAGGTTGACCATGCTCATGCCGACGATCAGTTGATCGGCCGGGGTCTTGGCGTTGGCCAGGGTCATCGGGCCAAGCGCGAGCACAGCGGTCAGCAGGCCAAGGTGCAGTTTCGAAAATGTCATGAAAAATTCCTTCTTCTTATAGTTTTATCGGTACTGCGCGACGCATTAACGGGTGCGCGGATCAAACACCTTGTACAAGGCATCGCTGATCAGGTTGAGCGCGACAAAAATCAAGCCGATCACCAGCACGCAGCCCATCACCGCATTCATGTCGCCAAGCATCAGGCTGCTGGTGAGGTATTGGCCGAATCCCGGCCAGGCGAATACGGTTTCGATCAGCACTGCGCCTTCCAGCAGCGAGCCATAGGCCAGTGCAACCACGGTGAGCAACTGCACGAGGATGTTGCGAAACGCATGCCCCCACACCACTTGGCGACGGGACAAACCCTTGACCCGCGCAGTGATGATGTACTCCTGGGACAATTGCTCCAGCATGAAGCTGCGGGTCATGCGGCTGATGTACGCCACCGAGTTCAGGCCCAAAATCAGCGCCGGCAACACGATATGCCGCAGGGCGCTGGCGAAGGCTTCCCAGTCGCGGGCGAGCGATGTGTCGATCAGCAACAGGCCGGTGACTTCGGGCACCATGCCGTCGTAGGCCAGGTCGATGCGCCCCGCGCCGCCCGCCCAGCCGAGCCAGGCGTAGAACACGAGCAGGCCCATCATGCCCAGCCAGAAAATCGGCGTGGAGTAACCGAACAAGGTGATTACCCGCGCCACATGATCGCCGAGCCGCCCTTGGTTGCTCGCCGCACACACGCCCAGCGGCAAGCCGATCAACACGCCGAACAGAATCGCCAGAGTGGCCAGTTCGATGGTCGCCGGGAACACGCGCAGGATGTCATCCAGCACCGGGTGACCCGTCAGCAACGCGTTGCCGAAATCACCGTGGAGCAGGTCATTGAGGTAAAGGCCGAATTGGGTCCAGATCGGCTTGTCCAGGCCCATCGACCGGTACACCTGGTCGTAGGTGGAGCTGTCGGCATCCGGCCCGACTACCGCCAGCACGGGGTCAAGCGGCATGACCCGGCCGATGATAAAGGTCAGCGCCAACAGGCCGAGCAACGTCACCAACACGGTGCTGGCGCGCCGCAGGGTATTGGAAGCGCGAGCGCCCATGACAGAGGCAGTCATAACAAACATAGTGAGCTCCTGGTAAATCGATCAGCGCTTTTTGTAGACGTCTTTGTAGCGCGTGGTCGCAGCGGTATGGCCCTGGAAGTCGGCCACGTCGGTGTACACCACCACGGTGTCGGTCATCTGCGAGACCGGCAAAATGGCTCCGACCTGTTGATCGACCTGCTCCTGAATCTCGCGGTACTGAGTCAGTTGCTTACCGGCATCCGGCTCGACTTCCGCGCTCTCAATCAACTGGTTCAACTCAGGGCTGTAGAACGACGTGCGCCAGCCCTGGAAGTTGGTGAGCTTGGCTTCATCGCGGTTATCCGGGTTGTACACCAGGGTGCGCAGGCTGGAATGGGGATGACGCTCCGCCCCGCCACCGCCGCGACCGACGATGATGTCGAACGTGCGCTCGCGCATGGCGCCGTAGATCTGGTTACCGGTGCCGGTGATGATGCTGGCTTCGATGCCGGCCTGGGCCAGGGTCGATTGCAGGTTGGAGGCGATGTTGATAAACGGCGGTTCGGCCAGCACGCGGATGGTGGTCTTGAAGCCGTTCGGGTAACCGGCTTCAGCCAGTAAGGCTTTGGCCTGCTCGACGTTGAGCTTGTAGCCCGGGTCCGGCAGGCGCGCGGCCAGGCCCAATGGCAGCGGCCGCTGGTTGATCACGCCGTAATGGGGCATGACCGTCTGGTTGATCCCCTGGTAATCGATCAGCGAGCGCACGGCCTTGCGCACACGGGCGTCGGCGAACATTGGCTGCTTCACACTCAGGGCCACGTAATACAAGGTGCCGCGTTGCAGGGTCTGGGTGCGTACTTTGTCGCTTTTCTGCAGGGCTTCGATGTCCGGCGCGGACATGCCTTTGGCGATATCCAGGTCACCGCGCTCGATCATCAGTCGCAATGACTGCGACTCGGTCATGTTGCGCATCACGATGCGCTTGAGCTTGGCCGGGCCGCCCCAGTAACCATCGAAGCGCGTCATCAGGATCACGTCGTTGGCACGCCAGTCATTGAGCACGAATGCGCCACTGCCGGCCGCGTGAGTCACCAGCCAGGCGGCGCCCATGTCGCTGCCCTTCTGGTGTTCAAGGACTTTTTTGCGGTCGAGGATGAACGCACTGGGCGAGGTCGCCAGGGTGTTGAGCACCAGCAGCGGGTCGGTCGGCCGTGGCAGTTCGATCACGAAGGTGGTGGGGTCCGTGGCGCGCATGTAGCGCTCGACGTTTTCGGCGGTGAAGCCGTAGGCCTTCCAGGTGGAAGCGAGTGCGAGGTTGAGCTTGAGCACCCGGTGCAGCGACCAGGCAACGTCTTCGGCGCTCAAGTCATTGCCGGACTGGAACTTCACCCCGGTGCGCAGGTTAAAGGTCAGGGTCTTGCGGTCCTCACTGACCTGCCAGCGCTCGGCCAGCGCTGGCACCAGTCGGTCTGGTTGGGCGACGTCCTGCACCAGCAACATGTCATACAGGTTGGCGTTGATTTCCGACACATCCAGACCCGTGGCGGCAGCTGGGTCGAGGGACAACAGGTTGATCATGCTCATGCCGACGATCAGTTGATCGGCCGGCGTTTTGGCAAAACTTGCCGGTACGGCGGTAACGGCCAGCGCGGCGACGAACACCCGCGCCCACAGCGAAGGGAAAATGCTCATAACAAGAGTGCCTTTTTTATATTTATAGGGCTCTTGATCAGCCCGACGCATGCCGGACTGACCGTGTAAACGTCAGAAGCTTTTAAGCGTATTGGTCTCGATGTAGTTGAAATCGATGTCTTCGCCCAGGCCCGGCAAGTCGGACAGGTGCACAAAACCGTCGTTGTCCATCGGGTCCACCAAGCGATTGAGGTAGGCCGGTACTTCGTCGTAATCCAGGTACGGGTGGAGCAGGCCACGCTCGTACCAGGTGCAGTTCTTGATCGCACCGACCACCGCCAGGTTGGCGGCGCCGTTGCCGTGAATTTCGCAGTCCATGCCAAACGATTCGGCCAGGTGCGCGACCTTCAGGCACGGCGCAATACCACCGACGCCCGCGACACCGGCACGCAAGATATCGCACACATCGTGCTTGACCCAACTGGCGCGGGCGAGGTGTTTGCCGGACAGGGTTTCCGGGCCAAGCACCGGAATATCCAGTTGCCCCGCGAGCCAGGCATAGGACTCGGCTGACTCTTCCATCATCGGTTCTTCAAACCAGGCGAAGTCGAGTTTCTCCAGCTCGCGACCGATGTACAGCGCCTCGGTGCGGCTGTACCAGTGGTAACCGTCGAGCATCAACGCGATGTCCGGGCCCACCGCCTCACGCACAGCAGCGCAAGCCTTGACGTCGATGCGCGGGCTTGGCGCGAAGGACACCGGCGGCATCCAGGTGTGCAGCTTGATTGCCTTGTAGCCACGCTGCACCAGGGTCTCGGCAAAGCGGCCGTAGTCTTCGGGGGTTGCGAGGCCGCCGGGCAGTTCGTCGCCACACATGGTCGAGCCGTAGGCCGGCACCTTGTCGCGGAAACCACCGATCAACTTGTGCACTGGCACGCCGAGTTTGCGTCCTGCCCAATCCCACAGAGCCTGCTCAACCAGGGCCAAGGCGCGGTCGGTCAGTTGGCTGGCACTGCCACGCTGCCAATGGGCGAGGTCTTGCCAGATCTTTTCGCGATCAAAGGCGTTCTGCCCCACCAGCACTTTGCGCACGAACCCATCCAACACATAAGGGCGGATCAATTCAGGGGCACCGAATGCAAAACCCTCCTGGCCGTCTTCAGTCTGGATGCGCAGCAAAGCCATCTGCGCCTGGGTGACATCACCGGGGTGAGCATGGCCGGCGCTGTCCACTGCGCGGCGGGTCGGGTAGGAAAATACCTGGACGTTGACTGCTGTGATTCTCATGGACGTCTTAAGCCTTCTTATTGGATTTGAGACAGGAATGTCGTCTGTTGCGACCGATCATAGGTCATCGTACAACGCTTGAAAAGACCCAATAACGTGCCCCGCCATCCACTGCTTTTCACGCGAAACGCCGTAAAACCCCCTATTTTTAAAGACAACTAAGGAATAACGAAGATTGCTGTAAAGCCCTATTCGCCGGGGACATATGTTTCAAAGTGTTTCAAAACGATCGATGGGCGGTAGACGAGTCATCTTGTCGTACGATAACGTATATCTGCACCTTAGATGAGAGCCACACGCAACAACGTATTGCCGTAGCAACCGTCAAACGCCCCTAACAAAAACAAAAAAGAAGACCGTATGAACACCACCCTACGCACGCTCGTTACTGCCCTGACCTTCAGCCTGCCGCTCTACGTCAGCGCTGACTCTGCCAGCATCAACTACCGCCACCAGTTCACCGAGGAAGACAGCGCCCACGCTGATCGAATCAAGCTCAACTACCGTCTGGACAGTGGCCTGGGATTTGAAGCGGAGATGAAATACCGCACAGCCGGGGACCGTGAAGATGTCGCGTACGACAACATGGTCAACAACGGGCATGAGTTCACCGTCAGCTACAACTACAAGCTCAGCCCGCAATCGACGTTGACCCCCGCGTTCCAGATGGACAGCTCGAAGGACTCGACCACCTACAAGCTGGGCCTCAAGTACAACTACAAGATCAACGACGCCTTCTACGCCGCCACGCGCTATCGCCTGGACACCAAGAAGCTGGACCGCGATCAGGTCAACGAGGATTTGCCCGATCACATCAAGGATGACCAGACCACCCATCGTTTCGAGGGCTGGCTCGGCTACACACCGGCCAGTAAGTGGGCGTACGAATATCAGTTCATCTATTTCAAGACTGACTACATCCGCTACGACAACAAGAAGAGCGATTACGAACAGAACCTGATCGTCAAATACAAGCTCACCAAGGAATGGGCCCCGTTCATGGAGATTGGTGATGTGAAGGTCAACTCCACCTCAGAAGACCGTCAGGCGCGGTGGCGCTTGGGCGTTCAATACAACTTCATGTAAAGCCCCCTCCCCGCGACTTGCCTGGCGAACGCGCATCGCTCGCCAGGCAATCGCTTTGCATTCAGCGCTCAATGGAAGACCTGACCATGACCACACAACCCAAACCCTTCACCCGCATTTTGCTCACCGGCGCCGCCGGCGGCCTGGGGCATATCCTGCGGGAAACCTTGCAGGCCCATGCCCACATCGTGCGCGCCTCGGACATCAGCGCGATGGCGCCCAGCGCGGGTGAACACGACGAAGTGATCCAGTGCAACCTGGCCGACAAGGCTGCCGTGGCGGCGCTGGTCGATGGCGTTGACGCGATCGTGCATTTGGGCGGGATTTCAGTGGAGCGGCCGTTCGAGGAAATTCTCGACGCCAATATTCGCGGCACCTTCCACATTTACGAGGCGGCGCGACAACAGGGCGTCAAACGGGTTGTGTTCGCCAGCTCCAATCACGTCACCGGTTTTTACCCTCAAGACGTTGAACTGGATGTGCACGCACAGCGCCGCCCGGATGGTTACTACGCGCTTTCCAAGGCGTACGGCGAAGACCTGGCGGCGTTCTACTTTCATCGATACGGGATTGAAACCGTGAGCTTGCGCATCGGCTCGTCGTTCCCCGAACCGCGCAACCGGCGGATGCTGCACACCTGGCTGAGTTACGCGGACCTCGATCACCTGGTGGCCCGCGCCCTGCTGGCCAAGGATGTGGGGCACAGTGTGGTGTATGGCGTTTCGGACAATAAGGAGCGCTGGTGGAGCAATCGGCACGCCGAGCACCTGGGCTTTGCGCCGCAGGACAGCTCGGAACCCTTTCGCGCCAAGGTCGAGCAGCAACCGCAACCGTCGGCGGATGAGCCCGGTGGCCGACTTCAGGGCGGCGCGTTCACCGCAGCGGGGCCGTTCGACAATTCAGCGGCGGCGGCTTCATAGGCCCGGCGCATACGCTCGCGACTGTTGGACAAGTGCAGGCGCATCGCGGCGCGAGCGGCGTCTGCGTCACGGCGCAGGATGGCTTTGTAGATATCCTCGTGCTCGCGGCTCAGGCGCTCCAGGTAAGGTTCCTTGTTGGCGTTGGCCAAGCGTTTTGAGTGCAGGCGCGTACGCGGCAGGATGTTGACCCCCAGGTGCAACATGATGTCGGTGAAGTAGCGATTGCCGGTGGCCAGCGCGATCTGCTGGTGAAACTGGAAGTCCGCCGATACCGCGTAGTCGGCACTCACCGCCCGCGAATTCAGCGCGTCCAGCGAGTCGCGCATCACCTGCAATTGCTGGTCGGTGCGACCCAGGCAGGCCAGACCGGCAGCTTCTACTTCCAGACAGATGCGCAACTCCAGCACTGCCAGCACGTCCTGCAAGGTGACGATGGTGTCAGGGTCAATTCGAAATCCGCTGGGGCTGGGAATATCCTTCACAAACGTGCCGACGCCGTGCCGCGTTTCCACCAGGCCAGACGCTTGCAGACGCGAAATGGCCTCGCGCACCACGGTGCGACTCACACCGTGCTCGGCCATCACTTCAGATTCGGTAGGCAGCTTGGTTGCTCGCGGGAGCTCCCCGCTGCAAATGCGCCGGGAAAGCTCGGTGACCAATTCTTCAGCCAGACTGCGGTGCCGGCGGCGAACGGTGGGCTGGACGTTCGGGTTGTCCATCAAGAACAGGTATCTCGGTTGGCGAATGAATGCCCATCATAGCGCATTCAGTTGTACGACAACCTTCCCTTTAGCCCGCCCCGCGTCCCCATAGGCCAAAGCCTGCGCCGTGGACTCAAACACGCACCCGTTACTGTGGGCGATAGCGCTCAGCAGCGCGAGCCTGACGCAGCTCCGACAACAAGCCCTGACGCGCGGACTGAAGACCGTCCCAGCGCGCGGCGTCATGCAGTGGCGGGATGGTCACGAGTTCACGCCGGTCAAAACCGACCAGTGCGGCATCCACCAGTTCACCCACATCCATGACCTCTGGCAGCGTGTTGATGTCGATGCCCGAGCGCTCCCAGATTTCCGTACGGGTGGCTGCCGGCAACACCGCTTGCACATAAACGCCTTTGCCAGAGAGCTCAATGCTCATGCCCTGGGAAAGGAATTGCACGAACGCTTTGGTCGCGCCATACAGCGTCATTCCCAACTCCGGCGCCAGACCAACCACCGAGCCAATATTCACGATTGCCCCCTCGCCGGCCTGCACCAACCTCGGTGCGACTGCGCGGGCGAGTCGCGTCAGCGAGGTGACGTTCAGCGCGATCAGTTGCTCAATGCTCTCGCCCGTCTGCGCCAGGAAATCTCCCGTCTGGGCCGCGCCGGCGTTGTTGATCAGCACACCGATGCGCGTGTCATCGCGCAGGCGCGCTTCGACCACAGCCAAGTCCGCCTCCTGGGTAAGGTCGGCCTGTAGCACGTCGACATCCACACCGTGCTCCTGGCGCAAGCGCGCCGCCAGCGCTTCCAGCCGCGCCTTGTCGCGGGCGACCAGTACCAGGTTGTGGCCGCGCTGGGCGAAGCGCTCGGCATAGGTGGCGCCAATGCCGCTGGACGCGCCGGTAATCAGGATAGAAGAAGCGTTCGTCATGACTGTGCTCTCTGGATTAACGATCATTGAGTGTGGCGGGCTTTATGATGTCGATCATAATCTTATCCGTCAATGGTTTTGATGTTGATTGACATCAATGTATAGTGAGCACCGAAAACAGTCGTCACCAGCGAGGGTAAAGGTATGAGGGTCAGCAAGGCACAAGTGCAGTTAAACCGCGCGCACATCGTCGAAACGGCCTCCAGATTGTTCCGTGAGCGCGGCTATGACGGTGTCGGCGTGGCAGACTTGATGGCAGAAGCCGGGTTCACCCATGGCGGGTTCTACAAGCATTTCGGGTCCAAAGCCGACTTAATGGCTGAAGCCGCCGCAAACGGGCTGTCCCAATCGCTGACCAACAGCGCCGGGCTGGGCGCCGATGAGTTCTTCAATCGCTACATATCCAGAGAGCACCGTGATGCCCCCGGCCAGGGTTGCACGATGTCGGCCCTGTGCGGGGACGCGGCGCGTCAATCGCAAACGGTAAAGGCAACGTTCGCCGAAGGCATTGAAAACGCATTGGCCGCCCTTCAACAGGACGCTGCCGAGCTGGATAAGGACGCTCGGGAACAGATGATCAACCGATTCGCCCATGCGGTCGGCGCCGTGGTGTTATCCCGGGCTTGTCCCGATGACTCGCCATTGGCGGATGAAATTTTGGATGTGTGCCGCAAGGCAATGACCGTGTGAGATGAAAAGCCGCAGAGGGAACTGAAAATTAGCAGAATTGCTCGCCGCCGCCCTTCATGATCGGGCTATGATCGGCAGATATGAACCGGATACCCGATGCATCATGCCCGTAGACCTGCAAGCTCTCTATCCCAAACTTATCCACCTGATGCTGGATACGGTGTTTGTCGTCGACAGTGAAAACCAGATTGTGTTTGTGAGCGATGCCTGCGAGGCATTGCTCGGCTACCGTGCAGAAGAACTGACCGGCACTCTGATCACCCATTACATGCACCCTGAAGACCTGCCACGCACGCGGGCCTCGATTGTCCGGGTGATGAATGGCAAACCCCATGTCGACTTCCGCAACCGCTATATCCGCAAGGACGGCAGTATCGTGCACATCCTGTGGGCAGCTTTCTGGTCCAAGGAGGTGGGCGCACGGATCGGGGTCGCCAGGGACGTGACAGCCCTTACCAAAGCCGAAGAGGAACTACGCTTCCTCGCCCATCATGACCCACTGACAGCGCTGACCAACCGGTCGTTGTTCAATGATCAACTGAACCAGGCCCTGCACGCCGCACAGACTCACAACAGCACCCTGGCGCTGCTGTTTCTGGATATCAATGACTTCAAGGGCATCAACGATGTGCATGGCCATGCCATGGGAGATCGCGTGCTGTGTGTGATTGCTCGACGGTTGGAACGTTGCGTACGCGAGAGTGACTTGGTGGCACGGATGGGCGGTGATGAATTCACCGTACTGCTGACCGATGTGCCGTCGAAGGACGCTATCGCGGAGAGGGTGGCGCAAATCCTCGCGGTCATGGCCGAGCCGTTGAGCGCTGAATTTGACGGGGTACAAATGCCGTCCTGCAGTGTCGGCGTGGCGTGCTATCCGGCGGACGGAGAGGACGCCGATACGCTGCTTAGCCATGCAGACGGTGATATGTACCGGATAAAAAGACAGCGGTTTGCCACTGAGTGACATCGGTAGTTAGGGTCGTTGTCGCACGCCCTGGCGTGCCCCCGTCGAGTAAATCAGTCCGCGGGTATCGTTATCCGCGCTTATTGGTTCACCTCACGCGCAGCTTTGACCCCCCCATGCGACCTGTCCTGGTGCCCATCAACCGGAAGGACGAATTCGTTGCACTGAGCCTCAACCGGGAAACCAGGGTTTCAAAGTAGAAGCGCATTCCCTCTTTGAATGCCTCCAAGCGCACATTCGCCGAGTTGGCGCAGTCGCTCGGCCATTGCAACGCATTGCTCAACAGCGGCGGCTCCATACAAGCGTCGACGCTGGTATGACAGAGACGGGATGAAGCTGCGGGTACTCAGCACGTCGCTAACATTGACCCCACATAAAAAAGACACCGAAGCGTCCACTCCCTAAATCACAGGCAAAAAAAAGCCACTCACTTGAGTGGCTTTTTAATGCCTGGAGCGGGAAGCGAGACCTGCACTTTGTGATTTAGTCATTCTTATGTACGCGCACCAGAGCGGCACACTTCTGCTGACGGGTGGCTTCTTCGGCATCGAACCGAATGCAGATTATCTTTCATTGAGTCTGGGTAAGGCCGGTATTCGTGCATTGACGACAGGCCTCTTCGAGTCGGCCAAAACCCACAACATGCATGTGGCCACGGTCACTGTGGCGCGTTCGTCGAACCGGAATCCGAGGAGGCGGTTGGCATTGCAAAGGCGTTCTGGGACCTGCACAACCAGAAACCGTCGAACTGGACCGCAGAAGTCACCTACTTGCGTTAATTCCCGACGTAACACCGCACAGCCTTCCAGTGAGCACCGCCAAAAGCCGTGCTCACTTTGCGTTTCAACGCCTGTGTTCTCAACGCTGAAGCCTCGCAGCGACCCACGGCGATGTTAAATATTGTTAAATCAAAAAATAACTTCACATAATCTGATCATTGATGGATTATCTATTCAACCCGCATGACACCCTGACAAAAAAACAAAACAGGATGGCAACGATGTTCGACACCTCCCCGAATAAGCTTCCCGCCCCTTACCTGTATCTGGACGATCGCCTGCACCTCTGCGGCGCCCACGTACCCACAGCCTTGCTACGGAGCCTCCATGAATAACAAGAATGTTGGTGTTATCGGCTTAGGCGCGATGGGGCTGGGCATTGCCCGCTCGTTGTTGCGCAGCGGCTTCAACGTGCATGCCTGTGATGTGCGAGAAACCGTCACGCAGCAGTTCGCCAGTGAAGGGGGCGTTGCCTGCAGCTCGCCTGTCCAGATGGCCGCCGCGTGCGATGTGATCATCACCGTCGTGGTCAATGCCGAACAAACCGAGACGGTCCTGTTTGGTGAACATGGCGCCGTCGCCGCCTTGCGCCCTGGCAGCCTGGTGATTGGTTGCGCCACGGTGGCCCCTACCTACGCGGTAGACCTGGGCCAGCGCTTGATCAACGCAGGGTTGCTGTACCTGGATGCACCGATCTCCGGTGGTGCAGCCAAAGCGGCGGCCGGTGAGATGACCATGATGACTTCCGGCCCAGCCGAGGCTTATGCAAAAGCCGATGACGTGCTCACGGGCATGGCCGGCAAGGTCTATCGTCTGGGCGATGACCATGGCCTGGGCTCAAAGGTAAAGATCATCAACCAACTGCTGGCCGGCGTGCATATCGCCGCTGCCGCGGAAGCCATGGCACTGGGGCTGCGTGAAGGCGTCGAGGCCGATGCACTGTATGAAGTGATCACCCACAGCGCGGGCAATTCCTGGATGTTCGAGAACCGCGTGCCACACATTCTCAAGGCTGATTACACGCCGCTCTCGGCCGTCGATATTTTCGTCAAGGACCTGGGCCTGGTGCTGGATACCGCACGGGCCAGCAAGTTTCCGCTGCCATTGTCAGCCACCGCTCACCAGATGTTCATGCAGGCCTCCAGTGCCGGGTTCGGGCGTGAGGACGATTCGGCGGTGATCAAGATTTTCCCTGGCATTGAGCTCCCGACTGCCAAGACCGAAACCGAATAAGGATTGCCCATGAACCTACCTAGCGCACGCCCGTTGCTGGGCTGCATCGCCGACGACTTCACCGGGGCCACAGACCTGGCCAATATGCTGGTGCGCGGCGGCATGCGTACTGTGCAAAGCATCGGTATCCCCAGCGATGAAGTCGCTGCGACACTGGATGCCGATGCGATCGTGATTGCGCTGAAGTCGCGTACTGTCCCGGCGGCGCAGGCGGTAGCCGACTCCCTGGCAGCCCTTGAATGGCTGCGCGCACAAGGGTGCGAGCAGATTTTCTTCAAGTACTGCTCCACCTTCGACTCGACGGCCGCCGGCAATATCGGCCAGGTCAGCGAGGCCCTGCTCAAGGCGCTGGACAGTGATTTCACCCTGGCCTGCCCGGCGTTTCCGGAAAATGGCCGGACCATTTTCCGCGGTCATTTGTTTGTGCAGGATCAACTGCTCAATGAGTCAGGCATGCAGCACCACCCGCTGACCGCGATGACCGACGCCAACCTGGTCCGCGTACTGCAATCACAAACCACACAAAAGGTTGGCCTGCTGCGCTACGACACCATCGCCCAAGGTGTGTCACACGTGCGCGAACGGATTGCAGAGCTGCGCGCCCAAGGCATAGGCATGGCCATCGCGGATGCCCTCAGTGACCAAGACCTGCACACCCTCGGCAGCGCCTGCAGTGATCTGCCGCTGTTAACCGGCGGCTCCGGCCTGGCCTTGGGCCTTCCCGACAACTTCCGCCGGGCCGGCAAACTTCGTGACTTCGATCCAGCCTCCTTACCTACCGTACCCGGTGGCGAGGTGGTGCTGGCAGGGAGCGCGTCGATTGCCACCAACGGCCAAGTCGCCGCGTGGATCGAAGCCGGACGACCGGCGCTGCGCATCGACCCTCTAGCCCTGGCGGCGGGTGAGTCGGTAGTGGCGGATGCCGTGGCGTTTGCCCTGAGCAACCCACACACCGTACTGATCTATGCCACCAGCCCTGCGGATGAACTCAAGGCGGTGCAACAGCAACTGGGCGCCGAGCGCGCAGGCGAATTGGTAGAGAACGCCCTGGGAGAAATTGCCCAAGCCCTACGTCAGGCCGGCGTAAGACGCTTCGTGGTCGCTGGCGGTGAAACCTCTGGCGCCGTAGTCACCGCCCTGGGCGTGCGCCTACTGCAGATTGGCACGCAGATTGACCCTGGTGTTCCCGCGACCCTCAGCAACACTGCCGAACCGCTGGCGCTGGCCCTCAAGTCGGGCAATTTCGGCGGTAGAGACTTTTTCGACAAAGCACTTAAGCAACTGGCAGGAGGTGCGCAATGAGCAACGAAAACGCCTTGCGCGAAGAGATCTGCATCGTCGGTCACAGTCTTTATCAGCGAGGGTACACAGTCGGCAGCGCTGGCAACATCAGCGCGCGCCTGGATGACGGCTGGCTGATCACGCCAACCGATGCGTGCCTGGGCCGCCTTGACCCTGCGTTGATCGCCAAGGTCGACCTTACGGGCAAATGGGTCTCTGGCGACAAACCGTCAAAAACCCTGGCCTTGCATCGCCAGGTTTACGATCGCAACCCTGGCGTCGGTGGTGTGGTGCATACCCATTCCACACATTTGGTGGCCCTGACGCTTGCCGGTGTTTGGCGCCAGGATGACATCCTCCCCCCACTGACGCCGTACCAGGTGATGAAGGTCGGGCATATCCCGCTGATCAACTATCAACGCCCCGGCGCGCCCGATGTGGCGGACCAGGTCGCGCGCCTCGCCAACAGTGTGCGTGGCGTAATGCTCGAGCGCTTGGGCCCGGTGGTCTGGGAAAGCTCAGTTTCCAAGGCCAGTTACGCCCTCGAAGAACTCGAAGAAACCGCACGCCTGTGGCTGATGAGCAACCCGCGTCCGGCGCCGCTGGATGCTGCAGCGCTGGCCGAGCTTAAAAGCGTTTTCGGCGCGCACTGGTAGGCGCCGCTCCCACCCGCAACACCCTTAACAATAAAAACAACAGGACCTTCCAGCATGACCACTATCAAGTTTCGTGTTGATGTTTGCAGCGACAAAAAACCATCCTGCGTTTTCCATGAAGGGCCGCGCTCATGAGCCCGCTTATCCTGATGGCAACCGCAGGCCTAGGCATCGCCTTGCTGCTGTTCCTAGTGCTCAAATACAAATTCCAGCCGTTCGTGGCGCTGATGTTGGTCAGCATTATGGTGGCCTTGGTGGCGGGAGTTAAACCTGCCGATCTGGTCGCCACCATTGAAGGCGGGATGGGCAAGACCCTCGGCCACATTGCGATCATCATTGCCTTGGGCGCGATGATCGGCCGCATCATTGAGTTGTCGGGCGGTGCCGAGGCGCTGGCCAAGACCCTGATTGAACGCTTCGGTAATCGACGCACGCCCCTTGCCTTGACGATTGCCGGTTTCATTATCGGCGTGCCGGTGTTCTTCGAAGTGGGGGTGATCATCCTCATGCCGCTGGCCTACGGTGTGGCCCGTCGCGCTCGCAAGCCGTTGCTGATGTTCGCGTTGCCGATGTGCGCAGCGCTGCTTACGGTGCATGCATTTCTGCCACCGCACCCAGGTGCGGTCGCCGCCGCCAGCCAACTGGGTGCGGACCTGGGCCGGGTGCTGATGTTCGGGCTGCCGCTGACGGCGTTCCTGTGCTACGTCGGCTATCGCGTGGCGGGGCGCATGACGCGCCGCTTCTACCCGATGTCCGATGATATCCGCGCCGAAGTCTACGGCCCGCACGTCACCAACGACGACCTGCGCGCCTGGCAAGACGGCAAAACCCAAGAGGCGCAACAAGGTGCAGAGACCGTCTCGCACATGGGCCTGGAGGAATCCACCAGCAGTATCGTGGCCAAGCTGCCACCCGCCCCTGCGCCGGGTTTCGGCTTGATCGTCAGTTTGATCCTGTTGCCGATCGTGTTGATTTTGCTGGGTACGCTGGCGACGTCACTGCTGCCTGTCGAATCAACCCTGCGCGGCATCATGACCGTGCTCGGTGCGCCCCTGGTGGCGCTGCTGCTCGACACCTTGCTGTGTGCCTGGCTGCTCGGTTCCCGTCGCGGCTGGAGCCGTACCCAGGTCTCCGATGTAATAGGCTCGGCGCTGCCGGGTGTGGCCATGGTGATTTTGATTGCGGGTGCCGGTGGCGTATTCGGCAAGGTACTGGTGGATACCGGCATCGGCGCGGTGGTCTCCGACCTGCTGCGTACCACCGGGCTGCCGGTGCTGGCCCTGGGCTTTTTGCTGACCATGTTGCTGCGCGCCGTGCAAGGCTCAACCACCGTGGCGCTGGTAACCACCGCAGGTATCATCAGTCCGTTGATCGCCACGCTTAACCTGACGCCCAACCACATGGCCCTGCTGTGCCTGGCTATGGGCGGTGGCGGGCTGGCGATGTCGCACATCAACGACGCCGGCTACTGGATTTTCACCAAGCTGGCCGGCCTCAACGTGGCAGACGGCCTGCGGACCTGGACGGTGATCACCACCCTCCTCGGCACGCTCGGCTTCCTTATCACCCTGTTGATCTGGCCTTTTGTCTGATCGTTTTTCATCAGGAGTTCACATGCCTCGCTTTGCTGCCAACCTAAGCATGCTTTACCCCGAACACGCTTTTCTGGAGCGCTTCGCAGCGGCTGCGGCCGATGGTTTTGATGCCGTGGAGTATCTGTTCCCCTACGAATACAGCGCCCAGGTACTCAAACAGCACCTGAGCGACAACGGCCTGGTTCAAGCCCTGTTCAACGCGCCGCCCGGCGACTGGGCGGCGGGCGAACGCGGCATCGCCACCCTGCCGGGCCGCGAGAGCGAATTTCGCGCCGGCTTCGACCGTGCCCTGGAATACGCCGCCGTGCTAGGCAATACCCGCATCCACGTGATGGCCGGCCTGCTGCCCTCGGAGCAGCAACGTGAGCGCCATCACGCGGTGTACCTCGAGAACCTGGCTTACGCCACCGCCCAAGCACGTCAGGCTGGCGTGACGGTGTTGCTGGAACCGATCAACACTCGCGACATGCCGGGTTTTTTCCTCAACCGACAGGACCAGGCACACGCGATCTGCAAGGAAGTCGGCGCAAGCAATTTGAAGGTGCAGTTTGACTGCTATCACTGCCAGATCGTCGAAGGTGATTTGGCGGTCAAACTGCTTCGCGACATCAACGGCATTGGCCATATTCAGATTGCCGGCGTACCCGACCGACACGAACCGAACCTGGGTGAATTGAACTACCCCTACCTGTTCGAGCTGATTGACGAGTTGGGCTACGACGGCTGGGTCGGTTGCGAATACCGCCCCAAGAGCGACACCTCGGCAGGGCTGCAATGGTTGCGGGACTGGAAAGCGCGCTAAGTGATCAAGCCCCTGCATACCTTGGTGCGCACGGGCTCCTAAAACAAAAACAATAGGAAATACCCATGCACAGATTCAGTCCACGCCCCGCGGTCGGGCTGTTGTTGTCCCTGGCGTTGATCAGTTCCGCCGTCGGCGCCGCGTCGTTACCGGCCGCGACCGAGGGCGATTGGATCGCCCCGCAGTTCACCTTTCACACCGGTGAAAAACTCGCCAACCTCAAACTGCACTACATCACCCTCGGCAACCCCAAGAACCCCGCCATTCTCTACCTGCATGGCACCTACCGGCCCGGCAGCGATGTGCTGAGCAAGGATTTTGGCGGCGAACTGTTCGGCCCCGGGCAGCCGCTGGACGCCAGCAAGTACTACATCATCTCCACCGACGGCATCGGCGTGGGCCAGTCCAGCAAACCCTCCGACGGCCTGCGCGCAAAGTTTCCCGAGTACAACTACACCGACCTGGTTCAAGCCCAGTATCGATTGGTTACCGAAGGCCTGGGGATCAAGCACCTGCGGCTGATCATCGGCAACTCCATGGGCGGAATGCAAACCTGGATGTGGGGCCAGACTTGGCCGCAGATGATGGACGCGCTGGTGCCCATGGCGTCCCAACCCACCGAGATGTCATCGCGCAACTGGATGATGCGCCGCTTGCTGGTGGAGTCGATCAAGCAAGACCCGGCCTGGAACAACGGTAACTACAGCGCGCAACCGCCGTCCTTGCGCCTGGCAAACGCGATGTTCAGCGTTGGCACCAGCGGCGGCACCCTCGCCTATCAGGCGGCGGCACCGACCCGAGCGCTGGCCGACAAGTTGGTGGATGAGCGCTTGAATGCCGCGCAAACCGCAGACGCCAATGACTTCATCTACCAATGGCAATCCTCCGCCGACTACAACGCAGCCCTCGGTCTGAACAAGATCCAGGCGCCGGTGCTGGTCATCAACTCGGCGGACGATGAGCGCAACCCTCCGGAAACCGGACGGTTGGAAGCGTCGATGAAAGAGCTCAAGCATGCACGGCTGCTGCTCATCCCCGCCAGTGCCGACACCCGTGGCCATGGCACCACGAGCATGGCGAAGTTTTACAGCAAGGAGCTGGGGCAATTCATGCAAGAGACTGAAAAGGCGCGTTAGGCTGGCTGGGGGTCGGACGGCAACATCAATTCGACCCCTTGCTTGCGAATCCCATCCGCCGCCGCAGGCGCCAGTGCGTCATCACTGATGATCACATCGAACTGCTCCAACCCGGCAATTTTGTACATGCTGAACGTGCCGTACTTGGAGCTGCTGGCCACCAGCACCACTTGGGACGCCGATTGCATGGCCACCTGCTTGACCTCCACCTTCAGCGCCGACGGTGTGGTGATGCCGCGTCGCAGGTCCCAGGAGCTGGTCGAGATAAACGCGATATCCGTCACCACCTGACGCAGTGTCGCCACCGCCAGGCCGCCGACACAGGAATGATTGGAATGGTCCAGCTGCCCACCGGTATGAATCACCGTCACGTGGGGTGCATCCATCAACGCCTGAACCACGCCGAAGTCATTGGTCACCACCGTCATGCCACTGAGCAGTTTGATATAGGGCACGATCTCCAGGGTGCTGGTGCCGGCATCCAAATAAATAGTCATGTCCGCCAACAGGAGACGGGCCGCGAGTTTGGCCATCGCTTGCTTCTGCGGCAACTCAACCACGGCCTTGACCTGGTGGCTGGGCTCACTGTGAAGCTGGCTGGCAATGCGCACACCGCCCGTCACCGAATACGCCAGGCCTTCCTGCTCAAGCAACGCGATATCGCGGCGCACCGTCATGTGTGAGCAGTCGAACATCTCCATCAACTGGTGAACACTCAGCACATGCTGTTTGCGCAACTGACGCAAGATCAACTCGCGACGCTGTTCAGGAATCATCGGCGCGCCGCTTTCGGCGGCCACGTCCTTCTGGCTTGGCATTCGGTGCTCCAAAGGCTTGGATCGGGTGGCGGTGATTGGCGTACATAGTAGCGAATCCACCCGCCGATCTGTAACTCACTGCACCTAATTCAGCTCGCTGTCCTTGATGTGGGCAATCGGCGCAAGCAACGACGGATCGAAGGGTTCCGGCGCGCGTCCCTCCAGCAACCGTTGTACAAGGTCCGGATTGGCCAAGGCAGCCTTGCCGACAGCGACAATATCTGCGCCAGCCTGCAGGGTTTGTTCAACGCTGCTCGAGTCCTGCACTCCGCCATTTGCAATCAACGCGACACCAGGCGCATAACGGCGAGCCAGCGTTACCAGGCTTGCCTCGTTACCGCTGAAGGCCGGCTGCCAGGCTTGATGCTCCGTCACATGGATGAAGTCGACCCCAGCGTCAGCCAAGCTGCCGAAGATCGTCTGTGCGTCATGTTCCCCACCCGCCCATTTGTGCTGAAAGTCATTGACCTTGCCCTGGGATATACGCACACCGACCGGCGAGTGCCCGACCACCTTCTTCACCGCTGCAATGACCTCAAGCGTCAGGCTCAAGCGCTGGCGAACATCACCGCCCCATCGATCTTCGCGTTGATTGGAGTAACCTGTCATGAACTGATCCAGCAAGTAGCCGTTGGCACCATGGATCTCAACGCCGTCAAAGCCCGCGATTCCAACAGCCCGTTTAGCCGCCTGGGCAAACCCCTCAATGGCATCCGCGATAGCTTCATCGCTCATGGCCTGGGGCACTCGATACGCCCCCTCGCCGTAATAGAACTTCATCTGTTCGCCTTTCGGGCGAATGGCCGAAGGGCCAGCAGATTGCTCAACAAAACGGTTCGCCTGGCTCAATGCACCGGCGTGCATGATCTGCGCGATTGCTGCGCTCTCATGGCGATGAATCGCCTCGACTACCTCGCGCCAGGCAAGCGCCTGTTCGCTGTCCGTGATACCGGGCTGGTTCAGGTAGCCCTGGGCATACTGCCGATCGGTGTAGATCCCCTCCGTGATGACCAAGCCAAAACCGCCACGGGCAAAACGCTCGTAGTATCGCGCCATCGCAGGTGTGGCATTGCCGCTCTCGCTCGCACTGACGCGTGTCATGGGAGCAAGCGCCATGCGATTGTTCAGCTTAAGAGCGCCCATATCGAATGGCGTTACAATGCGCGAGTTTAGTGCTGTCATGATTTGCCCTCAATTATTCGCCAGCCACGACGATAAGCGTGGCAATCGCCCATTAGAAGCGCACGCTTGCAATAAGGCGCCTTAACGCAAACGGTTATAACCATGCAGATTCCCGAGATAGAGGTGTTCGCTAACGTCGCCATCAGCAGCAGTTTGTCCGAGGCTGCGCGGCGGCTTGGGCTGTCGGCGATGACCGTCTCACGGCGTCTGGCGGCCCTGGAAAAAGAGCTGGGTGTGCGCCTGGTACACCGCACCACACGCTCCGTCGCACTCACGCCGGAAGGCGAAATGTACCTGCCTTACGCAAAGACCATGCTTGAGGCCAACGAAGCTGCGCGGGCCACGTTGAAAACCAGTGCGGGCAGTGCCAGCGGCACATTGAGGGTCACCGCGCCTAGCGTCTTTGGCCAAACCGTCATCATGCCGTTGCTCCCGGCATTGCTGGCTGACAACCCGACCCTCAAGGTCGACCTGACGCTATCGGACAGCATCATCGACATCGCCGGGCTCGGCATTGATGTGGCCATCCGCATCGCCACACTGCGCGACTCAACGTTGGTGGCCACACCCCTGGCACCAAATCCGCGTGTGGTCTGCGCAAGCCCGGCCTACCTGGCGCAATGGGGTACGCCGACGGTGCTGGATGACCTCAATCATCATCAATGCATCGCATTGCACAGCATGCCTTACTGGCCGTTCACCCATGGCGAGAACGCCGTGGCCATTCGCGCTCAAGGAGCGTTTTCCGCCAACAGTGTCGAGGCGGTGCGCACTGCAAGCAAGCAAGGCCTGGGCCTGGCAATGCTGACCTATTGGGACATCCGCAACGAGCTTGCTGAAGGCTCCCTCACAAGGGTGAACCTTGAGGATGTGCTGCCCGAACAGCTGTCGATCACGGCGATGCTACCGACCCGTCACCATGTTCCGCACAGAGTGCGCGTGTTCGTTGAGCACCTGGAAAAAGTGCTCAACAATAAGCACAGCGAACCAGACGACCTTCTGCGCCAACACCCCATAACGAATCCAGGTGCGACATGATCAGAGAGTTAAAGACGTTCATCTGCGTTACGGAAAGAGGGACTTTCGCGGCGGCGGGACAACAGGTGGGTTTGACTCAGTCTGCGGTCAGCGCCCAGATCAAAAGTCTCGAGGACACATTGGGCGTCAAACTGTTTGATCGTACCGGACGCTCAGCCACGCTCAATTCAGCAGGCCAACGTGCCATTCCCCTGGCCGAGGAAATCCTGCGGCTGTTCGGTCGAATGGGTGCCGCAGACAGCGGCAATGACTTCCACGGCGCACTGCGAATCGGCGCGATCGGCACGGTTCAGACCGGGATCCTGCCGCAGGCGCTGGTGGCTTTGAAGTCACAGGCGCCTTTCATCGAAACCAACCTTGTGCCGGGTGTGTCGTTGAACCTGCTCAGCCAGGTGGACGCTGGCGAGCTGGACCTGGCCATCATGATCAGACCGCCTTTTTCCCTACCCAAGGATCTGCATGCCGAAGTCATCGCGCGCGAGGCTTTCGTATTGATCACGTCCAAAGATGTAGTGGGCGACGACCCGCTGGCGATTCTGGCGGAACAACCCTTTGTGCGGTATGACCGAGGCTCGTTTGGCGGGCGGCTGGTCACCCAGTTTCTCAAGCAGCAAAAAATCCATGTACATCAGGCACTGGAGCTGGATGAACTGGATGCCATTGTCAAAATGGTACGCAGTGGGCTCGGCGTTTCGCTGGTACCCAAGGCGGGTCTATGGCTCGAACATGCGGATGACGTCAGGGTGCTGGAGTTGCGCCATCTCACGTTTTTCAGGGAGATCGTACTGGTCTCAAAGTATCGGCAAAAACATTCACCGCTGTTCAACATCTTCCGGACCTGCGTCCTTGATGCGGCGTGATGCCTTCCGAATTCATCTGAGCGATAGAAAATCAACCGCGGCACCGCAAGCTTTTGAGCGTTTGTACGACCTATCGTGGTGCAGCATGAACAACAATGGTGCAAAAGCCTGCACTACCGACTTACTCATCGAAATAATTCGTGCTCAGGACTCAGAATTTGCGCTTTTCCCCACTGTGTTTCCGGATGAGAATTGATTCAGATCAAAACAAATCAATAGGAAATCACCGTGAGCCTCTCCCCTTTCCATCTGGCAATTCCCGTCTACGATCTGGCCGCCACACGTCACTTCTACGGTGAGGTGTTCGGTCTTTCCGAAGGTCGCTCCAGCGACCAATGGGTAGACTTCGATTTCTACGGCCATCAACTGGTCATCCACGAGCACCCAAAGACAGCGTCGCAGGAAAGCGTCCACAGCAACCCGGTAGACGGCCACGACGTACCGGTTCCGCACTTCGGCATCATCCTGGAGTGGGCGCAATGGGAAGCGCTGGCAGAGCGCTTGAAAGCGCGAGCAACCAAGTTCGTGATCGAACCCTACATCCGCTTCCAGGGCCAAGTCGGCGAGCAGGCCACCATGTTCCTGTTCGACCCATGCGGCAATGCGCTGGAGTTCAAGGCGTTCAAGGATATGAGCCAGCTGTTCGCCAAGTAAGACGTTGTTCAAGCGACCGTCGCCATTAGAGCGACGGCGCACTCTCAAGCCGTGAAGCCTTGCTGTGTTGCGCCGGATACCTGTGAAAGCTCGTGCTTTCTCTGTCTCGCTGCACGCGCGTGGCCGATGCTTAGCCTGCCGCATGAGGATAGAGAACACTATGTCCGACCTCAGTTGCATTTTGGATGAGCCGCCAAGAGCGCCGCTCTCCACCGAGAAATGGCACTTTGAGCCGTGCGGTGATCGCTGCGTAATCCTTATATTTGGCAGCGTATTTTCCATTGACCTCAACCGCCAGGCCGCCTCGGTCGGCAGCCAATTACGCACTCTGGGTGCACACGGTCAACTGCCGGGCGTCACGGATGTTGTCTCTGCGATGGTGACCGTCGGCGTTCATTACTCTCCTGAGTCAATTGCCAGTCTTTTCCCCGGCGTATCGCCTTACGAATCGATCTGCAAACTTGTGACCGAGCGTCTCAAAGACTCGCACAGTGCTGCCGCAACGACAGTCACCCGCCTCGATATTCCCGTGTGCTACGACCCGGAATATGCCCCGGATCTTGAAGACATTGCACAGGCCTGCGGCCTGACCACCAACGAGGTCATCGCCGCTCACTCGGCCGACTGGCTGGATGTGCTGATGGTCGGTTTCGCGCCAGGCCATCCTTACATCGGCATGCACGACAGCGCCCTATCGCTGCCGCGTCGCGCAACACCGCGCACGCTTGTAAAGCAAGGCAGCATCGGCATCGCTAACCGACAAAGTGTGATTTACCCGGCTGATCTCCCCGGCGGCTGGAACCTCATCGGGCGTACACCACTGCCCATGTTTTCTCCCTTGAGTCAGCCGCCGTGTCTTTTACAGGGCGGCGACCAGATTCGATTTGTACCCATTACCCGCCATGAATTTGATCTGTTGGCTCGGGAGAACACGAAGTGACCATCAAGGTAATCAAACCCGGCATGCTCTCAACCTTCCAGGACACCGGTCGCCATGGGTTCCAGCATTGGGGCGTACCCGTGACCGGCGTGATGGATGAAGATGCGCATGCCCTGTGCAACTTGCTGGTCGGCAACCCTCGCACCTTCAGCACGTTGGAAATGACCCTGCAGGGCCCGACGCTGCATTTTCAGGCCAAAGCCGTGATTGCACTCGCTGGCGCAGACCTTGGCGCCGAGTTGGATGCGATCCCGCTCAAGCCCGGCGTGGCTGCCCTGGTGTCTCCCGGCAGCACCTTGAGTTTCGGCAAACGGCGACAGGGCGCCCGCAGTTACCTCGCGGTAGGGGGCGGCTTTTTGCTGCCCCCGCTGATGAACAGCACCAGCACTTACTCCCGGGGCGGGTTCGGCGGGCTGCGCGGCCGCGCACTTCAAGCCGGGGATTTGATCCCCATCTGCTCATCGTTTGCCAACCCGCCACGCCTCAGCCCCCGCTCCCACTTTGGGCTGTACGAAGCGGTTGCCTGCGAACAGATAAGAGTGATCGCCGGAAGAGAATGGAAGGACTTTTCCGCCGAGTCCCAAGCGCACTTCTTGACCCATGACTACACCTTGAGCGGTGACTCGGACCGCATGGGCTACCGACTCGATGGCACACCGCTGGCGTTGTCTTCGCCCAAAGAACTGCTATCGGAAAGTGTCACGTTCGGCACCGTCCAGGTGCCCCCTAGCGGCAAGCCGCTGATCTTGATGGCCGACCGACAAACGACCGGCGGATATCCACGTATCGCCCAAGTAGCCAGCGTCGATCTGCCAAGGCTCGCGCAGTTACTGCCGGGCGATAAGTTGCGATTCTCTCTTATAGATTTGAGCGCCGCCGAAACCTTGCTGCTCACCCGCGCTCGCACGCTCAAAGCGATGGAGGCCTTCAATGCCTGAAATAGATTTCAACAGCGACCTTGGCGAAGGCTTCGGCATTTATCGCGCAGGCGACGATGCAGCGATTCTGCCCCACCTCACCTCAGCCAATATCGCCTGCGGGTTTCACGCTGGGGATTCGCGCTCGATGCGCTCAACGGTGGCGCTGGCCGCACAGCTGGGTGTGGCAATCGGCGCCCATCCAGGCTTTGACGACCTGCAAGGTTTCGGTCGCCGGATGATGACGCTGTCCGAGGATGAAGTGTACGAACTCATCGTTTACCAAGTCGGTGCGTTGCTGGGCTTTACCAAAGCGGCCAAGGTCGAACTGCGCCACGTCAAACCCCATGGTGCGCTTTACAACTTCGCCGCGGTGCACCGCCCCACTGCCGATGCGATCTGCCGGGCAGTAAAAGACATTGATCCGAGCCTGATTCTTTTCGGATTGTCGGGTAGCTCCTTGGTCACCGCCGCCCAAGCCTGTGGTTTAACCGTGGCACAGGAAGTGTTTGCCGATCGCAGCTACCAGGAGGACGGCACACTGACGCCCCGCAGCCAGTCTGGCGCAATGATCGAAAACCTCCACGATGCCATCGATCAAGTCATGAACATGCTGCATTTAGGCGAAGTGCGCACCACCCAAGGGACCTGGGTACCGGTGACGGCACACACGCTTTGCCTACACGGAGACCAGCATGGCGCTGCAGCGTTTGCCAGTGCGATCAGGCAAGCCCTGCTCAAAGAAGGCATCACCATTCAAAAACCCGCGCGTGCGCGTATTTGAGTGACACCCACAACGTTTACCCATAATAAAAAGGAAACAACCATGCCTCGTGAATCAACCCCCTCGTTTTAACTGCCGAGCTTAAAACCTCGTCTGAGAGCTGAATAGTCAATGACGGATGCGTCTGGGCGCCTGCATGCCCGGATGAACTGTGCACTGTCGGTTTTCAGTACGTCACTTTCAAGGCAGGAACCTCTGCCACTTAACTCTTTTGGCCAATGGCCAGAGTGGAAGGTATTTATGTCTCGTGTTCTCTCTGAAAATACGCACTCGTCGCACCTCGACGTCGAGGCACACGCCACCAGCGGTACAACGCAGTCAGCCGTCATTGCCAAGCGCGCAGCCATGGCCTCGGCCACCGGCACCGCCGTTGAATACTATGAGTTCAGTATCTACGGCTATATGGCGACCATCATCGCACCTCTGTTCTTTCCGGGTGACAACCCTGCCGCTGCCCTCCTCGCCACACTGGCGGTGTTCGGCATTGCCTTTGTCATCCGCCCGATCGGCGGCGTGCTGCTCGGTCGCCTTGCCGATCGTATCGGTAGACGTCGAGTGCTGCTCAGCACCGTGATCGGGATGGGCACCGCAACTGCACTCATTGGGGTATTACCCACCACCGCACAGATCGGACTGGCCGCCCCTATCCTGCTGGTGCTGTTGCGACTGTCCCAAGGTTTCTTCGCCGGTGGCGAAGTGGTAGGCGCCGCGGCGTTTGTAGCGGAATCTTCTCCTAACGGCAGACGCGGGTTCTTCGGTTCATTCACACCGCTGGGGGTTGCCGTGGGTGGCGCAACCGGGGCGATTGTCTGCGGTATCACCACCGGGCTGCTCAGTGCCGAGCAATTGCAGGCATGGGGCTGGCGCATCCCGTTTTTCTTGTCCATCCCGCTGGTTATGTTCTCGTTTTATATGCGGCACAACGTTGAAGAAACGCCGGAATTCAAAGCTTTCCTTGAGAAGGGAAAGCCACCGGTAGCGCCGGTCAAAGAGGTATTCAGCAAAAACCTGCCGGCATTGCTGCGGGTCATCGTATTTGCCTCTGCACAGAATGCGGGTTACTTCATCGGGATGGTGTTCATGAACATCTACCTCACGACCTACCTGCACTTCGACAAATCCAAAGTCTACTGGGTGATTGCAGTGATCAGCCTGTGCATGGCAGCGATGATGCCGTTCTGGGGTGGTTTGTCAGACCGTATCGGTCGTAGGAAGGCGCTGAGTATCGGCTTTCTGGGCTACGCGATTCTGGTGATTCCCATGATGATCCTGATGGACAGCGGCAGCCTCTGGATCGCCGCACTGGCCATGTTCGTCGCGACCCTGCCTATGCCGATCGTTCAATCGGTTGGCTACCCGACTTACGCAGAACAATTCCCGACACGTGTGCGCTACACGGCCATGGCGATCAGCATCAACCTGGGCGCCATCCTGGGCGGCGGCATCACCCCCTACGTGGTCACCTCGATTATCACCAAGACCGGCAATTTACTGGTACCGGGCTATTTCATGGCAGGCGCGGCAGTGTGTGCCTTATTAGCGATTCTCACCTTGCGTGAAACCTCCAAGGGCAACCTCCTTAGATAGTTCGACGCCACGTTACGCCCCCAACCCAAGCATAAGGTTGCAGCAGCATGGACATTGAAAAAGTAAAAGAACTGGTCAAATTGATCGAAGGATCAGGCTTGGCGGAGATTGATTTCAAAGAAGGCAGCAATCGGGTCCGTCTTCGTCGAGACCGTAAACCGGCCGCCGCTCCCCAGGCGGTCGCTCCCTCGCCACTATCCGAGTCGCAGACGGTACAGGTCGAGCCAAAACCCGCCGGCACGTTCATCACGGCGCCGATGGTGGGCGTGTTCTACCGCAAGGCCTCGGCGACTTCGGCAGCGTTTGTTGAGATTGGCCAATCCGTGGCAAAAGGCGATGTCCTGTGCATTGTGGAAGCCATGAAAATGATGAACACGGTGGAGGCAACCTGCAGTAGGGTCATTGAGGCAATCATGGTCGAAGACGGTCAGCCCGTTGAATACGACCAGCCCATGTTCAACATTGTTTGAGCGACGCGGAGGTCAGAATGAGTGAAGTCGCAAAACTGCAAAAAGTAGTCATCGCCAACCGTGGTGAAATTGCTTTGCGTATCGTGCGTGCCTGTAAAGAACTGGACATCAAGACCGTCGCTGTTTACTCGACGGCCGATACCGAATTGATGCACGTGAAACTGGCGGACGAAAGCATCTGCA
>NZ_LJSA01000649.1:0-465 GCF_002742505.1 Pseudomonas sp. 2995-1 | reverse complement strand
GGAATATACAATACGAACAGACACAAGTAGTAGAGATCCGCTTAATACAAATCAATATTATCCTGGAGACTCGGTTAACGAGCATAAGAATCTTGAGGAAGCAAACCGAGATTTAGCAAGAGAAGAAATAAGACAGCAAAATGAAAATATTCCTTATAAAAATTGTAGCGGCTGATCCTAAAGTAAGTTAGGATCAGCTTTTTTTGATATGTTCATGTTCCTGACGAATGTAAATATTTGTAACGTGAACAATCTCTATGTGAATAGGTTGTGTTATGTATGTTAATTTCATAAAGAATAAGGAGATGTATGATATGGAAAAGCAACACTTAGCATGGCACGAAACATTGGAGATTCACGAATTGGTTGCATTTCAGGCGAATGGATTAATGAAGTTGAAGAAAGTTCTTCCTGAAGTGACAAACCAGGAACTAAAAAAGATTTATCAAAAAGCAATTTCAGGGA
>NZ_LJSA01000648.1:0-447 GCF_002742505.1 Pseudomonas sp. 2995-1 | reverse complement strand
TTTCTATTTGATTCTCGATAGTGACGGGCGTGTTGCCTACAGTGAATTGAACACATTGCTTCCTGTGAACGAACAGTTTACTGGTTTTGCTAAAGGGGAAGGGGAGGCTTCTGGGGAAATTGATGGGTTCTACTGGTTCATGACGACAAATCATCAAGGCTGGAGTATTGTTTCGTTGATATCTCAAAGTGAATATAATAAGGAGAAAAATCTATGGCTCGCTCAAATTACATTTTTAGGCGTCATCTTTGGATTATTGAGCTTGTTAATTACATGGCTTGTGTGGAAGATGGTTTATAAACCTGTCCGCCAATTTGAGTCAGAGATTGAATCTGTTTCTGTGAAAGACTTTGATGTAACGTCTGCGACGACTGATGTTCCTGAGTTTGATGATTTATTGAAACAACTCCAGTTTATGAAAAAGAAAATTTCTGACTTAATCAATGA
>NZ_LJSA01000034.1:0-230 GCF_002742505.1 Pseudomonas sp. 2995-1 | reverse complement strand
ATTTAACACCAGATGATTATACAATTTTTACAGTGCCCTCAAGGTTATCTCTAGGTTGTCCCTTTGTTGACAAAGGTTTTTTTAATACAGCTAATGATAATATCAGCAATATTATTGATACTTTAAGAAAATCGCAAGGGACAATTAAGAGACATCCTATCCACGATTGATCACGTCCATGTAAAGAGGTTGATCAAAAGGCACCTTGCCTCTTTGATCAACCTCTTTTA
>NZ_LJSA01000647.1:0-270 GCF_002742505.1 Pseudomonas sp. 2995-1 | reverse complement strand
GGACAGGAAACTGAATATCTACCATTTGAATCACTGTCATACCTAATAACACAAGAAAAAACTCGCAACTAGTATTCTTGAATTAAGAATGATTCCCCAACCATCTTTCCATGAGTTCCAGAGCGATTCATGTTTATTTAATTCTAATGAATGATTCCCTTTATCTGTCTTCATTTTCTTTTGAATGACAATTGATAGTAGGATGAGAGCAGAAATGATAAAGGCCACACCATTGATAAAAATACAAATGTGAGGTGATATCATACCTGC
>NZ_LJSA01000646.1:0-255 GCF_002742505.1 Pseudomonas sp. 2995-1 | reverse complement strand
AGTTAAGATAGTACCACCTTCAGCACCAGCTTTCTTAGATGCATCCACTATTTTACCAGCATCTCCTTTATTCACAACACTTACGATCAGTTCAAAGTTAACGTGACTATCTGTCATTTTATCCAATGCCTCCTCGTCTAAAGACATGTCCTGTTTATTGTGTACGATGCCTGTAACTCCTTTAACATCAATAACAAACCCTATTCCCTGTCCAGGCTTTTTTAATTTCCCTGCCTCTATAATCCGTTCTAATAC
>NZ_LJSA01000645.1:0-247 GCF_002742505.1 Pseudomonas sp. 2995-1 | reverse complement strand
AAGCCCGCTCACCACAGTTATGGTGCTCTCCTTAAGTGTTGTGTCAGCAAAAGTGCTTGGGCATTTGTGAGTGAAGAGCGACAGCGCTTACACGTCGTGAGCGGTCTTCTTGTGGTGAGCGGGCTTGCCCCGCGCTGGGCTGCGCAGCAGCCCCACTAGAAGCACCGCAGTGCTTCAGGTAAATCGCAGCGGCTGGTTTTGGGGCCGCTGCGCAGCCCAGCGCGGGGCAAGCCCGCTCACCACAGTT
>NZ_LJSA01000644.1:0-271 GCF_002742505.1 Pseudomonas sp. 2995-1 | reverse complement strand
GTGACTGCTTTTTTCAACTTATTATTCTTTATGATTACTTCCGACGCTCTTTCTTGTATAATGACTTCTTGTTTTTCCATATACAAAAGGTTGGCTAGTGTCGACGCGGTTGCATCCACAATAGACTGTGCTAGTTGTATTTTAGTCTCGGAATAGTTTGGCGCTTCTTCAAACGTCGCAACAGCTATCACTCCTAGCACTTCACCCATAGACACTAGAGGCAGCATAAAAATACCTTTTAATCCGAAATTTCTACAAAGGTCATGGCTGT
>NZ_LJSA01000643.1:0-271 GCF_002742505.1 Pseudomonas sp. 2995-1 | reverse complement strand
GGAATAGGTCGCAGCTCCTGCAATCCCCCCAGATATGACATAACCACCAACAGGAATAAGCTTTGATAGTTGACGGGCACCTTCCCTTATTCCGATTGCAGCACCAACATTTACACCAGCGGCAGCTAAATACTCATGGGCTGTCTCCTTTGATATCTCTCTTCCAGACAAACCACCAATGATCGTTATTAGTAAAAGCTGCAAAGGGGTCAGTATAGCGATATCTGCTATTGGAATCGGTGTACTGCCTATCCCACTCGCTATACCAGTA
>NZ_LJSA01000642.1:0-272 GCF_002742505.1 Pseudomonas sp. 2995-1 | reverse complement strand
GTCTTAAATTCCTCACAACGCGCAGTGTAAAGCATTGTTCCTCCACGATGTATAATATCACCTACAGAACCAATTTCAAGCTTTTTTATATCTCCATTTATTAATCCAGCATATCCGTAATAAATACCATATACTTCAAGGTTATGATATATTGCTTTTCTCACAACTGCTCGAATTGCTGCATTCATTCCTGGGGAATCTCCACCACTTGTCAAAACTCCGATTCGTTTCACTGAACTCACCTCTCAGTTAACTACTATGTATTTTAATAT
>NZ_LJSA01000641.1:0-272 GCF_002742505.1 Pseudomonas sp. 2995-1 | reverse complement strand
GTTTTTGATTATGTACATACAGCTTCAATAGATCAAATAAAATCCATGTTTGATGTGAATGTGTTTGGTTCTATTTCGTGTACTAAATCAGTCCTTCCACATATGATAGAGAAGGGAAGGGGACATATTATTTTTGTCGCTTCTCAAGCTGGAAAACTAGCTACACCAAAATCAAGTGGATATTCTGCAACGAAACATGCTGTTCTCGGATTTGCAAACAGCCTACGGATGGAGCTTTCGGATACTAATATTCATGTGAGTACTGTAAACCC
>NZ_LJSA01000640.1:0-260 GCF_002742505.1 Pseudomonas sp. 2995-1 | reverse complement strand
TTTCGACACCTGTAGAATAGGTTTAGATATGTTATTCGCAATGAAGATAGCTATGATGATACTTAAAACAATTGCAGTGATAGATACAATTAATGCTAAAAATGCTAGAAATGTACCTTGTGTAACAAGTCGGTCACCTGACTGGTGAACTTCTTGCTCAATTTCATTCACTCGATTATTAAAAGCGATGATCAATCCTTCCCCTAATGGAGAAACACGATCACTTAAGTTTTGTAACGCTATCTGGTGATTCCCTTGGT
>NZ_LJSA01000639.1:0-231 GCF_002742505.1 Pseudomonas sp. 2995-1 | reverse complement strand
GGTTTCCATAATATCAGGAAATAAATACTGATATTCCGCCTTTGGTAATAAGGAAACGAGACGTTTCTTAGACTCTTCCCCAATAGTTTGACAAAAAGTTGTTTTACCAGACCCCGATAAGCCAGCAATACCTAACGATTGATTAGTTGGAAGCGATGCATCTAATTTGTTAATGTTGTTCGCAATTAATTGATTGATTTTCATTGTTTTCTCCTTACCATTTACTTAAGC
>NZ_LJSA01000638.1:0-272 GCF_002742505.1 Pseudomonas sp. 2995-1 | reverse complement strand
AGATGAAGCAGTTAATGTAAATCTTTCAGTTACGTTACGATCTTCATCTTGCTCATATAGTGCTAATTTACGAGCTGGTTCGTCACGGTGAATGTGCTCACCTGCTAATACTACATCTTCATCTACAGTTAAGTCGTCGTTAAAAATAATGATCCATGCTCCATTTGCACTTACACCATCAAAGAATGAATCTTCGTCAGTCACTACTACTTGTGTAGCTCCTGAAACGGCATCCTCTCCTGCTTCTTCTGTTGCGTTTACCTCTTCATCTA
>NZ_LJSA01000637.1:0-274 GCF_002742505.1 Pseudomonas sp. 2995-1 | reverse complement strand
GGACCTTTATCGATCAAATTTCCGATATAAGCTATTTTTCTATGTCCAGATTCATAGAGGTAATCGACTGCTTTTGTTATTGCAAGTTTACGGTTTACGTCAATAATATGGTGTTGGCTCTCATAGTTACTAAGACCATAAGTGACAACTGGAATAGAAGATGAAAAGGATTCACTTTTATTATTTTCATCAATCACTATAATTCCGTCTACCTGAAACTGATTTAATTTATTTACAGCATCCTGGATTGGATTGATGGATAGTAGAGTTGTAT
>NZ_LJSA01000636.1:0-249 GCF_002742505.1 Pseudomonas sp. 2995-1 | reverse complement strand
GTGCATGGTTTCATGTTTTAAATAGCGATCTAAGTGATACAGCATACAAGAAGCCATTGCTTCTCTGGCTTCATAATCGAAATGATAAAAATCAACAATTGGAAAGTATTCTCCATTGCCTAAGGGAATCAACGTTCCAAAAACAATTTCCCCTTTCCTAGGTGGAGTGGCTTCTGGGTCCAGCATCAATACTTCCATCGTCTCTCTCGTTAAAATATCTACTACGATAAAATAGCCATTGTGAAAAAT
>NZ_LJSA01000635.1:0-263 GCF_002742505.1 Pseudomonas sp. 2995-1 | reverse complement strand
TTGCAGCACATTTTAGATAATGGAACGGAAAAAGAAGATCGTACAGGCACTGGAACTATCAGTACATTCGGCTATCAAATGCGTTTTGATTTAAATGAAGGATTCCCTGTAGTGACAACGAAAAAATTGGCTTTGAGAGCCATTATTCATGAGCTCCTGTGGTTTATCAAGGGTGATACTAATATTGGATACTTAAAGGATAATAATGTTCGGATCTGGAATGAGTGGGCTGATGAAAATGGAGATTTAGGTCCTGTTTATGG
>NZ_LJSA01000634.1:0-231 GCF_002742505.1 Pseudomonas sp. 2995-1 | reverse complement strand
TTTTGGCAACAGCGGTGTATTTTGTACAATTTAAGGTTTCGCAAATTGGAGTAGCGGTTCAGCCAGGGCAAGAGGGAATGATGAAGATGATGGGACTTGTAATGCCTGTCATGATGGGAATTTTCTCATTTAATATGGCTGCTGCATTGCCACTTTATTGGACAGTAGGGGGACTTTTCCTTATTTTCCAGACACTATTATCTAAAATGATCTACAAACCAAGTACAACAA
>NZ_LJSA01000633.1:0-274 GCF_002742505.1 Pseudomonas sp. 2995-1 | reverse complement strand
CTACAGCCCTTGCTGCCAATATTGCTTGATTTGCTGAAAAAATCAAGGTTACGTTCGTCTTAATATTTTTTTGACTGAATGTCCGAACAGCTTTCAGTCCTTCACTTGTCATCGGAACTTTAATAGTAATATTTGGTGCGATTGCTGCCAATTCTTCCCCTTCTTTAATCATCCCCGGTGCATCTAAAGCTATGACTTCAGCACTTACTGAACCATCTGTCACAACGCTCGTGATCTCCATTAATCTTTCTTGGAAATCAACACCTTCTTTGGC
>NZ_LJSA01000632.1:0-201 GCF_002742505.1 Pseudomonas sp. 2995-1 | reverse complement strand
AGGCGTACTGCTGCGAAATCTTCTGGTACTCACCACTGGCACGAATGCCGTCGATGGCCGTGTTCAATTCGCTGACCAGCGTGGTGAGCAGGCTCTTTGTCTTGAGCAGGCCTTATGTGGTGAACAGGATTTTGTAGTGAGCGGGCTTGCCCCGCGCTGGGTGGCGAAGCCGCCCCAAATTCAGACGCCTCAGTTCCAACT
>NZ_LJSA01000631.1:0-263 GCF_002742505.1 Pseudomonas sp. 2995-1 | reverse complement strand
CCTATAGAAAAGTTAGATGGGAAAGTTCGATTTAGATTCCGGGCTTCTTGCAGTAAGGGAACGTACATAAGAACGTTATCTGTAACTATTGGGGAAATGCTAGGATATCCTGCGCATATGTCTGATTTAACTAGAACAGCTTCTGGTATGTTCTCATTGGAGGAGTGTATATCCTTAGATGATCTTGCAAAAATGAATCAACAAGAACTAGCTAATAGCCTCATCTCCATAGAAGACACTCTCTCGACATACCCGAGTATTAC
>NZ_LJSA01000630.1:0-230 GCF_002742505.1 Pseudomonas sp. 2995-1 | reverse complement strand
GTCCTGTGATAAACCACTTTCTACTGCTAAAAAAGGCAATTCATACATTAACGTACCTTGCGCAAACATGATAGAAAAAGCTGTCAAAAAGACAGGGTATAAACGAGTATAAGAAATGAGGGATAATATGCCAGATTGCGTTCCACCACTTCTTTTTATAATTGTAGGTTGTGGCAAATAACGAACTGAAAGGTAAAATGCTAAGAAAGTTGTAAAGCTAATGACATAAT
>NZ_LJSA01000629.1:0-274 GCF_002742505.1 Pseudomonas sp. 2995-1 | reverse complement strand
GGTAAGTAACTAGCTGTGAATGACAAAAAGGGTTCCAAACATTATTAATGATGTTTGGAACCTTTTTTTGAATAGTGAGAGTTTATAAAACTTCTTCACCTTCATATATTTAATCTAACTCCAATTCCAAAATAAATATAAATATTTATTTTACCACTGAGTCGTACCCTACCTCCTTTTTAAACAGGAAGACGGGCGGTTTTCTAGTACTTCTATGCTTGATTCAGTAGTCTGAATTTTTTAGCAACTTTCGTCGGATGAACACTCTTCCTAT
>NZ_LJSA01000033.1:0-230 GCF_002742505.1 Pseudomonas sp. 2995-1 | reverse complement strand
AGCTAAGATACCACAAGCAACAGCGAAAAGATTACCTTTATACTACCGTTTTTTAGAGAACTTACATGCGTCAGGAAAACACCGTGTCTCCTCATCTGAGTTAAGTGAAGCAGTGAAAGTAGACTCTGCAACAATTCGTAGGGACTTTTCCTATTTTGGGGCTTTAGGAAAAAAAGGTTATGGCTATAATGTAAATTATTTATTATCATTCTTCCGAAAGACACTAGATC
>NZ_LJSA01000628.1:0-383 GCF_002742505.1 Pseudomonas sp. 2995-1 | reverse complement strand
GACAGCAATAAAGACGGTTACTACGCCATCGTTGGCAACAACGTTGTCCTGACTCAGGCCGGTGCTGACTTCGTTAACGCGGGCAACAAATTGCCTGCGTTCGATCTGACCGTGACTGACGCTGACAAAGGCAGCGCAACTGCCGCCGCTACTCCGGATGTGACGCTGGTCAACGACCTGCCGACCATCGAAGTAACCGCGAATCCGTTGGTTGAAGACGCTGTCAGCAAAGACACTGTTGCGGGCTCGTTCACCGTGGGTGACGAAGAAACCCCAGTTGCCGATTTGAAAGTCACCTTCACCGGTGACAGCAATAAAGACGGTTACTACGCCATCGTTGGCAACAACGTTGTCTTGACTCAGGCCGGTGCTGACTTCGTTAA
>NZ_LJSA01000627.1:0-228 GCF_002742505.1 Pseudomonas sp. 2995-1 | reverse complement strand
AATTAATGTAGTACGGTACGTGAAATACCACATAATCTCTCGTTAAAGGTCAAGTTTAGCTTCAGAACCATATTTAGATTAAAAAAATTGCTCCGGAGCCTGCCAACCTTCCATCTTCTCTTCCAAATACTCTGCAACTTTTAACGCGAGGTCGTCTTGCCAATGTTTTGCTATTACTTGAATTCCTATCGGCAATCCTTCATCAGAGTGACCACCACGAAATACAAC
>NZ_LJSA01000626.1:0-268 GCF_002742505.1 Pseudomonas sp. 2995-1 | reverse complement strand
GGTAAGTGATTTAACCTATAGATATGGGGCTCAAATAGAATCATTAAGTAATCTGAGTATGATTATGATGGGAATGCCAGCAATAATGAATAGTTATACTGTTGCAACAAGTTTACTTGCTAAAACTAAAGGAATGGCAGCAGTAGCAACTACTAAGTTTACAGGAGTAATGGGATTACTCACCAAAGCAAAGGGAGTTGCCACAATAGCCGCTACTAAGTTTGCAGTAGCAATGAATGCCGCTATATGGCCAGTTACTCTCATAGTC
>NZ_LJSA01000625.1:0-286 GCF_002742505.1 Pseudomonas sp. 2995-1 | reverse complement strand
GCTTAAATTAATTTAAAAACCAGCCTCTAGAAAGGGGGAATACTAGGTTGTACAAATCTAGTGTTCCCCATCTTTATTTCCTTATTCTTTTTAATGTTTAGAATATGTTAAATACGCCTAATACGTATAAAAAAACGAAGATGATTGCAAAAGGTATAATGTATTTAACAAGGAAGTACCAAATGTTAAACAAGTTTTTGTTGATCGTAGAACCTTTTGCTATTTCCTGATAGATAACGGCCTTTTTCAACTTATTAGGTACAAAGATAGCAATAAGTAATGCACC
>NZ_LJSA01000624.1:0-276 GCF_002742505.1 Pseudomonas sp. 2995-1 | reverse complement strand
AACAAACCCCTAGCACTCTCATGCGAGACGAATAATATGCTTCTATTTCATCTTCTTTTCCCACTACAGTATGTAAAGCTTCATATAAATTGTCAAAATCCATATTGTCACCATATAAAGCAATCCCTGTATTATTTGGTGTGTTTTTTGCGAATAACATTTATATTACTCCTTTAATGTGTGAATTTCATTTGATTTTTGTGTAATAGTTGCTTCTGTCATACATTATCATCTTCAAAAACAATAATACCCCCTCACAAGTAAAATAACTAGTGT
>NZ_LJSA01000623.1:0-277 GCF_002742505.1 Pseudomonas sp. 2995-1 | reverse complement strand
ACTTAGACAATGCTCAGCTCTTAATTCATCTTCTTTTGCATCTTCTCGTGCTCTGACTAGATCTCGGAGAGCCTCATCTTCTTTAGTTGGTATATAGATAGAGGTTAACTCTCCTGCTCGATATAGTTGTGCAAGACGGATAGAATCCCTTCTGTCTGTCTTGATACGCTCACCTGGACGTTGAGGAATCAAAGATGGGGCGATTACATTACAATGAACTCCCAAAGTAAGCAAGAGTCTATATAACCCGTACCCAGTTGGACCAGCCTCATAACAC
>NZ_LJSA01000622.1:0-278 GCF_002742505.1 Pseudomonas sp. 2995-1 | reverse complement strand
TCCTGTCTACTAATAATTCCTTTTAATGGTTTGCCACTATCAATTACAGGCAGTAATTCTATTCCTTCCCAAACCATCATGTGAGCTGCCGATGCAACAGATGTCTGAGATGTAACTGATATCGGCTGTTTAGTCATCACTTTTTCTAATTCCATAAATTGACTAACACCCATTACATCTTTTGCAGTAACTATACCATGCACCTTCATGTCATCATCAACTATGGGATATCTACTATGACCTGTTTTATTATTAAGTTCATGCCACTTTTCCACCGT
>NZ_LJSA01000621.1:0-279 GCF_002742505.1 Pseudomonas sp. 2995-1 | reverse complement strand
ACGTAAATCTACATACGTGTTTTTATCCAATTTTTTAATGTTATTGGTTCGATTCATCTTCTCCATATGTTGTGTTTCAATGATGTGATTCATCTTGGTGATTTTTGCAACCAATTTTGAAGGGATCAAACCCTTGCCAGTACTGGGCTTGTCCACGTTTTTCACTCCAATTTTTCTCGTAATGTTTAATTAAAATCAAGTTAATAAGAGACAACAGCTCGAATCACCGTTTCCAGTCGCCATTGACATGGAACCTTTGCCCCCTTTGAAACCCATATC
>NZ_LJSA01000620.1:0-279 GCF_002742505.1 Pseudomonas sp. 2995-1 | reverse complement strand
GGTAGATATTGTAGGATAACAGAGGATAATCATAAATTGTATGAAAACAATTATGGTTGGAGGTGGGTAGAAAAGGAAGACGGATCATTTATGTTAGGATGGTTACATATGCCTGATGTCCCAGAAATAGCCCATGCAATTGCTGAAGAAGGTACAATAACTATTGAAAAAATAGTAATTAATGAAGTGACATGTATTCAAGTGAATGACACTGACAGTAAAACAATTTACTATAAAGACAATAAAGGAATATGGGCTGTAACAGGGGGAGATTGTAAC
>NZ_LJSA01000619.1:0-274 GCF_002742505.1 Pseudomonas sp. 2995-1 | reverse complement strand
TAATGACATTCCTCTCATCGTTTTCTCGATTATGGAAGAAGGAAATATTAAACGTGCGGTAATTGGTGAAGAAATTGGTACAATAATAAGGGGGAAAGAATAATGTCACAAGAGGTTATAAATCAAGCAAAAGAAAAGATGAATAAATCTGTGGAGGCTTTTCGAAAAGAGTTAGGTACAATTCGAGCTGGACGAGCTAATCCATCATTACTAGATAAAGTACAAGTGGAGTATTATGGTATGTTGACTCCATTAAATCAATTAGCTACAATAT
>NZ_LJSA01000032.1:0-230 GCF_002742505.1 Pseudomonas sp. 2995-1 | reverse complement strand
GCCATGTTCGTTGCATAATCACCGTGATCCTTATCCTTTGGCGACTCAATTACAACCGATGGAACTTCTTCCTTCGATGCTAGACCCGCCTTCACTACAGCGTCTACAATTCCCTGCTTCAGCTGTTCCTTTACTTGTTCCACTTGGCTCATGGGGTTTCATCCTCCTTTATTTTCACACGAATATCATAATCTCCTGCCTTTGATCCCTGTAGCTGGAGACTGTACCTT
>NZ_LJSA01000618.1:0-230 GCF_002742505.1 Pseudomonas sp. 2995-1 | reverse complement strand
AAACTGGTGCAATATTTAATTCTAATGGTAATGCATAAGTAGTTCCATCTACTTCATAAGCTTCACGAACTCCACCTACAAAGGAGTCTCTAAACTCGTCATCAAGAATATCTTCTAGTGAAGCAAATCTTTCTCCTCTTACATATGGCTCCATAAATCCAGCAGCCCAAGTCATCCCAACGTCTGGAAGCTGATTTGCTGACGAAACGATTTGTAATTGATCTTTGTAC
>NZ_LJSA01000617.1:0-280 GCF_002742505.1 Pseudomonas sp. 2995-1 | reverse complement strand
ATCTGTTACAGATTTAAAATCCCATGATAATAAATACTCATTTTCATCCTTTATCTCCAATAAGTTAATATTTGTTTCATAGTCGGTAAAAGACAACTGTTCGTCTTCAGGGAAGTACAAGAATGTCCCACTCATTTGAGAGGACGGAGACAACCATTTAGATGAAAATAAAGCAACGGAAAAAATAAAAGAACTACAGATGATAATTACAAAAATTCGTTTTTTATTGAGAAGCAAGGCTTATTCACTCCTTTTAGAGACAAGCGTATCTATATAGGAA
>NZ_LJSA01000616.1:0-204 GCF_002742505.1 Pseudomonas sp. 2995-1 | reverse complement strand
GAAGGTATATCAATAGGAAGTCATGATTTTAGACTTCTATTGAGATTTCGAAGTGCCCCGAAGCGAGTAGGCGTTAGAGCTAGCCAAAGAAAAGCGGAAACGCCTGTGATCACGAGAGTAGGGCAGTGGAGGAATATCAATAGGAAGTCATGATTTTAGACTTCTATTGAGATTTCGAAGTGCCCCGAAGCGAGTAGGCGTTAG
>NZ_LJSA01000615.1:0-269 GCF_002742505.1 Pseudomonas sp. 2995-1 | reverse complement strand
CCAACGTGGTTTTTCTGCGGACTTGATTGATCAATGGTTTTCACAATTGAAAGAGCATGAGGATTAATATGAGATTAAACAATAAATAAGAATTGCTGAATTGTATAAAGATAAGTTGAGACACACTAATAATTAATGGATTAAATGAAAATAGATTATTTAAAATACAAAGGAAAGGAAAATTAAAATGACGACATTTGTTGCGCTAACACCTATTATCGCTGTTATGTTATTCCTCGTGATATTTAAAATGCCAGCAGTTAAGGCAA
>NZ_LJSA01000614.1:0-280 GCF_002742505.1 Pseudomonas sp. 2995-1 | reverse complement strand
CCCGTCCTTGTGTACTAATATCCATATATTCTTGACTATAGCTCACAATTTCGGAATCCACATTCAAATATAGCTTTAAATGGTATGGCCCATTTTCAAAATTATCAATGGGTCTCCCTTCAAAGGTTTGATGTAAACCGATTTCATTATTTTCTTCGTCGTACTTTGTAAATTGATATTCATCTCCAAATAAAACGAATCTCCGTACAAAAGTTTCAACAGCAGCAGGAATATTACCGTCTACTAAACGGTATGGATTATCCAAAGTTGAATATATTGT
>NZ_LJSA01000613.1:0-246 GCF_002742505.1 Pseudomonas sp. 2995-1 | reverse complement strand
TGAAAGTGTCACTGAAGGAACAATCACGAAATGGCTAGTAAAACCCGGTGACAGCGTAAATAAATATGACCCCATTGCTGAGGTTATGACAGACAAAGTGAACGCTGAAGTTCCATCTTCCTATTCAGGAACTATTAGTGAACTCATTGCTAAAGAAGATGAAACAATTGCTGTGGGTGAAGTGATATGTACTATGAAGGTGGATGGAGATGTAGAAGTCAGTGACAGTGGAGAAAAAGCACAAGT
>NZ_LJSA01000612.1:0-281 GCF_002742505.1 Pseudomonas sp. 2995-1 | reverse complement strand
GAGTATGTGGCTCATGGTGGTCTTGAGCTTCAGCGCCGCCAATCTTCCAGACACAACACCGGTCAAAGGTGGGAGGGTTGCCCCCTCCCACACTGGATCTCTGCTTGTCAGGGCCGACTGAGTATGTGGCTCATGACAGCCTTGAGCTTGAGCGCCACCAATCTTCCAGGCACAACACCGGTCAACGGTGGGAGGGGGCTTGCCCCCGATAGCTGTGGACCAGTCGACACCTTCTTGACTGAGGCACCGCCATCGGGGGCAAGCCCCCTCCCACATTGGAT
>NZ_LJSA01000611.1:0-327 GCF_002742505.1 Pseudomonas sp. 2995-1 | reverse complement strand
GGGTCAATCATTAGTGTACCCATTTCACCTGATGCATCTTCAGTATCTTCAGCAACTTCTGTACCCGCATCATCCATATCGTAGTCTGCTGCTCTGTCAAAACTTGAATCCTCTTCTGAAGCTATATCAAAATCATTGAAAAAGGATGGTAAGATTAAGATGATTAACAACATCGCTGCTGCTGTTGCTATTACAGGATATATCCACGTCTTCCTTCTCTTAGGAACTACTATTTTTTCAGTTTCATGACGTTCCTTTGATTTTTTTTGTATCGCTTCAAATAAATCATCTTTACTTTGTTTATCTTTAACAGGAGGCATCTTGCGA
>NZ_LJSA01000031.1:0-230 GCF_002742505.1 Pseudomonas sp. 2995-1 | reverse complement strand
GTCCAAGTCGTCACCCCCGGCTGGATGAATAAGGGTTCGTGCTGGAAAATGGAAAAATTGACTTCATTGTCCATGGGATTTAACCCCGCAAAGGTGCCGATCTGTGTCATGGAGGTCGAGGGTGGTGATGTGTACGTCAATACCCACCAGCATGACCTCAAGGTCGAGTCGCTTACTGGGTTGAAGGAGCTGTATCGACGCAGGTCTTCAGAAGGCGCTTTACCTTCTGC
>NZ_LJSA01000610.1:0-249 GCF_002742505.1 Pseudomonas sp. 2995-1 | reverse complement strand
TTGTAGAGGGATCCAATCGTAAAGAAGTTCCACGATCAAACACAATGGTGGAACTGGCGACTAAGTTAAGTGGGAAAGTAGATATGTTATTAGACCAACTTGTTTTTGATTCGGAGCTTTTTACTATAGACGAGTATCATGTGAAAATCATCGAAGAATACCTAGAGTTCTTTTCTTATGGACTAGCAACTCTGCTAAAGGACGATCAGGGGGTATTTTGGTTAGAAGAAACGGAATCAGAAACTATAT
>NZ_LJSA01000609.1:0-281 GCF_002742505.1 Pseudomonas sp. 2995-1 | reverse complement strand
TTATTGTATAGGTGAAACACATCTCTCTGTTTCCCTATTTCTTCCACCTTTTTTAACAGATCTATTTTTGTGGCTTCTGTCATTTGATTTGCCACGTGGGTATGGAAGATGCAAATCACTGTATCTTTTGGGAGTGTTTCAACAACATCTTTTAATAGATCTACTCCATCCCCTTCCACAAGTTCCACTGGATTTTTCACAAAACAATTGGCTGCCTTCTCGAACAACGCTCTTCTGTCTTTATGTTCCGGCCAAATAAGAGATTTTAACCATAGAAAATC
>NZ_LJSA01000608.1:0-281 GCF_002742505.1 Pseudomonas sp. 2995-1 | reverse complement strand
GTTTACGGTCAAGGTGAAGTTCCATGTTACCTGTTCCTTTAAACTCCTCATAGATAACATCATCCATGCGGGATCCTGTATCCACAAGTGCAGTTGCGAGGATCGTTAAGCTACCCCCTTCTTCGATGTTTCTTGCAGCACCAAAGAAACGCTTAGGACGGTGGAAACTCGCAGGATCAATACCACCTGATAGTGTTCGTCCACTTGGTGGGATGACTAAGTTATAAGCACGTGCAAGTCGAGTAATACTATCCATCAAGATGACAACGTCTTTCTTCGCC
>NZ_LJSA01000607.1:0-319 GCF_002742505.1 Pseudomonas sp. 2995-1 | reverse complement strand
ATTCTTTCAAAATAAAATTCTTTGAATAAAGGCCCTAAAATTGCTCCTAAACTCGCAAGAACTAATAGAATAATAAGTGCAAGGGGAAAGATAAGACGTGTACGATAGCTATGCATGGTCTACAGGAGCCTCCAATTTATAACCTAAACCACGAATTGTTTTTATATACACTGGCTTCTTCGTATTAGGTTCAATCTTTTCTCGTAAATGACTAACGTGTACATCTACAATTCTAGTGTCCCCTACGAATTCATAATTCCATACTGCATTTAACAATTGATCTCTAGCTAGTGCTCTCCCTTTATGGTTTGCTAAGTAT
>NZ_LJSA01000606.1:0-264 GCF_002742505.1 Pseudomonas sp. 2995-1 | reverse complement strand
GCTTCCCATAGATTCCGAATATGCTTTTTTTCTTTTCCTACATCGGTTAAAAAATCTTTGTATAAGTCATTACCAAATTTTATTGTTTTCATTAATAGAGATATAGACCCGTCACTCTGTTGAGCCTTCTCATAGGCCTCTGACAAATAGCTTAATTGATTCACTCCCTGAATACCACTTTTTTTATTTATGGAATAAGGACTGGTTACACTAGAATAAAGCTTAAAAGCATAATCATATAAATCAAAATTTCCTTCTTGAAGT
>NZ_LJSA01000605.1:0-281 GCF_002742505.1 Pseudomonas sp. 2995-1 | reverse complement strand
CATTATCACATGCTATTCAATGTATTTTGATAATGGTATAAATAGGAGGATTAGGGTGAAAAAGCATCGAATTAACTTATTTGTAACTTGCTTAATCGTTTTTGTAATACTATTTACACTACTTAATATGGCTCAAGCATTTGAAAGAGTTCCAACAGCTGGAGTGGCCATTAATGGGGAAATGGTAGATGGTATCGACCCAATTAAATTGGAGGGTACATATTATTTACCAGTTATCTATTTATCAAAAATTCTTGGCTACAATGATATTCGGTTTGAAT
>NZ_LJSA01000604.1:0-367943 GCF_002742505.1 Pseudomonas sp. 2995-1 | reverse complement strand
AAGACGAAATGAACCGAAAGTTCGACTCTTGCAAACACCGAAAGCTATCACATACCCAATTTGCTGAAGCGAGGCCAGCTGGTCACGACTCAGTACCCGAATTTCTTGACGACCATAGAGCATTGGAACCACCTGATCCCATCCCGAACTCAGTAGTGAAACGATGCATCGCCGATGGTAGTGTGGGGTTTCCCCATGTGAGAGTAGGTCATCGTCAAGATTAAATTCCGAAACCCCATTTGCGAAAGCAGATGGGGTTTTGTTTTGGGCGGGCGGAAAGTGCCGGCAGGTTTTCTCATGGCCGCCTTCAGGGCTAAACGCCTGCCTTTCTATGCAATGGTCTTTCGCATGGCTATCATGCGTTCCTCATTGTGAGGCGATACTTGCATGCTGACGTTGTTAGAACTTCTGAAAGATGGCCGATTTCATTCCGGGGAAGCACTTGGCGCCGCCCTGGGCGTCAGTCGCAGTGCTGTCTGGAAGCAACTCCAGCACCTTGAGGCCGAATTGAATCTGCCAGTTCATAAGGTTCGTGGAAAGGGGTATCAATTAGCATCCCCATTGGTTTTCTTGAGTGCTGCGGAAATTGAGCAGCATGCCCCTGATTTAGCATGGCCTATCCATATCTACGATTCCATTGACTCAACAAATGCCGAAGCTTTGCGTCTTGCTGGGGTTGAGTGCGCGACGCCCTTTCTGGTGCTTGCGGAGCAGCAAACGGCGGGAAGAGGCAGGCGTGGTCGAAAGTGGGTCAGTCCATTTGCCCAGAATGTCTATTACAGCCTTGTATTGCGTATTGAGGATGGTCTTCGGCAGTTGGAAGGCTTAAGTCTTGTGGTTGGATTGGCGGTCATGCAAGCCCTGCGTGAGTCTGGAGTTCAGACTGCGACTTTAAAATGGCCAAACGACGTTCTCGTAGGGCAAAAGAAAATTGCCGGGATTTTGCTGGAGCTCGTAGGGGATCCTGCTGATATCTGTCACGTTGTCCTTGGAATAGGCATCAACGTCAATATGCAGAAGGCTGACGAGGTTGATCAGCAGTGGACATCAGTGCAGTTAGAGACGGGTTTTCCTGTTGATCGAAACGCCCTGATTGCCCGGCTGGGTTTGCAGTTGCAAGGCTACTTGGGTCGACACCGGGTGCTAGGTTTTGCCGAGCTTCAGAATGAGTGGGAGAAAAATCACGCTTGGCAGGGGAGGGCTGTGTCGCTTATAGCCGGTGTCAACCAGGTCGATGGAGTGGTGCTGGGTGTTGATCGTCAAGGTGCTTTGCGTTTGAGTGTTGATGGTGTTGAGAAAATATACAGTGGTGGTGAGCTAAGCCTGAGGTTGCGTGATGATTCTTGAGCTCGACTGTGGGAATAGCTTTATCAAATGGCGTGTGCTTGATTCGAGCGGGGTGAACGCCTCGGCTGAAGGTGTTGCAGGTTCGGATGCTGCCTTGATTGATAGCCTGCTGGCGCTGCCTGAGTTGTTGCTGACGCGTTGCAGGTTGGTGAGCGTCCGTGCGAAGGAAGAGACGGAAAAACTGGTTGAAGCGCTTGTGGAGACATTTGGTGTTGCTGTTACCAGTGCTGCTTCAGCTCGTGAAGTGGCTGGGGTACGTAACGGCTACGAAGATTTTGAGCGCCTTGGTCTGGATCGCTGGTTGGCAATGCTCGGTGGATTTAAATTGGCCTCGGGTGCCTGCTTGGTGCTCGATTTTGGCACTGCGGCGACTGCAGATTTTATAGCTGAGGATGGCGAGCACCTGGGAGGCTTTATTTGTCCGGGCATGTCTCTCATGAGGAATCAGCTGCGTACACATACACGAAAGATAAGGTATGGCGATGCCGCTGCTGAAAGGGCTTTGGAGTGCCTCTCACCAGGTCGTACAACAGTCGAGGCAGTAGAGCGAGGCTGTGCGTTGATGCTTCGAGGATTTGTTCTGACCCAGGTAGAGCTCGCGCGCAGCTACTGGGGCGATGACTTCAGTATATTCCTGACTGGCGGAGATGCTGATTTGGTATTGGGCTCTGTGCCGCAGGCTCGACTCGTTCCTGATTTGGTTTTCGTTGGTCTGGCGATGGCGTGCCCGTTATCTTGAGGTGTTTATGCGTTGGCTGTTTTTGCTTTTACTGATCCTCAACGCCTTTTACTACATATGGCACCAGCAAGAGGCCCCGCTGCGCGCTAAAGACGTTACTCCTCTGAGTCTCTATCGAGGTGCTCAGCAGGATATTCGTCTGCTGAGTGAATCTTCGGATGCAGTGATTCGCAGGGAGCGGGCAAAGGTATCTGATTCGCAAAATACCTGTTTGTACATTGGTGGATTTACAGACCAGCGCCAAGCGCAATCTGTCGAGCAGCGTCTCACTAGCTTGGATATAAAGGCCAAGGTTCAACTGCTGAGTACGCCAGATGCTCAAGGTTACTGGCTCCGGGTGGCCCCGGAAAGCCGGCGCCTGGCTGAAGATCTGCCCTTTGAAAACCTTGTTAAGGAATTCAATGAGTTAAAACATAAAATAATGCTGTGCGAAGGCATTGCAACTGTCGAATAGTTTGCATAGAATGGCGCCCGCTTCGCAGTGAAGACCTTTAGGGGGATTTAATGAGATGCGGCGTCAATGCAGCTAACCTCATAATTTAAATGAGAAAATGCTTGACAGAAGGTCGGCGTAATGTAAAATGCCGGCTCGCTTAGGAGGGGTTCCCGAGCGGCCAAAGGGATCAGACTGTAAATCTGACGTCTACGACTTCGAAGGTTCGAATCCTTCCCCCTCCACCATTTTTAGCGTGAGCTGCAAGCTCCGCGGGTATAGTTTAGTGGTAGAACCTCAGCCTTCCAAGCTGATGATGCGGGTTCGATTCCCGCTACCCGCTCCAAGTTTGCAGGTTGTGCATGTGTTTTGCTCTTGTAGCTCAGTTGGTAGAGCACACCCTTGGTAAGGGTGAGGTCAGCGGTTCAAATCCGCTCAAGAGCTCCATATAACAAGGCAGATATGAAAATATCTGCCTTTGTTTTAACAGCTGCCTCGGCTTGAGTGTTTTGTGTCTGGTGGTTTTGCCAGGTTGTCTCAAGTCTGTTGGGGTTGGTTGTTGTAAAGTCTTTTTCAGGCCTGCATAATGGTCGGCCTGATTTTGTTTTAGGTCAGTAGCTCAATTGGCAGAGCGACGGTCTCCAAAACCGTAGGTTGGGGGTTCGATTCCCTCCTGACCTGCCAGATTCACGTGGTGTGTCTGGCTTTCTTTTCACAGGATCTTCATAGATGACTCCTAAGGCTGAAGCTCAAAGCTCTCGTTTCGATCTCGTCAAGTGGCTAGTTGTTGTAGCGTTGGTGGTCGTAGGCGTAGTTGGCAATCAGTACTATTCTGCTTCGCCGATCCTGTACCGTGTGCTCGCTTTGCTTGTTATTGCTGCTGTGGCTGCCTTTGTGGGCTTGCAGACTGCTAAGGGCAAGTCTTTTGCGGTACTGGTAAAGGAAGCTCGCACCGAAATCCGTAAAGTCGTTTGGCCGACTCGCCAAGAAACCACGCAGACCACGTTGATTGTTGTGGCTGTTGTTCTGGTTATGGCGTTGCTGTTGTGGGGGCTTGATTCCCTGCTCGGTTGGCTTGTTTCCTTGATTGTTGGCTAAGGGTGTCCCGTGGCTAAGCGTTGGTACGTTGTTCATGCTTACTCGGGTTACGAGAAGCATGTTATGCGCTCTTTGCTAGAGCGCGTGAAGCTGGCAGGCATGGAAGATGGCTTCGGCGAAATTCTGGTTCCCACTGAAGAAGTGGTTGAAATGCGGAATGGTCAGAAGCGTAAAAGTGAGCGTAAGTTCTTCCCTGGCTATGTTTTGGTTCAGATGGACATGAATGAAGGTACTTGGCATTTGGTCAAGGATACGCCTCGTGTCATGGGTTTCATTGGCGGTACCGCTGATAAGCCTGCTCCGATCACTGATAAAGAGGCAGAAGCAATTCTGCGTCGCGTTGCTGATGGTAGTGACAAGCCTAAGCCGAAGACTTTGTTCGAGCCGGGTGAGGTTGTTCGTGTTACAGATGGTCCGTTTGCTGATTTTAACGGCACTGTCGAAGAGGTTAACTACGAGAAGAGCCGGATCCAAGTGGCAGTGCTCATTTTCGGTCGCTCTACTCCTGTAGAGTTGGAGTTCAGCCAGGTCGAGAAGGTCTAGCTGGCTAAGCATCCCAACCCCGCAGCCTTAGGCTGTGGGGTTTTGTCGTCACTGGGATAAACGCGCAAGTAACCGGGGAGCCTTTCGAGGCGTTTGAACCCGTAATTGGAGTGCCTCATGGCCAAGAAAATTACCGCTTACATCAAGCTGCAAGTGAAGGCTGCTCAGGCCAACCCAAGCCCACCTGTTGGTCCAGCTCTGGGTCAGCATGGCGTGAACATCATGGAATTCTGCAAGGCCTTCAACGCCCGTACTCAGGGTCTTGAACCAGGTCTGCCGACTCCAGTGATCATCACTGTATACAGCGACCGTAGCTTCACTTTCGAAACTAAGTCGACCCCGGCTTCGGTTCTGCTGAAGAAGGCTGCTGGTCTGACTAGCGGTTCCGCTCGTCCTAACACCGTTAAAGTCGGCACTGTAACTCGTGCTCAGCTGGAAGAAATCGCGAAAACCAAAAACGCGGATCTGACTGCAGCTGATATGGATGCAGCCGTGCGTACCATCGCCGGTTCTGCTCGTAGCATGGGCCTTAACGTGGAGGGTGTGTAATGGCTAAGCTGACCAAGCGCCAAAAGGCTATCGCCGGCAAAATCGAAGCAGGCAAGGCCTACAGCTTTGTAGACGCTGCAGCCCTGTTGACCGAGCTGTCGACTGTCAAATTCAGCGAGTCCGTTGACGTTGCTGTAAACCTGGGTGTGGACCCGCGTAAGTCCGACCAAGTCGTTCGTAGCGCTACTGTGCTGCCACACGGTACTGGCAAGACTGTACGTGTAGCCGTCTTCACCCAAGGCCCGGCAGCTGAAGCTGCTCTGGCCGCTGGCGCTGATCGCGTTGGCATGGACGACCTGGCTGCCGAAATGAAAGGCGGCGACCTGAACTACGACGTAGTTATTGCCTCCCCGGATGCAATGCGTGTTGTAGGTCAGTTGGGTCAGATCCTTGGTCCACGTGGCCTGATGCCTAACCCTAAAGTCGGCACTGTAACGCCAGACGTAGCTACCGCGGTTAAAAACGCCAAGGCTGGTCAGGTTCGTTATCGCACCGACAAAAACGGCATCATTCACACCTCCGTTGGCAAGGTCGGTTTCGACGCCGTCAAGCTGAAGGAAAACGTTGAAGCCCTGATCGCTGATCTTAAGCGTATCAAGCCAGCTTCTTCTAAAGGTATCTACGTCAAGCGCGTTACCCTGAGCACCACTATGGGCCCAGGTCTGGTCATCGACCAAGGCTCGCTGGACGTATAAGACACAGATTGACGCAAGCGATTGCGTCAATTGAAAAAATTGGGGTCCCTGCCTGGCGGGGGCTATCCAAGACCGTAGGCGACGCAAGTCTTAAACCAAAAGCCTACGCAGATGGTGCTCCCGGTTCCTTACCGAATCAGACACCAAAACGACATCCGGCCTAGGCCAGATGAAACGGTAACAAGCAGGAGTTAAACCCGTGGCAATTAATCTCGAAGACAAGAAGGCCATCGTCGCTGAAGTCAACGAGGCTGCCAAAGCTGCCCTGTCCGCTGTCGTGGCTGATGCCCGTGGTGTGACAGTAGGCGCTATGACCGGACTCCGTAAAGAGGCTCGTGAAGCTGGCGTATACGTACGTGTTGTACGTAACACCCTGCTCAAGCGCGCTGTTGCTGACACTGAATACAGTGTTCTCAATGACGTGTTCACCGGCCCGACTCTGATCGCTTTCTCCAAAGATCATCCAGGCGCTGCTGCCCGTTTGTTCAAGGAATTCGCCAAGAGTCAGGATAAGTTCGAGATCAAGGCAGCTGCGTTCGAGGGCAAGTTCCTCGCAGCTAACCAAATCGACGTACTGGCAACATTGCCGACCCGCGACGAAGCCATTTCGCAGCTGATGAGCGTGATTCAAGGCGCTACCAGCAAGCTGGCTCGTACTCTGGCTGCAGTTCGCGAGCAAAAAGAAGCTGCCGCAGCCTAAGGCTGAGCGACTTCTCTCGCGTATTTTTGTTTATTTCGATGGCCGCGTAGGCCGTCCCCCAATTCAGGAAATACAGCAATGTCTATCTCCCAAGACGATATCCTCAACGCCGTAGCTGAAATGTCGGTTCTGCAGGTTGTTGAGCTGATCAAAGCTTTCGAAGAAAAATTCGGCGTTTCCGCTGCCGCTGCTTCCGCTGGCCCAGCAGTTGCTGCTGTTGCTGCTGAAGAGCAAACCGAATTCAACGTCATGCTGCTGGAAGCTGGCGAGAAGAAAGTAAACGTGATCAAGGCAGTACGTGAACTGACCGGTCTGGGCCTGAAAGAAGCCAAGGCTGTAGTTGACGGCGCTCCTGCCCAGGTTCTGGAAGCAGTGTCGAAAGACGCAGCTGACAAAGCCAAAGCTACTCTGGAAGAAGCAGGCGCTAAAGTCGAGCTGAAGTAAGCATCGACTTTGCGTCTCCAGCCCAAGCGTTAAGCTGAAGGCTGATGGCTGGTGGCTCTTGCCACCGGCCTTTTTCCGTTATTGGCTGTCGACTCGGTCGCCGCCATTAACGCGCTGTAGCCATCCGAAGCGGTGGTGCAAACCATGGGGTTTGCAAGATTTTCTGGCTGCTCCCGTCGGAGGGGCCAAACAAGCAGGTGACCAAGCTGGGGAACGCTGATGGCTTACTCATATACTGAGAAAAAACGTATCCGCAAGGACTTTAGCAAGTTGCCGGACGTCATGGATGTCCCGTACCTTCTGGCTATCCAGCTGGATTCGTATCGTGAATTCTTGCAGGCGGGAGCGACCAAAGATCAGTTCCGCGACGTGGGCCTGCATGCGGCCTTCAAATCCGTTTTCCCGATCATCAGCTACTCCGGCAATGCTGCGCTGGAGTACGTCGGTTATCGCCTGGGCGAACCGGCATTTGATGTCAAAGAATGCGTGTTGCGCGGTGTTACGTACGCCGTACCTTTGCGGGTAAAAGTCCGTCTGATCATTTTCGACAAAGAGTCGTCGAATAAAGCGATCAAGGACATCAAAGAGCAAGAAGTCTACATGGGTGAAATCCCACTGATGACTGAAAACGGTACCTTCGTTATCAACGGTACCGAGCGTGTTATCGTTTCTCAGCTGCATCGTTCACCGGGTGTGTTCTTCGATCACGACCGCGGCAAGACGCACAGCTCCGGCAAACTCCTGTACTCCGCGCGGATCATTCCGTACCGCGGTTCTTGGTTGGACTTCGAGTTCGATCCTAAAGACTGCGTGTTCGTGCGTATCGACCGTCGCCGTAAGCTGCCAGCTTCTGTGCTGCTGCGCGCGCTCGGCTATACCACCGAGCAGGTGCTGGACGCTTTCTACACCACCAACGTATTCAGCCTGAAGGATGAAACCCTCAGCCTGGAGCTCATCGCATCGCGTCTGCGTGGTGAAATTGCTGTCCTGGATATCCAGGATGAGAATGGCAAGGTAATCGTTGAGGCTGGCCGTCGTATTACTGCGCGCCACATCAACCAGATCGAAAAGGCCGGTATCAAGTCGCTGGAAGTGCCTCTGGACTACGTCCTGGGCCGCACTACCGCCAAGGTCATCGTTCACCCGGCTACAGGCGAAATCCTGGCTGAGTGCAATACCGAGCTGAACACTGAGATCCTGGCCAAAATCGCCAAGGCTCAGGTTGTTCGCATCGAGACCCTGTACACCAACGATATCGACTGCGGTCCGTTCGTCTCTGACACGTTGAAGATTGACTCCACCAGCAACCAACTGGAAGCGCTGGTCGAGATCTATCGCATGATGCGTCCTGGCGAGCCACCAACCAAAGACGCTGCTGAGACCCTGTTCAACAACCTGTTCTTCAGCCCTGAGCGTTACGACCTGTCTGCGGTCGGTCGGATGAAGTTCAACCGTCGTATCGGTCGTACCGAGATCGAAGGTTCGGGCGTGTTGTGCAAAGAAGACATCGTTGCGGTACTGAAGACTCTAGTCGACATCCGTAACGGTAAAGGCATCGTCGATGACATCGACCACCTGGGTAACCGTCGTGTTCGCTGCGTAGGCGAAATGGCCGAGAACCAGTTCCGCGTTGGTCTGGTGCGTGTTGAGCGTGCGGTCAAAGAGCGTCTGTCGATGGCTGAAAGCGAAGGCCTGATGCCGCAAGACCTGATCAACGCCAAGCCAGTGGCTGCGGCGGTGAAAGAGTTCTTCGGTTCCAGCCAGCTCTCGCAGTTCATGGACCAGAACAACCCTCTCTCCGAGATCACCCACAAGCGCCGTGTTTCCGCACTGGGCCCGGGCGGTCTGACCCGTGAACGTGCTGGCTTTGAAGTTCGTGACGTACACCCGACGCACTACGGTCGCGTTTGCCCGATCGAAACACCGGAAGGTCCGAACATTGGTCTGATCAACTCCTTGGCGGCCTACGCGCGCACTAACCAATACGGTTTCCTCGAGAGCCCGTACCGTGTGGTGAAAGACGCTCTGGTCACTGACGAGATCGTGTTCCTGTCCGCCATCGAAGAAGCTGATCACGTGATCGCTCAGGCTTCGGCCACGATGAACGACAAGAAAGTCCTGATTGACGAGCTGGTAGCTGTTCGTCACCTGAATGAGTTCACCGTCAAGGCGCCGGAAGACGTCACTTTGATGGACGTTTCGCCGAAGCAGGTAGTTTCGGTTGCAGCGTCGCTGATCCCGTTCCTGGAGCACGATGACGCCAACCGTGCGTTGATGGGTTCCAACATGCAGCGTCAAGCTGTACCGACCCTGCGCGCTGACAAGCCGCTGGTAGGTACCGGCATGGAGCGTAACGTAGCGCGTGACTCCGGCGTTTGCGTCGTGGCTCGTCGTGGCGGCGTGATCGACTCTGTTGATGCCAGCCGTATCGTGGTTCGTGTTGCTGATGATGAAGTTGAAACTGGCGAAGCCGGTGTCGACATCTACAACCTGACCAAATACACCCGCTCGAACCAGAACACCTGCATCAATCAGCGTCCGCTGGTGAGCAAGGGTGATCGCGTCCAGCGTAGCGACATCATGGCCGACGGCCCGTCCACCGACATGGGTGAACTGGCACTGGGTCAGAACATGCGCATCGCGTTCATGGCGTGGAACGGCTTCAACTTCGAAGACTCCATCTGCCTGTCCGAGCGTGTTGTTCAAGAAGACCGCTTCACCACGATCCACATTCAGGAACTGACCTGTGTGGCACGTGACACCAAGCTTGGGCCGGAGGAGATCACTGCGGACATCCCGAACGTGGGTGAAGCTGCACTGAACAAGCTGGACGAAGCCGGTATCGTTTATGTAGGTGCTGAAGTTGGCGCAGGCGACATCCTGGTGGGTAAGGTCACTCCGAAAGGCGAGACCCAACTGACTCCAGAAGAGAAGCTGTTGCGTGCCATCTTCGGTGAAAAAGCCAGCGACGTTAAAGACACCTCCCTGCGTGTACCTACTGGTACCAAGGGCACTGTCATTGACGTACAGGTCTTCACCCGTGATGGCGTTGAGCGTGATGCTCGTGCGCTGTCCATCGAGAAGACTCAGCTCGACGAGATCCGCAAGGACCTGAACGAAGAGTTCCGTATCGTTGAAGGCGCGACCTTCGAACGTCTGCGTTCCGCTTTGGTAGGCCACAAGGCTGAAGGCGGCGCAGGTCTTAAGAAAGGTCAGGACATCACCGACGAAATCCTCGACGGTCTTGAGCACGGCCAGTGGTTCAAACTGCGCATGGCTGAAGATGCTCTGAACGAGCAGCTCGAGAAGGCCCAGGCGTACATCGTTGATCGCCGCCGTCTGCTGGACGACAAGTTCGAAGATAAGAAGCGCAAACTGCAGCAGGGCGATGACCTGGCTCCAGGCGTGCTGAAAATCGTCAAGGTTTACCTGGCAATCCGTCGTCGCATCCAGCCGGGCGACAAGATGGCCGGTCGTCACGGTAACAAAGGTGTGGTCTCCGTGATCATGCCCGTTGAAGACATGCCGCACGATGCCAATGGCACTCCGGTCGACGTGGTCCTCAACCCGCTGGGCGTACCTTCGCGTATGAACGTTGGTCAGATCCTTGAAACCCACCTGGGCCTCGCGGCCAAAGGTCTGGGCGAGAAGATCAACCGTATGATCGAAGAGCAGCGCAAGGTCGCAGACCTGCGTAAGTTCCTGCACGAGATCTACAACGAGATCGGCGGTCGCAACGAAGAGTTGGACACCTTCTCCGACCAGGAAATCCTGGATCTGGCGAAGAACCTGCGCGGTGGCGTTCCGATGGCTACCCCGGTGTTCGACGGTGCCAAGGAAAGCGAAATCAAGGCCATGCTGAAACTGGCAGACCTGCCAGAAAGCGGCCAGATGCAGCTGTTCGACGGCCGTACCGGCAACAAGTTTGAGCGCCCGGTTACTGTTGGCTACATGTACATGCTGAAGCTGAACCACTTGGTAGACGATAAGATGCACGCTCGTTCTACCGGTTCGTACAGCCTGGTTACCCAGCAGCCGCTGGGTGGTAAGGCTCAGTTCGGTGGTCAGCGTTTCGGGGAGATGGAGGTCTGGGCACTGGAAGCATACGGTGCTGCTTACACTCTGCAAGAAATGCTCACAGTGAAGTCGGACGATGTGAACGGTCGGACCAAGATGTACAAAAACATCGTGGACGGCGATCACCGTATGGAGCCGGGCATGCCCGAGTCTTTCAACGTGTTGATCAAAGAAATTCGTTCCCTCGGCATCGATATCGATCTGGAAACCGAATAACACGTGACGCGAATCGAGAGCGGGGCTGTTTAGCCCGCTCTCTGCTCCGCCAGGAGGAAAGGCCTTGAAAGACCTACTGAATTTGCTGAAAAACCAGGGTCAAGTCGAAGAGTTCGACGCCATCCGTATTGGGTTGGCATCGCCTGAGATGATCCGTTCGTGGTCGTTCGGTGAAGTTAAAAAGCCGGAAACCATCAACTACCGTACGTTCAAACCTGAACGTGACGGCCTGTTCTGCGCCAAGATCTTTGGCCCGGTAAAGGATTACGAGTGCCTGTGCGGTAAGTACAAGCGCTTGAAACACCGTGGTGTGATCTGCGAGAAGTGTGGCGTTGAAGTTGCACTGGCCAAGGTTCGTCGTGAGCGCATGGCGCACATCGAACTGGCTTCGCCGGTTGCTCACATCTGGTTCCTGAAATCGCTGCCGTCCCGTATCGGTTTGCTGATGGACATGACCCTGCGTGATATCGAGCGCGTTCTCTACTTCGAGAGCTATGTCGTTATCGACCCAGGCATGACCACCCTTGAAAAGGGTCAGTTGCTGAACGACGAGCAGTACTTCGAAGCGCTGGAAGAGTTCGGCGACGATTTCGATGCCCGCATGGGTGCCGAAGCGGTCCGCGAACTGTTGCACGCTATCGACCTGGAACACGAGATTGGCCGTCTGCGTGAAGAAATTCCGCAAACCAACTCCGAAACCAAGATCAAGAAGCTGTCCAAGCGTCTGAAGTTGATGGAAGCCTTCCAGGGGTCCGGCAACTTGCCAGAGTGGATGGTGCTGACCGTTCTGCCGGTTCTGCCGCCAGACCTGCGTCCGCTGGTACCGTTGGACGGCGGTCGTTTTGCGACCTCCGACCTCAACGACCTATACCGTCGCGTGATCAACCGTAACAACCGCTTGAAGCGCCTGCTTGATCTGTCCGCTCCGGACATCATCGTGCGCAACGAAAAGCGTATGTTGCAAGAAGCGGTTGATGCCCTGCTCGACAACGGTCGTCGTGGTCGCGCTATCACGGGTTCCAACAAGCGTCCTCTGAAATCCCTGGCCGACATGATCAAGGGTAAGCAAGGTCGTTTCCGTCAAAACTTGCTCGGTAAGCGTGTTGACTACTCCGGTCGTTCGGTAATTACCGTAGGCCCGACCCTGCGTCTGCACCAGTGCGGTCTGCCTAAGAAGATGGCTCTCGAGCTGTTCAAGCCGTTCATCTTCGGCAAGCTGGAAATGCGCGGTCTCGCGACCACCATCAAAGCGGCCAAGAAAATGGTCGAGCGCGAACTGCCAGAGGTTTGGGACGTTCTTGCTGAAGTGATTCGCGAACACCCGGTCCTCCTCAACCGTGCACCGACCCTTCACCGTCTGGGTATCCAGGCGTTTGAACCGGTACTGATCGAAGGTAAGGCTATTCAGTTGCACCCTCTGGTCTGTGCTGCGTACAACGCCGACTTCGACGGCGACCAAATGGCCGTGCACGTACCGCTGACGCTGGAAGCCCAGCTGGAAGCGCGTGCGTTGATGATGTCGACCAACAACATTCTGTCGCCAGCCAACGGTGAGCCAATCATCGTTCCGTCGCAGGACGTTGTATTGGGTCTGTACTACATGACGCGTGAAGCGATCAACGCCAAAGGCGAAGGTCGTGTATTTGCGGACTTGCAGGAAGTTGACCGTGTGTTCCGTGCCGGCGAAGCCGCATTGCACGCCAAGGTCAAGGTGCGGATCCACGAAACCGTCAACGATCGTGATGGCGGAAGCGTGAGCAACGTTCGTATCGTCGACACTACTGTCGGCCGTGCACTGTTGTATCAAGTTGTGCCAAAAGGTCTGTCGTACGATGTCGTCAACCTGCCGATGAAGAAAAAGGCGATCTCCAAGTTGATCAACCAGTGCTACCGCGTGGTTGGTTTGAAAGAGACTGTTATCTTCGCTGACCAGTTGATGTACACCGGTTTTGCTTATTCGACCATTTCCGGCGTTTCCATCGGTGTTAACGACTTTGTTATCCCGGATGAAAAAGCCCGCATCATCAGTGCTGCTACTGACGAAGTGAAAGAGATCGAAAGCCAGTACGCCTCGGGCCTGGTAACACAGGGCGAGAAGTACAACAAAGTGATCGACCTTTGGTCCAAGGCGAACGATGAAGTTTCCAAGGCGATGATGGCCAACCTCTCGAAAGAGAAAGTCATCGACCGTCATGGCGTCGAAGTCGACCAGGAGTCCTTCAACTCGATGTACATGATGGCCGACTCGGGCGCACGGGGTTCTGCTGCGCAGATCCGTCAGCTCGCCGGTATGCGTGGCCTGATGGCCAAGCCTGACGGTTCCATCATCGAAACGCCGATTACTGCGAACTTCCGTGAAGGTTTGAGCGTACTTCAGTACTTCATCTCCACTCACGGCGCTCGTAAAGGTCTGGCGGATACCGCGTTGAAAACCGCTAACTCCGGTTACCTGACACGTCGTCTGGTAGACGTTGCACAAGATCTGGTTGTAACCGAGATCGATTGCGGCACCGAGCACGGCCTGCTCATGACTCCGCACATTGAAGGCGGTGACGTTGTAGAGCCGCTGGGTGAGCGCGTATTGGGTCGTGTTATTGCGCGTGACGTGTTCAAGCCAGGTACTGAGGAAATCATCGTTCCTGCCGGCACTCTGGTTGATGAGAAGTGGGTCGAGTTCATCGAACTCAACAGCATCGACGAAGTGATTGTTCGCTCGCCGATTAGCTGCGAAACCCGCTACGGTATTTGCGCCAAGTGCTATGGCCGTGACTTGGCTCGTGGTCACCAGGTGAATATCGGTGAAGCGGTCGGCGTTATCGCTGCCCAATCCATCGGTGAGCCGGGAACCCAGCTGACCATGCGTACGTTCCACATCGGTGGTGCGGCAAGCCGGACCTCCGCAGCTGACAGCGTTCAGGTGAAGAATGGCGGTACTGTCCGTCTGCACAACCTGAAGCACGTTGAGCGAGTGGATGGCTGTCTGGTTGCGGTATCCCGTTCCGGTGAGCTGGCAATCGCTGACGACTACGGTCGTGAGCGTGAGCGTTACAAGCTGCCGTATGGTGCTGTGATTTCGGTTAAAGAAGGTGACAAGGTCGACGCTGGCGCAATCGTGGCCAAGTGGGATCCGCACACTCACCCAATCGTTACCGAAATGAAAGGTACCGTGACCTACGTGGGCATGGAAGAAGGCATCACGATCAAGCGTCAGACTGACGAATTGACCGGTATGACCAACATTGAAGTACTCGACGCGAAAGATCGTCCAGCTGCCGGTAAAGACATCCGTCCTGCCGTTAAGATGGTCGATGACAACGGCAAGGACTTGTTGCTGCCAGGCACTGACGTAATCGCTCAGTACTTCCTGCCAGCTAACGCCCTGGTCGGTGTAGCGGATGGTGCGAAGATTGCGATCGGTGATGTTATCGCTCGTATCCCGCAAGAAACTTCGAAGACCCGTGACATCACCGGTGGTCTGCCGCGTGTTGCCGACTTGTTCGAAGCTCGTCGTCCGAAAGAAGCATCGATTCTGGCTGAAGTCAGCGGCACCATCGCGTTCGGTAAAGAGACCAAAGGCAAGCGCCGTCTGGTTATTACCCCGAACGACGGTAGCGATCCGTACGAAGAGCTGATTCCGAAGTGGCGTCACCTGAACGTCTTCGAAGGCGAACAGGTAAACCGCGGCGAAGTTATCTCCGACGGCCCGAGCGATCCACACGACATCCTGCGTCTGCTGGGTGTGAGTGCGCTGGCCAAGTACATCGTTAACGAGATCCAGGATGTTTATCGTCTGCAAGGCGTGAAGATCAACGATAAGCACATTGAGACCATCCTGCGTCAGATGCTGCGTAAAGTTGAAATCGCTGAATCCGGTGATTCCAGTTTCATCAAGGGCGACCAGATGGAACTGACTCACGTACTGGTAGAGAACGAGCGTCTGGCTGGCGACGAGAAATTCGTATCCAAGTTCACTCGTGTTCTGCTGGGTATCACCAAGGCGTCGTTGTCCACTGAGTCGTTCATCTCGGCGGCCTCCTTCCAGGAGACCACTCGCGTACTGACCGAAGCAGCGGTAACCGGTAAGCGCGATTACTTGCGCGGCCTGAAAGAAAACGTGGTCGTGGGTCGTCTGATCCCGGCTGGTACCGGTTTGGCTTACCACAGCGAGCGTAAGCGCCGCCGTGATGCTGACAAGCCGCTGCGCGTAAGCGCCAGTGAAGTGGAAGCTGCACTGACCGAAGCGCTGAACTCAAGCGGTAACTGAGTTCTGCAATAAATAAGTCTGGGCCCTGGCAGTCCCATTCGTCGGATCGAGGCAATTTTGCCCCGGTTCGACGAGAGGGGAGGTCGGGGCCTTGCCTTGACTGGGGGCAAGATCCTCTTTAGACTCTTGTACCCCTAAATTTGGCGGGAATTCGTTCCTGCCATTTTTGCTTTTCTTGCAAGACAATAGCGTCGCAAGACAACAGTGGAGCTAGTAGATGGCAACTATCAACCAGCTGGTACGTCAGCCGCGTAAGCGTATCGTCGAGAAATCCGACGTGCCTGCGCTGCAGAACTGCCCGCAACGTCGTGGCGTATGCACTCGCGTGTATACCACTACGCCGAAAAAACCTAACTCGGCACTGCGTAAAGTGTGCCGTGTGCGTCTGACCAACGGTTTCGAGGTTTCCTCGTACATCGGCGGTGAAGGCCACAACCTGCAAGAGCACAGCGTGGTGCTGATTCGTGGCGGTCGTGTAAAAGACTTGCCAGGTGTTCGTTATCACACCGTACGTGGCTCCTTGGATACTTCCGGCGTTAAAGGTCGTAACCAGGGTCGTTCGAAGTACGGTACCAAGAAGCCTAAGTAGTAGCGGCTTTTTGTAAAACTGAACCATCTTATTTTCTGAGTCGATAAGAGTAAGGTCGGAGGCGTCCCGAAAGGGCACTGATTCCGAGCGAACCTGAAGACCGTTTGAGGGCTTATCCATGCCAAGAAGACGCGTAGCAGCCAAGCGCGAAGTGCTTGACGATCCAAAATACGGAAGCCAAATTCTGGCCAAGTTCATGAACCACGTGATGGAAAGCGGCAAGAAAGCCGTTGCCGAGCGTATCGTTTATGGCGCGCTGGAAAAGGTTAAAGAACGCAAGAACAGCGACCCCCTGGAAATCTTCGAGAAAGCTCTCGACGCCATCGCTCCGCTGGTCGAAGTGAAGTCGCGCCGTGTAGGCGGCGCTACTTATCAGGTTCCGGTTGAAGTTCGTCCGTCCCGTCGTAACGCCCTGGCAATGCGCTGGTTGGTAGACTTCGCCCGTAAGCGTGGCGAGAAGTCTATGGCTCTGCGTTTGGCTGGCGAACTGTTGGACGCTGCTGAAGGTAAAGGTGCTGCTGTTAAGAAGCGTGAAGACGTGCACCGTATGGCTGAAGCTAACAAAGCTTTCTCGCACTACCGCTTCTAATCTTAGCTTCACTAATTTTGCGAGGGCTTTATGGCTCGTACTACTCCGATTAGCCGCTACCGTAACATCGGTATCGTTGCTCACGTGGATGCTGGTAAAACCACCACCACCGAGCGCGTACTGTTTTACACCGGCAAAAGTCACAAAATGGGCGAGGTGCATGATGGCGCCGCGACCACAGACTGGATGGTTCAGGAGCAGGAGCGTGGTATTACCATTACTTCTGCTGCTATTACCGCCTTCTGGAAAGGTTCTGAGAAGCAGTACAAAGACGAGCATCGCTTCAACGTAATCGATACCCCGGGTCACGTAGACTTTACCATTGAAGTTGAACGTTCCCTGCGCGTACTCGATGGCGCTGTCGTTGTGTTCTGTGGTACTTCGGGTGTTGAGCCTCAGTCGGAAACCGTATGGCGTCAAGCCAACAAATACGGCGTTCCACGTCTTGTTTACGTAAACAAGATGGACCGTGCTGGTGCCAACTTCCTGCGCGTGATCGGTCAGATCAAGCAGCGTCTGGGTCACACTCCGGTGCCAATCCAACTGGCTATCGGTTCCGAGGACAACTTCCAGGGTCAGATCGATCTGATCAACATGGAAGCGGTCTACTGGAATGATTCCGACAAAGGTATGGTTCCTGTTCGTAAGCCTATCCCTGCTGAACTGCAGGAACTGGCTGACGAGTGGCGCAACAACATGGTTGAGGCTGCTGCCGAAGCCAGCGAAGAGCTGATGAACAAATACCTCGAAGGTGAAGAACTCACCAACGTGGAAATCAAGGCCGCTCTGCGTCAGCGTACTATCGCTGGTGAGATCGTCTTGGCTGTTTGCGGTTCCTCGTTCAAGAACAAGGGTGTTCCCCTGGTTCTCGATGCTGTGATCGACTACCTGCCTGCTCCAACCGACATTCCTGCTATCAAGGGTACCAACCCTGATAACGAGGAAGAGGAAATGGAGCGTCATGCAGACGACAGCGAGCCGTTCTCGGCCCTGGCGTTCAAGATCGCTACCGACCCATTCGTGGGTACCTTGACTTTCGTCCGCGTTTACTCGGGCGTGTTGGCATCCGGCGACGGTGTGATCAACTCGGTTAAAGGTAAGAAAGAGCGCGTGGGTCGTATGGTGCAAATGCACGCAAACGCCCGTGAAGAGATCAAGGAAGTGCGCGCTGGTGACATCGCGGCCCTGATCGGCATGAAGGATGTCACCACTGGTGAGACTTTGTGCGACGCTGCTAAGCCAATCATCCTGGTTCGCATGGATTTCCCGGAGCCGGTTATTTCGGTTGCCGTAGAGCCTAAGACCAAGGATGACCAGGAAAAAATGGGTATCGCTTTGGGCAAGCTTGCTCAGGAAGATCCATCTTTCCGCGTTAAGACTGATGAAGAGACTGGTCAAACGATCATCTCTGGCATGGGCGAGCTGCACCTGGACATCCTGGTTGACCGGATGCGCCGTGAGTTTAACGTCGAAGCCAACATTGGTAAGCCTCAGGTTTCCTATCGTGAGCGCATCACGAAAAACTGTGAAATCGAAGGCAAGTTCGTTCGTCAGTCCGGCGGTCGTGGTCAGTTCGGTCACTGCTGGATCCGTTTTGCTCCTGCTGACGAAGGTCAGGAAGGTCTGCAATTCGTGAACGAAGTAGTGGGTGGTGTTGTTCCTAAGGAATACATCCCTGCTATCCAGAAGGGTATCGAAGAGCAGATGAAGAACGGTGTTGTTGCCGGCTATCCGCTGATCGGCCTGAAAGCAACCGTTTTTGACGGTTCTTACCACGACGTCGACTCCAACGAGATGGCGTTTAAGGTGGCTGCTTCCATGGCAACCAAGCAACTGGCCCAAAAGGGCGGTGGTGAGTTGCTTGAGCCAATCATGGCGGTAGAAGTTGTTACACCTGAAGACTATATGGGTGATGTCATGGGCGACCTTAACCGTCGTCGCGGCATGATCTTGGGTATGGAAGACACGGTTTCCGGCAAAGTGATTCGCGCCGAGGTTCCGTTGGGTGAGATGTTCGGTTATGCGACCGACGTTCGCTCCATGTCCCAGGGTCGCGCAAGCTACTCTATGGAATTCAAAAAATACAACACAGCTCCGGCGCACATCGCTGAAACTGTATCCAAAAAACAAGGCTGATTCAGTCCTTTAGGCAAGGAGTTAATTGTCGTGGCTAAAGAAAAATTTGATCGTTCCCTACCGCACGTCAACGTTGGCACCATCGGTCACGTTGACCACGGTAAAACCACTCTGACTGCTGCTCTGACTCGCGTTTGCTCCGAAGTGTTCGGTTCCGCAATCGTTGATTTCGATAAAATCGACAGCGCACCAGAAGAAAAAGCTCGTGGTATCACCATCAACACCGCGCACGTTGAATACAACTCGCTGATCCGTCACTACGCTCACGTTGACTGCCCAGGTCACGCTGACTATGTGAAGAATATGATCACCGGTGCTGCTCAGATGGACGGTGCAATCCTGGTTTGCTCGGCCGCTGATGGTCCGATGCCGCAAACCCGTGAGCACATCCTGCTGTCCCGTCAGGTTGGCGTTCCGTACATCGTGGTTTACCTGAACAAGGCTGACCTGGTAGACGACGCTGAGCTGCTGGAACTGGTTGAGATGGAAGTGCGCGATCTGCTGAGCACTTACGACTTCCCAGGTGACGACACTCCGATCATCATCGGTTCTGCTCGTATGGCTCTGGAAGGCAAAGACGACAACGAAATGGGCACCACGTCCGTTCGTAAGCTGGTTGAGACTCTGGACAGCTACATCCCAGATCCAGTTCGTGTTATCGACAAGCCGTTCCTGATGCCAATCGAAGACGTATTCTCGATCTCCGGTCGTGGTACTGTTGTGACTGGTCGTATCGAGCGCGGTATCGTTAAGGTTCAAGATCCACTGGAAATCGTTGGTCTGCGTGACACTACCGTCACCACCTGCACCGGTGTTGAAATGTTCCGTAAGCTGCTCGACGAAGGTCGTGCTGGCGAGAACTGCGGCGTTCTGCTGCGTGGTACCAAGCGTGACGACGTTGAGCGTGGCCAGGTTCTGGTTAAGCCGGGTTCGGTTAAGCCGCACACCAAGTTCGAAGCTGAAGTGTACGTGCTGAGCAAAGAAGAGGGCGGTCGTCACACTCCGTTCTTCAAAGGCTACCGTCCACAGTTCTACTTCCGTACTACCGACGTTACTGGTAACTGCGAACTGCCGGAAGGCGTAGAAATGGTAATGCCAGGCGACAACATTAAAATGGTTGTCACCCTGATCAAAACCATCGCTATGGAAGACGGTCTGCGCTTCGCAATCCGTGAAGGCGGCCGTACCGTTGGTGCTGGCGTTGTAGCTAAAATCATCGAGTAATTATCTCTTCTGAGATAGCTCTGATGTTTTGAGGAGGCCCCCGCTTAGCGGGGGCCTTTTTTATTGGGTTGACACCCATCTGGGCCGTCTATAGAATTGCGCCTCCTTTTAACGGGCGTATTGCGCTCGGTGGGAATAGCAGCCGGAGTCTGAAATCCAATGCAAAATCAGCAAATCCGTATCAGGTTGAAGGCTTTTGACCATCGCCTGATCGACCAATCCACCCAGGAAATCGTGGAAACCGCGAAACGTACTGGTGCTCAAGTGCGTGGTCCAATTCCACTGCCTACCCGTAAAGAGCGGTTCACCGTTCTGGTCTCCCCGCACGTCAACAAAGACGCGCGTGACCAGTACGAGATCCGTACTCATAAGCGCGTACTGGACATCGTCCAGCCAACGGATAAAACCGTTGATGCACTTATGAAGCTTGATCTGGCGGCCGGTGTGGAAGTTCAGATCAGCCTCGGCTAAGACTCGGGTCTTAGTCGTGTAACGCTCTGAAATGGGCGGCCATAGCGGGTGAAAGCCCCGTACACTCATGAGGTTTACAACATGACTATTGGTGTAGTCGGTCGTAAATGCGGTATGACCCGTATTTTCACCGAAGAAGGTGTCTCCATTCCGGTTACGGTCATTGAGATCGAGCCGAATCGCGTCACCCAGTTCAAAACTGAAGAGACCGATGGCTATCGTGCAGTGCAAGTCACTGTCGGCGAGCGTCGTGCTTCGCGCGTGACTGCTGCTCAAGCAGGTCACTTCGCTAAAGCAAACGTTGCAGCTGGTCGCACTGTTATGGAGTTCCGTCTTGAAGATGGCGACTACCAGGCTGGCGATCTGATCAACGCTGAAATCTTTGCCGCTGGTCAACTGGTTGATGTAACCGGTCAGTCCAAAGGTAAAGGCTTCCAGGGTACGATCAAGCGTTGGAATTTCCGTGGTCAAGATAACACTCACGGTAACTCCGTCTCCCACCGCGTCCCGGGCTCTATTGGCCAGTGCCAGACTCCTGGTCGTGTATTCAAGGGCAAAAAAATGTCCGGTCATATGGGCGCTGAGCGCGTGACCGTGCAGTCCCTCGAAGTAGTGCGCGTCGACGCTGAACGCAATCTGTTGTTGGTCAAGGGTGCTGTTCCTGGCGCTACTGGCGGCAACCTGGTTGTACGTCCAGCGGCCAAGGCTCGCGGTTAAGGGGAAGCTGACATGCAATTAAATGTAAATGACGCTCAAGCGATCGAAGTTTCCGAACTGACATTTGGCGGCGAATTCAACGAGACGCTCGTTCACCAAGCAGTCGTGGCCTACATGGCCGGCGGCCGTCAGGGTAGCAAGCAGCAAAAGACCCGTTCCGACGTTCGTGGTGGCGGTAAGCGCCCATGGCGTCAGAAAGGCACTGGCCGTGCTCGTGCCGGTACTATCCGTAGCCCAATCTGGCGTGGCGGCGGTACCACTTTCGCAGCTCGTCCACAGGATCACACTCAGAAGCTCAACAAGAAGATGTACCGCGCAGCTCTGCGCTCCATCCTTGCTGAACTCGTGCGTACTGATCGTCTGGTCGTGGTTCAGGACTTCGCTGTTGAAAGTCCAAAAACCAAAGATCTGCTGGGCAAACTGAACAACATGAGTCTGACCGATGTTTTGATCGTGTCTGAAGCTGTTGATCAGAACCTGTACCTGGCTGCTCGCAACCTGCCACACGTTGATGTACGTGACGTGCAAGGTTCCGATCCAGTTAGTCTGATCGCATACGACAAGGTGTTGATCACCGTGTCGGCCGTGAAGAAATTCGAGGAGCTGCTGGGATGAACCAGGAACGCGTATTTAAAGTTCTGCTTGGCCCGCACGTTTCCGAAAAGGCTACGGTTCTGGCTGACAAGAAAGGCCAGTTCGTTTTCAAGGTTGCAACTGACGCAACCAAGCTGGAAATCAAGAAGGCCGTCGAAAGCCTGTTCAGCGTGAAAGTAGAGCGTGTTACTACCCTGAATGTTCTGGGTAAGAGCAAGCGCACTGCTCGCGGTCTGGGCAAGCGTAATGACTGGAAGAAGGCAGTTATCTCCCTTCAGCCAGGCCAAGATCTCGATTTCAGCAGCAGTGCTGAGTAAGGAAGGGGTGCATCATGGCAATCGTTAAATGCAAACCGACTTCCCCTGGCCGCCGTTTTGTGGTCAAGGTGGTCAACCAGGAGCTGCATAAAGGCGCTCCTCACGCACCGCTGCTCGAGAAAAAATCGAAGACTGGTGGTCGTAACAACAATGGTCGTATTACCACTCGTCACATCGGTGGTGGCCATAAGCAGCATTATCGTTTGGTCGACTTCCGTCGCAACGACAAAGATGGCATCACTGCCACTGTTGAGCGTATCGAATACGATCCAAACCGTACTGCTCACATCGCTCTGCTGCTGTACGCAGATGGCGAGCGTCGCTACATCATCGCACCTAAAGGTGTGAGTGCTGGCGACCAGCTGATCGCAGGTGCCTTGGCGCCGATCAAGCCGGGCAACGCTCTGCAGCTGCGTAACATTCCAGTTGGTAGCACCGTACACGGCATCGAATTGAAGCCAGGTAAAGGCGCGCAAATCGCTCGTTCCGCTGGTGCTTCGGCTCAGCTGATCGCTCGTGAAGGTGTCTACGTGACCCTGCGTCTGCGTTCTGGTGAGATGCGTAAAGTTCTGGCTGAATGCCGCGCGACCCTAGGTGAAGTCTCGAACTCCGAGCACAGCCTGCGTTCGCTGGGTAAAGCTGGTGCCAAGCGCTGGCGTGGCGTTCGCCCAACCGTTCGTGGTGTTGCCATGAACCCGGTTGACCACCCACACGGTGGTGGTGAAGGTCGTACCTCTGGTGGTCGTCATCCGGTATCGCCATGGGGCTTCCCGACTAAGGGCGCGAAGACTCGTGGTAATAAGCGTACCGACAAAATGATCGTCCGTCGTCGCAAGTAAATAGAGGGATACGACAGTGCCACGTTCTCTGAAAAAAGGTCCTTTTATTGATCTTCACCTACTGAAGAAGATCGAAGTGGCGGCGGAAAAGAACGATCGCAAGCCGGTGAAAACCTGGTCGCGTCGTTCGATGATCCTGCCACAAATGGTCGGTCTGACCATCGCTGTACACAACGGTCGCTTGCACGTCCCAGTTCTCGTGAACGAAGACATGGTCGGCCACAAACTAGGCGAGTTTGCCGGTACCCGCACTTATCGTGGGCACGTGGCAGACAAGAAAGCCAAGCGTTAAGGGGTTAGGAAATGGAAGTAGCCGCTAAGTTGTCGGGCGCTCGAATCTCCGCCCAGAAAGCCCGCTTGGTCGCCGACCAGATCCGCGGGAAGAAGGTGGGCGAAGCGCTCAACCTGTTGGCTTTCAGCAGTAAGAAAGCCGCCGAGATCATGAAGAAAGTGCTGGAGTCGGCCGTAGCCAACGCCGAGCATAACGAAGGCGCAGACGTTGATGACCTGAAGGTCAGCACCGTTTTCGTCAACGAAGGGCGTTCGCTGAAGCGCATCATGCCACGTGCCAAAGGCCGTGCTGATCGCATCGTCAAGCGGTCTTGCCATATCACTGTCAAGGTTGCTGACAAGTAACGGAGTCGAAGAGATGGGTCAGAAAGTACATCCCATTGGCATTCGCCTGGGAATCGTCAAGGAGCACACCTCCGTCTGGTACGCAGACGGTCGGACTTATGCGGACTATTTGTTCGCTGATCTGAAGGTGCGTGAGTATCTCCAAGACAAACTAAAAAGCGCGTCCGTAAGCCGTATCGATATCCATCGTCCGGCACAAACTGCACGTATCACCATCCACACCGCTCGTCCAGGTATCGTTATCGGGAAGAAAGGTGAAGATGTTGAGAAACTGCGTCAGGACCTGACCAAGCAAATGGGTGTGCCTGTGCACATCAATATCGAAGAGATCCGTAAGCCGGAGCTCGACGGTATGCTGGTTGCGCAGAGCGTAGCTCAGCAGCTGGAGCGTCGCGTAATGTTCCGTCGCGCTATGAAGCGCGCCGTACAGAACGCCATGCGCATTGGTGCCAAAGGCATCAAAATCCAAGTGAGCGGTCGTCTCGGCGGTGCTGAAATCGCACGTACTGAATGGTATCGCGAAGGTCGTGTGCCACTGCACACCCTGCGTGCCGACATCGACTATGCCAACTACGAAGCTCACACCACTTATGGTGTGATCGGTGTAAAGGTTTGGATCTTCAAAGGCGAAGTAATTGGTGGTCGCCAAGAAGAACTGAAACCACAAGCACCAGCGCCTCGTAAAAAAGCTGCTAAGTAAGGGGTACGCCAAATGTTGCAACCAAAGCGTACGAAGTTCCGCAAGCAGATGACAGGCCACAACCGTGGTCTGGCTCAGCGCGGTAGCAAAGTCAGCTTCGGCGAGTTCGCGCTGAAGTCTGTAGCTCGTGGTCGTCTCACCGCTCGTCAGATCGAGTCAGCGCGTCGTGCACTGACCCGTCACGTTAAACGTGGCGGCAAGATCTGGATCCGTGTATTCCCGGACAAGCCGATCTCCAAAAAGCCCCTCGAAGTTCGGATGGGTAAAGGTAAGGGTAACGTGGAATACTGGGTAGCCCAGATTCAGCCAGGCAAAGTCCTGTATGAAATCGAGGGTGTAACTGAAGAGCTGGCGCGTGAGGCTTTTGCCCTGGCTGCTGCAAAGCTGCCGCTCGCCACCGCCTTTGTTAAACGGACGGTGATGTGATGAAAGCGAATGAACTTCGTGAAAAATCCGCACAGCAGCTGAACGAGCAACTGCTCGGCCTGCTGCGCGACCAGTTCAATCTGCGTATGCAGAAAGCAACTGGCCAGTTGGGGCAGTCTCATCTGCTCTCGCAAGTTAAGCGTGACATTGCTCGCGTGAAGACTGTGCTCAACCAGCAGGCAGGTAAGTGATCATGGCTGAAGCCGAAAAGACTGTCCGTACGCTGACTGGCCGTGTTGTCAGCGACAAGATGGACAAAACCATCACCGTTTTGATCGAGCGTCGCGTTAAGCACCCGATCTACGGTAAATATGTTAAGCGTTCGACTAAGCTGCACGCGCACGACGAAACCAATCAGTGCCACATCGGCGACAAGGTCACTATTCGTGAAACTCGTCCGCTGGCCAAGACCAAGTCTTGGGCGCTGGTTGATGTTCTCGAACGCGCTGTGGAAGTCTAAGGACTAGGGGTCGGAGAAATTATATGATTCAGACTCAATCCATGCTCGATGTGGCCGATAACAGCGGCGCTCGCCGTGTTATGTGCATCAAGGTGCTGGGTGGCTCCCATCGTCGTTACGCTGGTATCGGTGACATCATCAAAGTTACCGTGAAGGAAGCAATTCCTCGCGGTAAGGTGAAAAAAGGCCAAGTGATGACTGCTGTTGTAGTCCGCACTCGTCACGGTGTACGCCGTGCAGACGGCTCTATTATCCGCTTTGATGGCAACGCTGCTGTTCTTCTGAACAACAAGCAAGAGCCGATCGGCACCCGTATCTTTGGGCCAGTGACGCGTGAACTTCGTACTGAGAAGTTCATGAAGATCGTCTCGCTCGCCCCAGAAGTGCTGTAAGGAGATCCGACATGCAAAAGATTCGTCGTGACGACGAGATCATCGTGATCGCCGGCAAAGACAAAGGTAAGCGCGGTAAGGTTCTTAAGGTTCTCGCTAATAACCGTCTGGTTATTGGTGGTCTGAACCTGGTTAAGCGCCATACCAAGCCTAACCCTATGTCGGGCGTGCAGGGCGGTATCGTCGAAAAAGAAGCTCCTCTGGACGCTTCTAACGTCGCCATTTTCAACGGCGAAACCAACAAGGCTGACCGCGTTGGTTTTAAAGTAGAAGATGGCAAGAAAATTCGTGTCTTCAAGTCGACCCAAAAAGCGGTTGATGCTTGAACACTGCTAGGTAGAAGACCATGGCACGACTAAAAGAGATTTACTGGAAAGAAATCGCACCGAAGCTTAAGGAAGAACTTAAGCTCTCGAACGTGATGGAAGTTCCACGCGTTACCAAAATCACCCTGAACATGGGTTTGGGCGAAGCGGTCGGTGACAAAAAAGTCATCGAGCACGCTGTTGCTGATCTGGAAAAGATCACCGGACAAAAAGTCGTTGTGACTTACGCTCGGAAATCCATCGCTGGCTTTAAAGTCCGTGAAGGTTGGCCGATCGGCGTCAAAGTGACTCTGCGCCGTGAGCGTATGTACGAATTCCTGGATCGTCTGCTGTCGATCTCCCTGCCTCGGGTTCGCGACTTCCGCGGCCTGAATGCCAAGTCCTTCGATGGTCGTGGTAACTACAGCATGGGCGTGAAAGAGCAGATCATCTTCCCGGAAATCGACTACGACAAGATCGATGCTCTCCGCGGTCTGGACATCACCCTGACCACCACTGCCAAGAACGATGATGAGGGTCGCGCTCTGTTGCGTGCTTTCAAATTCCCGTTCCGCAACTGATTGGAGTAGGACCATGGCCAAGATGAGCATGAAAAACCGCGAGCTGAAGCGTCAGCTCACGGTTGCCAAGTACGCCAAGAAGCGTGCAGCACTGAAAGCAATCATCGTTGATCTGAACGCAAGTCCAGAAGCGCGTTGGGAAGCTACAGTTGCTTTGCAGAAGCAGCCACGTGACGCAAGCGCTTCGCGCATGCGTAACCGCTGCCGCCTGACCGGTCGTCCACACGGCGTTTACCGCAAGTTCGGCCTCGGCCGTAACAAACTGCGTGAAGCGGCAATGCGTGGTGACGTACCAGGTCTGGTTAAAGCTAGCTGGTAAGTACTTTCAGCGTCTAGGGGGTCTGCATCGCAAGATACTGACCGCCGGTGACCTTGAATCTGGAACAAGCCCCTTTTGGGGCTTGTTTCATTTCCGGAGTGTGTCTAAAATACGCGGCTCGCCTGAGCCCGTGTTTTTTACGCTCGGAGATTCTCGGCGACATATGTAGCCGCAAGGCTAATTTTTTTGTATTAGGAGCGTCTAGCCCATGAGTATGCAGGACCCGTTAGCGGACATGCTAACTCGTATCCGTAATGCCCAGATGGCTGAAAAGTCCGTCGTAAGCATGCCATCTTCCAAGTTGAAGGTAGCTGTTGCCAAAGTCCTGAAAGACGAAGGCTACATTGCGGGTTATCAGATCAGCAGCGAAACCAAGCCACTGCTGTCCATCGAGCTGAAGTACTTCGAAGGCCGTTCGGTCATCGAGGAAGTGAAGCGCGTTAGCCGTCCAGGCCTGCGTCAGTACAAGTCCGCTGAAGATCTGCCGAAAGTTCGTGGCGGTCTTGGCGTGTCTATCGTCTCCACCAACAAAGGTGTGATGACGGATCGTGCTGCGCGCGCTGCCGGTGTCGGCGGCGAAGTTCTTTGCACTGTGTTCTAAGGGGGGATAAGCATGTCTCGCGTCGCTAAGAACCCCGTTAAGCTGCCAGCCGGTGTCGAAGTCAAATTCGCAGGCCAACAGCTTTCGGTGAAGGGTGCCAAGGGCACTCTTGAACTGAACATCCATTCGTCCGTTGAGATCGTTGAAGAAGCTGGTGAGCTGCGTTTCGCTGCTCGCAATGGCGATCAACAAACTCGCGCAATGGCCGGTACCACGCGTGCGTTGGTAAACAACATGGTCCAAGGCGTAAGCCAAGGCTTCGAGCGCAAGCTCCAGCTGGTCGGTGTTGGTTACAAAGCGCAAGCAAAAGGCACGGTTTTGAACCTTGCCCTTGGCTTCTCGCACCCAGTGGATTACGAACTGCCGGAAGGCATCACCGCTGAGACCCCTAGCCAAACCGATATCCTGATCAAGGGTATTGATAAGCAGCTGGTAGGTCAGGTGGCCGCTGAGATCCGCGACTTCCGTCCACCAGAGCCTTACAAAGGCAAAGGTGTGCGCTACGCGGACGAAGTCGTCCGTCGTAAAGAAGCCAAGAAGAAGTAGGGCATAGCAAATGACCGACAAAAAAGTTACTCGACTGCGTCGCGCTCGCAAAGCACGCCTGAAAATGCACGAACTCGAAGTCGTGCGTCTCTGCGTGTACCGCTCGTCGCAGCACATCTACGCCCAGGTCATCTCGGCCGACGGCAACCAAGTCCTGGCAAGCGCCTCGACTTTGGATAAAGAACTGCGTGATGGTGCCACTGGCAACATCGACGCGGCCACTAAGGTTGGCCAGCTGGTCGCTACGCGTGCTAAGGCCGCGGGCGTCTCGCAAGTGGCTTTCGACCGCTCTGGCTTCAAGTACCACGGCCGCGTGAAAGCGCTGGCTGATGCTGCTCGTGAAGCTGGGCTGGAGTTCTAAGTTATGTCAAATAACGACCAAAAGCGCGACGAAGGCTATATTGAGAAGCTGGTTCAAGTTAACCGCGTAGCTAAAACCGTTAAAGGCGGCCGTATCTTCACTTTCACTGCGTTGACCGTGGTAGGTGATGGTAAAGGGCGCGTTGGCTTCGGCCGTGGCAAGTCACGTGAAGTGCCTGCTGCGATCCAGAAGGCAATGGAAGCTGCTCGTCGCAACATGATCCAAGTTGATTTGAACGGTACCACTCTGCAGTACGCAATGAAGTCCGCCCATGGCGCTTCGAAGGTGTACATGCAGCCTGCCTCTGAAGGTACCGGTATCATCGCTGGCGGCGCTATGCGTGCTGTCCTCGAAGTTGCTGGTGTTCAGAACGTTCTGGCCAAGTGCTACGGCTCGACTAACCCTGTAAACGTGGTTCACGCCACTTTCAAAGGTTTGAAAGCCATGCAATCTCCTGAGTCCATCGCTGCTAAGCGTGGTCTGACTGTCAAGGAGATCTTCTGATCATGGCTACCGTTAAAGTAACGCTGATCAAAAGCATGACCGGCCGCATTCCTAACCACAAACTGTGTGTTAAAGGTTTGGGTCTGCGTCGCATCGGTCACACTGTAGAAGTCCAGGATACTCCCGAGAATCGCGGGATGATCAATAAGGCTTACTACATGCTGCGTGTAGAGGGTTAATCGATGAAACTCAATGATCTGAGTCCAGCGCCGGGCTCCCGTCGCGAAAAGCATCGTCCGGGCCGTGGTATCGGTAGCGGTTTGGGTAAGACTGGTGGCCGTGGTCACAAAGGTCAAACCTCCCGCTCCGGTGGCACCATTGCTCCAGGCTTTGAAGGCGGTCAACAGCCGCTGCATCGTCGCCTGCCTAAGTTCGGTTTCGTATCCCTGAAAGCTATGGATCGCGCAGAAGTGCGTCTGTCCGAGCTGGCTAAAGTGGAAGGCGACATCGTTACTGTGCAGACCCTGAAAGATGCCAACGTGATCAACGTCAACGTACAGCGTGTGAAAATCATGCTGTCCGGTGAAGTGACTCGCGCTGTCACTATCGGCAAGGGAATCGGCGCCACCAAAGGTGCGCGTTCGGCTATCGAAGCAGCTGGCGGCAAGTTCGAGGAATAAATGGCTAAGCAAGGTGCTCTCTCAGCGCTCGGCAAAGGCGGTATGTCTGAACTTTGGGCTCGTCTGCGTTTTCTGTTCCTGGCGATTATCGTCTACCGAATAGGCGCACACATCCCGGTTCCAGGTATCAACCCGGACCGACTCGCAGACCTGTTTCGACAGAATGAGGGGACCATTCTTAGCTTGTTCAATATGTTTTCCGGCGGCGCGCTGGAGCGGATGAGCATCTTTGCACTGGGGATCATGCCGTATATCTCGGCATCGATCATCATGCAGTTGATGACTGCCGTCAGCCCGCAGCTGGAGCAGTTGAAGAAGGAAGGTGAAGCTGGCCGTCGCAAGATTAGCCAGTACACCCGCTACGGCACTGTTGCCCTCGCTCTGGTTCAGGCTATCGGCATGTCCGTTGGCCTGGCTGGGCAGGGCGTTGCGTTCACTGGTGACTTTGGCTTCCATTTCGTCGCGGTATCCACTTTTGTGGCTGGTGCGATGTTCATGATGTGGCTGGGTGAGCAGATTACTGAGCGCGGTGTTGGTAACGGTATCTCGATGTTGATTTTCGCAGGTATCGTCGCCGGTCTTCCGAGAGCGATTGGGCAGTCTTTCGAGTCTGCACGTCAGGGTGATATCAATATCTTCGCCCTAGTTGCTATCGGTTTGCTGGCAGTAGCGATTATCGGTTTTGTGGTGTTCATTGAGCGTGGCCAGCGTCGTATTGCTGTTCACTACGCCAAGCGTCAGCAGGGCCGTAAGGTCTTTGCTGCGCAGACTAGCCACTTGCCGCTGAAAGTGAATATGGCCGGTGTTATTCCGGCAATTTTCGCGAGCAGCATTTTGCTGTTTCCGGCTTCGTTGGGTACCTGGTTTGGCCAGTCTGAAAATATGGGCTGGCTGCAGGACCTCTCTCAGTCGATCGCTCCTGGTCAGCCGTTGAATATTCTGCTGTTTAGTGCAGGGATTATTTTCTTCTGCTTCTTCTATACGGCGTTGATGTTCAATCCGAAAGACGTAGCGGAAAACCTGAAGAAGTCCGGTGCCTTTATTCCGGGTATCCGTCCAGGTGAGCAGTCTGCGCGCTACATTGATGGCGTTCTGACTCGTTTGACCCTGTTCGGTGCTCTATATATGACGGCCGTCTGCCTGTTGCCCCAGTTCCTTGTGGTTGCAGCAAACGTTCCGTTCTACCTTGGCGGGACCTCGTTGCTGATCGTGGTCGTGGTTGTGATGGACTTCATGTCCCAAGTACAATCGCACCTCGTTTCGCACCAGTACGAATCCCTGATGAAGAAAGCCAACCTGAAGGGTTACGGCAGCGGCATGTTGCGCTGAGTACCCATAAGGTTCGAGGAGTTGGTGATGAAAGTTCGTGCATCGGTGAAAAAGCTGTGCCGTAACTGCAAGATTATTCGCCGCGAAGGTGTTGTTCGAGTAATTTGCAGCGCGGAACCGCGTCACAAACAGCGCCAAGGCTGAGTGTGATCCGCTTGAAGCCCGGCAGCTAGTGCGCTGCCGGGTTGATTATTTGTTATTACAGCGATATTATCTCGCGCCCTATTTCTTGGCTTCCGGGGCGTAGGTAGCTGTCAATTGGAGTCCCACTGAATGGCCCGTATTGCAGGCGTTAACATTCCAGATAACAAGCACACTGTTATCTCGCTGACCTACATCTATGGTGTTGGTCGCACTACTGCGCAGAAAATTTGCGCAGACACTGGGGTAAACCCAGCCGCTAAGATCAAGGATCTGAGCGACGAGCAGATTGAGCTGTTGCGTGGCGAAGTGGCGAAGTTCACCACTGAAGGTGACCTGCGTCGCGAAATCAACATGAAAATCAAGCGTTTGATGGACCTCGGTTGCTACCGTGGTCTGCGTCATCGTCGTGGTCTTCCAGTACGCGGTCAGCGTACCAAGACTAACGCGCGTACCCGTAAAGGTCCGCGTAAGCCGATCCGCAAGTAATCGCCCACGCGAATCGACAGGAAATTAATCATGGCAAAACCTGCTGCTCGTCCTCGTAAAAAAGTTAAAAAGACAGTGGTTGATGGCATCGCCCACATCCATGCATCTTTTAACAACACAATCGTGACCATCACCGACCGTCAAGGTAACGCGCTTTCTTGGGCTACCTCCGGTGGTTCGGGTTTCCGCGGTTCCCGCAAGTCCACCCCGTTTGCTGCTCAAGTAGCTGCTGAACGTGCTGGTCAAGCTGCGCTGGAATATGGCCTGAAAAACCTCGACGTTAACGTCAAAGGTCCAGGTCCAGGTCGTGAGTCTGCTGTCCGTGCTTTGAACGGCTGTGGCTATAAGATCGCCAGCATCACCGACGTGACGCCAATCCCGCACAACGGGTGCCGTCCGCCGAAGAAGCGCCGCGTGTAATCCAGGAGATTGTAAAGAATGGCTCGTTACATTGGTCCAAAATGCAAACTCGCTCGTCGCGAAGGCACCGATCTCTTCCTGAAGAGCGGCGTGCGCGCGATCGAATCGAAGTGCAACATTGAAGCAGCACCTGGTATCCACGGCCAACGCCGCGGTCGCCAGTCCGATTACGGCACCCAACTGCGTGAAAAGCAGAAGGTTCGTCGTATCTACGGCGTTCTCGAGCGTCAGTTCAGCGGCTACTACAAAGAAGCTGCTGGCAAGAAAGGTGCAACTGGTGAAAACCTGCTGCAACTGCTCGAATGCCGTCTGGACAACGTTGTATACCGTATGGGCTTTGGTTCGACTCGTGCCGAATCCCGTCAGCTGGTATCGCACAAGTCGATCAGCGTTAACGGTCAGACCGTAAACGTTCCGTCTTATCAGGTTCGTGCTGGTGACGTGGTCGCAGTTCGCGAGAAAGCAAAAAACCAACTTCGCATTGTCCAAGCTCTCGATCTGTGTGCCCAACGTGGCCGCGTAGAATGGGTAGAAGTAGACACTGAGAAGAAGTCGGGCGTTTTCAAGAACGTTCCTGCTCGCAGTGATCTGTCCGCCGACATCAACGAAAGCCTGATTGTCGAGCTCTACTCCAAGTAAGGGCTAGAAAATAGGTGCATCCATGCAGATTTCGGTAAATGAGTTCCTGACACCCCGCCACATTGATGTGCAGGTTGTCAGTCCAACCCGCGCCAAGATCACACTCGAGCCTCTCGAGCGTGGTTTTGGCCACACCCTGGGCAACGCGCTGCGCCGCATCCTGTTGTCCTCAATGCCCGGCTGTGCAGTAGTCGAGGCCGAGATTGACGGTGTGCTCCACGAGTACAGCGCCATCGAAGGTGTACAGGAAGACGTAATTGAAATCCTGTTGAACCTTAAAGGTCTGGCTATCAAGCTGCACGGCCGTGACGAAGTTACGCTGACCTTGTCGAAGAAGGGTTCGGGGGTGGTTACCGCTGCCGATATTCAGCTGGATCATGATGTCGAGATCGTTAATCCCGATCACGTAATCGCTAACCTGGCGTCTAACGGCGCCCTGAACATGAAGCTCACTGTAGCTCGTGGTCGTGGTTATGAACCGGCCGACTCGCGTCAGAGCGATGAAGACGAAAGCCGCAGCATTGGTCGCTTGCAGCTCGACTCTTCGTTCAGCCCGGTTCGCCGTATCGCATACGTGGTGGAAAACGCCCGTGTCGAACAGCGTACTAACCTGGACAAGCTGGTTATTGATCTGGAAACCAACGGTACTCTGGATCCTGAAGAGGCTATCCGCCGCGCTGCAACCATTCTGCAACAGCAGTTGGCTGCGTTCGTCGACCTCAAAGGTGACAGCGAACCAGTGGTAATCGAGCAGGAAGACGAGATCGATCCGATCCTGCTTCGCCCGGTTGACGATCTGGAACTGACTGTACGTTCGGCTAACTGCCTTAAGGCGGAAAACATTTACTACATCGGCGACCTGATTCAGCGTACCGAAGTAGAACTGTTGAAGACTCCGAACCTGGGCAAGAAATCCTTGACTGAAATCAAGGACGTTCTGGCCTCCCGCGGTCTGTCCCTCGGCATGCGCCTCGACAACTGGCCGCCTGCAAGTCTTAAGAAGGACGACAAGGCGACTGCCTGATCGTCGTAATCACCGAACGTGAGTTTGGTAAGGAATGAACCATGCGTCATCGTAAAAGTGGTCGTCACCTGAGCCGTACCAGCTCGCACCGCAAGGCCATGTTTCAAAACATGGCGGTGTCGCTGTTCGAGCACGAGCTGATCAAAACTACACTGCCGAAAGCTAAAGAACTGCGTCGCGTTGCTGAGCCGCTGATTACTTTGGCTAAGACAGACAGCCTGGCTAACCGCCGTCTGGCTTTCGACCGTACTCGTTCGAAAGCTATCGTTGGTAAGCTCTTCAACGACCTGGGCAAGCGTTACGCTACCCGTGAGGGTGGCTACCTGCGCATCCTCAAGTGCGGTTTCCGCGCTGGTGACAACGCCCCTATGGCGTACGTTGAGTTGGTTGATCGTGCTACTGCCGGCGAAGCTGTAAGCGCCGAGTAAGACGACAAGCTGTAACAAAGAACCGGGCCTAGTGCCCGGTTTTTTGTGCGCGTAACGAAAGCGCGATTTGTACAAGTTTTCGGGGTAGGGGCTTGGCACTATGCTGTTGAGGTTGTTGTTAGTAATTTTCTATTGATGCGTGAAATTTAATGAATTTGTACGTGTCATGTTGCTGATCAATAATCCTCCCAAGCCGATTAGCCGGCAGTTCTAAGTCCGACCTGAGGAAAATTGAGCATGAGCCAGAATAAAATCCTTACTACCGCCAGCGGTGCTCCCGTTGCAGATAACCAGAATTCCCGTTCTGCTGGCCCGCGTGGCCCGCTGTTGCTCGACGATTTCCATCTGATCGAGAAGCTCGCTCACTTCAACCGTGAAAACATTCCTGAGCGCCGCGTACACGCCAAAGGGTCGGGTGCCTACGGAACGTTTACAGTCACCCAAGACATCACTCAGTACACAAGCGCCAAGCTGTTTGAATCTGTGGGTAAGCAGACCCCGACCTTCCTGCGCTTCTCAACTGTGGGAGGTGAGCGTGGTTCTGCTGATACTGAGCGCGACCCACGTGGTTTTGCCTTGAAGTTCTACACTGAGGAAGGCAACTGGGACATCGTGGGGAACAACACTCCGGTGTTCTTCATTCGCGACCCGCTGAAATTCCCTGACTTCATTCACACTCAGAAGCGTCTGCCGCAAAGCAATCTCAAAAGCGCACAGATGATGTGGGACTTTTGGTCGCACTCCCCTGAGGCGCTGCACCAAGTGACCATCTTGTTTTCGGACCGTGGCATTCCAGACGGCTACCGTCACATGCACGGCTTTGGCAGCCACACTTACAGCCTGATCAATGCTAATGGTGAGCGTCACTGGGTGAAATGGCACTACAAAACCAAGCAGGGGATCAAGAATCTGGCTCCAGCCGATGCTGCACGCTTGGCCGGTACCGACCCCGATTACGCCCAGCGTGATCTGTTCGGTGCGATCGAGCGCGGTGATTTCCCGAAATGGCGCGTCTGCATCCAGATCATGACTGAAGCCCAGGCTAACGCTCACTACGAGAATCCTTTCGACGTGACCAAAACCTGGTCGCAGAAGGAATTTCCGTTGATCGAAGTTGGTGAGCTTGAGCTCAATCGCAACCCGCAAAACTACTTTGCTGAAGTTGAGCAGGCAGCATTCGGCCCGAGCAATATGGTCCCAGGTGTTGGCCTGTCCCCAGACCGCATGCTGCAAGGTCGGGTTTTTGCCTACGCTGATGCCCACCGCTACCGTGTTGGCACCAATCACCAGCAGTTGCCGGTAAATGCGCCGCGCAACCCGGTAAATAGCTACCAGCGTGACGGGTCGATGGCTTTCGGCAACAACGGTGGTGCCGCCCCTAACTACGAGCCAAACAGCTACGCCGATGCACCTAAGCAAGCTCCGCAGTACGCCGAGCCAGCCTTGGCCCTGAGCGGTGCCGCTGATCGTTACGATCATCGGGAAGACACTGATTACTACAGCCACGCCGGGGCGCTGTTCCGCCTGATGAACGATGATCAGAAAGCCCTGCTCACCAATAACATCGCGGGTGCAATGGCTGGGGTTTCCAATGATGTGGTTCAGCGTCAATTGGCGCACTTTTACAAAGCGGACCCTGCATATGGAGAAGCAATCGCAAAGGCATTGGGTGTATCGCTTAACTGACTCTAAACGATAAGCAGAACCGCCCTCATTTGGGCGGTTTTTGCGTTATTTTCGCTACTTTTCTCCGGAAATCTTCACTTTTATGCCGTTAGTCCCGTGACCTCCGAGTCATCATGGTTCAAACTACAGACTTTCAAGCAGGGAGATGTAGGGCGATGCAAGGTCACCCCGACGTAATCGATTACCTCAACACGTTGCTGACGGGCGAACTGGCAGCTCGTGACCAATATTTCATCCACTCGCGTATGTACGAAGACTGGGGTTTTACCGAACTCTATGAGCGTATCAACCACGAGATGGAAGAAGAGGCACAGCACGCTGACGCGCTGATGCGTCGTATCCTGATGCTCGAAGGCACGCCGCGCATGCGTCCCGATGATCTGGACGTGGGCACCAGCGTACCTGACATGCTCGCAGCCGATCTTCGCCTTGAGTACAAGGTGCGTGCTGCGCTCTGCAAGGGCATCGAGCTCTGCGAGCAGCACAGTGACTTCGTCACGCGGGAAATCCTGCGTGTGCAGTTAAACGACACCGAAGAAGATCACACCTACTGGCTGGAAAAGCAGTTGGGCCTGATCAAGTTGGTAGGGCTGGAGAATTATCTGCAATCGCAGTTCTGATTTCCGGCTACTAAAAAGCCCCTGTCACCGCAAAGTGACAGGGGCTTTTTTATGGGGCATACATCAGGCCCGATCACGCTCCAACAGCGGCTTCAAGTAGTAACCGGTGTGGGACTGCGGCATTTCGGAGACTTGCTCCGGTGTACCTACCGCGATGATCTGGCCACCCTTGGAACCGCCTTCCGGCCCCAGATCCACCAACCAGTCAGCAGTCTTGATCACATCAAGGTTGTGCTCAATCACGACCACAGTGTTGCCGTGGTCGCGCAATCGGTGAAGCACGTCCAGCAGTTGCTGGATATCTGCGAAGTGAAGGCCCGTGGTCGGCTCATCGAGGATATACAGAGTCTTGCCCGTATCGCGCTTGGAGAGCTCGCGAGAGAGCTTCACCCGCTGCGCCTCACCCCCGGACAGCGTGGTCGCCGACTGTCCCAGCTTGATATACGACAGGCCTACATCCATCAGTGTTTGCAGCTTGCGCGCCAATGCTGGAACCGCGTCGAAGAACACGCGAGCTTCCTCGATGGTCATCTCCAGGGTTTCGTGGATGTTCTTGCCCTTGTACTTGATCTCCAGGGTTTCGCGGTTATAGCGCTTGCTCTTACATACGTCGCACGGCACATAAATATCCGGCAGGAAGTGCATCTCCACCTTAATCAGGCCATCGCCTTGGCACGCCTCACAGCGCCCGCCCTTGACGTTGAACGAGAACCGGCCAGGACCATATCCACGCGAGCGTGACTCCGGAACACCGGCGAACAGCTCGCGAATCGGTGTGAACAGCCCAGTGTAGGTCGCTGGGTTAGAACGCGGTGTGCGGCCAATCGGGCTTTGGTCGATGTCGACGACCTTGTCTAAATGCTCCAGGCCTTTGATGCTGTCATGTGCCGCCGCTTCCAGGGTGGTTGCACCGTTCAGGGCGGTTGCGCTCAGTGGGAACAGCGTGTTGTTGATCAGTGTCGACTTGCCCGATCCGGAAACACCGGTCACGCAGGTCAGCAAGCCCAGCGGAATTTCAAGGTCGACATTACGCAGGTTGTTCCCGCGTGCGCCTTTGAGGTGTAGCGCCATCTTCTTGTTGCGCGGCGTGCGTTTAGCCGGTACTTCAATCTTCACGCGGCCAGACAAGTACTTGCCGGTCAACGAGTCCGGGTGAGCCATGACTTCGGCCGGCGTACCCTCGGCAACAATATGCCCACCATGTACGCCGGCACCTGGGCCAATATCGACCACATAATCCGCCAGGCGAATCGCGTCTTCGTCGTGCTCGACTACGATTACCGTGTTGCCGATATCCCGCAGGTGTTTCAGCGTACCCAGCAGTCGGTCGTTATCCCGTTGGTGCAAACCAATGGACGGCTCATCAAGGATGTACAAAACGCCTACCAGCCCCGCACCAATCTGGCTGGCCAGGCGAATACGCTGCGCTTCACCGCCCGACAGAGTATCGGCACTGCGATCCAGCGAAAGATAATCCAGGCCCACGTTAACCAGGAACTGCAATCGCTCACGGATTTCCTTGAGGATTTTGTCTGCAATCTCCCCACGGCGTCCTGTCAGCTTGAGGACGCCGAAGTATTCACAGGCATCGCCAATCGGCAGATTGGTCACTGCCGGCAGCGTCTTCTCACCCACCCATACATGCCGCGCCTCACGACGCAGGCGAGTGCCACGGCAATCCGGGCAAGGTTGAGTGCTGAGGAATTTCGCCAACTCTTCGCGCACGCTCGCCGATTCGGTCTCGCGGTAGCGCCGCTCCAAGTTCGGCACGATGCCTTCGAACGGGTGGGAGCGCTTGACGATGTCGCCACGGTCGTTCAGGTATTTAAAGTCGACGTTCTGCGAGCCACTGCCATTAAGGATGACCTTCTGCTGATCTGCCGGCAGTTGGTTGAATGGCACTTCAAGGCTGAATTTATAGTGAGACGCGAGTGAGCCCAGCATCTGGAAGTAGTAGACATTACGCCTGTCCCAGCCGCGTATTGCCCCCTCCGCCAACGTCAGCTCGCCGTTGACCAGGCGTTTGATGTCGAAGAATTGCTTTACCCCAAGACCATCGCAGGTCGGGCAAGCGCCGGCCGGGTTGTTGAAGGAAAAAAGCTTGGGTTCCAGCTCGCTGATGGCATGGCCACAGATCGGGCAGGCAAAGCGGGCGGAGAAGATGATCTCTTCACCCGGCTCGTCATCCATCGGCGCCACCAGGGCAATACCGTCCGCCAGTTTCAGCGCGGTTTCGAATGACTCGGCCAGACGCTGCTGCAGGTCGGCGCGCACTTTGAAACGGTCGACCACTACATCGATCGAATGCTTCTTCTGCTTGTCGAGCTTTGGCGCTTCATCCAGCTCATACAGCTTGCCGTTGATGCGTGCGCGTACAAAACCCTGGGCACGCAGCTCTTCGAAAACAGAAAGGTGCTCGCCCTTACGCTCGCGAATCACCGGGGCCAGCAGCATCAGCTTGGCGCCTTCCGGCTGGGCCAGTACCAAGTCGACCATCTGGCTGACGGTCTGGGCTTCCAGCGGAATGTCGTGGTCCGGGCAGCGGGGAATACCTACCCGCGCGTACAGAAGGCGCAGGTAGTCGTAGATTTCGGTAATGGTGCCCACGGTGGAGCGTGGGTTGTGGGAGGTCGACTTCTGTTCGATGGAAATCGCCGGCGACAGACCTTCGATGGTGTCGACGTCAGGCTTTTCCATCATCGACAGGAACTGCCGGGCATAGGCCGACAGCGATTCCACATAGCGGCGCTGACCTTCGGCATACAGCGTGTCGAACGCCAGGGACGATTTGCCCGAGCCGGACAAGCCGGTGATGACAATCAGTTTGTCCCGGGGCAGGGTCAGGTCGATGTTCTTCAGGTTGTGGGTTCTAGCCCCACGAATCAGGATCTTGTCCAAGATGGCCTCGCACGGCGGGCGTAAATAATGCCGGAGTATACGGCTTAAGACTGGATGAATATACACTGTCAAAGTGCCGGGTACAGCCTTACATGAAAGCTGCGCGGCAAAGCGCCGCATATACCCTCTCAATCGATGGGACTGGTAGAATCGCCGCCGGTTCACACGAGGTTTTTCCATGCACGATCCCCACAGCGAACGCATGAGTAGCGGCGAGACCCGAGCAGCAAGCGGTCTGGCCCTGGTGTTCGCGTTCCGTATGCTTGGCATGTTCATGGTGTTGCCGGTACTGGCGACCTATGGAATGGATCTGGCAGGCGCGACCCCCGCACTGATCGGCCTGGCGATTGGCGCCTATGGCCTGACCCAGGCGATTTTTCAGATCCCCTTTGGGATCATTTCCGACCGCATTGGCCGGCGTCCGGTGATTTACCTCGGGCTGATCGTCTTCGCCCTCGGCAGTGTGCTCGCGGCGCAGTCCGATTCCATCTGGGGTGTGATCGCCGGGCGTATCCTGCAAGGTGCTGGGGCGATTTCCGCTGCGGTGATGGCGCTCCTCTCTGACCTGACCCGCGAACAACACCGCACCAAGGCCATGGCCATGATCGGCATGACCATTGGCCTGTCGTTTGCGGTGGCCATGGTGGTCGGTCCCTTGCTGACTCGTGCTTTTGGCCTGCACGGCTTATTCCTGGCCACTGGCGGCATGGCGTTGTTCGGAATCGTGATCGTGGCCTTTATGGTGCCGCGCTCCACCGGCACGTTGCAGCACCGGGAGTCGGGTGTCGCACGCAAGGCGTTGTTGCCGACGCTCAAGCACCCAGACCTGCTGCGCCTGGATTTAGGTATCTTCGTATTACACGCAATGCTGATGTGCAGCTTCGTCGCCTTGCCCCTGGCCCTGGTGGAAAAAGCCGGGCTGCCCAAGGAGCAGCACTGGTGGGTCTACCTCACTGCTCTGCTGATTTCGTTCTTCGCCATGATTCCGTTCATCATCTACGGCGAGAAGAAACGCAAAATGAAACGAGTTCTCCTGGGCGCCGTCGCGACATTGATGCTCACTGAACTATTCTTCTGGCAGTTCGGCGACAGCCTTCGGGCGCTTGTGATCGGGACGGTGGTGTTTTTTACCGCGTTCAACCTGCTGGAGGCTTCATTGCCTTCGCTGATCAGTAAAGTTTCACCGGCGGGTGGCAAAGGCACGGCCATGGGGGTGTATTCCACCAGCCAGTTCCTTGGCTCGGCGTTGGGCGGCATCATGGGCGGCTGGATGTTCCAGCATGGCGGTTTGTCGGTTGTGTTCCTCGGATGCGCCGGGCTTGCTGCACTTTGGCTGGTCTTTGCTGTTACCATGCGCGAACCTCCCTACGTCACAAGTCTGCGTTTGCCGCTATCGCCTGAGGCTATCCGTGAAAGCGGCCTGGTAGAGCGCCTGAAGGCAGTCGTAGGGGTAACAGATGCAGTCGTGGTCGCTGAAGAGGCGGCCATTTACATCAAATTGGACACCGAATTATTGGATCGCGCGACGCTTGAGCAACTGGTCAATCCAGTGCCGACAGCGCGCCCAGCTTAGGAGAACGTTATGGCCCGTGGGGTTAACAAAGTCATATTGGTCGGTACATGCGGCCAGGATCCCGAAGTTCGCTACTTGCCTAACGGTAACGCCGTGACCAACCTGAGTCTGGCGACCAGCGAACAGTGGACCGACAAGCAAACCGGCCAGAAGGTCGAGAAAACCGAGTGGCACCGTGTGTCGATGTTTGGCAAGGTTGCAGAGATCGCCGGCGAATACCTGCGCAAAGGTTCGCAGGTCTACATCGAAGGCAAACTGCAGACCCGCGAGTGGGAAAAAGACGGCATCAAGCGTTATACCACTGAAATCGTGGTCGACATGCAAGGCACCATGCAACTGCTGGGCGGTCGTCCACAAGGCGATCAACAGGGCCAGGGCGGCATGTCCAACTCGGCACCGCGTCCACAGCAGTCGCGTCCACAGCCAAGCCAGCAGCCACAGCGTGAGTCGCGTCCAGCGCCACAACAGGCCGCTCCGCAACCGGCTCCGGATTTCGATAGCTTTGATGACGATATTCCTTTCTAGGATATCGCTCGGAGCAATCCGTAAAGCTTTCCCGAAAAGCCCCATGAGCCCTGCTCTTGGGGCTTTTTTGTTTGTAGGTTCGCATTGAGAACCGCCGACCCACACAGTCATGGATGAACATCGTGTCGAACACACTGCTGCGCTACGTATTGGCCGTCGTTTTGGCGGCCGGCTGCACCGCGTTACACGCTGAGCCAAAGGCTTCTAAAAACCTGATTGTCGGCCTCTGGGCCATGCAGGCATTGAACGAAGGTCAAACGACCGTGGCTGAGTTCAGGTCCGATGGCCAATTGTTGATGCACGCTTTCGACTGCGTGAAATCAACTCGGGAACCGACGAACGTGGTCGCTTATTCCGTGGCTGACAATGGGGAGGTAATCAACATGATATTACCGACCAAAACCATTGAGCTGAAGGTGCTGACCTTTTCTCCCGAGGCCATGCAGTTCACTTCCCGAACGGATGGCATGGAAATCAGGTACGACCTTGAAAAAGTCGACAGCATCGATTCTGTGTGCGAACGCTACCCTCAGCTCAAGGCCGAGCAGGCCCGGAGTACGCCCTACACCGACACTGATTTCGTCGCTGCCCCAGCCATTCCCGACCATCCGGGTATGGACCGCTACGTCGGCAAATGGAGCTCTAGTAATTTTGTGATGTATGAAATTACCCGAGATGTGAACGGGGTTTTTTACCTGAGTACGCCCAGTGACAAAAACTGGCATTACCTCTACAACGACGTTCACTGGATAGGCAATGCACTGCATTTCCAACGGTATACCTACTCGGACCATGAACAGGCGTTTCGTCTCCCAAAGCACAAATTACTCACCCCTACCAGTCTTGAACCCATGCTTGACGGCCGGATGCGCGAAGACTTCATCCTCAATGGCGATCCGTACATGAGTTTTCTGAAGCGGATGAAATGACGGCATAGAAGATCTCCGGCCCTGGCATTTGTCCTCATGGGTCACACGATTTAGGCTGTAGCCCCTTCCAAAGAACAAGGAAAGCCGCGATGACCTGGTCTGCCAAGCAGTACACGATGTTCGAGCAACAACGCACCCGTCCGGTCCGTGACTTGGTTGCAGCCATTCCAAATAGTGACGTGAAAACCGCCGTTGACCTGGGGTGCGGCCCTGGCAACTCCACTGAAGTGCTGGCCGAGCGCTTCCCTCAAGCACATGTCATCGGCATGGACAGCTCCGACGATATGTTGATCGACGCCCGCAAACGCCTGCCGGAATTGAGCTTTGAACTGGCCGATATCGACGCCTGGAGTCCCGCGCAAAAATTCGACGTGATCCTGGCCAACGCTTCGCTGCAATGGGTGCCCAACCACAGCACGCTTTACCCTCATCTGGTCAACCAGCTGACGCCCGGCGGCACGCTGGCAGTGCAAACCCCGGACAACCTCGATGAGCCTGCACACCGGCTTGCGCGTGAAGTCGCGGCCGATGGCCCGTGGTCTGCAAAGCTTGGTACGGTCAAACACAATGAGCGGTACGCGGCGAGCTACTACTACGAGTTGCTGAGCAAGCACTGCGCTGCCGTTGACGTATGGCGCACGACCTACCTGCACCCGTTGGCGGATCACGGGGCTGTGGTGGAGTGGTTCAAGGGCACGGGATTGCGTCCATTCCTTGCGCCTTTGACCGATGGTGAAAAAGCCGCCTTTCTACAGGAATATCAGGCGCGGATTGCCCAGGCGTATCCAGCCCTGGCCGATGGCACCGTGTTACTGCCGTTCCCGCGCCTCTTTATTATCGCGACCCGCTAAAACACCCAGGCAAGCAGCGTTTACGCCGCCGCTGCTTGCGCCTTCAAATACTCCTCCGCCGACACCACGCCCGCATACCCAAACGCCAACGAGGCCATGTACGCGCCATGCACCTGCGCGGCCGGAATCACCTGCCCGTTGAACTCCTGATCGCGGGTGGCGCAGGCATCATGAATGACCGTGACCTTGTAGCCCAGATCCGCTGCGGCCCGCACCACGGCATCGACGCACATATGGCTCATGCTGCCGACCACCACCAGTTCGGTGATGCTGCGTTGTTCCAGCAAGGCGCGCAGATTGGTTTCACGAAACGAGTTCACGAAATGTTTAAGCACCACAGGCTCATTGCTTTCGTTCAGTACCTTTGGATGCAACTGCGCGCCTTGTGACCCAGGCGTGAAGAACGGTGCATCTTCGGACGTGAATTCATGGCGCACATGAATCACCGCATCACCTGCCTGGCGGAACGCCTTGAGCACCTGCGCAGCCTTGTCCGCCGCAGCTTCCACACCATCAAGCGGCCACTTGCCCTGGGGGAAGTAGTCGTTCTGGATATCGATTAGGATGAGCGCTTGCTTGGCCATGGGTATTGCCTCGAGATGGGTTGATGGGCCCAGTATCTTAGCTGGCGCCGGCGCCGGGGATTGGCTGCACCGACAATAACAGGGGGAAAACTGACAATGGCGGTTGTTGAGCTGGGCGTGTTGATCTACGAAGGGGCGCAATTGGCCGCCGTGCATGGCCTGACCGACCTGTTCGGCGTGGCCAACCGGATTGCGGCCGAGCATCAGTCTGCACAACTGCCGCTGTTGCGTATCAGCCATTGGCAGGTAAGTGCCGATGGCTCGCCGAAAAGGGTATTCGACAGCCACCCAGGCCCCGACCAGCCGATGATGGCCGTGCTGGTGCCCCCGTCGATTGGTGAGTTCACCGAAGAACAAGCGCCGCCTGCGCTGCTGGAGTGGCTTCGTCAGCAGCACGCGACGGGGACCGTACTCGGTGGCGTCTGTATCGGCTCGATCATGCTGGCGCGCAGTGGCTTGCTGGATGGGCGCAGCGCTACTACCCATTGGTCTTCCGCCAAGTCTTTTGCCGCACGTTACCCCTCCGTGCGCCTGGAGGCGGACAAACCTATTGTCGATGACGGCGACCTGATTACCACGGCCGGGCTGATGGCGTGGTCCGAACTGGGCCTGCGTCTGGTTGACCGTCTCATGGGGCCGAGCATCGCTGCCGACACCGCGCGGTTCTTGGTCATCGAACACAGCGACAGCGCCAGCCAGTGCGGCAGTAACTTTGCGCCGATCCTTGGTCATGGCGACGCGGCCATTCTCAAGGTTCAACATTGGTTGCAAGCCAGCGGGGCGATAGATGTGTCCGTCGCGACCATGGCGCAAGAGGCGGGGTTAGAAGAACGTACTTTCCTGCGGCGCTTTCGCGGCGCCACTGGCTTGAAACCCACCGAATACTGCCAGCACCTGCGTGTGGGCAAGGCGCGGCAGATGTTGGAGTTCACCAACGGCACCATCGACCATATCGCCTGGACCGTGGGCTATCAGGATCCCAGCGCCTTTCGCGCCATTTTCAAGAAAATCACAGGTCTGGCGCCCAGTGATTATCGCAGCCGTTTTGGCGTGTGAATCGTGCAGAACGCCGCGCACTTGACGCCTCGTCGTGCAGAATAAAACAGGCCAAATGCCATCGGTTTTTCAGTAACTGATTGATTTCAAACCGGTCCCGCCCCTCCGTGTTTTGGCCTGATCCCTGCAGCCTTCTTGATACACACATGGCCGGACGGCCAAGGGGGACGCATGACCCCGACACAACGCAAAAAATGGGTGGTCGCTTACTCCACACGAGAGGGCGCACCTCAGCATGAAGTGGACACAAACCTCGCCCTGGCCCGCTGGCTGGCGCAAATTCTGGGGCTTAAATTCGGCGGCAGCTACGATCCGCAAAAACATGCTGGCCGTGAGCTGTATTTACTGCCCACGCAAACCCTTGTGGGCCCGGCGCAGGCCCGCGCCCTTAACGTCAAAGGCCCCGAAGATCTGTGGGGCGGCTATGTCGATCACGACTTCATCTGCACCAAAGCCATCAGCCATGGTTTGTTAAGCCCTGAGGCCAAGGCGCCAGAGGGGTGGTCGCCGTTGTTCTGCGAGCGGGTAAAAAAAGTCGTGTTGGAAGGCCTCAGTGTATTCGCGCTCGAAGACGCACTGCCCGCTGCCACCCGTTTGCTCAACGACGGGCCCATTCGCCTGAAACCAGTGCACGCCTGCGCTGGGCGCGGCCAGGAAGTTATCCACAGCCTCGATGCCTTCAAAGTCGTGCTGGCCCGACCTGAGGCCGTGCAATTGTTCGACGAAGGCGTGGTGTTGGAGCAGGACCTGCATGATGTGGTCACCCATAGCGTGGGCCAGAGTTTTATCGGCGATCACGTGTTCAGTTACTGCGGCGAGCAATACCTGACCGAAGACGGGGAGGGCGAAGGTGTCTATGGCGGATCCGACCTGCTGGTCGTACCCGGTTATTACGAAGACTTGCTTAAGCTCGATCTGCCCGAGGACGTACGCCTGGCCATCGAGCAAGCGCAGGTCTTCGACACGGCAGCTGATGAAGCCTACCCCGGCTTCTATGCCTCACGGCGCAACTACGACATCGCTCAAGGTTTGGATAACCACGGCCAGCGTCGCAGTGGCGTGCTCGAACAATCCTGGCGCATGGGCGGCGCCAGCAGCGCGGAAGTCGCGGCGCTGCAGAGCTTCATCAACCACCCGGGCCTTAAAGCCATTCATGTGTCCTCGGTAGAAACCTACGTGGACCAAGCGCTGCCGGCGGATGCCATTGAGGTGTACCGCGGCCCCGCGGAAAACAGCGACTTTCTTCTCAAGTACGTGACGGTTAAATCTTATGACGGCTAGAAGTGAAACCATTTCCATCGATATCGACGACGAACAAATGAGCGGCACGTTTCTGAGCCCTAAATCCAAAGTGCCGGGCGTGTTGTTTGTGCACGGCTGGGGCGGTAGCCAAGAGCGGGATCTGGAGCGGGCCAAAGGCATCGCCGGCCTTGGGTGTGTGTGCCTGACCTTCGACCTACGCGGCCATGCTGGCAACGGTATTCCATTGAACCGCGTCACCCGCGAAGACAACTTGCGGGACCTGCTGGCGGCGTATGACCGGCTGCTCGCCCATCCTGCCATCGACACCTCGGCGGTGGCGGTCGTGGGCACCAGTTATGGCGGCTACCTGGCTGCAATCCTCACCTCGCTGCGCCCGGTACGCTGGCTGGCGCTGCGTGTGCCGGCGTTGTACCGCGATCAGGAATGGCTCAAGCCCAAGCGCGATCTGGATAAGGTCGATTTGATGGATTACCGCAGCACCCTGGTGCATGCCGAGACCAACCGCGCCTTACATGCTTGTGCGGCGTTTACCGGTGATGTGCTGATTGTCGAATCGGAAACAGATGACCATGTGCCCCACGCCACCATCATGAGTTACCGCGCCGCGTGCCAGCAGACCCATTCCCTGACTCACCGCATCATCGATGGCGCTGACCACTCCCTCAGCGATCCGGTTTCCCAACAGGCCTACACCTCGATCCTGGTGGACTGGATCACCGAGATGGTGGTCGGCGAGCGGTTGAGCATCATCCAATCCCAGTAGTGCGTTCAGGCGGGTGTTTTCTTCACCCGCAACGCCTTGGCCTTGGCTTCCACGCCCAAGTACATCACCAGTGCAATCAGCAGCGGGCAGATGAAGTAGATCGCCCGATACGCAATCAACCCCGCCAGCAAACTGCCCCGCGACGCCTCATGCTGTAACAGCCCGATAAACACCGCTTCCAGCACCCCAAGCCCGGCTGGGATATGGGTGACTACGCCGGCAATCGCGCTGATCAACAACACACCCAGTACCAGCGGATAGTCCAACTTGGCGGGCAGCAGGGTAAAAATCACCGCCGCCATCAGCGACCAGTTCAACGCGCCCAACGCCAGTTGCAAGCAGGCCATGCGCAGCGATGGGAGGTTGATCTCGATGCCTCGGATCGACCACGCGCGTTTTTTCGAAAATTGGCAGGCCGCCAGGTAGCCCAGGCTGGCCAACACCAGCAATACACCCACCCCTTGCAGCGCGCCGCTGCTCAGCTTCCAGCCCGGCGGCATGGTCACCAGCCCGCTGCTGAAAACCGCGCCGGCCAGCGCCATGTAGCCAAACCAATTGGTGGCCAGGCTCAGGCCCAGAATCTTGGCGATATTGCCGGTGCTCACGCCCAACCGCGAATACAGCCGATAGCGCATGGCGATGCCGCCGACCCACGCGCTGAGGTTGAGGTTGAACGCGTAGCTGATGATGCCCACCGGCAGAATCTGCTTCCAGCGCAATGGCTGGCGGATGTAGGTGCGGCCGATCAGGTCGAAGCAGGCGTAGACGATAAAGCTGCACAGGGTCAACGCGCCTGCTATCAGCAAGGTACGCAGTTTGAAATCACCCAGCGTCTGGACCACCTCGCTCCAGTCGATCCTGCGGGCGAGCAGGGTGAACAGCACGATCAGCAGCAGGAAGAAGGCGATGGTCAGGGGCTTCTTCCAACGCTTGAAACGCTCAGCTTTCATGGCGCTGTTCCTCATGCACGAAGGGTTTCAAGCGCGGTTTGTGCGCAGGCAGCCAACCGGTCAGCGCGGGGAAATGGCGCATCACATGGAACACCAGGAAGCCGACGGTCAATCGCCACAACCACAGGCGTGGCTTGCGGTTTTCCGGCATGGTCTGGCAGTGATTTTTACTGAGCACTTCGAGGCGCTCGTACAGTTGCTGATTAAACGCGCGGTCGCGAATCAACACGTTGGCTTCCAGATTCAGTGCCAGGCTCAACGGGTCCAAGTTGCTCGAACCTACAGTGCTCCACTCGTCATCCACCAAGGCGACTTTGCCGTGCAGCGGGCGCTGGCAGTATTCGTGAATCACTACGCCGTCTTTGAGCAGGTAGTCGTAGAGCATGCGTGCTGCCAGTTTGGCCAGCAGCACGTCGGGTTGGCCCTGCATGATCAACTGCACATGCACGCCGCGGCGCGCGGCGTTGCGGATTTCCCGCAGCAGGCGGTAGCCGGGGAAGAAATACGCGTTGGCGATCACCGCTCGGTGTTGGGCCTTGCTCAGGGCATGGATATACGCTTCTTCGATATCGTCGCGGTGTTGCAGGTTGTCACGGTAAATCAACCGTACCATGCCGTCGCCGTGCTCGCTCGACCACGCTGAAGGCCGCTGCTGGCGCCGTCGCCACCCGCGCCGCGTGCGCACCTGGCGGCCACTTTGTGCCAAGGCAAAGTGATGCAGGTCTGCCACCGCCGGGCCAATTACCTGCACCGCGTAATCCTGTTTGGCCTCGGGGCCGAAATCCCCCAAGTGATCAGCAGAGAAGTTGATCCCGCCGATAAACCCCACGGTGGCGTCCACCACCACAATCTTGCGGTGCAGGCGGCGGAACCAGTTTGTGCGAATCCCCAGCGTCTTGGACGCCGGATCGAACATCTGCACCGTCACGCCGGCTTCGGCCAGCTCACCGAGAAACCCCGCGCTCAGCTCGCCGCAGCCAAAGCCATCCAGGCTGACCACGACCTTGACCCCACGCTGCGCCGCCTCGATCAGGATACGTTGCAGCTCATGGCCAACCTTGTCTTCGAAAAGGATAAAGGTTTCCAGCAGGATCTCGCGCCGGGCTTGGCGCAGCGCCTCGAATACCTTGGGAAAGTACGCTTCGCCGTTCTCCAGCAACTCGACCTGATTACCGCTTTGCCAGCCGTAATCCAGGTCGCGTGCCTTGGTTTCGTCCGGCGGCTGGTCGGTAGAGATGTGCTCGACCGCAACGTTCATAGCTCAATCTCCACCGACAGCGGCACGTGGTCTGAAAGATGGGACCACGGCCGTGTGGTCAGCACCTGTGGGTTGTGAACCTTCACGTTGCGCACATAAATGCGGTCCAGCGGCAGCAACGGCAGGCGTGCCGGGAAGGTGCGCGCCGGTTTGCCAAGGGTGTGCACGAACACCTCGGTGAGGCCGCTTTGGCTCAAATCGGCCCGCTGGCGCCAGTCGTTGAAATCGCCGGCGACCACCAACGGCGCATCGGCAGGAATCTCGCGGATGCGCTGCTCCAGCAAACGCAATTGCTGCTGGCGATGCACCTCGCGCAAGCCCAGGTGGATACAGATTGCGTGCACTTCCTGCCCGCTGCCCGGCAAGCGCAACACGCAATGCAGCAGGCCACGGTTTTCATGGCCGCTTTGGGAGATGTCGAGGTTGTCGTAGCTCACGATCTGGAATTTCGACAGCAGCGCATTGCCGTGGTCGCCATGGGGATAAACCGCGTTACGCCCGTAAGCGAACTGCGGCCAGATACTGTCGGCCAGAAACTCGTACTGCGGCATGTTCGGCCAGTCGCTGTAGCGCTGCGGATGGCGCTCGTGGGTGCCATGGATTTCCTGCAGGAACACCATGTCTGCGCCCACGCTGCGCACCGCTTCTCGCAGCTCGGGCAGGATGAAGCGTCGGTTCAGGGCGGTGAAGCCCTTGTGGATATTGACCGTCAGCACTGTAAAGCGCGTGATGGCGACGCTGGGGGTAACGGGCACCCAGTCGGGGATCGCAGTCATGTGTATTCCTGTGAAGAGTGGGGCTTGGCTTCATGTAATGGCTGACTGCTGGCGGCTGGAGAAAGTTTCGAGCGTCCTACGGACGGTTCTGAAGGACGCATGGAATTACAAATGCTGTTGAATTGCCATCACTGACGTGATCCAATCCCGCGCTATTTACCCCATTCAACGATTGTGCAGGGCCTGTTCATGGATGATGCAGTTGGCGCGTATTCGGCGTTGGCAGTGGGTCGGCGGCTCTTTTCATGAAGGCCGGAACCCATCAAGTGAATACCTCCTTTACCCGAAAAATCAGCCTGCTTGCTGGCGCCGTGGCGCTCAGCGGCTGCGCGACGCTTAACGACGCCGGCAAAAACTACGGCACGGCCATCGGTTGCGCCGGTGGTGCATTGCTCGGTGCAGGCCTGACGTATGCGATCACGGGCGATGCCAAAAAGGCGATCGTCGGCGGTGGTGTGGGCGCGGCGGCCGGTTGTGTGGCGGGTAACTTGTGGCAGAACCGTTTGCAGGAACTGGAGCGGATCGCCAAGGAAGAGAACCTGAATATCCAGGTGCAAACCCTGCAAAGCCAGGAGGTCGCCAGCGGAAACGCCCGCGCGCCGGCACCGACTGAAGCGGGCATCGTTGCCCAAGTGCAGGATGAAGGCATGTTCGCCACCGGCAGCGCGCAGTTGAGCGCCAATGGTCAGCGCCAGGTCCGCAAGTTGGCCGCCGCGTTCGCGCCCAAGCAGGGCCAGAACAGCCAAGCGGCTATTCTGGTCGTCGGCCACACCGACGCTACCGGCAGCGCCGCCACCAACCAGCGGTTGTCCGAGCAACGTGCCCGCGCCGTGGCGTCGATCCTGGCCGAGCAAGGCATCGCCCCGCAGCGTATGTTTTTCCAGGGGGCGGGGGCTTCGCGGCCAATCGCCGACAACAGCGATGTGCAGCAACGCGGCAAGAACCGTCGGGTTGAGATCGTTGAAGTGACTGACCGCAACATGCTGGTCAAACGGGTCAACGCCGAACAGAACAACTCCAAATACCTGGCGCACGGTACCTCGACCGAGCCTGCGCGCACCGTCGCCCGCGCGCCGAAAAACAAGCCTGCTGCCACCACCAAACCGGCTGCCGAGAGCAAGCCCGCCGATGCCGGTACCGCCCTGGTCGACTTTGGCGGCCAGCCGGCCAGCGACACGCGTTGGACCCTGGCCCAAGGCATCGCGCCGAAAAAGGCCGGGTTCGCTCTGGTCAGCAGCGCGCAAGCCAACGATCTGCCCAACAGCAGTTGCGAAGCCGACCGCCCGCGAGAAACCGGCAAGGTGTTCAACCTCGCCAGCGGCAAGGCGCTCGACACCCAAGTCACCACCGAGTACCTGCCGGGCTACAACAACCGCGTGTGGGCCAATGTTGTCAATGGCCACCTCGTGACGCTGTCGCCGGTTTCGATCCTGCGTGACGGCGCCAGCGTCGACCGCCAACCCTTCATCGAAGTGGTCCAGGGCTACAAGGACGGCAACCGCAAGTCGATCAAAAGCAAAGCCGTGGCCAACACCTACGAAGGTGAGGACCGGGTGCTCTATCGCGTTTTCATCCAAGACCCCAAGGCACCGGTGTCGTGTATCGACGTGGTGTTCAGCAAGAAAAACTCCGAAGCCACGGACGGTGCGTTGTTCTACCCGCGCAGCCGTGAAGCTTTCACTACCCGTTTCGTGCCGATTCGCGCGTAAGACTCAAGGACATACACCATGGAAGACTTCAGCTTTAATGCGCTGACGGCCCTGCTCTGGGCAAACAAGCTAATCACCGGCCTGGTGATTTCCACGCTGCTGGCGGCGATCCTGATTCAAGCGTATTGGGAAAAAGTGGGTTATTTCGTCATGCGTGTTTGGCACGGCGTGCCCGTGATCGGCAAGGTAGCGCGCCTGTCCAAGCAGAGCCTGATGCTCGACGCTTATGGCTGGCCGAAATCCGAGAGCGAGCTGTGCGACGCGTACTACTCGCGCTATGAAAAAATCGGCGCGGAAGACGTCGATTTCTTTAATAAAAGCGAATCCTACCTGCGCACCATCGGCGAGCGTGGCCGCCGGGAGCGACCTTTCTGGGTGTTTGCCCTGATTTTTATGCTGATCATGTTCGAGGCCGTGGGTTTCGCCTACGTACTGGTGCCATTCATTAACCAGAACCTGTCGGCCAATGACCAAAGCTGGATGGGCTGGTTGTTTGCCTTCCTGCTGGCGGTCGCCTCGGCGATCCTGGCCGAAGTCACCGGCCGTGCTGCGCACAAGAACGCGCTGATCAGCAAGGCTCGCCACTGGTGGGAAAACGACAGCGACAGCGATCGCCCGAATCAGCTCAAGGAGTTGCCGGGCATCGGGATCAAAGACACCGAAAGCGATAAAGACGGCAAGGACTACAACCGTATCCTGGCGCGCATCAACACCAACCACACCGTGACACCAAGCCGTGGCTGGATGATCACCACCGGTATCTGGATCGCGATTATCGCGATTGCGGCGTTCGGTATCCGCACCATGCAGCTCAAAAGCATCGAGACCGAAATGGTCGGCAGCCCGCATGCCTTTGCCCAGCAGAATTACGACTCGGCCAGCCCGTTCGAGCTGCCGGCCGATTCGGCGGCGATCAACGATCAGGCAGACAAGCAAACCCTGACCGACAAGATGGACGCGATCCGCAAAGCCTCGCTGATCACCTTCATCGTGCTGTCGGTGATCTACATCGCGATTCAGATCACCAGTATCTGGCTGGCGTCGATCTTCGGTTTTGCCGGGGTTGAGTCCAAGACTGCCTGGGAGCACACCCACAAGTTCTCCAGCGGCGAAGCCCTGGAAAACTGGATGCAGAGCCAGCGCGTGGAAATTGCCTCCCATGCCGATCACAAATTGAGCAAATTGCAGCTCAAGCTCGCCGGGCGCACCACCACCAACGCCCAGCAGCAGGCGGCGTTGACCACTGCACACAATCGCAGTTTCGAGACCTTCGTGGCGCGCAAACAGGCGTTGCCAGGGAATCCGCAACCGGCGGCCAAACCCGTCAATGTTCCGGTTGCACCTGCCGCACCTGCCGCACCGGCGGTAGCAGAAGTCGCTGCACCAGCCCCAGCCCCGGTGCAGGCGCCAGTGGCGGTGGCTGCCTCGGAAGGTCTCGACGCCCTGCGCGGCAAAGACCTGACGGCCTACACCGAAGAGCAATTGGCAACGATCAGCCGTGCCAAAGGCCACGCCCTGGAAGATGTGCTGGCGCTGCGTGCCGAACAGCAGTTGGTTAAAGACTTTGACGCAACAGGTGCTTGAATGATGATCCCGCGCTTTTTCTGTGCCCTGTTGCTGGCGCCATTGATGGCGGTGGCCGGCGAGCGCAACGACATTCCGGATTGCTATCCGTACGCCAAGGTCGCTGAGTTTCGGCCCGTGGCTGCGGGGCGCGAGTTGACGGTGATCATTGATCAAACGATCCCGATGCCTGAGGTTATTCAGAAGGCCACTTGGGCCCAGGTGCAGCGCTTTGTACAGCCGGGCGATAAGGTCCGACTGTACAGCTTCTCGGCGTTTCTGCCGGGGCAGTTCATGCAATTGCGCTTTGCCGGTGAACTCAACCAGGGCATCGACGAGAAAGTCCGTGAGCGCGTGGGCATGCAATCGCTGCGCACCTTTGATACGTGCCTGGCCGAGCAGCGCAGCTTTTTCAACAAGACCTTTGGCAAGGTGTTTGTGACCACGCTGCGTGAAGCGTCCGAAGATATTGCGCGCAGTGAGATCTTCCAGTCGTTGCGTGATATAGGCAAAGACCTGGGCCAGCAACCGGCTCAGGAACGTGTGGTGTTGTTGATTTCCGACATGCTGGAAAACAGCGACTTCGGCAGCTTCTACGCCAACAACCGGATTCGTGATCTGCAACCCGACGCCGAGCTGAAGCGGGTGGCCGACAAAGGCCTGTTCGCCGATCTGCAGGGCGCGCGGGTCTATGTGGCCGGTGCGGCGTTGGTGACCAAGGACGTCAAGCAGGCTTATCGCTCCGGCAAGACCATCCAAGCGTTGGAAGGCTTCTGGAAAGGCTATTTCGCCGGCTCTAACGCGCAGTTGGTAGCGTTTGGCGCGCCAAGCCTGAATGTCGACCTGAAGTGAACCATCCCTGCTGAAACCCGTCAGTTCCTTACAGACCCTTCTGAAGGAACTCGGTGTTTTGCTGAATCTCAAGACTGCATTACTGCTCGGTGCGCTGCTGTTTTGCGGCAGTGGCGCACTGCACGCCGCGGCGGTTGCGCCCGAACCCGAGACGCCGGCCAAGCCAGAGTTGCTGGTGGAAGGCGGACTGCTCGGTGCCATCAGTTCCAGCATCGACGACGTGCAGGACAAGCTCGACCTCAATCAGAGCCTGATCGACGCCTGGCGCCTGCGTGCGGACAGGGCGGCGGATGAAGTAGGGCGGTTGGTCGACCAAACGTCAGAACGTTCGCCGTGGAGTGTGGCCGGGAATTTTCTGCTGCTGTCAGGTGTGTGGGTCGGCGCATTTACCGTGTTGACGTTGCTGGGGCGGTTTATCGTGCAGCGCTTGGGCCGACGGTCATTCGTCGCACAGCGCAAACGCCTGCATGCGGTGCTCGGGTATGTGGTGCCCTACACGATCCCGGCGCTGATCTGCCTGCCGCTGACCCTTTATGTCAGTCACTTCCTGCCCACTTCGGTGGGGCGCGCGTTGGCACTGTGTTTTGCCTATGCCACCAGCAGCGGGATCTTTTCCACCTCGATGCTGTTGTGCGTGATTGTCATGTTCAATTTCGGCCACAAGCGGCCGGCGGTGCAGATTATTCGCGATTACTGCCCCAAGCCGCTGTTCCTGATTGGCTTCCTCGCCGCCCTCAGCGATGCCCTGACCAGCCCGCAAATTGCCCGCCAGCTTGGCGGCAATATCACCAGCAGTATTGCGGTATTTACCGGCCTGTTCGCGGCGGTGATTTTCGGCGTGCTGGTGGTGCGCTTGCGTCGGCCGGTCGCCCATCTGATCCGCAATCGGCCACTGGCCCAGCGCCTTAAACATCCGGCGTTGCAGCAATCTTTGCGGGTGTTTTCCGGCCTTTGGTACTGGCCGATTCTATTGATGGTGCTGGTCTCGGCAATCAACCTCATCGGCGCCGGTGACGATAACCAGAAAGCCCTGCGTTGCGCGCTGTTCACCACGATTCTGCTGATTGGCACCGTGTTCTTGAGCACCGTGTTGCAACACCTGTTCAAGTCCCGCAGCCAGGTAGCGATCCAGCGCAGCAGCGCCTATAAAGATCGCTTCTTGAGCCTGTTGCACGCGATCCTGCGCATTGTCATGGCGATCGCCTTTATCGAAATCCTTGGGCGGATCTGGGGCGTGTCCCTGTTCGAGTTTGCCCAGCGCAACTCGGTAGGGCGGGCAATCAGCGACTCTTTGAGCAGCATCGGCCTGATCCTGCTGATGACATGGTTGTTCTGGGTGGTGCTCGACACGGCGATCCAGGAAGCGCTGAAACCGCCGGTAAACAAGCGCTCCAGTCGCCAGCCGAGCACGCGGGTGAAAACCATACTGCCGCTGTTGCGTAATGCGGTGAAGATCATCCTGGTGGTCATCTGCGCGATCACCACCATGGCCAACCTTGGCATCAATGTCGCGCCGCTACTGGCGGGTGCTGGTGTGGTCGGCCTGGCCATTGGTTTTGGCTCTCAGCAACTGGTGCAAGATGTGATCACCGGGCTGTTCATCATCATTGAAGACACGCTGTCCATCGGCGACTGGGTGGTGCTCGACTCCGGCCACGCCGGCACCGTCGAGGGCCTGACTATCCGCACCCTGCGTCTGCGTGACGGCAAGGGCTTTGTGCATTCGGTGCCGTTCGGGCAGATCAAGGCGGTCACCAACCAGTCGCGGCAATTTGCCTATGCGTTCTTCTCGGTGCAGTTCACCTACGACACCGATGTGGACAAGGCCGTGGAGTTGATTCGTGAAGCCGGTCAGTCGATCCGCGACGATGTCTTCCTCAAGTACAACCTGCAAGGGCCGCTGGAAGTGTTTGGTGTCGACAAGATGGACCTCAATGGCGTGGTGCTCACAGCGCAGTTCCGCACGGTATCGGGTGGGCAATATGCTGTCAGTCGCGCGTTTAACCAGCGTCTGAAAAAGCTTGTGGATAACTGCCCCGAGGTGCACTTCGCGCAGACTTATCCACAGCAGGTCATGGTGCCCCAGCGTTCGGCGTTGGAGCATGAGCCCGCAGAGCCAGGCGTCAAGACACTTAATCCGTGACGGTTGCGCTACAAACCCGCAAAATGCAACGATTCTGGCAAATGCCAGCGGCAAGGCCCACGGGCCTGCCGACCATAGCCAACGTTCCAAACAGACCGGGCCTGCTCAATCTATGCGAATGCGCCTTATGTTATTGGGCGGCGGGAATGCCCTCGGGCAGGCGCTGATTCGCCTCGGTGCAGAGGAAGACATCGGTTTCCTCGCACCCAAACCGCCCCAAGACGGCTGGGATGCCGCGAGCCTCACCCAATTGCTCGACGACACCCGTCCCGATGCCTTGATCAATCTCGCCTACTACTTCGACTGGTTCCAGGCCGAAGCCGTCAGCGAAACCCGTTTGGCTTCGCAGGAGTTCGCTATCGAGCGCCTGGCCGAACTGTGCCAACACCACAACATCACCCTGCTGCAACCGTCCAGCTACCGCGTATTCGATGGCTCCCGTGCCACCGCCTACAGCGAAAAGGACGAGCCGGTGCCCCTGGGCCTGCGTGGCCAGGCGTTGTGGCGTATCGAACAGAGTGTGCGCGCCACGTGCCCGCAGCATGTGTTGCTGCGCTTTGGCTGGCTGCTGGATGACAGTGTGGATGGCACCCTCGGGCGCTTCCTGGCTCGGGCCGAGAAACCGGATGAATTGCTGATGGCGGATGACCGCCGTGGCAACCCGACGCCTGTGGATGATGCGGCGCGGGTGATCATTTCGGTGCTCAAGCAACTCGATTGCGCGGCGCCGCTGTGGGGCACTTACCATTACGCCGGCCAGGAGGCGACTACGCCGCTGGCGCTGGGTCAGGCGATCCTAACCGAAGCGCGCACTTTCCATCCGTTGGCCATTGAATCGCCCACCGCCCAAGCCCACGCGGCCCGGCCGGATGCGACGGACGAGCCGCAGCACGCGGTGTTAGCCTGCAAGAAAATCCTGCATACCTTTGGCATCAAGCCGCGGGCCTGGCGGGCGGGGCTTCCGGCGCTATTGGATCGGTTTTACCGCCACAGCTGAACCCAACGCACAACCAAATGTGGGAGGGGGCTTGCTCCCGATAGCGGTGTACCAGTCACTGGTTTGTTGACTGATCCACCGTCATCGGGAGCAAGCCCCCTCCCACAGTTGTTTATGCAGTTTTGCTTAGAACTTGTAGCCGATACCCACCATGTAAACCATTGGGTCCACGTCCACATTGACCTTGGCACGGGTGCCCGGCGCCACGGCGTTGTTTTCCACGGTAGCCTTGGTGCTGATGTCGATGTAACGCGCCTGGGCGTTGATCATCCACTTGTCGTTGATCATGTAGTCCGCGCCGATCTGCGCAGCCCAACCCCATGAGTTCTCGGCTTTGAAGTTGCTGAAGCCTGCGCCCTGTGCACGGCTGCCGACGTGTTCGTCGTAGATCCAGGTGTAGTTGATACCGGCGCCTACGTACGGTTGGAACGGGGATTTGTTGTCCAGCGGGTAGTACACGACGCTCAGGGTTGGCGGCAGGTGTTTCAGCGTACCCAGCTTGCCGTTGGCGCCGCCGAGGGCGGTGCCCTTGATCTTCACGTCATGCTCGAACGGCGTGGCGGCCAGCAGTTCGATACCCACGTGGTTGGTCAGCATGTAGGCGAAGTTGAGGCCCAGTTGGGTGTCGCTGCTCATGGTCGCCTTGCCGCCCAGGTTGGTACCGGCCAGCGGGCCCTGGTCAACCTTGACGGTGCTGCTGTCGGCCTTCGGGTTCACGGTGATAGCACCGGCGCGAACCAGAATGTCGCCCGCTTCGTGAGCATGGGCAATGGGGGCGACGAGGGCGAGCGCGAAGAGGGACGCGCCGAGCAGAGACTTGTTCATGGGAGCTCCAAAGGACGTTTAAAAGTTGTACGTCCAATGGTAAAGATCGTTCCGTTCGGTCTGTTGACTCAGCTCAATGAAAGGACGATCAGCGTTATTCCTGCAGTTCGTACATGTAAATCTTCTCGGCATCCATCTGGTAACCGGCGTCCGCCAGTTCGCTGGTAGACGGCTTGACCTGCATCGCGCCTTCGATCCAATACGGCTGGTAGAGCTCATCGAGCTTCACGCCGACTTCACTTTTCACATGCACGATCTGGTTCGACGGCGGCGGCGGTACGTGGATGCACGCGCCGAAATACGGCACCAGCAGGAACTCGGTGGTACGGCCTTCTTCGCTGACTTCCAGCGGCACGATATAACCCGGCAGGCGGATGTGCTGGCCATTGAGGCTCTGCACCACCGGCGCGTTGGGCAGGTCCTGCTTGGCCGCCGGCGCGGCTTCGACGGACAAGGCATCGGCCATGTTCGACAGGTCGTGCAGCGGTTTCATATTCGGGACTTCTGGCGGCGCGTCCGGTGGGATCATCTCCTGCCAGGACAAATCCTTGGGCTGCTCATCGGCCCAGGCGGGTACCGCCACCAGCAACAATAGTGCAAACAGGGCGCGACGCATCGAGTCCTTCCTCATAAACGTATGGACAGGCCATCGGCCAAGGATTGTCGGTAGGCGCGCCAGGCCGGCACGCTGCCCATCAACAGCGCAGCAGCCAGGATACCGGCGAGCAAGGTCCATTCATATTCGCTCGGCCAGGACATCGGCAGGTCCAGCCCGTAATTGGCCTGCAAATACCCACGCGACGCGGCAATGCATACATACAGCAAGCCCACGCCTGCGATCACGCCGGACAGGGCCAGGGCGAAGGCTTCGAAGATCAGCAACGTTGCGATATGCCACGGCCGTGCACCCACCGAACGCAGGATCGCCATTTCGCGGCGGCGTTCGTTGAGGCTGGTAAGGATGGCGGTGAGCATGCCGATCAAGCCGGTCAGCACCACAAACAGCGAGATCACGAACAGCGCTTTTTCGGCGGTGCCCATCATGCTCCACAGCTCTTGCAGCGCCACGCCGGGCAGGATCGCCAGCATCGGCTCGCCACGGAATTCATTGATCTCGCGCTGCAGGGCGAAGGTGGAAATCTTGTTGTTCAGGCCGAGCATGAAGGCGGTAATGGCCTGCGGGGTCAGGTCCATATTGCGCGCCTGATCGGCGCTGATGCGGCCTTTGCCCTGGGCCGGCACACCGTTGTGCCAGTCAATATGGATAGCTTCCATGCCGCCCAGGCTGATGTGCAACGTGCGATCCACCGGCGTGCCGGTGCGCTTGAGGATACCGACCACGGTGAACGGCTTGTCATCGTGCTTGACCAGGCTGACCACCGCCACGCCGTGGGCCAGTACCAGCTTGTCGCCGAGCTTGTAGTGCAGGGCATCAGCGACCTCGGCACCGAGCACCACTTCGAACGGGTCGGTGGCAAAGGCACGGCCGCTGGCCAGTTCGAGGTTTTGCTTGCGGCCGTACTGGTAATGCTCGAAGTACGACTCGTTGGTACCCATCACCCGGTAGCCGCGATGGGAGTCGCCGAGGGAAATCGGGATCGCCCATTTCACCTGGGGGCTGGCGGCGAAGTGCTCGTAGCTGTCCCAGCGGATGTTGTTGGTGGCGTTGCCGATGCGAAATACCGAATACAGCAGCAGGTTGACCGAACCGGAGCGGGCGCCGACGATCAGGTCGGTGCCGCTGATGGTACTGGCGAAACTGTTGCGCGCCTCAACGCGAACCCGTTCCACTGCGAGCAACAAGCAGACTGAAAGCGCGATGGCAAACGCGGTGAGGATCGCGGTAAAGCGACGGTTAGCCAGGCTGGCCATGGCTAGACGAAACAAATACATCTCAAACCTCTGCGGGCGTGGCGGCGCGATTGAGTTCGGCCAGCGACAGGTTGCGGTCGAACAGCGGCGCCAGGCTCTGATCATGGCTGACAAACAACAGGCTGGCGCCGGCGTCGCGGCATTCAGCGAACAGCAGCTGAAGGAAAGCTTCGCGGGCGTCGTAGTCCAGGGCTGAGGTGGGTTCGTCGGCGATCACCAATTCCGGTTGGCCGATCAGCGCGCGTGCGGCAGCCACCCGTTGTTGCTGGCCGATGGACAGCGAATCGGCGCGGCGCTCCAGCAGGTGTTTATCCTTCAAGCCCAAATGCGCGAGCAATGTAGCGGCGGCCTGGTCGACACTGCCGTGGCGCTGCTTTGCCCGCTGCGCTCGCAGTTTGGAAAAGTGGCAAGGCAACTCAACGTTTTCGCGCACCGACAGGAACGGCAGCAGGTTGAACTGCTGGAAGACGTAGCCCGTATGGTCGACGCGGAAACGATCACGGGCGCCGGCCGAGAGTTCGGTCAGCTCCTGGCCGAGCAAGCGAATGCTACCTCGGCTGGGTTTCTGCACGCCGCCCAACAGACCAAGCAGCGTAGTTTTGCCGCTGCCGCTCGGGCCCTTGAGATACAGGGTTTCACCCGCTTCCAGGCGGAAGGCGGGGATGTCCAGCAACTGTGGGTGACCGGGCCAGTTGAAGCGCAGGTCAGACAGTTCGATCAGTGCTTGGGTCATGTGAACTCAGAACTTCAGGGTGGCTGCTGTGGCGGTGGCATCAACACCTCGCTGGCCGCTCGGGCCGATCAGTTGCACCTGAATTTTCTGAGTGGCGGGGAAGGTCTTGAATACCTGGGTCAGGTCCAGATTGCTCAACGCAGTCGGCGTGGCGCAGGTGAATTGGTAGTGGGCGTGGATTTCGCTGTGGTCGTGATGATGTTCGTGGGCGCCGTCTTTGGCGTCGTGATCGTGGTCATCGTCGTCGTGGTCGGCTTCCGGCTTGTCACCGAACAGCGGGCTGTTGAGCTCCTGGGAGCTGATCACGCAACCGGCGGCCTTGGGCAGGTTGAACAGGGCCGATGGGTTTTCCAGCTGTTTGCGTGCAGCGGCGACTTTGGCCTTATCGGCAGCCGTGGTGGCGACGTGCTCAAAACCCACCAGATTCATTGCCGGGCTGTCCAGCTCAAGCTCCAGGGTCTGGCCGTCGAGTACGGCGTTGAGACGCCCGACGCCGTGCTCGTGCGCGCCGAGGCTGCCGTGTTCGTGGTCGTGATCATGGTCTTCAGCCGCATGGGCAATGGCCAGTGGCAGCAGGGCAAACGGCAAAGCGAGCAGCAGACGGCGCATGAGAGGGCTCCAGAACATGAAAGTTATGTTATGTGATCTTATAACAATAAGGCCGAGAGTTTGACCGTCTGCTTGGCGTTGCGCAAGCCGCATGGGAGCATGCCCGTCAGAAAAACTGCAGGAGTCAGGACGATGTTGCGAATTCGTGGAACCATCGGCGACCTGCCGGTGGACTTAACCCTGGAACTGGACGACGGCGATTGGGCAAAGTTGGGCGCGCAATTGCAGGCGACGCCGGCAGCCAGCGCCGCCGCCGCGCCGGTAGCGCCGGTCAAACACAATGATGACCTGTGGCAGAACGCCCAGGACCTGTTGCGCAACGCCGGACAACTCAGTGGCCTGGAGTTGCTTGATCGATTGGAAGGTTTGGCGGGGGATGCTGCGGCGGGCAAGCGACTGTTGGTGCGCCTGCGCCACAGCGCTAAGGTCAAGGTGAGCAGCGGCGGGGATACGCCGCTGTACAGTTGGATCGGTGATTAGTACAGCGCGGCAAACAACTTGCGGCGGTACACGGTGACCAGCGGGTGGTCATTGCCCAGCAGTTCGAACACTTGCAACAGGGTCTTGTGCGGCAGGCCTTCGCTGTAGCCGCGGTTGCGGATAAACAACTTGAGGAGGCCTTCCAGCGCGGCGTCGTACTGCTGGCGCGCCAGTTGCTGGATGCTCAACTGATACGCAGCTTCATCGTCCTGCGGGTTTTGCGCCAGACGGCTTTTCAAGTCGGCGGCGTCCGGCAGGTCGGCGGCTTGGCGCAGGAAAGTGATTTGCGCCTTGGCCCCGGCGAGCGCGGCTTTGTGGTCGTCGCTTTTCACTGCGTCGAGCACGGTTTGGGCTTCACCCAGCTCACCGCGTTCGGCCAGGCAGCGTGCGTACAGAATCAGCGCGGCGGCGTTGGTGTTGTCCTCGCCCAGCAGCGCGACGAGTACGGCTTCGGCGTCGCTGATGCGCCCTTCGGCAAACAACGTTTGTGCCTGTACCAATGGATCCGCCGCCTTCGGCGCGGGCATCTGCACATGCGGCGCCAACAGCGCTCGCACAGCCGACTCCGGCTGGGCTCCGGCGAACCCGTCTACCGGCTGGCCATCCTTGAACAGCACCACCGTCGGCAGGCTTTGAATACCAAAGCGCGCAACGATGTCTTGCTCGGCTTCGCAATCGACCTTCGCCAACAGCAACTCGCCCTGATAACTCTCGGCAATCTGCGCCAGCATCGGCATCAAGGCCTTGCAGGGCGCGCACCACTCGGCCCAGAAATCCACCAACACGGGTTTTTCGAAGGAGTTCTGAATCACGGCCTGGTCGAAGTTGGCGGCGGTGACGTCGAAGATGTACGGCGTGGGCTCACTCATGGGGCGTCTCGAATAAAGCGGGAATGGGGCAACTATAAGGGCTGGCGTCGCGAATGGTACAGGCTCACCTTGCGAAACTCCCAAGGCTCGGCCAAGTCCGGCAACGTCAGCGCATCGAGGATTTCCAGGCGCTGATAAGCCGGGTGTTGGAAGTCGCGCACCCGTGAGTCCGCCACCAGTGCTTCGCGGCCGCGGCTGAGGAAATGATCCAGCAGTGGCAGGTTGGCGCGATCGTAAAGCACATCGGCTACCAGGATCAGGTCGAAGCGATCGGCTTCGGCGAAGAAGTCCGGCGAATAGGTTAATTCCACGTTATTGAGCTCGGCATTGGCGCGGCAAGATGCCAACGCCAGCGTATCCAGGTCGCAGGCAACTACTTCCACCGCGCCCGCCTTAACCGCCGCAATCGCGGCCACGCCGGAACCGGCGCCGAAGTCCAGCACGCGCTTGCCCGCGACCCACTCGGGGTTCGCCGCCAAATACCGCGCCAATGCCAGGCCGCTGGCCCAGCAAAAACTCCAGTAGGGCGGCTCATGCAGGATGCGCCGGGTTTCTTCCGGGCTGAAGGCGCGGTCCATGTTGTCCGCATCCAACAGCCACAACGAGAGCTCGGTGCCCGGCAGCGGGCAGGGCACCAGTTGAGCGTCGCCGATCAGCGCGCTCAGGGCGCGCTGCAAGTCCAACGGGGGCGTCATGGTGCCTTGACGAGTTCCAGGGGGCCGGTGGTCTGGGTGATTGCTTGGGTGATGCGTACGGCGGGCAGGTGCAGGATCAACTGACCGGACTGGCTGGCGCGGCCACGCAGCTCAACCCGTGCACCGGCCGGGAAAGCCTCTGGGTTAAAACGCAGGCGGAAGGCCACGGGCTTGCCGTTGCCGGTCAGTACGCTGCTGGCGAGCAGTTGTTGCGGGCGCGAACGGTCGTCGATCACCAGCAGGGCCATCTCGACTTCGGCACCGGCGGGGACGTTGGTCAGGCTGCCGTTGATTTCACGTTGGTAGGCGGGTAGGGGGCCCAGGTCTTCAATGCCAGGGACTTTTTTCTCCTGCGCAGGCACCGGTTGGGGCGCAGACGGCTTGGGGGCTTCGCTGCTGCAGGCGACCAGGACACTGAACAGGGTGAGCAAAACAAGTGGTCGTAACTGCATGTACGGCTCCAGAAAGGACAAAATCCGTGGCTTGAAATGTAAGAAACATAATAGCCCGCCTGTATACCGTAAAGGCTATGGCTTGTCTTGCCACAGGGATGCGCTACCATGGCCCTCCCTTTTTTTGTTGCCTGCCACCATGCACTGTCCCTTCTGCGGTGCCAACGACACCAAGGTCATTGACTCGCGTCTGGTCGCCGAGGGCGATCAAGTACGTCGCCGGCGCGAATGCCTGGCCTCTGGCTGCGGTGAACGTTTCACCACCTTCGAAACCGCCGAACTGGTATTGCCACGTCTGATCAAGTCCGACGGCAGCCGCCAGCCTTTCGACGAAGAAAAACTGCGCGCCGGTATGCAGCGCGCGCTGGAAAAACGCCCGGTGAGTGTCGAGCGGCTGGAGGCGGCGCTGGCGCATATCAAGCACAAGCTGCGAGCGACTGGCGAGCGCGAGGTCAAGAGCCTGGTGGTGGGAGAGTTGGTGATGGGCGAGCTGCAAAAGCTCGACGAAGTCGCCTATATCCGTTTCGCTTCGGTGTATCGACGCTTCCAGGACCTCAATGAGTTCCGCGAAGAGATCGACCGCCTGGCCCGTGAGCCGGTCAAACCATGATTCCTCCTTCTGCTGAACAAACTGTCCTCGACGCCCATTACATGGCCCGCGCCCTTGAACTGGCGCGCAACGGCCTGTACACCACCCACCCTAATCCGCGTGTTGGCTGCGTGATTGTGCGCGATGGGCAGATTGTCGGCGAAGGCTGGCATGTGCGCACGGGCGAGCCCCATGCGGAAGTGCATGCCTTGCGGGCTGCCGGCGATAAGGCCCGAGGCGCCACGGCATACGTCACCCTCGAACCGTGCAGCCACTATGGTCACACCCCGCCGTGCGCCGATGCGCTGGTGAGCGCCGGGCTGGCGCGGGTGGTCGCGGCGATGCAGGACCCTAACCCGGAAGTTGCCGGGCGCGGTATGCAGCGCTTGGCCCAAGCCGGGATCGAGGTGCGCAGTGGCGTACTGGAAGGTGAGGCGCGGGCGCTCAACAAAGGCTTTCTCAAACGCATGGAACACGGGTTGCCGTTCGTGCGAATCAAAATGGCGATGAGTCTGGACGGTCGTACCGCGATGGCCAGCGGCGAAAGCCAATGGATCACCGGTCCCGCCGCCCGCGCCGCCGTGCAGCGCCTGCGCGCCGAGTCCAGCGTGGTGTTGACTGGCGCCGACACGGTGTTGGCCGACGGTGCGCGGCTTACCGTCCGTGCTGCCGAGCTGGGACTGGATGAAGAAACCACCGCCCTGGCCATGTCGCGCCCGCCGTTGCGTGTGTTGATCGACGGCCGCCTGCGGGTGCCGCTCAACGCACCCTTCTTTAAGGCGGGCCCGGCATTGGTCATCACTTGTGTCACCCCGGAAAACCAGTTCCCCCGAGGCCCCGAGTGTCTGGTGGTGCCAGGCGTAGAAGGCCAGGTCGACCTGCGCTCGGCGCTGGTGGCGCTGGCCGCCCGTGGCGTCAACGAAGTCTTGGTGGAAGCTGGCCCAAGCCTGGCAGGGGCGTTTGCCCAGCAAGGTCTGGTGGACGAATATGTGATTTTCGTCGCCGGCAAGTTCCTCGGCTCCGCTGCCCGGCCTTTGCTGGACTGGCCGCTTGAGAAACTGGCCGACGCCCCCCAACTCAAGATCACTGAAATGCGCGCTGTAGGCGACGACTGGCGAGTCACTGCCATCCCTGTGCCAGCAGCGAGCGTATAATTCTGACCGGGCGCTCAAGTGCCCGCCCCGTTTTCCAGGAGAAGGCCATGTTCACCGGCATTATCGAATCCATCGGCAGCATTCGCGCCATGACCCCCAAGGGCGGCGACGTGCGCCTGCTGGTTGAAACCGGCAAGCTCGACCTCGGCGACGTCAAACTGGGCGACAGCATCGCCGTCAGCGGCGTGTGCCTGACCGTCATCGAACTGCCGGGCAACGGCTTTGCCGCCGACGTCAGCCGGGAAACCCTGGACTGCACCGCGATGAATGACCTCAAGGCCGGCAGCCCGGTCAACCTCGAAAAAGCCCTGACGCCCACCACCCGTCTCGGTGGTCACCTGGTCAGCGGCCACGTCGACGGTGTCGGCGAAGTCGTTGCCCGCAGCGAAAATGCCCGCGCCGTGGAATTCCGCATCCGCGCGCCCAAAGAGCTGGCCAAATACATTGCCCACAAAGGTTCGATCACTGTCGACGGCACCAGCCTGACCGTGAACGCCGTGAATGGCGCCGAATTTGAACTGACCATCATTCCCCACACCCTGAGCGAAACCATCATGGCGTCGTACCAGCCTGGTCGCCGGGTGAACCTGGAAGTCGACTTGCTTGCCCGTTACCTGGAGCGCCTGCTGATGGGCGATAAGGCCGCAGAGCCTGCAACTGGGAACATCACTGAGAGTTTTTTGGCCGCTAACGGCTACCTGAAATCCTGACCAAGGGGGTGCCGCGTGGCGCTCAATAACATCGAAGAACTGGTTGAAGACATCCGCCAAGGCAAGATGGTCATCCTGATGGATGACGAAGACCGCGAAAACGAAGGCGACATCATCATGGCCGCCGAGGCCTGCAAGCCTGAGCACATCAACTTCATGGCCAAGCACGCTCGCGGGCTGATCTGCATGCCCATGAGCCGCGAGCGCTGCGAGCTGCTCAAGCTGCCGTTGATGGCGCCGCGTAACGGCTCGGGTTTTGGTACCAAGTTCACCGTGTCGATTGAAGCGACCACAGGCGTGACCACCGGCATTTCCGCCGCTGACCGCGCCCGCACCGTTCAAGCCGCTGCCGCCAAAGACGCCAAGGCCGAAGACATCGTCAGCCCAGGCCACATCTTCCCGCTGATGGCTCAACCGGGTGGCACCCTGGCCCGTGCCGGCCACACAGAAGCAGCCTGCGACCTGGCGCGCATGGCCGGTTTCGAGCCGAGCGGTGTGATCTGCGAAGTGATGAACGACGACGGCACCATGGCTCGTCGCGCCGAACTCGAAGCATTTGCCGCCGAGCACAACATCAAGATAGGCACCATTGCCGACTTGATTCACTACAGGATGATCCATGAACGTACCGTTCAGCGGATTGCCGAGCAGCCACTGGACAGCGAACTGGGCCAATTCAATTTGGTGACCTACCGCGATTCAGTGGAGGGCGATGTGCACATGGCCCTGACCCTGGGCACCATCAGCGCAGACGAACCGACCCTGGTGCGTGTGCACAACATGGACCCGCTGCGCGACCTGTTGATGGTCAAGCAACCGGGCCGTTGGAGCCTGCGCGCCGCGATGGCTGCGGTGTCCGAGGCGGGCAGCGGTGTGGTGCTGCTGCTGGGTAACCCGGTGGACGGCGATGTATTGCTTGCCCATATCCGCGAAACCGCCGAGCAGACTCAGGTGAAAACACCGACCACCTACAGCATCGTCGGTGCCGGTTCGCAGATCCTGCGTGACCTCGGTGTGCGCAAAATGCGCCTCATGAGCGCACCGATGAAATTTAATGCGATATCCGGATTCGATCTGGAAGTTGTAGAATACGTGCCCTCCGAATAAAGGCTGGCGTCTATTGCCCCTTGTTCGCGGTTAAATCATCACTGAGGGACGCACTTTTCGCGTCCCGGCTCTTTAAGAGATTTGTCGAATGACCCTGAAGACCATCGAAGGTACCTTCATCGCCCCCAAAGGCCGCTATGCCCTGGTGGTTGGCCGCTTCAACAGCTTCGTGGTTGAAAGCCTGGTAAGCGGTGCCGTGGATGCCCTGGTTCGCCACGGTGTGAGCGAAAGCGATATCACGATTATCCGTGCCCCTGGCGCCTTCGAAATTCCACTGGTTGCGCAAAAAGTTGCTCAGCAGGGTGAATACGCAGCAATCATCGCCCTGGGCGCTGTGATTCGTGGCGGTACCCCGCACTTCGAATACGTGGCCGGCGAATGCACCAAGGGCCTGGCCCAGGTGTCCATGGAGTTCGGCGTGCCAGTCGCTTTCGGCGTACTGACCGTTGATTCCATCGAACAAGCCATCGAGCGTTCCGGCACCAAGGCCGGCAACAAAGGCGCTGAAGCTGCTCTGTCCGCCCTGGAAATGGTCAGCCTGCTGTCGCAGTTGGAGGCCAAGTGATTTCCGACGAGAGCGATCGTTTCAACCCGCGCGACGAGCGTCCAGCGGACGCCGGCAAACCTTCGAAGAGCGAAAAGCGCCGTGCTGCCCGTCAGCTCGCCACCCAGGCGTTGTACCAGCGCCATATGGCCGGTACTTCGCTGAACGAAATCGAAGCGCAATTTCGCGTCGACAACGACTTCACCTTTGCCGACCAGAGCTATTTCCACGACATCCTGCACGGCGTTCCGGCCAACCTGACCGAGATCGACGCTGCATTGACGCCGTGCCTGGACCTGACCCTTGAAGAGCTGGACCCGGTTGAACTGGCCGTACTGCGCCTGTCCACCTGGGAACTGCTCAAGCGCGTCGACGTGCCGTACCGCGTGGTGATCAACGAAGGTATCGAGCTGGCGAAAGTCTATGGTTCGACCGACGGTCACAAGTTCGTCAACGGCGTGCTCGACAAGCTGGCTCCGCGCCTGCGTGAAGCCGAAGTGAAGGAACACAAGCGCTAAGTTGCGCTTGAGTTCTCGATGGGCGAGTTTGAGCTGATCCACAAGTACTTTGCCGCCGCGCCCTGTGCGCAGGGCGGCGAGGGCATTGCCTTGGGGATCGGCGACGACTGTGCCCTGCTGGCGCTTCCTGCCGGGGAGCAACTGGCAATTTCCACCGATACCTTAGTGGCCGGCGTGCACTTTGCCGACCCCTGCGATCCGTTCCTGCTCGGCCAGCGTTCGCTGGCGGTGGCGGTGAGCGATCTGGCTGCCATGGGCGCCAACCCCCTCGCGTTTACCCTTGCACTCACTACGCCCACCGTCGATGCCGACTGGTTGCAACGCTATGCCCAGGGTTTGAACGCCATGGCGCTAAGCTGCGGCGTGGGCTTGGTGGGCGGCGACACCACGCGGGGGCCGCTCAGTTTGACCCTGACGGTGTTCGGCCGTGTGCCAGCGGGCCAAGCGTTGACGCGCAGCGGTGCGCAGCCGGGGGACCTGCTGTGCGTGGGCGGTGAGTTGGGCAATGCCGCTGGCGCCTTGCCACTCGTGCTGGGCCAGCGCAACGCCGATGCGGCCATCGCTGATCCTCTGCTGGCCCATTACTGGTCACCGCAGCCGCAGTTGGCTTTAGGGCTGGCGCTGCGGGGCAAGGCAACGGCTGCGATGGATATCTCCGACGGGCTGTTGGCCGATTGCGGGCATATCGCCAAGGCGTCGGCCGTCAGCCTGTTGATCGAGCGTCAGAAGCTTCCGCTGTCCAGCGCCTTGCTGGCGTTTGTCGGTGATGACCAGGCGCGGGTGGCTGCATTGAGCGGTGGCGACGACTACGTGCTGGCCTTCACCTTGCCGTCCGTCGAGTTGGCACCGCTGCTGGCCGCAGGTTGGCCGGTGCACGTTATTGGTCGTGTCCAGGCGGGGCAGGGCGTGACGCTCCTCGACGCCAACGGGCAGGACATCACTCCGGCCATCCGGGGTTATCAGCACTTTCGCGAGACGCCCTGAGTCGGCGTGCTGCGCTACCCTCTACTACGTCATTACGCAAGCAAGGCATTGCAGGAGGTCGTACCCATGGATGTGCGCCACTGGCTGCTGACACTGCTGTGTGTCATTCCGGCGTGGGGCCTGGCGCAGGATGAATCTGTTATACCAGGCAAGATCATGCTCGCCAGTGAGGCTTGGGACGACTACACCAATGCGGACGGCAGCGGTCTGGCCTGGGATGTGCTGCGGCAGGTCTTCGAGCCGGTCGGGATCACTCTGCAAACCCGCATCGAGCCCTATACCCGCTCGGTGGGCCTGGCCCAGCGCGGTGAGGTAGATGGTTGGGTCGGCTCTTACCGTGACGAGGTCACGGGCGTCCTTTACCCGCACTGGAAGTTGGACTCCGACGCTATCTACGCCCTTGGGCTGGCAACCTCCCCGACTCCGAGCGTCGCAACGCTGGGTGAATACCGCCTGGCCTGGGTACGCGGCTATCGGTACGAGGCGTACTTGCCCAATGTGCGACGTTTCAACCAGATCCAGCGGCGCGATGGGATTTTACCGATGCTCCAGCATGGTCGGGCCGATTTCTACATCGATGCCCTCAGCGAAACGCAATACGTCCTCAAACAGGCGCGAGACCCTTCCGCGTTCAGGCTTACCCACATCATCGACCTGCCGCTATACGTTGGTTTTGCCGATACCGAGCGCGGCCGTTCGTTACGCACCGTGTACGATCAGCGCATGGCCGTGCTGGTCAAAAGCGGCGTGCTGAAGCCGATCTTCCAGCGCTGGAACCTGCCGTATCCCTTCTAACTGCATAGAACTGAGATGAAGGCCAATCGAACCGATTGATCTTTATCAGCGATCATTCAGCTTAAGCGTGTGCAGGAACCTGCTGTTACAATGCCCGCCTCTGTAAAATCTGAAATCAGGAGCACACGGTGCCCGTCGTTTTCGTCGCCGCTTCCAAGCTGCCTACCCCTTTTGCCACGTTCACCATGAACGGCTTTCTCGAAGAAGCCACCGGGCGTGAGCACGTTGTGCTCAGCCTCGGCGATATCGCGGATGGCGCGCCAGTACTGGGTCGTGTGCATTCCGAGTGCCTGACCGGCGATGCGTTGTTCAGCCAGCGCTGTGACTGCGGCTCGCAACTGGAGGCGGCCATGCGCGCCATCGCCCGTGAAGGCCGTGGCGTGCTGCTGTATCTGCGCCAGGAAGGCCGCGGTATTGGCCTGCTGAACAAAATCCGCGCCTACGAGCTGCAAGACGGCGGCGCTGATACCGTTGAGGCCAACGAGCGCCTGGGCTTCGCTGCAGACCAGCGTGACTACGCGATCTGCCTGCCAATGCTTGAGCACCTGGGCGTGAAATCCCTGCGTCTGATGACCAACAACCCGCGCAAGGTCAAAGCCTTGACCGAGATGGGCATCACCGTGGCCGAGCGTGTGCCGCTGCATACCGGGCAAAACCCCCACAACAAGCTCTATCTGGCGACCAAAGCCAGCAAGCTCGACCATATGATGGGCAACGAGCATCAGGGCGAGGTCGACCGCGCGTGACCCGTGGCCAGGTAAAGCGGCGACTGTCCTTCAACTGGTGGCAGTACCTGGCCCTGGCGCTGCTTCCGTTGTTCGTGCTCAACTTGGTGTTTGGCCAGGTAGCGCTGCTGCCCGTGCTGGCGATGCCGTTCTTCATCGCTGGCGTGGCCTCGATGTTCCTAAGCCTGCGTTACTTCCACGGCTATAAACACGCGCTGATCGCCACCTCAAAAGCTCTCGATACTCCCGAAGAACCGGCTGCCTGGATCACCCTCGCGGCCCGCCGGCGCACGGCTTTGCTGGTGGCGGCGATTCCCGCGTGGGTGGGCGCGCTGGCGGTGTTCGTTGGCCTGGAAGCGGTGCCGCTGTTCCTGCTGGCGCTGTCGACGATGGTGCTGTTTTACCTCTACCGCATTCCCCGTCAACTCGGATGATGCACCGCTGGCTGGCGCTTCTGCTGCTGACACTGAGTGCACAGGCCTTGGCCGCCGAGCGGGTGGTGAGCCTGGCGCCATCCCTGTCTGAAATCGTGGTCGAACTGGGTGCTGCCGATCTGCTGGTAGGCGTGCTTGATGGCGGCGAACGGCCGGCCGAGTTGCTGAAGGTGCCATCGGTGGGGCATTACGGCCAGTTAGACATGGAGCGCCTGCTCAGCCTCAATCCCGACCTGATTCTGCTGTGGCCCGGCAGTGTCGGCCTGGCCCAGCGCGAGCAGCTGCAACGCCTGAATATTCCGGTGTACGTCGCCGAACCCCATAGCCTCGAACAGTTGACCACCCAAGTCCAGGCCATAGCCGAGCAATTAGGCCGTGCCGACGCCGGCCGGCAATTGGCAGCGCAACTGCGCGAGCGCCTGGCCGGGTTGCGCCAGCGTTATCAACGTGTCGAACCGTTGCGGGTGTTCTATCAGGTGTGGAACCAGCCGCTGTACACCGTGGGCGGTGGCCAGATCATTAGCGACGCGCTGAGCGTGTGCGGTGCGCGCAACGTGTTTGACGACCTGAAGCTACCCGCACCGCAGGTCAGCATAGAGTCGGTGTTGCAACGTAATCCCGAGATGATTCTGGTGGGCGATCAGGCTCAGAAGGACGCCTGGAAGGACTGGCCAAGCATGGCGGCGCGGGTACAGTTGGTTCCGGACAAAGGCCTGGAACGGCCCAGCGGGCAGATGCTGGAAGCGCTGGCGCGGCTGTGTCAGGTAATTGCCCCGAGCCGATGAAGCCAGTACCAGGCGACAATCAGATTTCAGGTGTCCAGGTCACACCAAGCATCCACGCCCGGCCCTCTTCACGGTAATCCTGATTGTTCAGAAATGCCGGATCGTTGTAGCTATAACGTGCCCGCGAATAGGATTTATCCAGCACGTTATCAACCTTCAGCGACAGCGCTACTTCTCGGCTAACCGCCCAACTGCTGCGCAACCCGAGCAATCCGTAGCCGCCCAGGCGCTGCGTGTTGTCTTCATTGTCGTAGCTATTGCTGATGGCCTGCCAACTGGCGCCCACGCCCACCTGATCGAATTGCCGATCCATATCCAGGCTCAATGTGCGGCGTGCACGACGGGCCAAGGTGTGGCCGCTGTCGCGGTCGCGCGGGTCGATGATCGAAACACCGAGGTTGCCCTGCCAGCCGAACAGTTCCTGTTTCAGCGCCGCTTCAAAGCCATCGATGCGCGCCGATGCCACATTCTGCGGTTTGTCGGTACGGTCGAGGATGATCGCATTGCTCAGGTCGGTGCGGTACACCGAGGCTTCCAGGCGCGTGCTGTCACTCAGTTGGCTGCGCCATTGCAGTTCGTAGCTTTTCGAGGTTTCGGGCTGCAGGTTGGGGTTGCTGTATTGCGTTTGCGGGTAATACAGGTCGTTGAAGCTCGGCGCACGGAATCCTTCGCTGTAACTCAGTAACAGGTCATTGTCGGGATTGACCGGCACGGTGAGCGTACCGCTCCAGCTGTTCTGGCCGCCGAACTGCTGGTTCTCGTCGTGGCGCAAACCCAGCTCTGTGGAGAACCGTTCGCTGCGGAAGCGGTGCTGCACAAAGGCGGCGCGGTTCCAGCGGCTGTTTTCGGTGAAAGTGGTGGAGCCGTGGAAGCGGTCTTCGTACCAGTCACCGCCCAAGATCAGGCTGTTCTGTTCATCCAGGGTCAGGTCGTTCTGCCAGTTGACGGAGTCGCGGTAGGTGTTGAATGCGCTGAAATAATCACTGAGGGTGTCGCGTTTGGTGTCACGGTTCTCGCTGTGGCCCAGTTCCACGCGCGATTGCCAGCGCTCACTGAACGTGGCGTCGATATAACCGCTGGCGCTGCTCACGGCGTAGTCGGTGTAGGGTTTTTGCCCAACAGTCTGCTTGGTGACGATGTCGTAGCGGCCGAAGCTGTTGTCGTACTCCGACTTGCCACGGTTATCCAGCAGGTTGAAACCCACCTCCAGCGCATCGCTGAACGAATGGCTGAGGTTCAGGCTCACCGATTGGTTGCGATAGGCATCATGGTCGCCGTCGCTGGGGAAGGATTCGTGGGTCGAATTGATCCCGGCAGTTTCATCCAGGCTCGCCCCAAGGTTGAAGCGCGTATGTTCATCGCCACCCGAGAGACCGAGGCTGCGCTCCCAAGTGTTATTGCTGCCAAAACCCAGTTTCACGCGCGGTTGCAGGCCTTGCTCGGCGTTGCGCCGGGTGAACACTTGGATTACGCCGCCAATGGCATCGCTACCGTAGATCACCGAGCGCGAGCCGCGCAGGACTTCCACGCGCTCAATCTGGTCGATATTCAGGTATTGCAGGCCGCTGTCGCCGGACGTGGTGTTGGCGATGCGCTGGCCGTCCACCAGCACCAGGCTCTGGGCGGATTTAGTGCCGCGTAGGTAGATCCCCGGCAAACTGCCGCGTCCGCCGGTTCGCGCGACTTGCGCGCCGGGCACTCGGCTGAGCAGGTCAGTGAGGCTGGTCGGTTGCAGGCGGTCGATGTCGTCGCGGGTGAAGACGGAGTTGGCGGCGCTGCTGTCGTTGCGCGCCTGGACCTGACGGTTGGCGCTGATAACCACTTCGGGGAGCTTCAGGGCCTCGTCGCGGGTTTCGGCGAGCAATTCAGGGGAGGGCAGAAGCAGCAGGGCAAGGTACAGGCGATTCATAGACTGTTCACAGCTTTTGAAGGTGACACAAATCAAATGTGGGAGGGCGCTTGCCCCCGATGGCGGCCTGTCAGTCAGCATAGTTGTTGACTGAACTGCCGCTATCGGGGGCAAGCCCCCTCCCACATGTTGATCCGGTTTCTACAGGTCCAGCAGCGCCATTCGTGCGCGCACCGAAGCCTCGATCCCTGCTTCGTCCAAGCCGCACTCCGCCAGCATCTGCGCTGGCTTGGCGTGTTCGACGTACACATCCGGCAAGCCCAGGTGCAGCACCGACTTGAGGATATTCTCCCGTGCCAGGAACTCACTGACTGCCGCGCCGGCGCCGCCCATGATGGCGTTCTCTTCAACGGTCACCAGCAACTCATGGCTACCGGCGATCTCGCGTACCAAGGCTTCATCCAGCGGTTTGACGAAGCGCATATCGACCACGGTCGCGTCGATCTTTTCGGCGACTTTCAGTGCTTCGGCCAATTGCACGCCGAACACCAGGAACGCGACCTGGCTGCCCTGGCGACGCACGATGCCTTTGCCGATCTCGATCGGCTCCAGATCTTTTTCGATCACTGCATTCGGGCCATTACCACGCGGGTAACGCACGGCGGCCGGGCCGTTATACAGGTGGCCAGTGCTGAGCATCTTGCGCAGTTCGTTCTCGTCGCTCGGCGTCATTACCAGCATGCCGGGGATGCAACGCAGGTACGACAGGTCGAAGCTGCCGGCGTGAGTTGGGCCGTCTTCGCCTACAAGACCCGCGCGGTCGATGGCGAACAGCACGTCAAGGTTCTGCACCGCCACATCGTGAATGAGCTGGTCATAACCGCGTTGCAGGAACGTGGAGTAAATCGCTACTACTGGCTTGGCGCCTTCACAGGCCATACCGGCGGCGAAAGTCACCGCGTGCTGCTCGGCAATCGCCACGTCGAAATAGCGCAGCGGGAAACGCTCGCTGAACGCGACCAGGTCGGAGCCTTCCTTCATCGCCGGGGTAATGCCCACCAGGCGCGAGTCGGCAGCGGCCATGTCGCACAGCCATTCGCCAAACACACCGGAATACTTCGGCCCGCTGGCCTTTTTCGGCGCAGCGGCTGGGGCGTCCACAGGTTCCAGCTTGGTGATCGCGTGGTAACCAATCGGGTCGACTTCCGCCGGGGCGAAGCCTTTACCTTTCTTGGTGACGATATGCAGGAACTGCGGGCCTTTGAGGTCGCGCATGTTACGCAGCGTGGCGATCAGAGTGGGCAGGTCGTGGCCGTCGATAGGGCCGATGTAGTTCCAGCCCAGCTCTTCGAACAGGGTGCCGGGGACAAGCATGCCCTTGGCATATTCTTCGGTGCGTCGGGCAATTTCCCACGCGCCGGGCAGACGCGAGAGCACCTTCTTGCTGCCTTCGCGCATGCTGGCGTAGGTACGGCTGGAGAGGATTTTTGCCAGGTAGTTGGACAGGCCACCGACATTGCGAGAGATCGACATGTCGTTGTCATTGAGGATCACCAACATGTTGGCGTTCACTTCAGGAGCATGGTTCAGCGCTTCGAAGGCCATGCCGGCGGTCAACGCGCCATCACCGATCACCGCAATCGCCTTGCGATCACTGTTTTGCAGGCGGGCGGCAATCGCCATGCCCAGCGCTGCACTGATAGAGGTGCTGGAGTGACCGACGCCAAAGGTGTCGTACTCGCTCTCGGCGCGGCGCGGGAAGGCGGCAACACCGTCCTTTTGGCGCAGGGTACTCATGCGCTCGCGTCGGCCGGTGAGGATTTTATGCGGATACGCCTGATGGCCCACGTCCCACACCAGCCGGTCGTCCGGGGTATCGAACACGTAATGCAACGCGATGGTCAGCTCGATGACGCCCAGGCCTGCACCAAAATGCCCACCGGTCTGACCGACCGTGTAGAGCAATTCCAGGCGCAGTTCATCGGCCAGGGTTTCCAGCTCGGCTTCACCCAGACGACGCAGGCCGTCCGGCGTGACAGCACGGTCGAGCAGGGGCGTGGACGGGCGCTTGCGGGGAATCTCTTGAAACGTCGTGGGCATCAGGCGAATCGTTATAGGTATAAGAAGAGGCGGCAGTTTACCTCAAGCATCGCAAACTGCCCACGCAGAGCGCCGAACTTGGCCGATATGCGGCTGCAATGGCCGCTGTTATCAGTGGCGGCGTTCGACGATATACCGCGCCAGGTCACGCAGTGGCGCGGCTGCCGCGTCGAAAGGTCGCAGGGCGTCCAGGGCCTGGTCGCGCAGTTCCAGGGCATATGCCTTGGCAGCGTCGAGACCAAGCAGCGCAGGATAAGTCGGTTTGTCCCGTGCGATATCGGCACCTTGGCGCTTGCCCAAGGTGGCCGTGTCACTTTCCACGTCGAGAATGTCGTCCTGCACTTGGAAAGCCAGGCCGATGGCCCGGGAATACGTCTGCAAGGCCGCCAACTGCGCAGCTTCGGCACGGCCACTGGCCAGGGCACCGAGGTGCACGGCAGCCTCGATGAGCGCGCCGGTCTTGTGGCGATGCATATGTTCCAGAGCTTTTTGATCCAGCTTGAGACTGACCGAACCCATGTCGATCGCCTGCCCACCGACCATACCGGCCGGGCCCGCAGCGTGGGCGAGGGCGGTGACCATGCGCAGGCGAGTCTCGGCGTTGACGCTGCTCAAGCCCGGGTCCAGCAATGCGCTGAACGCCAGGCTTTGCAGGCCGTCACCGGCCAGAATCGCATAGGCTTCATCAAAGGCTTTATGAGTGGTTGGCTGGCCGCGACGCAGATCGTCGTCGTCCATTGCCGGCAAATCGTCGTGTACCAGGGAATAAGCGTGGATCAGCTCCACCGCACACGCCGCGCCGTTGGCCTGCTCGGCAGGCGCACCGAGGGCTTCACACGCCGCATACGCCAGCAACGGGCGCACACGCTTGCCGCCATTCATCACGCTATAGCGCATGGCTGCATAGAGACGGTTCATTTCTGGGCTGGGCGCAACAAACAAGGGCTCCAGCGCCGCATTCACCCGGGCTTGGCTACTGGCCTGATACGCGTCGATCATTCCGGCTGTTCCGCATCGAAAGGTTCTTCGGCCAACTCCCCGTCACGCTCCAGCAACACCTGTACCTTCTGCTCCGCCTGCGCCAGCGCGCTCTGGCAGTCGCGAGTCAGGCCGATGCCTTGCTCAAACGCCGTCAGCGAGTCCTCCAGCGACAACTCGCCATTCTCCAGACGCTCGACCAGGGTTTGCAGGTCGGCGAGGGATTGTTCGAAATCGAGTGCAACTTTTTTGCGGGCCATGGCGGCTATTCCGGTAGACGGTAAACCGGCGGGACACTAGCAGACATGGGGGAGTGGGGCAAATGAGTGGTGGGAATTACGAGGTGGTAAATCGCACCGTCGATTGAACACAGGTGGTCCCGCAACACGCGGGATGGGGATGTTGCCGGCAGTTGCAAAACAGTTGCCAAGCCTCGAGCAAGTTGAGCGTGAACTGGCGGGTTACGCTCAGGTGAACACCGAAAGCCTGCTTTTCAAGGCAGGCTTATCGGGAATTTCGGCTGACTTATTTCTGATGGGCTGTCAGCGCCGCATAACCATTCATCAAGTTGCGATAGTTGGGAATACGCTGGGACAACAGATTGCCCAGGCCTTCGATATCGTTGCGCCAGTCGCGGTGCAGCTCACACGCCACCGAGAACCAGTTCATCAACTGTGCACCGGCTTGCGTCATCCGGCTCCATGCCGCTTGTTGCACGGTGGTATTGAACGTGCCCGATGCATCGGTCACCACAAACACCTCAAACCCTTCTGCCAACGCCGACAAGGTCGGGAACGCTACGCACACATCCGTCACTACGCCGGCAATGATGATCTGCTTACGGCCGGTAGCCTTGATCGCCTTGACGAAGTCTTCGTTGTCCCACGCATTGATCTGGCCAGGACGAGCGATGTACGGCGCGTCCGGGAACATCTCCTTCAACTCAGGCACCAGAGGGCCGTTGGGGCCTTGCTCAAAGCTGGTGGTGAGGATGGTCGGCAGGTTGAAAAATTTGGCCAGGTCGGCCAGTGCCAGCACGTTGTTCTTGAACTCGTTGGGCGAGAAGTCTTGCACCAAGGAAATCAAGCCGGTCTGGTGGTCGACCAGCAGGACTACGGCGTCGTCTTTGTTCAAGCGGTTGTAGGTCGGAGTGCTCATGGTTGAATCCTTTTTTGTTTAAGTGGGTTTGGCGTTGCGTTCAACATGGGCACAGATTAATGGGTCGTGATTGGAGGATAAATCGGGCGAGGGGAGTCTTACTGTCAACTAAAAAGGGACAAAGGATGGAGGCTGGGCATGGCGTTGGGAGCGAGCGGAGACAAAGAGGATGGGGGCACGTTGGCTTGATTTGCAGAGGGGGGGGAGATTATTAGAGGCATTAAAAAGCCGGCTTGTGGCCGGCTTCTCGGGGACTGCCTCAGCTTGTTTTTGACAAACCTCACCAGCCTTCAAATCGCTCAGCCCACATTGCGTCGGGCTGAATAGTAGGGGCATCCGCGGGAACTCCTCCGCTTCGCCGAGCAGGGTGGTTAGCCTTAAGCCACCCCCTGCCAAATGTGCGGCGCATGATACCCACATTCACCTTAAATGCCCACCTCCGGTTCCGATTTAGAGCCTTCCCAGCCTAATAGGTGCTCATCCAGCGGCACGGGCGGGCGGCGGTTGTTGAGGGTGGACCACCAGAATATCCAGCCGACGATTTTGAAGTTCTGCTCGAAGCGTTCTTCATGGTTGAGGTATTCGTCCGGGTGTTCGCTGGCGTTGTGGCTTCGCATGCGCAACCCTCCCCCTGGACGGTTGTAGAGATATTTGATGCGCAGCATGCCGTCGTGTTCGACGGCGTAGATTTCGCCATCAATGATTTGGGTGCGGCCTTTGTCGATGGCGAGGGTGGCGCCCTGTTGGATGATGTCGATCATGCTGTTGTCGACCATGTAGGCGCCTACCGCGCGGTCAGGGTTGACGGTAAGGGTTTCGAGAGTATGCAGGGAGACGCGGATGCGCTCGGTTGAGGTGAATGTGGGGTGGAGGGGAATCTCCACGTCGAGTGGTTCCGGAGGGCAGGTTGGGCCTGTGAGGTACTTTCCGCCTCCTTCTCGGGTGCTGGGCAGTCCTTTCCGGGCGTCTGGGCCTTCCAGCAGGAAGTTGGCCGGTGGGTGTTTGGGGCCTTCGCCGGTGCGCAGCCAACGGCTGGAGACGCAGAGAAGTTCTGCAAACTCGTTGAGTCGGCCCATGGGTACACCGCGTTTGAACCAGTTGTTCACGTGTTGAGGCGTGACACCACGGTTTTTGGCGAAGTCGGATGCGGAAAGATGAACTTCCTGCAATAGCACTTTTAAACGATCACCTGATGTATTCATAAACGCAGAGTTTACTGGCCAAGAAAACCAATCAAATAAACCATGCGTTGAATTGCGCCTGTAGGTTTTTGCTTAGTTGTGGCTTGATCTTTCAGTTGTATCGCTTAGTTGAACGGCGTGTATTAATTTTTGAACTTGTTGTTTAGTTTTCCCACAAAAAAGCCCCGAATAATCGGGGCTTTTTAATTGCCGGGGCAATGAAGAGCGGGTATCAGCCTTTGTAGGCTGCAACCGACTTCATGATCTCGGCGCGGGCGGCGTCTGCGTTGCCCCAACCGTCGATCTTCACCCACTTGCCTTTTTCGAGGTCTTTGTAGTTCTCGAAGAAGTGCTTGATCTGTTCCAGCAGCAGTGGTGGCAGGTCGGTGTATTCCTTCACGTCCACATACAGCTGGGACAGCTTGTCGTGTGGGACTGCGATAACTTTGGCATCGCCGCCGCCGTCGTCGGTCATGTTCAGGATGCCGACTGGACGTGCGCGGATGACCGAACCAGGGGTGACCGGGTAAGGCGTTACGACCAGCACGTCGAGGGGATCACCGTCGTCAGCCAGGGTGTTCGGGATGAAACCGTAGTTGGCCGGATAGAACATCGGGGTGGCCATGAAACGGTCAACGAACAGGCAGTCGCTGTCTTTGTCGATTTCGTATTTGATCGGCGCGTGGTTGGCCGGAATCTCGATGGCGACGTAGATGTCGTTCGGCAGGTCTTTGCCAGCCGGAATCTTGCTGTAGCTCATTGGGCGTTGCCCCCGTAGTTGGCCATATGACATGGCCGGATTGGCCTAAAAGTGGCGGCGATTATAGGCATATTCTGACGGCGATGCCATGCGCCAGACGTCGTACGGTCATTCGTCTTGTGGCTGATAACGCGGGTCGTGGGCTTGCAGATGGGTCAGGCGGGCCAAGGGGTCTTGGCGATAAAAGCGACTGAGTTGGGCATACACCTGTGGATAAGTGCGGACCAGTAAATCCGGGGCGCTGAAAAAATATTCGCTGGTGACCGCAAAGAATTCCGCCGGGTTTTCTGCGGCGTAGGGGTCGATCTCGGTGTCGGCGTCCGGGTTGGCGTCCAACTGGCGATTGAGATCGTCATAAGCGCTTTGCATCACGCTGGCCCACTCCTGCACGCGCATGTCGTGGTGCAGCGGCGGTAGGCCGTTGGCGTCGCCGTTGAGCATGTCGAGTTTGTGGGCCAGTTCGTGGATCACCAGGTTGTAGCCCTCCCACTGGCCGCTGGCGAGTACGCCCGGCCAGGCGAGGATCACCGGGCCTTGCTGCCAGGCTTCACCGCTGTGTTCGCCGTCCCACTCGTGTTCGATACCGCTGCTGTCTCGATGGCGCTGGGGGCTCAGGAAGTCGTCGGGGTACAACACGATTTCGTGGAAGCCCTGATACCAGTCGAGGTCGCCGAGGTTCATCAGTGGCAATTGCGCCTGAGCGGCGAGCAGCAGGCGTTGTTCCTGGTGCAGCTCGACGCCCGGCAGGGCGGTGAGGTGTTTTTCGGCGAGAAACACCACGCAGGCTTCGCGCAACCACTGGTCCTGCTCGGCGCTGATACCGTCGAGGAAGGTCAGGTGGTGGCGCACCCGTTGCCAGGTTTCATCGGCAATCGGGTGCTTGGCCAGCAGGCGCCGGCGACGCCAGGCGCTGAGGGACCACATCGCAGGTTACTGCTGCTTGGCTTCGGAGGAAGTGCGGCCAAAACGGCTGCGGAACACACCAATGATCATCGGCACCAGGGACAGCAGGATGATGAACACCACCAGCAGCGACAGGTTTTTCTTGATAAAGGGCACGTTGCCGAAGAAGTAGCCCAGGGTCACCAGGCCGCCGACCCAGAGGATAGTGCCCAGCACGCTGAATCCGAAGAACCGTGGGTAGGGCATTCTCGCGATGCCGGCCACGAACGGCGCAAAGGTGCGCAGAATCGGCAGGAAGCGCGCCAGGGTCACGGTTTTGCCGCCGTGCTTGTCGTAGAAATCGTGGGTTTTTTGCAGATAGTCGCGGCGGAAAATCTTCGAGTTCGGGTTACTGAACAGGCGTTCTCCGGCTGTTCGTCCGATTACGTAGTTGGTGCTGTCGCCGAGGATTGCCGCCAACATCAACAGGCCGCCCAGCAATACCGGGTCCATGCCGCCACCTGCGGCGATGGCTCCGGCGATAAACAGCAAAGAGTCGCCTGGCAGGAACGGCATGACCACCAGACCGGTTTCGCAAAAGATGACCAGAAACAGAATGGCGTAGATCCACGGACCGTAATTGGTTACCAGCAGGTCGAGGTAGACGTCGAGATGCAGGATAAGGTCGAGCGGGTTGAAATCCATGGATGGCACCTGTGTGAACGGCCCGGCTCAGCGGGCCTGTGCGGAAGCTCGGGTAATAAGGCTACAAGTGTATGCCGCATTTCTTACAACCCTGAAAGGTCCGCATTATACGGATTGAGAGGTGAAAAGCGTGTTGGTTTTGTAGCGGGGGATGTCGTGGCGTGAGGTCTGAAGATCGCCAGAAATCAATGTGGGAGCGGGCTTGCTCGCGAAAGCGGTGGGTCAGTTATAAATAGTCTGACTGACAAACCGCTATCGGGGGCAAGCCCCCTCCCACAAGGTGTCCACGGTGTCCGGGAGTCAGTCTTCGCTGATCGGCAAGGTGTAGTTCTTGAACTCGGTGTCTTCACGAAACCCGATTGACTCGTACGTCTTCTGCGCCACTTGGTTATCACTGCTGGTCGATACCCGCAGCCGCACCGCGTGAGTCTCCTTGGCCATCTTCTTCGCTGTGCGCATCAAGTTATCCGCCACCAGTTGCCGGCGCGCGTCTTCGGCCACATAGATGTCGTTGAGGATCCACACCCGCTTGAGCGAAAGCGACGAAAAGCTCGGATACAACTGACAAAAACCAAGCAACTTCTTGTCGTCATCATCGGCCAAGGCCAGGTAAATCACCGACTCCTTGCGGCGAAGGCGCTTTTCCAAAAAAGCCCGCGATGAGTCCGGGAACGGCAGGGCCCCATAAAACTCGCGGTATTTGACGAACAGCGGGGTCAACAGGTCCAGGTGTTCCAGGGTCGCTTGAGTAATCCGCATGCCAGGCCTCAACTTCCAAATGGGTATGACCACACGTGCGGCCGTGAATTGATGCTGCCTAAAGACGCCAAAAAGCGCAATCGTGCCGGGATCAGTCCTGCGGTGGGCTGAGCAGGAAATTACCTTTCATCAGGTTCGGATCGTCGGACTCGATGGTCTGCAGCTGTGCCTCATCCTTGAGGTTTACCCCCGAGAGCTGCCGGCGACACGCCTCTTTCATCAAATACAGCAAACGATGGGCCGCCATCCCGTAACTCAAGCCTTCCAAGCGCACGTTGGAGATGCAATTGCGATAGGCATCGGTGAGTCCGATCTTAGGGTTGTATGTGAAATACAGCCCCAGACTGTCCGGCGAACTGAGCCCCGGCCGTTCGCCGATGAGGATCACCACCATTTTGGCGCCGAGCAGTTGCCCGATTTCGTCGGCGACCGCCACGCGCCCCTGTTCCACCAGGATCACCGGCGACAAGGACCACCCTTCGGCGTGGGTTTGTTCTTCCATGCGCGTAAGAAACGGCAACGTATGTTTATGCACTGCCAGCGCCGACAGACCATCAGCCACCACGACCGCCAGGTCCACGCCGCCGGGATGCGCTGCCGCGTAATCCCGCAGGCTCTGTGCCGATTCGTCACTCAAGCGCCGCCCCAAATCCGGACGTTGCAAGTAGCTATGCCGGTCGGTTGCGGCGCTGTGCAGCAACAGGCTGTCACGCCCACGTTCGGCCAGTTGACTGCTCAGACCGGCATGGTCGAAAGGCAGGTGCACCGCGTCCCGCGCCTGGGCGTGGGCAAATTGGAAATCAAGCTGGGCGTTGGTAGGGATGCTGGTACCGGTACGGCCCAGGGCAATACGCGCCGGGGTCAGGCGCCGCAGTTCCAACCACGGGTTTTCAGGCAGGTCGAGTTGCACAGGCGGCTCCTTCATCCCAATTGCGCCAGGGCGTGGCGAAACGCCGGTGGCAGGCTGTTGCCGAAGCGCACCTTGCCGTCGGCTTGCGTAAAAATGCCCATTTTTGCCAGCCACTGTTCAAACTCCGGTGCCGGCTTTAAACCCAACGTCTGGCGAGCGTACAAGGCGTCGTGGAACGAGGTGGTCTGGTAGTTGAGCATGATGTCGTCGGAGCCGGGGATACCCATGATGAAGTTGATCCCGGCCACGCCCAGCAGGGTCAGCAGGGTGTCCATGTCGTCCTGGTCGGCTTCGGCGTGGTTGGTGTAACAGATGTCGCAACCCATCGGTACACCCAGCAATTTGCCGCAGAAGTGGTCTTCCAGGCCGGCACGGATGATCTGCTTGCCGTTGTACAGATACTCGGGGCCGATAAACCCGACCACCGTGTTTACCAGAAACGGTTTGAAATGCCGTGCCACGGCATAGGCGCGGGTTTCGCAGGTTTGCTGGTCGACGCCAAAATGCGCATTGGCCGACAAGGCGCTGCCCTGGCCTGTTTCGAAATACATCAGGTTTTGGCCCAGAGTGCCCCGGTTCAAGCTCAAGCCCGCGTCGTAGCCTTCCTGCAGCACATTCAGGTTGATGCCGAAACTGGCGTTGGCCGCCTCGGTGCCGGCAATCGACTGGAACACCAGATCCAGCGGCACGCCGCGGTTGATGGCTTCGATGGAGGTGGTGACGTGGGTCAGCACACAGGCCTGGGTGGGGATTTCGTAGCGCTGGATGATGGCGTCGAGCATCTCCAGCATCGCGCAGATCGAGGCGATGCTGTCGGTGGCCGGGTTGATGCCGATCATGGCGTCGCCGTTACCGTACAACAGGCCGTCGAGAATGCTCGCAGCGATGCCCGCCGGCTCGTCGGTCGGGTGGTTAGGTTGCAGGCGGGTCGACAGGCGACCGCGCAGGCCCATGGTGCCGCGAAACTGGGTGACGACGCGGATCTTCTGCGCCACGAGTACCAAGTCCTGCACGCGCATGATCTTGGACACAGCAGCAGCCATTTCCGGTGTCAGACCCGGCGCCAAGGCGCGTAGGGAATGTTCATCGGCAGCGTCGCTGAGCAGCCAGTCGCGCAGGCCACCGACGGTCAGGTGACTGACAACGGCGAAAGCCTGCTTGTCGTGGGTGTCGATGATCAGTCGGGTGACTTCATCGCTTTCATAGGGGATCAGCGCTTCTTCGAGGAAGTGTTTCAACGGGATATTTGCCAGCGCCATTTGCGCCGCCACCCGCTCACCGTCGTTCTGCGCGGCGACGCCGGCGAGAAAGTCTCCGGAGCGCGCGGGACTGGCCTTGGCCATCACGTCCTTGAGGCTGTCGAAGCGGTAGGTTTGTGCACCCACCGCGTGGGAAAAGCTTGCCATACAGTGTCTCCTTGACGACGCGGGCAGCAGCCCGCGTCGAGGTTTACGGCAGTTAGTGCAAGGCGGCCTCTGCGGCCTGGATCGCCGCGAATTCCTCTTCGGGCGTGCCTGCTACCAAGTGATGCCGGCTGTAGAAAGCAAAGTAAGCAATTAATACTCCATAGATGATCGCGGCGCCAATCACCACCCGTGGATCCACCAGAAAGCCCGCAACGACGGCCACGCAGGCGAGTACCAAGGCAACCCCTGAAGTGAAAATGCCACCCGGCGTGCGGTAAGGACGGTCCATTTTGGGGCGACGGATGCGTAGGGTTATGTGCGCGGCCATCATCAGTACGTAGGAAATGGTCGCGCCAAACACCGCCACCAGGATCAGCAAATCCCCCTGGCCGGTCAGCGACAGGCCGAAACCGATAATGCCGGGGATCACCAGCGCCAGTACCGGTGCCTTACTCTTGTTGGTCTGGGACAGTTTGCGCGGCAGATAGCCGGCACGGGACAAGGCGAAGATCTGCCGCGAATAGGCATAAATAATCGAGAAAAAGCTGGCGATCAGTCCGGCCAAGCCAACCAGGTTGACGAAGCTGCCCATCCAGGTCGAACCGCCGTAGGACAACGCCAGCGCTTCCACCAGCGGGTTCCCGGATTTGATCAACGCGTAAGTGCCCGCGCCGCCCGGTGCAATCACCAGGATCAACAAGGCAAAGCTGGTCAGCACCACAATGGCGCCGATCAGGCCACGAGGCAGGTCGCGCTTGGGGTTCTTGGTTTCTTCGGCGGCCAGCGGCACGCCTTCTACGGCGAGGAAAAACCAGATCGCGTAGGGAATCGCCGCCCACACGCCGACGTAGCCAAACGGCAGGAAGGTGCTGGCGCCCTTGGCCTCGGTCACCGGAATATCCAGCAAGTTGGCGACGTTGAAGTGCGGCACCATCGACACCAGGAACACGCCCAGTGCAATCGCGGCGATGGCAGTGATGACAAACATCAGCTTCAAGGCTTCGCCAACGCCAAAGATGTGGATGCCGATAAAGATGATGTAGAACGCCAAGTAGATCATCCAACCGCCAATGCCGAACAGCGACTCGCAGTAAGCGCCGATAAACACCGCGATGGCGGCGGGGGCGATGGCGTATTCGATCAGAATGGCCGTGCCCGTGAGAAAACCGCCCCAAGGCCCGAAGGCACTGCGGGCAAAGCCGTAGCCACCGCCAGCGGTAGGGATCATCGAAGACAGTTCGGCCAGGGAGAAACACATGCACAGGTACATGGTGGCCATCAGCAATGTGGCGAGGAACATACCGCCCCAGCCACCCTGGGCGAGGCCAAAGTTCCAGCCGGCGTAGTCGCCGGAAATAACGTAGGCAACGCCGAGCCCAACTAACAGCACCCAGCCGGCGGCGCCTTTTTTAAGTTCGCGTTGTTGGAAGTATTGGGAGTCGACTTTTTCGAAGTCGACAGAAGATCCAGTCGGTTCGCTAGGCATGAAGAAGTACCTTTCGTTGTTATTGTTTTTAACTCGGCCTCTGTGTGCCGAATGCTATTCGCAAGTACTTGTGACGATCTAAGTGTGGGAGGGGCAAACCCCCTCCCATCAATGACCTTGTTTCAAAAGTGGGAGGGGATGTTAGTTAGAAGAAGCCCAGTGGATTAATGTCGTAACTCACCAGCAAGTTCTTGGTCTGCTGGTAGTGGTCCAACATCATCTTGTGTGTCTCGCGGCCCACACCGGACTTCTTGTAGCCACCGAACGCGGCATGCGCCGGGTACAGGTGGTAGCAGTTGGTCCACACTCGGCCCGCCTTGATCGCCCGGCCCATGCGGTAGGCGCGGTTGATGTCGCGGGTCCACACGCCGGCGCCCAGGCCGAACTCGGTGTCGTTGGCAATGGCCAAGGCTTCGGCTTCGTCCTTAAAGGTGGTGATGCTCACCACTGGACCGAAGATTTCCTCCTGGAACACACGCATTTCGTTGGTGCCCTTGAGCAGCGTCGGCTGGATGTAATAACCGCCGGCCATGTCGCCGGTGAGCTGCTCCACCTTGCCGCCGGTGAGCAACTGCGCGCCTTCGCCCTTGGCGATTTCCAGGTAGGACAGGATCTTGTCGAACTGCTGCTCGGACGCCTGGGCGCCGACCATGGTGTCGGTGTCCAGCGGGTCACCGCGTTTGATCTGCTCGATTTTCTTCATCACCACTTTCATGAAGTCGTCGTAGATCGACTCTTCCACCAGCGCACGGGATGGGCAGGTGCACACCTCGCCCTGGTTGAAGAACGCTAGCACCAGGCCTTCGGCGGCTTTCTCGATGAAGGACGGTTCGGCTTTCATGATGTCGGCGAAGAAGATGTTCGGCGACTTGCCGCCCAGCTCAACGGTGGACGGAATAATGTTCTCCGCCGCCGCATGCATGATGTGCGAACCCACCGGGGTGGAGCCGGTGAAGGCGATCTTGGCGATGCGTTTGCTGGTGGCCAGAGCTTCGCCGGCTTCTTTGCCGAAACCGTGGACTACGTTCAGCACGCCCGGTGGCAGCAGGTCGCCGATGACTTCCATCAGCACGTTGATGCCCAGCGGGGTTTGTTCGGCGGGCTTGAGCACCACGCAGTTACCGGCCGCCAGGGCCGGGGCGAGTTTCCAGGCGGCCATCAGCAGCGGGAAGTTCCACGGGATGATCTGACCAACCACGCCCAGAGGCTCGTGGAAGTGATAGGACGCGGTGTGTTCGTTGATCTCGGCGCTGGTGCCTTCTTGGGCGCGGATGCAGCCGGCAAAGTAGCGGAAGTGGTCGGCGGCCAGCGGGATATCGGCGTTGAGGGTTTCACGCACGGCTTTGCCGTTGTCCCAGGTTTCGGTAATGGCCAGCAGTTCGAGGTTCTGTTCGATGCGGTCGGCGATTTTCAGCAGCACCAGCGAGCGGTCCTGGGCCGAGGTCTTGCCCCAGGCGTCAGCGGCGGCGTGGGCGGCGTCGAGGGCCTTGTCGATGTCTTTGGCAGTGGAGCGCGGGAATTCGGCGATGGGCTTGCCGTTGACCGGCGAGGTGTTGGTGAAATAGTTGCCGTCGACCGGCGCAACGAATTCGCCACCAATGTAGTTGCCGTACTTGGCCTTGAACGAAACGATCGCGCCTTCAGTACCGGGGTGTGCGTAACGCATGGTGGGTATCTCCTGGCTTTTATGTTTATTGGAGTGCAGCGCTCAAGCGCTTGATAAAGCGTAGAGCAAAGGTCGGGCCACTGCCTTGAGGGCCAGGTAAATCAAGGGGTTGGGGTGTGTTGCAAGGCATTGCTGTCACACGCCTGGCACAGCCTGGGTGACACTTTGTGCCATAAACGGTACAGCCTGTGACCGGTGGGTCTGCACGGGATTGCATCTCTTGCAGGGCTGGGGGATGCTGGACGCTCTCACGCAGGGAGAATAATAAGAACATGCACAACGATCATTTCAGTCGCCATGCCCAGCAAGTCCTCACCGTGGCACGTGGCCGTGACCCCTCCAGCGATCCGTCCATCGCCCGTTCCTGGCTGCGGTGCCTGGAGGATTACCACCTGGATCCCGCGCAGACCATCGCACCCACCGTGCTTGAACACGGGCGCCTGTTGGAAAGCCGCGAGCGTCTGCAGCAAGTGCTGCACATCGCCGGCAGTGAGATGAATAGCCTGCACCAGCAGCTCTCCGGTGCCGGCCACGCGGTACTGCTGACCGATGCGCGCGGAGTGATCCTCAACTGTGTCACTGCGCCGTCCGAGCGCAAGATTTTCGAGCGCGCCGGTCTGTGGCTCGGTGCCGATTGGAGTGAAGCCTGCGAAGGGACCAATGGCATCGGCACCTGCCTGGTGGAGCGTCAGTCCCTGACCATTCATCGCGATGAACACTTCCGTGGCCGCCACACCGGGCTGACCTGCTCGGCGAGCCCGGTGTTCGACCCCCATGGTGAATTGCTGGCGGTGCTGGACGTGTCGTCAGCCCGGGAAGCGGTATCGCGCCAGAGTCAGTTTCACACCATGGCGCTGGTGAACCTGTCAGCGAAGATGATCGAGAGCTGCTACTTCCTGCGCCATTTCGAGCACCACTGGCTGTTGCGCTTTCATCTGCAGGCCGAGTCCGTGGGCCTGTTCAGCGAAGGGTTGCTGGCGTTCGATGGTGAAGGGCGCATTTGCGCGATGAACCAGAGCGCGCTGAATCTGCTGGGGCAGGTTCGAGGCAACCTGCTGGGTCAGCCGGTGGAGGCGTTCTTCGACTGTTCTCTGGATCAATTACTCGGTCGCGCCAGTGCCAATGCGACCGCCAGTTGGCCACTGCGCACCCGCGATGGGCGGCGCTTGTTTGCCGCACTGCGTGGTCAGCCACGCAGCGTGTCTTTACCCATCGCGAAGGCTGAGCCCGCCCGCCTGGCTGGCATCTGCCTGGGTGATCCGGCGTTGCAAAATGATTTTCGCAAGGCGCTGCGGGTATTCGAGCGAGATGTGCCGCTACTGATTAATGGGGAAACCGGCAGCGGTAAAGAAGCCTTCGCTAAGGCCGTGCACCATGCCAGCCAGCGTGCCGACAAAGCCTTCGTCGCCCTCAACTGTGCCGCCATCCCGGAAAGCCTGATCGAAAGCGAGCTGTTCGGCTATCGCGGTGGCAGTTTCACTGGCGCGCGGAAGGAGGGCATGCAAGGTAAGTTGCAACAGGCCGACGGCGGCACCCTGTTCCTCGATGAAATCGGTGATATGCCTCTGGCTCTGCAAACCCGCTTATTAAGGGTTCTGGAGGACCGCATGGTGGTGCCTATCGGCGGTGAGCCTCAGGCGGTTAACGTCAGAATTATCAGCGCGACGCACCGCAACTTGCTGGGGCGTGTCCAGGACGGCAGTTTCCGTGAGGACTTGTATTACCGGCTCAACGGGCTGGAAGTTGGGCTGCCACCGCTGCGTGAACGCAGCGATAAATCTCAGTTGCTGGATTTTCTGCTGGCTGAAGAGGCGGGCGGGCAGACTGTACAACTCGACCCGGCGGCGCGTTCGGCGCTGTTGACCTTTGCCTGGCCCGGTAACGTCCGACAACTGCGCACGGTGCTGCGTACGTTGGCGGCGCTGTGTGACGACGGGCGCGTGGGCCTTGAAGATTTGCCCGCGTCGATCCGCCAGGCCCGGCCGCAACCGGTGGTTGAGGCTAAGACCGCCGAGTCGCCCCTGGAAGACGCCGAGCGACTTGCCTTGCTAACGGCCTTGGAACAACAGCGCTGGCACATGTCCCATACGGCGGAGCAACTGGGTGTCAGCCGCAATACGTTGTATAGAAAGCTGCGCCGGCACGGCATCGCACGCGCGTCCCTGCCCGGGTGATCGTGGTTTGGTCCTACAGCTAAAGAGTGCGATTTTCGCCCCCCTGCGCTAACCTGCCTCGATGTTTACGAGGTCGACTATGCACATTCATATTCTTGGTATTTGCGGCACCTTCATGGGTTCGATGGCGGTTCTGGCTAAAGAACTGGGCCATCACGTGACAGGCTCCGATGCCAATGTTTACCCGCCCATGAGCACGCAACTCGAAGCGCAGGGCATTGAACTGACCCAGGGTTACGATCCGGCGCAATTCGACCCGGTGCCGGATCTGGTGGTGATCGGCAATGCCATGTCCCGTGGCAACCCGGCCGTCGAGTACGTGCTCAACAAAGGTTTACCGTACGTCTCCGGCCCGCAATGGCTGGCCGATCATGTGCTGCAAGGCCGCTGGGTACTGGCCGTTGCCGGTACCCACGGCAAGACCACTACCAGCAGCATGCTGGCCTGGGTGCTGGAGCACGCGGGCATGAGTCCTGGCTTCCTGATCGGCGGCGTGCCACAAAACTTCTCGGTCTCCGCGCGCCTGGGCGACACGCCGTTCTTTGTGATCGAAGCTGACGAATATGACAGCGCCTTCTTCGACAAGCGCTCCAAGTTTGTCCACTACCGTCCACGCACGGCGATCCTCAATAACCTTGAGTTTGATCATGCGGATATCTTCCCCGATCTGCCCGCTATCGAGCGGCAGTTCCACCATTTGGTGCGCACTATCCCAAGCGAAGGCCTGGTCATCTACCCGACTACCGAGCCGGCTTTGCAGCGCGTGATCGAGATGGGCTGTTGGACACCGGTGCAAACCACCGGGGCGGGAGGGCAATGGCAGGTCAAGTTGCTCAGTGAAGACGGTTCCAGGTTTGAAGTGCTGTTTGAGGGTGAGGCCCAAGGCATCGTCGAGTGGGACATGACTGGTCAGCACAACGTTGCCAATGCCTTGGTCACTCTGGCTGCCGCACGGCATGTGGGCGTGGTGCCTTCCATGGGCATTGCTGCGCTGAGCGCATTCAAAAGCGTAAAACGCCGCATGGAAAAAGTCGCCGACGTGAATGGGATTACCATCTACGACGACTTTGCCCACCACCCAACCGCCATTGCCACCACCCTTGACGGACTGCGCAAGCGCGTTGGCGATGCCCCGATCATTGCTATTGTCGAGCCGCGCTCAAACTCCATGAAGCTCGGTGCACACCGCGACGGCCTGCCGGAAAGCGTCAACGATGCCGACCAGGTGGTGTGGTACGCCCCGACCAATCTTGGCTGGGACTTGCCGGCGATTGCGGCCCAGTGCACGGTGCCGTCGAAAGTCTGTGATTCCATCGAGGGCATCATTGAGTTCGTCAAGCAGCAGGCCAAGCCTGGCACCCATGTGGTGGTCATGAGCAACGGCGGCTTCGGCGGCTTGCACGGCAAACTGGCCGAGGCGCTGAAATGAGCGGGCCGGAACGCGTCACCCTGGCGATGACCGGTGCCTCGGGCGCGCCCTACGGCCTGCGTCTGCTTGACTGCCTGGTGCGTGAAGATCGCGAGGTGCACTTCCTGATCTCCAAGGCCGCGCAGTTGGTGATGGCGACCGAGACCGACGTGGCACTGCCTCCCAAGGTGCAGATGATGCAGGCCTTCCTCACCGAGTACACCGGTGCGGCGCCGGGGCAGATCAAGGTTTACGGCAAAGAAGATTGGATGTCGCCGGTGGCCTCGGGCTCCGGTGCACCGGCGGCAATGGTTGTTGTGCCGTGCTCCACCGGTACCTTGTCGGCGATTGCCACCGGGGCCTGCAATAACCTGATCGAGCGCGCGGCAGACGTGACATTGAAGGAGCGCCGCCAGTTGATCCTGGTGCCGCGCGAGGCGCCGTATTCGAGCATTCATCTGGAGCATATGCTCAAGTTGTCGAACATGGGCGTGACCATCCTGCCTGCGTCGCCGGGCTTTTATCATCAGCCGCAGACCATCGATGACCTGGTGGATTTTGTGGTGGCGCGGATTCTCAACCTGCTGAATATTCCACAGGACATGCTGCCGCGTTGGGGCGAACACCATTTGAGCAGCGATGAATAAGGCACTGTTGGTGATACTGGCGTTGCAATTGGGCGGCTGCGCCACCGCGCGTACGCTGGACGCTGCGCAGCCCGGCGCGCCGGTGGTGTATGCCGGCACGCGGTTGGACTTGTACGCAATGAACGGAGGTTGCTGCGCCAAGGACCGGTTTGGTGCTGAGGCGCCGAGCTACCCCGGTGTCGACCTGCCGGCCAGTGCGTTGCTCGACACTTTGCTGTTGCCGCTGTCGGTGTTGACGGTGCTCGGAGTGGGATTTAACGCCACAGGCGGGCTCTAGCGCTGACCCGAAGACAATACAAAACCAATGTGGGAGGGGGCTTGCCCCCGATAGCGGTGTATCAGTCACCCAATATGTTGACTGACCCTCCGCTATCGGGAGCAAGCCCCCTCCCACATTTTGCTTTGTGTTCGGCTTTATTTGCCGAGCTTGCGCAGTTCGTCCGACTCTACGATCCGCACCCCATTCTGCTCTTCCAGCGCCAGGCGCCACATGGCCCGGGCCAGTTCACACACTTCGATGCCTCGGTACTTGCCGGGAATCAGTCGTGACAGCGGCCCTGCCAGTTGTTCGGCCAAACGGGGTTCCAGCCGCTCGCCCAATAACAGCGACGGTCGCACGATGGTCAGTTGCGGCCAGTCTTGGGCCTTGAGTGCCTGCTCCATTTCCCCTTTGACTCGGTTGTAGAAAATCGAAGATTTCGGATCGGCGCCAATCGCGCTGATCACGATCAGGTGCCGTGCGCCCATTTCCCGTGCGCGCTTGGCGAAGGCGACGACCATATCCAGGTCAACCGCACGGAAAGCCTCTTCCGAGCCCGCTTTTTTGATTGTGGTGCCCAGGCAGCAGAAGGCGATATCCACCCGGCCGCTCAGTTGCGGCAGGAACACCGCTGGGTCGCCCACCGGGTTTTCCAGGTGTGGATGTTCGGCCAATGGCTTGCGGCTCGGCGCGAGCACGCGGGTCACGGTGGGTTCGTTGAGCAGGCGGTCGAGCAGGTGTTCGCCGGTGAGGCCGGAGGCCCCTGCGAGCAAGATATGCTGAGGTGTCAGGTACATAGTGTTTCCCCCTTGTTACACGTTGCAGCTTAGTTGCCTTTGGCTTCCTTGCTATTCATTGAGACGCTTTCGAGCGCCTTTCGTGCCTGCTGTTTGCGTAAAAGTTGCCAGTGGGCAATCACGCCTTTGGGGGCCCAGATCTGCGGTTCGGACGCTTCGAAATTGTCGGCCTGTTCGCGCTCGCTCACATGCAGCTGTGCCAGCTTGAAGGCTTGCTGCAAGTCGTCGGTCTGGTTGAAGGCTTGGGCGAAGAGGGCGTCGCCGAAGTAGGTGAAGTCGGCCTCTTCGGAGCAACCGAAGGACACGCGGTCGGCGCGGGAGGCGGTCATGATCAGCGTACGGTCGTCTTTGAGTGCCGGGATAAAGCCGCCGGAATAGCAGGCGGAAATTACGATGATCTTGTCGCGGTTTTTCAGCGGTGTCAGCACGGCGGCCAGCTCATCGGCGGGTAAATCGGCCAGCTCCATGCGCGGCTGATCCAGCACCAGTTCGTGTTCGTGGGTGCCGTGGCTGGTCATGTAGATAAACACCAGGTCTTCCGGGCCTGTGCGCTCGGCCAGGGTTTGCACGGCACGGCGCAAGCTTTCGCGGGTGGCCAGGGGGCGGTCGGCGATATGGTCGCGGTGGTTGACCAAACGGATCTGCCCACGTGCGCCGAAGCGGGTGGCGAGCATGTTGCTGACGTAATCGGCTTCGCGCAGGAACACGCTTTGTTTGCCGTCGCCGGCCACCGCCAGGGTGTACAACTCCACGGCAGGGGTGGAGGCGGGCACGGCGGCAAAGGCAGCATCGAGCAAATGCCCTTGGGCCAGCACGCCGATCTCCAGTGGGTCAGGCAACAATGTGCCGTCCGCGTCACGCACGCGCATGCCGTTGACCCAGGTGCCGGCCTGCACCGTGCCGTCGGTGAGGACCAGCGTGCCGCGTCCCTGATAGTTGTCGCTGTCGAAGCCGCCGATGTAGAAGCTGCCGTCGGTCAGGTTCAGGCGGCCTTCGCCGGTAAAGCGCCAATCGCTGAAATAGCCGACGTAATGGCTGCCATCCACGCCGATCAGTTCGCCCTTACCGCTGAGCGCGCCTTCCTTGAACTGGCCGATCCACACGTCGCCGTCAGCGTTTTCATAGCGGCCCTTGCCGTTGAGTTGGTTCTGCTTGAACTGACCGACATAGATGTCGCCGTCGGCGCTGTTGAAGGTGCCGTTGCCCTCCAACTGGCCATCGACGAAGCGACCACTGAACTGATTGCCGCTGTCGTCGTTGCGCTGGCCTTCGCCATTCGGCTTGCCGTGGGCGAACTGGCCCTGGTATTGGCTGCCGTCGGCCAGCTCCAGGCGGCCTAGACCGGAATACTGATCGTCTTTGAATTCGCCGCGATAGGTCATTTGCCCCTCTTTGAGGGTGCCTTCGCCGTTGCGCCGACCGTTGCGGAACCCGCCGACATACTGGCTGGCTGCGGTGGTCAGGCTGCCCTGTCCATCGAACAGGCCTTGCTGGAACTGGCCTTTATAGGCTTCGCCGTTGCTGCCATGCCACTCGCCCTGGCCGTGCCACTGGCCTTTGTCGAACGCGCCGACGTACCAACTGCCGTTGGGGTAGTCCACACGGCCCTGGCCTTGCAGCAGGCCGTTGACCACATCGCCCCGATAGCGGCCGCCGTCGGGCAGGCGCGCATCGGGCGGCAACAGCGATTCGCCGTCTCCGCAAGCGGTGAGCAACAGGGCAAGGGCAAGGGGGGCGAGTGGGCGCATAGCGGGATCCGGATATTTGAGCGCCGAGTATGCCGCAGCTGCGAGTTTCATACATAAATTTACATACCCCGTGGTGAGTTTCAGCCTCTCACCACAGGGATGGCCTTACACGAAACAGAGTGAAAGCGACTCGGCAATGTAGGCCGGTTTTTCCTGGCCTTCGATCTCCAGTGTGGCAGTGGCCTTTAACAGCCACTGGCCGGGCTTTTTCTCGGTGACGTCAGTGAGGATCACGTTCAAGCGCACCTTGGAGTTGACCTTGACCGGCTGGATAAAGCGCACGGTGTCCAAGCCATAGTTGACCGCCATCTTCAGGCCTTCGGGCATGATCAGGATGTCTTCCATCAGCTTGGGTATCAGCGACAGCGACAGGAAACCGTGGGCAATGGTGCTGCCGAACGGCGTTTGCGCAGCCTTGACCGGGTCGACGTGGATGAACTGATGGTCGCCAGTGGCTTCTGCGAACAGGTTGATACGTGCCTGGTCGATGGTGAGCCATTCGGAACGTCCCAGTTCCTTGCCGACATAATCTTTGAGCTGCGCTACAGGTACATAGGGCATTGCGTCTCTCCTTGGTTCATCGATGCTGTTTTTATGGATTACAGAGAACCAATGTAGATCATCACGGGCAACCAGCCCGGTCAACCCACCATGCTTTTGGCGAATGCCGATGCATAGGGCCGGCATGCTTATAATGCGGGCGAGTTCAGAGGGGGGGAAAGCGGATGCTGTTACGTGGTCTGACATGGCTGGTGTTGTTTCAGTTGATCGGTACGGCGATCAATCATTTGCTGTTGCCGGTACTGCCGGGGCCAATCATTGGCCTGCTGCTGATGCTGGGTTTCCTGATCTGGCGTGGCGAGGTGGGCGAGCCGTTGAGCCTGGCAGCTGGCAGCCTGTTGCGGTATCTGCCACTGCTGCTGGTGCCGCCGGCAGTCGGCGTGATGGTGTACGCCAAGGACATCGCGGCTGACTTTTGGGCCATCGTCGGCGCGCTGGTGTTGTCACTCGTGATCGCCATGGCATTCGTTGGCGTACTGATGCAGCAGATGGTCAAGCGCAAGGAGAAGGATCAATGATCTTCGACTGGCATGGCGCGTGGACGTCCGTGATTCATCACCCGCTGTTCGGTATCGGTATTACCCTGGGCGCCTATCAACTGGTGCTGGCGGGGTTCGAGAAAACCCGCTGGATCTTCCTGCAACCGGTGCTGGTCTCCATGCTGCTGGTGATCGGCGTGTTGCTCACATGCGGCCTGAGCTATGCCGAGTACCGCAAGAGCACCGAGATCATGGGCATTCTGCTGGGGCCTGCCACGGTGGCGCTGGCGGTGCCGCTTTATCTGAATCTGCGGCGCATTCGCCAATTATTTTGGCCAATTTTTACTACGCTGGTGATAGGCGGTGTATTGGCTACCGGCCTGTGTGTGCTGCTCGGCTGGTGGTTCGGCGCTGAACACATGATGCTGATGACCATGGCGCCCAAGTCGGTGACCTCGCCGATCGCCATGCTGGTGGCCGAGCAGATCGGCGGCGTGGCGGCACTGGCCGCGGTGTTTGTGCTGATCACTGGGGTCGTGGGGGCGATGGTGGGGCCGGCGTTACTTTCGCGCCTGGGTGTGCACAGTCCCGAGGCGCGTGGCATGGCGTTGGGCATGACCGCCCACGCGGTCGGCACCTCGGTGGCCCTGCAGGAGAGCGAAGAGTGTGGCGCCTTTGCGGCGCTGGCCATGAGTCTGATGGGCGTGGCCACGGCGGTGTTCCTGCCGTTGGCTGTGTCAGTGATTGTTTAAACTAGGTTTAAGGAAACCTTTATGAGTCTGGCGCTGTTCCCGCTCAATACCGTGCTGTTCCCTGGCTGCACCCTCGACCTGCAATTGTTCGAGGCGCGCTACCTGGACATGATCAGCCGTTGCATGAAAAAGGGCGAAAGCTTCGGCGTGGTGTGCATCCTTGACGGCAAGGAAGTAGGCATGGCTCCGGACGGCTACGCGCTGATCGGTTGTGAAGCGCTGATTCGCGACTTCAAGCAGCAGGACAATGGCCTGCTGGGGATTCGTGTTGAAGGCGGGCGGCGCTTTCGCGTGCTCGATACGGGCGTGCAAAAAGACCAGTTGCTGGTGGCCGAGGTGCAATGGCTGGATGAGCAGCCGGACCAGCCTTTAGAAGAAGAGGACGCTGATCTATTGGCATTGCTCCAGGCCCTGGCCGAGCATCCGATGGTCTCTTCGCTGGACATGGACGCCCACGCCGAGGGCCAGCAAGCCTTGGGCAATCAGCTTGCTTATCTCTTGCCCTTTACCGAGGCCGACAAGATCGACCTGCTGCAACTCGACGACCCACAGCAGCGCCTGGATGCGATCCAGATGCTGCTTGATGAGCTACAGGAAGAGCTTTTCACTCAGTAGGCGTAGCGCAGCAGTGCGTGGGATGTGCCGGTGAGTGCAATAAAGCTCAAGACTGCCACTATGGCAGGCAGCAGCAGCCACCATGTTTTTTTGCGCAAGGGTGGCAGTGGGCTGCGGTGCTGGATGGCTGTCAGGCTGAACGCACACACCGTCATCGCCAGGAGCGTGCCGGCCAGGATGTCCGAGGGCCAGTGGGCGCCCAGGTAAACCCGGGACAAGGCGATAAAGGCGGCGGGAATGCAGCCCAGCAGTATCCACGTCAGGCGCAGCCGTGTCGGTTGGCCGCAACCTGCCAGCACCGCCAGCGCCAGGAAAAACGCGAAGGCGCCGGAGGCATGGCCGCTGGGCATGCTGAAACTGGTCAGGGGGTCGGTAAGGATTTCAGGGCGGCCGCGGGCGAAAAACAATTTGCTCCCGGTGTTGATTACCGCCGACCCGGCCAGTGTGGCGCCCACAAAGATGGCGTGGCGCCACTGTCGAGCCAGTAGCAAAAGCCCGGTGAAGACGGCGCTGGCGACAAACATCTTCTTGAACTCACCCAATTGGGTGACCATCACCATGGCTTCATCCAGCCAGGCGCTGCGATGCTCCTGCACCAGTGCGCTAAGGCCCTGATCGAAATCATTCAGGTGTGGATAACCGATAAACAGTGCGATCAACAACGTCAGGCTGGCGCAACCTATCCACAAGGTGGTGCGCCGGTGGTCGCGCAGGCTGCTGTTCAAACCCAGCCCCAGCAGTACCGCCAGGCTCGCCGTGACAACGCCGGCCTCAGGCCAGAAGCCTTCCGGTAATGGCAGGCGGAACGCGGCGCCGGTGGCCCAGCCCGGCAGCAAGTAGGCCACCGACCAGCCGGCTGCGGCGAGGACGCTCACTGCCGCAAAGCGTGGGAACGGCATATCGCACATGCCGGCCACCATCGGCAGCATCGGGCGCAAGGGGCCGATGAAGCGTCCGACCAGCAGGCTGGCGATGCCGTACTTGTGGAAGTAGGTCTCTGCACCGTTCATCCATTCGGGGTGGTGGCGCAGACCGGGCAGGCGGCGGATGTTCTGGTGGAAATGTCTGCCCAGGAAGTAGGAAACCCCATCGCCCAGCAAACCGCCGAGAAAGCCCAGCAACAGCGTTTCACTCAACGACAGCGCGCCGCTGCCGGCCAATGCGGCAATGGCAAACAGCAATACCGTGCCCGGTACGATTAAACCGGCAATCGCCAGGCATTCCACGCACGCGACGATAAACACCGCCACCGCCAGCCATTGTGGGTTCAGGGTCAGCCAGCCGGTAATGCTATCGAGCCATTGGCCCATAAACGTCACTCCATCACCACAAAATTCAAATCAGAAAATAGTCGCGGCCTTCGACCTGGCCTCGGCGCAGCGGGTTCCGTGTGCAGTACGGTGCATAGCTTGCATCGACAAAACGGTACATCAGGTGTTCATCGCGGCCACTGGGGATGCCCAGGCGGGTCGTCTGGATGATTTGCGTCGGTACCTGGCCGACATCTTCCACATACAGCCTTTCCTGGTCGAAGCGCTTGGCGTCCCACATCGGCACTTGGAGACCCAGCGCTTTGCACAACAACGTTTGGCCGGCGCACAGCTTCTGCGAGGTGCGCGGGCTGCCATCGGCATTCGGGTTGTTCAACTGCATCTGCGCGAGGCTCGCCTGGCCGGAAAGGTCATCGACCCACGGATAGGCCGATTTGATCAATACGGCATTGCCCGGTCCATGTGCGCTGAAGTTCAGGGAGTCGCCGCCACGGGCGTAGTACATGTAGATATGGCCGCCATCCAGAAACAAAGCCTTACGCTTTTCTGTGTAGCCGAGTGAAGCGTGGCTACCTTTTTCGGCCACGTAATAGGCTTCCGTTTCAATAATTCGAGCCGAAAGCCAGATTTCGCCGACGCGATGGCGTACAACTTTGCCGAGCAGTTCCCGCGCAAGAATTTGCGCGTCACGGTCGAAGAAGCCGTCGGGCAGGGAGCTGGCGGGGCGTTGGGGCGATGAGCTGGGCATGGCGGTCAGGGGAAATGCGGCTAAATGTGACGGAATCATAACAACTCCCACCTTAATTACCGCTGAACCCCAGGTTTTTACAGTTCATTTCGACCATCCGCCCCTGACCGCTGTCAGTCGGGCGGCGTCACAGCTATAATCTGCCGCTTTCCTCTTTGCCAAGACTCCCTGACCATGACTGAGTCCGTTCTTGACTACATGACCCGCCTGGGTCGCGCTGCCCGTCAGGCCTCGCGGTTGATCGCTCGTGCGAGCACCGCGCAGAAGAACCGTGCCTTGCTGGCCGCCGCTGATGCTCTGGATGCTTCGCGCTCCGAACTCGCCGCGGCCAACGAACTGGACCTGGCCAACGGCCGCGCCAATGGCCTGGAACCGGCCCTGCTGGACCGTCTGGCGCTGACCCCGGCACGTATCGACGACATGATCGAAGGCCTGCGTCAGGTGGCCAAGCTGCCTGACCCCATCGGTGAAATCCGCGATATGCGTTACCTGCCGTCCGGTATTCAGGTCGGCAAGATGCGCGTGCCCCTGGGCGTGATCGGCATCATCTATGAGTCGCGACCTAACGTGACCATTGACGCCGCGAGCCTGTGCCTCAAGTCTGGCAATGCCACCATCCTGCGTGGCGGTTCCGAGGCGATCAATTCCAACCGCGCAATTGCCGCCTGCATCCAGCAAGGCCTGGCCGTGGCCGAACTGCCGGCCGAAGTGGTGCAAGTGGTGGAAACCACCGATCGCGCGGCCGTTGGCGCGCTGATCACCATGCCGGAATTCGTCGACGTGATCGTACCGCGCGGTGGCAAGAGCCTGATCGAACGCGTCAGCCGTGATGCCAAGGTTCCGGTCATCAAGCACCTGGACGGCGTATGCCATGTGTTCATCGACATCGCCGCCGATATCGACAAGGCCATCCGCATCGCCGACAACGCCAAGACCCATCGCTACGCCCCGTGCAACACCATGGAGACTCTGCTGGTGCACGTCGGCATTGCCGATCGCGTGCTGCCGCCGCTGGCTGCCATCTATCGCGACAAGGGCGTGGAACTGCGCGGCTGCGAACGCACCCGCGCGCTGCTGGGCGCCGACGTGATCGAAGCGACTGAACAGGACTGGTACACCGAATACACGGCGCCGATCCTGTCAATCCGCATCGTTGATGATCTGGATCAGGCCATCGAACACATCAACACATACGGCTCCAAGCACACCGACGCGATTGTCTCCGAGCACTTCAGCGATGCGCGTCGCTTCCTCAACGAAGTGGATTCCGCTTCGGTGATGGTCAACGCCTCGACGCGCTTTGCCGACGGCTTTGAATACGGGCTGGGCGCCGAGATCGGCATCTCCACCGACAAGCTTCACGCACGCGGCCCGGTTGGCCTGGAAGGTCTGACCAGCGAGAAGTACGTGGTGTTCGGCGACGGTCATGTGCGCACTTGATGGCTAAACGCATCGGGCTGCTCGGCGGTACTTTCGACCCCGTGCACATCGGCCATTTGCGCAGCGCTCTCGAAGTCGCAGATGCCCTTGCACTGGACGAGTTGCGCGTGATGCCCAACGCGCGGCCGCCCCATCGCGATACGCCGCAGGTGTCACCGCAACAACGTCTGGAAATGGTGCGCCTTGCCGTAGAAGGCATACCGCCGCTGGTGGTGGACGACCGCGAACTCAAACGCGATAAACCGTCCTACACTGTTGACACTCTGGAGCTGGTACGCGCCGAGTTGGCCGTAGATGACCAGTTGTTTCTGCTTTTGGGCTGGGACGCATTTTGCGGCCTGCCCTCTTGGCATCGCTGGGAGGAACTCCTCCAGCATTGCCACATCCTGGTTTTGCAACGCCCGGATGCCGACAGCGAACCGCCGGATGCCTTGCGCAACCTGCTGGCCGCGCGGTCGGTAAGTGACCCCTTGGCCCTGACCGGGCCGAACGGGAATATTGCATTCGTCTGGCAGACCCCGCTTGCGGTGTCTGCCACCCAGATCCGTCAACTGCTGGCCAGCGGGAAGTCGGTACGTTTCCTGGTGCCTGACGCGGTCCTGGCCTACATCGATGCGCACGGGCTTTACCGTGCGTCGAACTGAAAAGGCGCGCTTGAACGCACGAACAGTCGTGCAGCGAGCGCCCGAACATATGAGCAAAACGAGTTTTTTATGACGAACAAAGACGTAAGCAAAGTAAAACGCAAAGGCACGTTCAAAAGCGCCCCGCTGCCGGTTGAAGCCCACGTTGGTCCGGAACTGGCTGGCGAAGAGCTGGTAAAAGTCGCCGTTGCCGCCCTGGAAGACGTGAAGGCCCAGGACATTCAGGTTCTGGACGTACGCGACAAGCAGAGCATCACCGACTTCATGATCATCGCCACTGGTACTTCCAACCGCCAGATCGGCGCGATGCTGGACAAGGTCCGCGAAGCCGTCAAAGCCCAAGGCGTCAAGCCACTGGGTGAGGAAGGTAAGGGCGACAGCGACTGGGTGCTGCTGGACATGGACGACGTGATCGTTCACATGATGACCTCCAACGCCCGTCAGTTCTACGACCTGGAGCGTCTGTGGAAAGGCGCCGAGCAGAGCCGTGCCGCTGATGGCAAGCACCACAGCCCGGAAGTGGGCCACGCGCACTTCGACAAGCTCAACAAAGACCAGGAATAAGGAACGGCTGTGCGCCTGCGTCTGATCGCTGTCGGTTCACGCATGCCCAAGTGGGTGGAAGAAGGCTGGCACGAGTATGCCAAGCGTCTGCCCGCTGAGCTGTCGCTGGAACTGGTGGAAATACCGCTCAACACCCGGGGCAAGAATGCCGACGTAGCGCGCTTTATCCGTCAGGAAGGCGAGGCCATGTTGGCCAAGGTCGGCCCCAACGAGCGCATCGTCACCCTCGAAGTGCACGGCAAACCCTGGAGCACCGAGCAACTGGCGGTGGAACTGGATCGCTGGCGCCTGGATTCGCGCACCGTCAACTTCATGGTCGGTGGCCCGGAAGGGCTGGCGCCAGAAGTCTGCGCGCGAGCCGACCAGCGTTGGTCGCTGTCGGCACTGACGTTGCCGCACCCGTTGGTAAGGATTCTGATCGGTGAACAGCTGTATCGCGCCTGGACAGTTCTGTCCGGGCACCCTTACCACAAATAGTCTGCGCCCCTCCCGATGACCCAGCCGATCCGCATCAAGGACCACGAGAAAGACGCACGTCTTGTACGCGCTCGGGTCGTGTTTGGTGCGATTCTGGTCGTCGGGCTGATGTGTGTGCTGATCGCCCGCCTGTATTTCCTGCAGGTGATCCAGTACGAGTACCACTCCACGCTGTCGGAAAACAACCGGGTGCATGTGCAGCCGATTCCGCCGACCCGTGGGCTTATTTTCGACCGCAACGGTGTGGTGGTCGCGGATAACCGGCCCAGCTTCAGCCTGAGCATGACCCGCGAGCGTTCCGGCGATTGGCAGCAAGTCCTCGATGTTATCGTCGAGGTGCTGCAACTCACGCCGGAAGACCGAGTGATTTTCGAAAAGCGCATGAAGCAGGGGCGTCGGCCCTTTGAGCCGGTGCCGATCCTGTTTGAGTTGACCGAAGAGCAGATCGCCCGCATCGCGGTAAACCAGTTCCGGTTGCCGGGTGTGGAAGTGGTGGCACAGTTGGTACGTCATTACCCGCAGGGCGCGCATTTTGCGCACTCGGTCGGCTACATGGGGCGGATCAACGAAAAAGAGCTCAAGAGCCTCGACCCGGTCAATTACAGCGGTACCCACCATATCGGCAAGACCGGCATCGAGCGTTTCTACGAGCCGGAACTGCACGGCCAGGTGGGTTACGAAGAAGTAGAGACCAATGCCCGTGGTCGCGTATTGCGCGTGCTCAAGCGCACCGACCCGATTCCCGGCAAGGACATTGTGCTGAGCCTGGACATCAAGCTGCAGGAAGCGGCGGAGATGGCCTTGGGTGGGCGGCGTGGCGCGGTGGTGGCACTGGACCCGAAAACGGGTGAAGTCCTGGCCATGGTCAGCCAGCCAAGTTTCGACCCTAACCTGTTTGTGACCGGGATCAGCTTCAAGGCCTACGCCGAGTTGCGCGATTCCATCGACCGACCGCTGTTCAACCGCGTGCTGCGCGGCCTGTACCCGCCCGGTTCGACCATCAAGCCCGCGGTGGCGATTGCTGGCCTGGATGCAGGTGTGGTCACTGCTTCCAGTCGCGTGTACGACCCGGGCTACTACATGCTGCCCAACTACGATCACAAATACCGTAACTGGAACCGCACCGGTGACGGCTACGTCGACTTGGACACCGCGATCATGCGGTCCAACGACACCTATTTCTATGACCTGGCCCACAAGCTGGGGATCGACCGGCTGTCTGCCTACATGGGCAAGTTCGGCCTCGGTCAGAAAGTTTCCCTGGATATGTTCGAAGAATCTCCTGGCCTGATGCCGTCCCGGGAGTGGAAGCGTGCGACCCGTCGTCAGGCGTGGTTCCCGGGTGAAACCCTGATCCTCGGCATCGGCCAGGGCTATATGCAGGCCACCCCGTTGCAGCTGGCCCAGGCTACCGCGCTGGTGGCCAACAAAGGTATCTGGAATCGCCCGCACCTGGCCAAGACCATCGAGGGCGAGAAACCGGTGGATGACAACCCGATCCCGGACATCGTGCTGCGCGACTCGTCCGACTGGACCAAGGTCAACCATGGTATGCAGCAAGTGATGCACGGCGCCCGTGGCACCGCGCGAAAAGCCGCAATCGGTGCGCAGTACCGCATTGCCGGCAAGAGCGGTACGGCCCAGGTGGTCGCGATCAAGCAGGGCGAGAAATACGACCGCACCAAGGTCCAGGAGCGCCACCGCGACCACGCCTTGTTCGTCGGTTTTGCTCCGGCAGACGACCCGAAAATCGTCGTGGCCGTCATGGTGGAGAACGGCGAGTCCGGCTCCGGTGTTGCCGCTCCCGTGGTGCGCCAGGTGATGGATGCCTGGTTGTTGGCCGACGACGGCAGGCTCAAGCCCGAATATGGCGGCCCCCCTTCAAACCCCGAGGTTACGGCCAGTGAAGAGTAATTTTGACCGCATCCTCTCCAGCGAGGATGTGATGCGTCGCCGCGCGACGTTGCTGCAGCGCATGCACATTGATGGCCCGTTATTGATCCTGCTGCTGACCCTGGCCGCCGGTAGCCTGTTTGTGCTGTATTCGGCCAGCGGCAAGAACTGGGACCTGCTGATCAAGCAAGCGTCGTCTTTTGGCCTGGGCCTGCTGTCCATGGTGGTGATTGCCCAGTTGGAGCCGCGTTTCATGGCGCGGTGGGTGCCGCTTGGCTACGTCGCCGGTGTATTGCTGCTGGTGGTGGTGGACGTGATGGGCCACAACGCCATGGGCGCAACCCGCTGGATCAACATTCCGGGGGTGATTCGCTTCCAGCCGTCGGAATTCATGAAGATCCTGATGCCGGCCACCATTGCCTGGTACCTGTCCAAGCGCACCTTGCCGCCGCAGCTTAAACACGTAGGCATCAGCCTGATTCTGATTGGCGTACCGTTCATCCTGATCGTTCGTCAGCCGGACCTCGGCACCTCGCTGCTGATCCTCGCCGGTGGTGCGTTCGTGCTGTTCATGGGTGGCTTGCGCTGGCGCTGGATCCTCAGTGTGCTGGCTGCGGCCGTACCGGTGGCGGTGGCCATGTGGTTCTTCTTTATGCACGACTACCAGAAGCAACGGATCCTCACGTTTCTCGATCCGGAAAGCGACCCGCTCGGTACCGGCTGGAACATCATCCAGTCCAAGGCAGCCATCGGTTCCGGCGGCGTGTTTGGCAAGGGTTGGCTGCTGGGCACCCAGTCGCACCTGGACTTTTTGCCAGAGAGCCACACCGACTTCATTATCGCGGTGATGGGCGAAGAGTTCGGCCTGGTAGGCATCTGCGCACTGTTGCTGATCTATTTGCTGCTGATCGGGCGCGGCCTGGTAATTACCGCACAGGCACAGACGCTGTTCGGCAAATTGCTCGCAGGCAGCCTGACCATGACTTTTTTTGTTTACGTTTTCGTCAACATCGGTATGGTCAGTGGCCTGTTGCCGGTGGTTGGGGTGCCGTTGCCGTTCATTAGCTACGGCGGAACTTCGCTGGTGACATTGCTGTCAGCGTTTGGGGTTTTGATGTCGATTCATACGCATCGCAAGTGGATCGCACAGGTTTGAATAAGGTGAAGATGTCAATGCAAGTAATGCGCGGCTGGGCCACTCGGCATGCGTCCTGGATGGGCCTGATTGGGCTACTGGGCGCAACGCAAGAGGCGCAGGCCGGTGACTACGATGGTTCACCCCAGGTCGCCGAATTTGTCGGTGAGATGACCCGCGACTACGGTTTCGCAGGTGAGCAGCTGATGGGCGTGTTCCGCGAAGCCCAGAAAAAGCAGGCGATCCTCGACGCCATCTCCCGCCCCGCCGAACGCGTGAAGCAGTGGAAGGAATATCGCCCGATGTTTCTCACCGACGCCCGCGTGGCGCGCGGTGTGGACTTCTGGCGCCAGCATGAAGCCGTGCTGGCCCGCGCCGAGCAGGAATACGGCGTGCCGGCCCAGGTAATTGTTGCGATCATCGGCATTGAAACCTTTTACGGACGCAATACCGGCAGCTATCGGGTGATCGACGCCTTGTCGACCCTGGGCTTCGATTACCCGCCTCGCGCCGACTTCTTCCGCAAGGAGCTGCGCGAATTCCTGCTGTTGGCCCGCGAAGAGCAGGTCGACCCGCTGACCCTCAAAGGCTCCTACGCCGGGGCGATGGGCTTGCCGCAATTCATGCCGAGCAGCTTTCGCGCCTATGCCGTGGATTTTGACGGTGACGGCCACATCAACATCTGGAGTAATCCCGACGACGCCATTGGCAGCGTGGCCAGCTACTTCAAGCGCCATGGCTGGGTGGGCGGCGAGCCCGTAGTGATTCGCGCCGACGTCAGCGGGGAACGTGCCGATGAAGGCCTGACCCAGGGCATCGAGCCGGCCAAGACGGTCGGGGAGTTGCGGGCGCTGGGCTGGTCGAGTCAGAATGCGCCACGCGATGATATGCCGGTCACGGCGTTCCGCCTGGAAGGCGAAAATGGCCCTGAATATTGGATGGGCCTGAAGAATTTCTACGCAATCACGCGTTATAACCGCAGTGTGATGTACGCCATGGCCGTGCATCAGCTGTCAGACATGCTGGTCCAAGCACGGGGCAACAAGTAATGCGGGCATCGCCGTTCAATCAACCGCTCAAGCTGGTGGCGTTCGCCGCGTTGTCCCTGCTGGTCGTCAGTTGTTCCACAAGCCGTGGCCCGGCACCCCAGAAGTCCGGCGGTACCGCCGTACGTTCCCAGCCAGGCCTGGACATCAACCGCGCGCACAAAGACGGCGCGCCGTGGTGGGATGTCGACGTGTCGAAAATCCCGGATGCCACGCCCACCTTGCACACCGGCCCTTACAAGGCCAACCCCTATACCGTGCTGGGTAAATCCTACTTTCCGTTGCAGGAATCCAAGACCTACGTGCAATCGGGCACGGCGTCCTGGTACGGCACCAAGTTCCATGGTCAGAACACTGCCAACGGCGAGGTCTATGACCTGTATGGCATGAGCGCAGCGCATAAAACCTTGCCGCTGCCCAGCTATGTGCGTGTGACCAACCTGGACAATAACCGCACGGTGATCCTGCGGGTCAACGACCGTGGGCCGTTCTATTCGGACCGGATCATCGATTTGTCCTACGCCGCCGCGAAGAAGCTCGGCTATGCCGAAACCGGTACGGCGCGGGTCAAGGTCGAAGGTATCGACCCGGCGCAGTACTGGGCCCAGCGTGGCAAGCCCGCCCCGCTGATGCTCAATGAACCGCAGAGTGCGCAGCCGCAAGTGACGGCATCCACCGGCAAGATCGAACAGTGGACACCGCCACCGCAGCAACACGCACCGGACACGGTGGTCGTGCCCCACGCAGCGCCGGGTGCTTCGGTCGCTGGCGGGCAATACCTGCAAGTGGGCGCTTTCGCCAACCCGGATGCGGCAGAACTGTTAAGGTCCAAGCTCAGCGGCATGGTCAACGCGCCGGTCTTTATCAGCTCCATCGTGCGTAACCAGCAAACCCTGCACCGCGTGCGCATGGGCCCGATCGGCTCGCCGAGCGAAGTGGCGCAAGTACAGAACAGCGTTCGCATGGCCAACCTGGGACAACCCAGCGTGGTCACCGCTGAATAACAAAGAATTGATGGTTCAGGCCCGTGCGCGGGTTTGAGCTGTGGTTGTTGGCTCGTTGAACAATAAAAACCCAGGGGCAAGGGGTGAGCGGGCAACCGAACACGTGACAGTCTGGTAGCGGGCTGTCTGAATAAGTTTTGCCCGCGAGGGCAAGTTTCCATAAGCAATTTCGAGAGACGGATGAACATCACCACCTTAGCCAAACGCACGTGCCTGCTTATCTCGCTGATCATCACCCCGGCCGCCTGGGCGGTTGAAATGGTGCCGGCTTCACCGCAACTGGCCGCTAAGGCGTGGGTCCTGATGGACGCTGCCAGCGGCAACGTGCTGGTAGAGAGCAACGGTGACCAACGCCTGCCGCCAGCCAGCCTGACCAAGCTGATGACCGCCTACATCGCGACCCTGGAAATCCGTCGCGGCCAGATCGGCGAGAACGACCCGGTGACCGTCAGCGAAAATGCCTGGCGTACCGGCGGTTCGCGCATGTTCATCAAGGTGGGCTCGCAAGTCACCGTAAGTGACCTGCTGCACGGCATCATCATCCAGTCCGGTAACGACGCCAGCGTCGCGCTGGCCGAGCACATCGCCGGCAGCGAAGATGCATTCGCCGACATGATGAACAAAACCGTGGCCGACCTGGGCATGACCAACAGCCACTTCATGAATCCGACTGGTTTGCCAAACCCTGAGCACTACTCGTCGGCTCACGACATGGCGATCCTGGCCCGCGCGATCATTCGTGTTGACCCGGTGCACTACGCGATTTACTCCCAGAAGGAGTTCTTCTGGAACAACATCAAGCAGCCTAACCGCAACCTGTTGTTGTGGCGCGACAAGACCGTTGATGGTCTGAAAACGGGCCACACCGAAGAGGCTGGCTATTGCATGGTGTCGTCCGCTGTTCGTGACGGCCAGCGCCTGATTGCAGTGGTATTCGGCACAAACAGCGAGCAGGCCCGTGCGGCCGAAACGCAAAAGCTGCTGACCTATGGTTTCCGCTTCTTCGAAACCCAGACCTTCTATCAGAAGGGTGCTGAACTGGCGACCGCGCCGGTATGGAAGGGCGCAACCTCTCAAGTCAAGGCCGGCCTGGCTGAAGACCTGACCCTGACCATGCCTAAAGGCCAACTGAAAAAGCTCGCTGCCAGCATGACTATGAACCCGCAATTGGTTGCTCCAATCGCCAAGGGTGACGTGATCGGTAAAGTCGAAGTGAAACTGGACGACAAGGTGGTGCACAGCGCTGACCTGATCGCGCTGGACGCTGTCGACGAAGGTGGTATCTTCCGCCGCGTGTGGGATAGCATCCGTCTATTCTTCTACGGCTTGTTCAACTGATAGTGTGCACCTGCAAAGCCCCGCGTTGATCCGACGCGGGGCTTTGCCGTCGCCACGGCTTACCGCTTACGAGGCCGTTACGCCATGACCGATACCGAAGTAAAGGCACCCAAGATCGAATTCCCGGTGGTCGATTACCCGATCAAGGTGATCAGCGACACGGGTGTTGGCCGCAAGGACACGATTCTTGAGATCGTGCGTAAACACGCGACGATCAACGATAACCGAGTGGATGAGCGATCCAGCACCACCGGTAAATACACGACTATCCAGTTGCACATCGTTGCGACCGGCCAGGACCAGCTCTACGACATCAACAGCGAACTGCGGGCCACCGGCTTCGTGCACATGGTGCTGTGATGCCAGAGGTCCTGGGCTTTCGCGAGCTCGGCCAGATGGCCTACGAGCCTGTCTGGCACGCCATGCAACGGTTCACCAACGAGCGTGGCACCTCGGCCCCCGATGAGATCTGGCTGGTGGAACACCCGCCGGTGTTCACCCAGGGCCAGGCTGGCAAGGCTGAGCATTTGCTGCTGCCGGGGGATATTCCGGTGGTGCAGGTCGACCGAGGTGGCCAAGTGACTTACCATGGCCCCGGCCAGTTGGTCGCTTATCTGTTGCTGGACGTGCGCAAGCTGGGATTTGGCGTGCGCGATCTGGTCAGCCGGATAGAGGCTTGCCTGGTCGAGTTGCTGGCCAGTTATGGCGTGACCGCCGCGGCCAAGCCTGATGCTCCCGGTGTGTATGTGGATGGCGCGAAAATCGCCTCCCTGGGGCTTCGGATTCGTCACGGATGTTCCTTTCATGGCCTGGCCCTGAACGTGGACATGGACTTGGCCCCGTTTCGGCGGATCAACCCGTGCGGCTATGCCGGGTTGGCGATGACCCAACTGAGCGAACACGCTACACCGATTAAATTTGCCGAGGTAAGTGCCCGGCTGCGCGCGCAGCTCGTCAAACACCTCGACTATGCTGAGCAGACGACCCTAACGGGCGGAATCGACTGATTATGACTACTGATGCAGTGCAAACCATGATCCCGACGCTGGACGTTACCGAGCGTCCGGCCCCGGCCCCGCGTGCCAAGGTGGAAGCCGGCGTCAAGCTGCGCGGCGCCGAGAAGGTTGCACGCATCCCGGTGAAGATCATTCCGACCACCGAACTTCCGAAGAAACCTGACTGGATTCGCGTGCGTATCCCGGTTTCGCCGGAAGTCGACCGTATCAAGGCCCTGCTGCGCAAACACAAGCTGCACAGCGTATGCGAAGAGGCCTCTTGCCCGAACCTGGGCGAATGCTTCTCCGGCGGCACCGCCACGTTCATGATCATGGGTGACATCTGCACCCGTCGTTGCCCGTTCTGCGACGTTGGCCATGGCCGGCCGAAGCCACTGGACGTGAACGAGCCGGAAAGCCTGGCCATCGCCATCGCCGACCTGAAACTCAAATATGTAGTGATTACCTCGGTGGACCGCGACGACTTGCGTGACGGCGGTGCACAGCACTTTGCCGACTGCATCCGCGAAATCCGCAAACTGTCGCCGAACGTGATGCTCGAAACCCTGGTCCCGGACTACCGTGGCCGTATGGACGTGGCGCTGGAAATCACCGCCGCCGAGCCACCGGATGTGTTCAACCACAACCTGGAAACCGTGCCACGCCTGTACAAGGCTGCGCGTCCGGGTTCGGACTACCAGTGGTCGCTGACCCTGCTGCAGAAATTCAAGCAGATGATGCCGCACATTCCGACCAAATCCGGCCTGATGCTGGGCCTGGGCGAAACCGACGAAGAAGTCATCGAAGTCATGAAACGCATGCGCGAACACGACATCGACATGCTGACCCTGGGCCAGTACCTGCAACCGTCGCGCAGTCACTTGCCAGTGCAGCGTTTCGTGCACCCGGACACCTTCGCCTGGTTCGCCGAGGAAGGCTACAAGATGGGCTTCAAGAACGTCGCCTCGGGCCCGTTGGTACGCTCTTCGTACCACGCTGACGAACAAGCCAAGTTGGTCAAGGCAAGCCTGGTTTCCTGATAGGGGTTTAGATCCAGTGTGGGAGGGGGCTTGCCCTCGATTGCGGTATGTCAGTCGCTACATGTGCTGGCTGATCCACCGCAATCGGGGGCACGCCCCCTCCCACATTTCGTTCCGCGCTAGTTAGGGAGAGTTGTGTATGACAGCAGCCGTTCCAGCCCTTCGTTCTGAAGGCACCATCGCCCTGATCGCACCTGCCGGCCCCGCCGTGCTGGACGTTGAAAGGGCTGGCCAATGGATGCGCACGCGCGGCTACGATCTGCGGATTTTCCCCGGTGTCTATGAACGCGACGGCTACCTCGCCGGCAGCGATGCAGTGCGCCTGCGTGACCTGCACGCCGCCTTCGCCGATCCGGATATCGACGCTATCTTCTGTCTGCGCGGTGGTTACGGTACGCCACGGCTGCTCGACGCGCTGGACTTCGACCTGCTGCGGTCCAATCCCAAGCCGTTCGTGGGTTACAGCGACATCACCGCGTTGCATCTGGCGATCAACCGCTACGCCGGCTTCGTGACCTTCCACGGCCCGATGCTCAATGCCGACCTGCTCGGCGACAAGCAACAACCTACCGAATCGTCATTGTTCAGCCTTCTGCGCGGCCAGCTGGGCGCCGGCAGTGTGCTGTCGCACCCGGTGGCGTACCCGCTGACCACGATCGAGCCTGGCATTGCCTGTGGGCGCTTGCTGGGAGGTAACCTGTCGATGATTGCGGCGGTCATGGGGACGCCTTACGAAATCGACGCTGAAGGCATCATCCTGTTTATCGAAGACGTCAACGAGCCGATCTACCGCATTGACCGGTTGCTGACGCACTTGCGCCTGGCCGGTAAATTGGCCCAGGTTGCGGGTGTGCTGGTGGGGGATGTGGCGGGGGTGGATAACGCTGCGCTGGAGCGCCTGCTGAAGCAGACGTTCGAGCCTTTGTGCATACCGGTGTTGGCCGGCTGGCGCAGTGGGCATTGCGATCCGAACCTGACGCTGCCAATGGGCGCGTTGGTGCGTTTGGATGCAGGGGAGAAGCGGGTGGTGTTGGAGCAGGATGTGGTGTTCAAACCCTGAATCTGTTGGTGCCTGCCAAACCGCCATCGGGGGCAAGCCCCCTCCCACACTTGAATGTATTCACAAATCAAAATGTGGGAGGGGGCTTGCCCCCGATAGCGATAGTCGCCATAAGCAGATCTAACGGTTTTGCAGCGACTCCAGCAATTTCACCGTCGGATACCCATCCGCCGGCCAGCCCAGCGCCTGCTGCGCCGCACGAATCGCCTTACGGGTGTTGGCGCCGATAATCCCATCCGGGTTGCCCGCGTCATAGCCATTGGCACTCAACGCCGTCTGCAAATCCATGCGCTGGGATCGGCTCAGTGGCAGCTCATCTTTCGGCCACTCGCCACGAATCACGCCACCGCCACCAAACCGCTCCGACAACAGGCCAACCGCCAGCGCGTAGGACGATGAGTTGTTGTACTTGAGGATGGCGCGGAAGTTATCCAGCACCAGGAACGCCGGGCCGCGATAGCCCGCAGGCAGCAGCAGGGCGGCGGAGAGTTGGTCGACATTGCTTGGCATGCTGGCGCCCGGCGGCAGCTGCACGCCCAGTTTCAGCCACTCAGCGACGGTTTTGCGGGTGCCGCCATCGGCCAGGGCGTAATCGAAGTTCGCTGGCAGTTGTTTCACCTCGAACCCCCACGGCTGGCCTTTCTGCCAGCCGGAGCTTTGCAGGTAGTGCGCAGTGGAGGCGAGGGCGTCGGCCGGGCTATTCCAGATATCGCGGCGACCGTCGCCGTCGAAGTCCACGGCGTGGGTGTTGTAGGTGGTCGGGATAAATTGGGTCTGGCCCATAGCGCCTGCCCAGGAGCCTTTCATCTGGTCGGCCTGGATATCGCCGTGTTGGATGATCTGCAGTGCCGCCAGCAATTGCGCCTGTGCAAAGGCTGGGCGTCGGCCTTCATAGGCCAGGGTCGCCAGGGAGCGGATTACCGAATTGTTGCCCTGGAACTGGCCGAAGTTACTCTCCATGCCCCACACCGACACCAACGCTTGGCGGTCGACGCCATAACGTTGCTCGATGCTTTGCAGGATGTCGGCATATTTGATTAGCAGTGCCTGGCCATTACGCACACGCAACGGCGATAGGGCACCGTCGAGGTATTCCCACACCGGGCGGGAAAACTCCGGCTGGCTGCGGTCGGCGCGGATCACCGCCATGTCGGGGGTGACATTGGCGAAGGCATTGTCGAACACGGCGGCGGTAATGCCGGCCTGCAGGGCTTGCGCGCGGAAACCCGCCTGCCATTCGGCGAAGGTTTGGGTCGGTTGGATATCGAGATTGTCCACGGCCAGCGGGGCCACGACGGCGGGCGCTACAACGGGTGCGGTTTGGAGCTTTGGCAACGGTTGGGCGTCGGCGGCGGTAGGTTTTTCCGCACAGGCGACAAGCAGAATAAGGCTGGAGGCAGCGATCAGTTGGCGAAGGTGCCAATGACGGGAAAGACGAGAGGGCATGCACAGGTCCAGGGATTACAAATCAGACGCTGACCTTATCATGCCAGAGGGGCGCTTGCCTTCAGGCAGCCAGAAAGTAAGAAGCCTCCCAGCTATTAGACTGGAAGGCTTCGCGGCGGTAGCTGCCCTTGCCCTTGCCGGCGCGTTCCTGACGGCTGCGGAACAGTGGCTGGGCGATGATGGATTTGGCCTTGTTGGGGCCATGCTTGGATGGCTTTTTGCTCATGGTCGATGCTCTCCTCAGATGTGATGCAGCGGTGCAAATCATCTGCCGAAGTTGGACAGCTGTAAAGCCCGGCGGCGGGTAGGAGATTTCATTGCGTACGCGATAGGACATGTGGGAGGGGGCTTGCCCTCGATGGTGGTGTTTCAGTCAATACATGTGTCGACTTCAGCGCCGCCATCGGGAGCAAGCCCCCTCCCACATTGGTTCTGTGGTGTTTGGAAACTAGGATTATTCGGCTGGAAGTGTCAGGCGCTGACCGGCCATCAACAACGACAAACGGCTGAGGCTCATCCACGGTGAACCCGCCGCCTGGCCCTTGATCTGCGCATCAATGCGCTGCGCCTCCAGCAACAGTTGTGCCCAGCGTTGCGCCGAGTGCCGTTGAAGGGCTTTGCTCATCAGGGGTTTGCGCTTGTCCCACACCGGTGGCCGAGCCTGGCTGAAGCACTTGTCCAGCGGCGTGCCTTGGCTGTACTGCAGGGCAATATTGGCCAATACCCGAAGCTCTCGGGCCAGGGCCCAGAGAATCACTGGTGGCTCGACCCCTTCGCCACGCAGGCCTTCGAGCATGCGCAGGGCGTGGGCGGGTTCGCCGCTGAGGATTGCATCCACCAGCCCGAATACGTCAAAACGTGCACTGTCCGCCACGGCGCCTTGTACCGTTTCGACGGTAATCTGCCCGTCTTCGGCCATCAGCTTGAGCTTTTCGATCTCCTGAGCGGCGGCAAGCAAGTTGCCTTCGACCCGGGCGGCGATCAGCTCAACGGCGTCTTGCGTTGCGGCCAGCCCCGATTGTGAGAGGCGCTGGCGAATCCACTGCGGCAGCTGATTGCTGTCCACCGGCCATATCTGGATGAACTGGGTCTGCGACCCTTCTACCAAGGCCTTGCCCCACTTGGTCTTCTGCGCGCTGCCGTCGAGTTTGGGCAGGCTGATCAGCAAGACCGTATCTTCAGCGGGACGTGAGCAGTATTCCATCAGTGCTGCCGCGCCTTTATCACCAGGCTTGCCCGATGGCAGACGCAGCTCAAGCAGGCGTTTTTCGGCGAATAGCGACATGCTCGCGCCGGCTTGCAGCAGCGTGCCCCAGTCGAAACTGGCGTCGGCGCTGAATACCTGGCGTTCATCGAAGCCCTGCTGGCGTGCGGCGGTACGGATGGCGTCGGCGGCTTCCTGGCACAGCAGCGGGTCATCACCGCTGACGATGTAGACAGGCGCGAGGCCACCTTGTAGGTGTTTGGCGAGTTGGGCGGGGGCGAGTTTCATAGGCAGGTAGAGCGGGGCGCCTGGGGCGCCCCGTCTGGCTTACTCGACAGGTACTTCAACAGGCGATTGTTTCGGCGTGTTGTCTTCGTACTCTTTCGCAGCTTTCAGCGCATCGGCGTCAGCCTTGGCCTTGTTGTCAGCGGCTTGCTGCAAGGTTTCCAGCTTCTCCGGGGTCAGCATCGACAGGCGCAAGACTACGCGTTGCACCAGATCACGACGCATTTCCTTGCGGACCTGGATGATTTCGGCATCCGAGCCCACCAGGTTGTTGCCATCGTGGCTGACGATTTTCTGCACCTGGATGTTGTCACCCATCAATGGCAGGTGGTCGCGGCCCTGGATTTCAAAGCTGAGCACAGTGCTCAGTTCGATATCCGAGGCGCGCCCTGCGCTGGCGTAACTCAGGTTGCGCTGGGTTTCTTTTTCGTTCGCCAGGAACAGCTTGTAGGTTGCGCCGGTGTAGACGTGTACCCCGTTGTTTTCCAGGACCTGGCGCAACTGGGTCACGGTTTCGCTGTAGGCGTCGCGCGCGCTGACATCCAGCTCCTTGATCGTCAGGTCATTGGTGCCGGTGCCGCGCAGCTGGAAGCCGCAAGCGCTCAGTAGCACGGCAAGGCCCATAACCAGCAGATTGCGTTTGATCATTTTGTTGCTCCCCTTGAAACCATGTGGGCCTTATCGAGGCCTTGAAGGCTTTGTTCGGCGCAGGGCTCAAGCCCTGCGCCCGATGCGATTAGCTAGCGACGATATTGACCAGTTTGCCAGGCACCACGATCACTTTGCGGATCGTCAGGCCTTCGGTAAAGCGCAGCACGTTCTCGTTGACGCGTGCGGCCGCTTCGACTTCTTCACGGCTGGCACTGGCCGGCATGTCGATCTGGCCACGCAGCTTACCGTTGACCTGGATCACCAGTTGCAGCGTGTCCTGTACCAGGGCGCTGTCATCCTGCACCGGCCAGCGCGCATCGATGACTGCGTCGCTATGGCCCAGACGGCTCCACAGGTCGTGGCTGATGTGCGGCGTAATCGGTGCCAGCAGCAGGGTGACCGTTTCCAGGCCTTCCTGTACCAGTGCGCGGTCCTGTTCGGTCGCTTGCGGGGCTTTTTCCAGCACGTTCATCAATGTCATCACCTGGGCGATGGCGGTGTTGAACTTGTGGTTTTGGCCTACATCCTGGCTGGCTTGCTTGATGGCCAGGTGGGTGCTGCGGCGAATAAGTTTCTGCTCGTCGCTCAGGGACGCCACGTCCAGCTTGGCCGGCAGGCCCTGGCTGACATGGGCGTGAGCCAGGCGCCAGACGCGCTTGAGGAAGCGGTGCGAGCCTTCGACGCCGGAGTCGGACCATTCGGCGCTCATGTCAGGTGGCGAGGCGAACATCATGAACAGACGGCAGGTGTCGGCACCGAACTGGTCGATCATCGACTGTGGGTCGACGCCATTGTTCTTCGACTTGGCCATTTTCTCGGTACCGCCGATCTCCACCGGCAGGCCGTCGGCGATCAGCTTGGCGCTGATGACCTTGGCTTTGCTGTCGCGCTCAAGTTCGACGTCCGCCGGGTTGAACCAAGTGTAGGCGCCATTAGCTTCGCGGCGATAGTAGGTCTCGGCGATCACCATGCCTTGGGTCAGCAGGTTCTTGAACGGTTCGTTGGAACTCACCAGGCCTTCGTCGCGCATCAGCTTATGGAAGAAACGCGCGTACAGCAGGTGAAGAATGGCGTGTTCGATGCCACCAATGTACTGATCCACCGGCAACCAATGGTCAGCCGCGGATTTTTCCACCAGGCCACCCTCGTAGTGAGGCGAGGCGTAGCGGGCGTAGTACCACGAGGACTCCACGAAGGTGTCCATGGTGTCGGTTTCACGCTTGGCAGGCTGGCCGCATTTAGGGCAACTGCACTCGTAGAACTCAGGCATGCGTGCCAATGGCGAACCGGCGCCGTCCGGCACCACGTCTTCCGGCAGCACGACTGGCAACTGGTCTTCCGGCACCGGCACGTCACCGCAGGTATCGCAGTGGATGATCGGGATCGGGCAGCCCCAGTAACGCTGGCGGCTGATGCCCCAGTCGCGCAGGCGGAACTGGGTGCGCGAGGCGCCGAGGTTCTTCTTGATCAGCGCGACTTCGATGGCGTCGAAGGCGCCGGCGAAGTCCAGACCGTCGAACTCTCCGGAATTGATCAGGGTGCCGTGCTCGCCGTAGGCGTCTTGCCATGGGGCCGGGTTGGTGTCGCCCGAACTGGTGCGCACCACCGACTTGATCGGCAGGTTGTATTTGGTGGCGAATTCGAAATCACGCTCGTCGTGGGCCGGTACAGCCATTACTGCGCCATCGCCGTAGTGCATCAACACGTAATTGGCGACCCAAACCGGCAACTTCTCGCCGGTCAGTGGGTGCTCGACGAACAGGCCGGTCGGCAGGCCTTTTTTCTCTTGGGTGGCGACGTCGGCTTCAGCCACGCTGCCGCCTTTGCATTCGGCGATGAACGCCTGCAGCTCGGGGTTGTTCTGTGCGGCCTGGGTGGCCAGCGGGTGCTCGGCGGCCACGGCGACGTAGGTCGCGCCCATCAGGGTGTCGGGACGGGTGGTGAAGACTTTGAGTGCGCCCGCTTCGCCGATGGAGTCGACGTTGTACGGGAACTGCACTTCCATGCCCTTGGACTTGCCGATCCAGTTGCGCTGCATGGTCTTGACCTGTTCAGGCCAGCCCGGCAAATCGTCGAGGCTCGACAAGAGTTCATCCGCGTAGGCGGTGATCTTGAAGTAGTACATCGGGATTTCGCGCTTTTCGATCAGCGCGCCGGAACGCCAGCCGCGCCCGTCGATCACCTGCTCGTTGGCCAGCACGGTCTGGTCGATCGGGTCCCAGTTCACGGTGCCGCTTTTTTTGTAGATCACGCCTTTTTCGAACAGGCGAGTGAACAGCCATTGTTCCCAGCGGTAGTAATCCGGCTTGCAGGTGGTCACTTCGCGGGACCAGTCCACCGCCAGGCCCAGGCTGCGCAGCTGGGTCTTCATGTAGGCGATGTTTTCGTAGGTCCACTTGGCGGGAGCCACGTTGTTTTTCATCGCAGCGTTTTCCGCCGGCATGCCGAAGGCGTCCCAACCCATGGGTTGCAGGACGTTCTTGCCTTGCATGCGCTGGTAGCGGGAAATCACGTCGCCGATGGTGTAGTTACGCACGTGCCCCATGTGTAGCTTGCCGCTGGGGTAAGGGAACATCGATAGGCAATAGAAAGTCTCCTTGCCTGGCTGTTCACTGACTTCAAAGGACTTTTGCTCGTCCCAGAAGGTTTGGGCGGCATTTTCTATTTCACGGGGCTGATATTGTTCGTGCATGGCTACTTTTGAACTGGATAGGGGTGGCCTAATCCTCTTCGGTGCAACGTTCAGGTTGTTCGACACCAAAAAGCGGCGCGTCCGTGCCCAAACCCTGCGGGAAGTGGAGTTACAGGAAGCGCCGTAGCATACATGACCCCACTCTATCGAGGGAAACCCTGATTGCGTAGCCGAGGCCGTCTGTCGCGGCGCCGGGCAGGCGCAGCAACGAGGGCTACGCTGTTCAGTGGGGAGCAAGTCTTTCTTCAATGAGGTGAGGGGATGGTTGAATCGCAGCGAATCGCAACTAAACCGGACGTCTACGAGGGACTGATCGACCGATTGGGTCGTGCATTGGATGCAGCGAGGACAGCGGGCCGATTGCGTGATGAACGGCCTGTCGAGTTGGAACTGCGTGGATTGAGTCGCGCGGAGTTGGAACTGATCAAGGCTTACTTGGAACGCAACAAACGCAGTGCGCCCCCTTGGGTGGCAACCCCGCCAGTCCAAGAGCCTACGCACTCTGCCAAGGTGGTGTGGCTCAAGGACTTGCCGGCCGGTCGTGGCCCGGAAATATTCCGGTCCGCCCGCTACAAGTAGTTAACCCCCGCTGAACAACACCATTGCGCTATTTCACTGTAGAGATTGTCGCTAAACCCCGTTACACCTTAGGCTTCGGGCATCTTTGGAGATGCCCGATGCCTATTCGTTATTTCATTAAACAACTGCTCCTGCCGCCCGGCATTCTCTTGCTGCTGCTGGCCCTTGCCTGGTGGTTTAGACGCACTCGCCCACGTTTGGCCGGCTGCTGCTTTGCCCTGGGGTTTGGCGGCATGTGGTTGATCAGCTTGCCGGTGGCCGTGGAGTGGGGCGCGCGGGCCCTGGAGACCGAGCCTCCGTTGGCGCGTGAAGACTGGTCGACCCTGGCCCAGCGCGCCGACGCCATTGTGGTGCTGGGCTCGGGACGTGAGCGCGGCGACCCGGCATGGGGTTCTGATCAGCCTACCGGTATTGGCCTGGAGCGCCAGCGGTATGCCGCCCGACTGGCCAAGGCGTCCGGCCTGCCGGTGCTTACCACCGGGGGATTGCACTACGGTACGCCGCCCAGTGAAGCTGAGCTGATGGCGGTATCGATGCAGGATGATTTCGGCGTTACGGTGCGCTGGAAGGAAGAGCGCAGCCGTACCACCTGGGAAAACGCACAGATGAGTGCCGAGATTCTATTGCCCGAGGGCATCAAGCGTGTGGTGGTCGTGACACAGGCCTGGCACATGCCGCGTTCGGTGTGGAGTTTTGAAAAGGCCGGCTTCACCGTGGTGCCGGCGCCGGTGGGGTTTCTGGGCGTGGACAATGCCCGGCCGCTGGGTGGATGGATGCCCGAGTTCAAGTCGGTGTGGCAGAGCGGGCAGTTGATCAACGAGGCGGTAGGGCAGGTGGGGTATCGGTTGTTCTATCGATAACCCTGCTGATTAAAATGCAGATCAAGATGTAGGAGGGGGCAAGTCCTCTCCCACATTTTGATTCGCGTTGGCTGTTAGACGGTTTTTGACATCCGGCCTGCCAGCAGCGCCCAACCAAACAACCCCAGGCACACGATGATCAGCGGCCACGAGCGCCATTGCAGGTATGGCGTCAGGTTATGCATCGGCACCACTTCGCCATAGAGGATTCCGCGCTCGAATTGCGGGATCTGCGCAGTGATCTGGCCAAACGGGTTGATCAACCCAGTCACGCCATTATTGGTCGCACGGATCATCCAGCGCCCAGCCTCCAACGCACGCATCTGCGCCATTTGCAGGTGCTGCAGCGGGCCGATGGAGCGGCCGAACCAGGTGTCATTGCTGATGGTCAGCAGCAGGTCGCTCTGGGCCGACAGTCCGGCGGCGAATTCCGGGTAGACCACTTCGTAGCAAATGAAAGGCGCGATCTGATAGCCCTTCGCCTGCAACATCGCCTGGTCGGCAGGCCCGCGGGCGAAGTCCGACATCGGCAGGTCGAAGAAGGCAATCAGTCCGCGCAGCATGTCCTGCAGCGGCACGTATTCGCCAAACGGCACGAGCTTCTGCTTCAGGTAAGTGCCGTCGCCTTCGCCTACCACGGTGATGCCATTGAAGTAGCGCTTCTGGTGGTGCACTTCCTGGCGTATTGGCACGCCGGTGATCAGCGCGGTGTGTCGGTCGGCGGCAAACTTGCCCATCATCCCCAGGTAGCCCTCGACGGACTCCTTGAGCACCGGCACCGCCGTTTCCGGCCACACCAACAGGTCGACAGGCTTGGAGCTGAAACTCATGTCGCGGTACAGCGCGAGCTGTGCATTGAGCTGCTCGGGGTCCCACTTCATGCTTTGTTCGACGTTGCCCTGGATGGCCGCTACGGTCAGCGGAGCGCCGGACGGGGACGTCCAAGCGTGATGCTTGAGCGCCAGGCCGATGGCCCAGGGGGCGACCAGCAACACCAGACCTGCGCCGATAAACCCATTGCGTTTACTGGCCAGCAGGCGCGGCAGGTTGCACAGCAGGGCCGCCGTCAGTGCCAGGTCAAAGGAAATCAGCCACATGCCACCCACTGGCGCCAGGCCGGTGAGGGGGCCGTCGAGCTGGCTATAACCGGAGTACAGCCACGGGAATCCGGTGAGGAACCAGCCGCGAAAGGCTTCCTGGCCGACCCACAATGCGGCAAACGTCAGCGCATCTGCCAACGGTGCTTCATTGCGACGCAACCAGCGCGCCCACAGCCAGGCAGGCAGGGCGAAGAACCAGGCAATGGCGGCGGTGAACAACAGCATCAGGAACCCCGCCAGCAGCACCGAAGCGCCGCCGAAGTGGTGGATGCTGTAGTAAATCCAGCTGGTGCCAGCACCAAACAGGCCGAAACCGAAACACCAACCACGGCCCAGCGCCTGACGGGGTGTCAGCTCTCGCAGGCCGACATAGAACACTCCGACCGCGATCAGTGCAAACGGCCACAGATCGAACGGCGCCAGCGCCAGGGTAGTGATGGCGCCGGCCACCACGGCCAGCAAGTTACCGGGCCAGCCGGGTGCGATCATGCGGCGCATTTCAGTCCTTAACGGGCAATAGGGGTCAAGCGGATCAAGTGGATACGACGGCTATCGGCATTCAGGATGCGGAAGCGATACGCGCCGATCTCGGTGGTTTCGTTACGCTTGGGCAGATGCCCGAACGCACTCATTACCAGGCCGCCAACGGTGTCGAACTCGTCGTCGGAGAATTCGCTGTCGAAAAACTCGTTGAAGTTCTCGATCGGCGTCAGCGCCTTGACCAGGAAGTCACCGCTCGGCAGCGGCTTGATGTAGCTGTCTTCTTCGACGTCGTGCTCATCTTCGATGTCGCCGACGATCTGTTCCAGCACGTCTTCGATGGTCACGAGGCCGGCCACGCCGCCGTATTCGTCGATCACAATGGCCATGTGATTGTGGTTGGCGCGGAATTCGCGCAGCAGCACATTCAGGCGCTTGGATTCGGGTACGAAGGTGGCGGGACGCAGCAGGTCCTTGATGTTGAAGCTGTCGCCGTTCTCCTTGAGGATCAGCGGCAGCAGGTCCTTGGCCAGCAGGACGCCCATGACGTCGTCATGGCTTTCACCGATCACCGGGTAGCGCGAGTGCGCGGAGTCGATCACGGCCGGGAGGAATTCCCGCGGGGTCTGGGTCGCCTTGATGCTGATCATCTGCGAGCGCGGGACCATGATGTCCCGTACTTGCAGGTCAGCGACCTGGATGGCGCCTTCGACGATGGCCAGCGCTTCGCTGTCCAGCAACTTGTTCTGGTGGGCCTCGCGCAGCAGCTCCAGCAGCTCCTGGCGGTTTTTCGGCTCGTGGGCAAAAGCCTGGGTCAGTTTACCCAGCCATGACTTTTGCCCGTTGCTCGATCGGTCTTCGCTCATAGCGATTACTCTAAATCCTTTGTTGTGTCAGTTATGTTTCGTCGTCTGCATACGGATCAGGGTGACCCAGTTCGGCAAGCAACGTTTGTTCCAGTGTTTCCATTTCCTCGGCTTCGTCATCGTCTATATGGTCGTAACCCAAGAGATGCAAGCAGCCGTGGATGACTAGATGAGCCCAATGGGCTTCCAGCGTCTTACCTTGTTCCTTCGCCTCGCGCTCCACCACTTCGACGCAGATCACCAGATCGCCCAGCAACGGGATATCCAGCAGCTCATCGGGTACGTCGGCTGGGAACGACAGCACGTTGGTCGCGTAGTCTTTCTGGCGCCAGGTGTGGTTCAACTCGCGGCCTTCGGGCTCGTCCACCAGACGGATGGTCAATTCCGAGTCGGCAGTGCGCTGGCGCAGGGCCAGTGCGCACCATTGGCGGAATTGTTCTTCGCTGGGGGCGGGCGCCTCGGTGGCCAGTTGCAGGTCAAGCTCAAGCATCGCGGCGAACGTCCTTTGACAGTCCGTCGTCGCGGTGTTCGAAGCGCTCGTAGGCTTCGACGATGCGTTGCACCAGCGGGTGGCGCACTACGTCCTTGGGTGAGAAATGCGTGAAACTGATACCCGGCACGTCCTTGAGCACTTCAATCACATGGCTCAAGCCCGACTTGGTGCCCTTGGGCAGGTCAACCTGGGTAATGTCGCCGGTGATGATGGCCGTCGAGCCGAACCCGATGCGGGTCAGGAACATCTTCATCTGCTCGACCGTAGTGTTCTGGCTTTCGTCGAGGATGATGAAACTGTTGCTCAAGGTGCGGCCGCGCATGTAGGCCAGCGGGGCGATTTCAATCACCTGGCGTTCGATCAGCTTGGCCACGTATTCAAAGCCAAGCATCTCGTACAGCGCGTCGTAGAGTGGACGCAGGTACGGGTCGATCTTCTGTGCGAGGTCGCCGGGCAGGAAACCGAGCTTTTCGCCCGCTTCGACCGCCGGGCGCACCAGCAGGATGCGGCGCACTTGCTCGCGCTCAAGGGCATCCACTGCACAGGCCACGGCGAGGTAGGTCTTGCCGGTACCGGCGGGGCCGATGCCGAAATTGATATCGTTGCCGAGGATTGCCTTGACGTACTTCTGCTGATTCAAGCCCTTTGGGCGAATCATGCCTTTCTTGGTACGCAATGCCACGCTGGCTTCAGCGACGGGGTTGTTAGCCAAGTCTTCCACAGCCGACTCCTGCAAATACAGGTGCACGGTTTCTGGCGACAGCTCGCTACCCTTGGTTTCGCGGTAGAGACGGCGCAGCAGATTTTCTGCAGATTTAGTGGGCTGGACTTCACCAATAAGCTCGAACTGATTGCCGCGATTGCGGATCTCGATGCCCAGGCGTTGTTCGATCAGGCGCAGGTGCTCGTCGAACTGTCCGCACAGATTGGCGAAACGGCGAGCCTCAAAGGGCTCAAGGATAAAACGATGGGGTTCTACTGTGGGTGCGTTCAAGGTCGCTTTTAGCCGCCCTTTGGCTGTTTAGGTGAAAGAGAGGATAACGCCAGTGACGCGGGTACGAAAGCACTTACGTCATTGGAATGTTGCACGGCTCCTATGTGGGAGGGGGCTTGCCCCCGATAGCGGTGTGCCAGCAATAAATGAGTGGTCTGATTCACCGCCATCGGGAGCAAGCCCCCTCCCACATTTATTGCACCAGAGAGCCGCGCAGCGAGTGTGGTTGCGCCGCATCGATGTGCACATCGGCAAATTGGCCGATCAGGGTTGGATTGTCGCAACGGAAGTTGACGATCCGATTGTTCTCGGTGCGGCCCTGCAATTCGCCGGGATCTTTCTTCGAGTAGTCGGTGACCAGGATGCGCTGGACTGAACCGACCATTTGTCGGCTGATCTCGAAGCCCTGCTGGTTAAGTCGGTGTTGTAGCGCGTTCAAGCGCTCTTTTTTCAGCGCTTCCGGGGTTTCGTCCACCAGATCGGCGGCGGGTGTGCCGGGGCGTTGGCTGTAGACGAACGAATAGGAGAAGTCGAAACCGACGTCTTCAATCAGCTTCATGGTCTGCTGGAAGTCTTTTTCGGTCTCGCCTGGGAAGCCGACGATAAAGTCTGAGCTGATGCAGATGCCCGGCACTGCTGCACGCAATTTGCGCAATTTGGATTTGTATTCCAGGGCGGTGTGATTGCGCTTCATTGCCGACAGGATGCGATCCGAACCCGACTGCACCGGCAAATGCAGGTGCTTAACCAGCTCAGGCACGTCGGCGTGGGCCTGGATCAGGCTGTCGGAGAACTCCAGCGGGTGCGAAGTGGTGTAACGGATGCGCTCGATACCGTCCACTGCTGCCACTACGCGGATCAACTCTGCCAAATCCGCCAGGCGACCGTACTCGGTCAAGCCGCGATAGCCGTTGACGTTCTGGCCCAACAGGGTCACTTCGCGCACGCCGTTTTCGGCCAGGTGGATGATCTCTGCCAGCACGTCGTCAAAGGGCCGGCTGACCTCTTCGCCACGGGTGTAGGGCACCACGCAGAAGGTGCAGTACTTGCTGCAGCCTTCCATCACCGATACATAGGCGCTTGGCCCGTCGATACGCGGCTCAGGCAAATGGTCGAATTTTTCGATTTCCGGGAACGAGACGTCTACCTGAGGCAGCTTGGTGATACGGGCCGCGTCGATCATTTCCGGCAAGCGGTGCAGGGTTTGCGGGCCGAAGACCACGTCGACATAGGGGGCGCGGTCGCGGATCGCGGCGCCTTCCTGGCTGGCCACGCAACCGCCGACGGCGATTACCATCTCTGGATTGGCCAGTTTCAATTCACGCCAGCGGCCCAACTGCGAGTACACACGGTCCTGGGCACGCTCGCGGATCGAGCAGGTATTGAGCAGGATCACGTCGGCATCTTCGGCGCGGGCGGTGACTTCCAGGGCCTGGTGTTCGCCCAGCAGATCGACCATGCGCGAGCTGTCGTACTCGTTCATCTGGCAACCGTGGGTTTCGATATAAAGCTTCTTGGCCATGGGAATCGTCAACTGGTGGTAAAGAACCGCACATTATAGGGGGCATGCCCATTGGTTCCTAGCGTTGTGCATCGGGTGCCATGCTATAGTTCGCGCCCTCTTTTATATCCCCGATGTGTTATCCGCCCACCATGACCAAACGCGAAGCTCCAATCTACAAGGTGATTTTCCTCAACCAGGGCCAGGTGTTCGAAATGTACGCCAAGCAGATCTATCAAAGTGATCTGTGGGGCTTCCTGGAAGTGGAAGAGTTCGTCTTTGGCGAGCGCACCCAATTGGTCGTCGACCCGGGCGAAGAAAAGCTCAAGGCGCAGTTCGAAGGCGTGGTGCGCAGTTTTGTGCCCATGCATTCAATTGTGCGTATCGATGAAGTCGAGCGGCTGGGCACGCCGAAGATCAGCGAGGCACGGGGCGTGAGCAATGTCATGCCGTTTCCGATGCCAATGCCTGAGAAGTAAGACGACTGTCAGGGCAGGGGTGAGAAGGGCGAACGCCCATCGGCACTCTGCAGTTCCTGCAGGTAGTTGCGGAAAATCTGGCCCAACACCTGGGTGGCCACTTCCAGTTCATCGCGCTGCATGTGCTCGGCGACTTCGTCGGCCGTGTCCAGCGCGTCTTCGGCGCCGTTGACGGCGGCCATTTTCAGCACGATATACGCCTGAACGTTATTGGCCGGCACGCCTTCGCCTTTGAAGAACATGGTGCCTAGCTGGAATTGTGCCTGCGCGTGGCCCTGCAACGAGGCTTTCTCGAAGTAGCTCAAGGCTTTGTTGAGGTCGAGGGCGGGATTTTTGCTGTCGTGGTAGTACTCGCCCAACTCATATTGCGCCTGCGCATCACCTTCGTCGGCCTGTTTCTGGCACGCGCTCAGGGATTCGGCCTGGCTGTCTGGCTGGGTATTGAGGGTGCAACGACCCATCGCTGGGATTAACAACGAGTTGCCGCCTGCTTGGGCATTTGCCAGCAGCGGCTGAAGGAGCAACAGGCAGCCCAGTACCAGGGTGCGGCCGGTGCGTTTCATGGGAATCGACTTACCTCTGACGGGGCGCGCGGACCCTCACGGGATCCAATAAGCGCGCATTATGAAATAAGCAGGCCTCTGCTTACAAAGTCTTTACTCGTTTTTCTGCTGCTTGGGCAAGTTATCTGCCGGATTGCAGGTGAATTCTCGAAAAAATAAGGAAATCTCTGTAAGCAAAGTAGCAAATCTGGCGCCACCCACAGCGACGCCAGATGTTGCGACCGTTTATTTCAGGGCAGCGAATGCGCGTTCAGCGGCGTCCAGGGTCAGTTGCAACTCGGTTTCGCCATGGGCAATCGATGTGAAGCCCGCTTCAAAGGCACTCGGCGCCAGGTACACGCCGCCTTCCAGCATCAAGTGGAAGAAGCGTTTGAACAGGTCGGCGTCGCTGCTCATCACGTCATCAAAGGTGACGATATCGTCCGCACCGCTGAAGTACAGGCCGAACATACCCCCCGCCTGCGTGGTGACAAACGGGATGCCGGCCGCATCGGCGCGCTGTTGCAGGCCGTCCAGCAGGCGAGTGGTGTAGTCGGTCAGCTCAGCGTGAAAGCCCGGGCGGCTGATCAAACGCAGCGTGGTCAGGCCGGCAGCCATAGCCAGCGGGTTACCCGACAGCGTGCCTGCCTGGTAGACCGGACCCAGTGGCGCGATGTGCTGCATGATTTCGCGTTTGCCGCCGAAGCAGCCTACCGGCATGCCACCGCCGATGATCTTGCCGAAGGTGCTCAGGTCAGGCGTGACGCAATAGTGCGCCTGGGCACCACCAAGGGCGACGCGGAAGCCGGTCATCACTTCATCGAAAATCAATACCACGCCATGCTTGTCGCACTGCTCGCGCAGGCCTTCGAGGAAACCCGGTGCAGGTGGTACGCAGTTCATGTTGCCGGCCACCGGCTCAACAATGATGCACGCCACGTCTTGGCCGACTTCGTTGAGCATCTGCTCGACGGCGGCTATGTCGTTGAACGGCAGCGTCAGAGTGTGCTTGGCAAATGCCGCTGGCACACCGGCCGAGCTGGGCACGCCTTGGGTCAAAAGGCCGGAGCCGGCTTTTACCAGCAGGCTGTCGGAGTGGCCGTGGTAGCAGCCTTCGAACTTGATGATGCTGTCGCGGCCGGTGAAACCACGGGCCAGACGAATCGCGCTCATGGTGGCTTCGGTGCCGGAGCTGACCATGCGCACCATTTCCATTGACGGCACGATTGAGCACACCAGGTCAGCCATCTCGGTTTCCATGGCGGTAGGGGCGCCGTAGGACAAGCCGTGCTCCAGCTGTTTACGCACTGCATCCAGCACGTCCGGGTGGCTGTGGCCCAGGATCATCGGGCCCCAGGAACCGACGTAATCAACATAGCGTTTATCATCTTCGTCGGTGACGTAGGCACCTTCGGCATGCTTGAAGAACAACGGCGTGCCGCCCACGCTCTTGAACGCACGCACGGGGGAGTTCACACCGCCGGGGATGTGTTTCTGGGCATTGGCAAACAGGGTTTCGGAACGAGACATGGTGGGGGCTCTCTGAATTCAGGATTTGATTAAGGCGTTGAAAGCGCGGGCGCGGCGCGTGACTTCCTGGGTGCTGTCGGCACCGAACAGGCCGTGGACCACGGCCAGTAAGTCGGCACCGTGGGCCACCAAGGGCTCGGCGTTTTCCAGGGTGACGCCCCCGATCACGCAGATCGGCAAGTGCAGGCGCTTGCGGGCCTCAGCCAGCATTTCAAGGGTGGCGGCAGGTGCACCAGGCTTGGTATTGGAATTGAAGAAGCGACCGAAGGCGACGTAACTGGCGCCTTCGCGCGCGGCCTGTTCGGCCAGTTCAATCTGGCTGTGGCAGGTGGCGCCGATGATGGCTTTGGAGCCCAGCAGCGCACGGGCCGGTGTCAGTGGGCCGTCGGTCTGGCCCAAGTGCACGCCGACGCCCAGGCGCGCGGCCAACTCGGCGTCATCGTTGATGATCAGTTGGGTCTTGTAGCGCGAGCACAGTTCACGCAGCTTTTCGGCTTCACGCAGGCGCCGAGCTTCGTCGCTGCTTTTGTCGCGGTACTGCAACAGGGTCACGCCACCGTCCAACGCCGCTTCCACATAGGCGAGGAATTTGCCGGCCAACAGTTGGCTGTCGGTGATGGCGTAAAGGCCACGTAGTTTCATCGGGCAGGCCTCTTGATGTTCGAGCAGGAAGTTACGAGCAGAAATCCAGCGGCAGCCGGCGCGGTACAAACTGGCCCTGGCCGAGCTGTTCAGCGTCACGCAGGGTGCGCCAGGTGTAGTTGAGCGCCGATTGCACCGCGCTCACCAGACCTTCGCCCTGAGCGATCCGCCCGGCCAGTGCGCTGGCCAGGGTGCAGCCCGAACCGTGATAGCTGCCGGGCAGGCGCTGGCAGGTAAAGGTCTGGTGCGTGCCGTCGCGGCTGTAGAGGCGGTTGTGCACTTCATGCTCGTCGCCATGTCCGCCGGTGATCAACAGATGCTTTATAAATGGCAGCAGTTTTTCGGCGCATTCGTCCGCGGTGCCTTCGGGCAGTTCGGCGAGAATGCGCGCTTCGGGCAGGTTCGGTGTGGCAATCAGCGACAACGGCAGCAGCCGCTCGCGCATGGCGTAGCCCACTTCGTCCTTGCCCAGGCTCCCGCCGCCGCCGGCACGCAGCACCGGGTCGCACACCACCGGCAGGTGCGGATGCGCCTGCAGCAGTTCGACCACGGTGTCGACCATTGCGGTGGAACCGAGCATGCCCAACTTGACCGCCGCTACTTCGGAATCGCCGAGCACGGCATTGGCCTGGGCCAGTACCCACTCGCGGTCGAGCACGCGAAAATCGCTGACATTGACGGTGTTCTGCACGGTCAGGGCAGTAACGGCCGGAGCCGCATGGCACCCTTGGGCGAGCAGGGCTTCGATATCTGCCTGCAAGCCGGCGCCACCACTGGGATCATGGCCGGAGAGACAGAGGACAACAGGGCGAGAGCTGTAGATATTCATGGTGCGCGAGCTTACCACCAAACGCTTTTGGCGTGGCCGTCGCCCGATGGTTGAATTTTGTCCAGGCGGCGACGCTTTTTTGGCACTTTTCTTCTCGCAAAAGTGTGCTGAAAGCCTTGTCCTAGAGCCTTCAGGAAAATTATTTCAATGGTGTCCAATGGCCTTTAGCGGCTATGCTAAAGTGGATCCAAACAACTTAACTGTATCGCCGGTGTACGTCTTCTCAAAAGGAATGGGGGCTTTTGACATAACCGGACAGGCCACGCTGGGGCTCTATGCGCTATTTGCTGATCTTATTGTTGTGCGGGCTGCCGATGCTCGCCAACGCCATCGAGTTCAACCAGGACACTCGCAGCCTGGCACTGGGCCGAGCCATGCAAGTGCTCGAAGACCCGACCGATGCCCTCACGATTGCCGATGTCAGCGCGCCTTCCGCCGCCCGACAATTCAAACCCCACGATAAAGACACCCTCAATGCCGGCTATTCACGCTCGGTGTTCTGGCTCAAGGTCAACCTGCATTACCTGCCCCACAGCCCCGAGGCCCAACGCACTTGGTTGCTGGAGTTGGCCTACCCGCCGCTGGACCACCTTGACCTGTACCTGCCCGATAGCACCGGCAACTATCGCCTGGCCGGGCGCACCGGGGATGCGTTGCCGTTTTCCGCCCGTGAGATTCGCCAGAACAACTACCTGTTCAAGATCGATTTCACCCCCGGCGAGGCGAAAACGGTGTACCTGCGCCTGCAAAGCGAAGGCTCGATCCAGGCCCCGCTGACCCTTTGGTCCAGCACCGCCTACCTGGAACAGCAGCCGCTGCGCTTGTATGTATTGGGCCTGATCTACGGCGTGTTGTTGGGGATGCTGGTGTACAACCTGTTTATCTACCTCAGCGTGCGCGACACCAGCTACCTCTATTACATCTTCTATATCGCCTCGTTCGGCATGTACCAGTTGTCGGTCAACGGCGCGGCAGTGGAGTATTTCTGGCCGAACAACCCCTGGTGGGCGAATGCCGCGACGCCGTTCCTGATAGGTGCGGCTGCGTTGTTTGGCAGCTTGTTCGCGCGCAGCTTCCTGCATACGGCGCAGCACAGTCGCTGGATCAACCGCTTACTGCTGGCGTTGGTGGCCTGCGGTGCTGTGGTGATGTTGTTATCGCTGATGACCAGCTACGCCCTGGCGCTGCGCCTGGCTACCGGCTTGGCGTTGGTGTTTACCGTGACTATCTTTGTCGCCGCCATCAAGGCCTGGTACTGCGGGCAGCGGGTGGCGCGCTATTTCATCATTGCTTGGTCGGCCTTCCTGCTGGGCGGAGTGGTGAATACGCTGATGGTGCTGGGCTACCTGCCCAATGTGTTCCTTACGATGTACGCCAGCCAGATCGGCTCGGCGATTGAAGTGGCGCTGTTGTCCTTGGCGTTGGCTGATCGCATCAATGCCATGCGTGAGCAACAGGCGCAGATTCTGCTCGACGCCAGCCAAAAGCTCGAAGTGCTCAACCAGCAACTCGCCCGCAGCAACCGGCTCAAGGATGAGTTCCTCGCCACCCTGACCCACGAACTGCGCACCCCTATGAACGGCGTGATCGGCTCCCTTGAGTTGATGCAAACCGTCCCACTGGACGACGACCTCGCGCAATACCAGCAAACCGCCGCCGGCTCGGCGCGGGACATGATGCGCATGGTCAACGGCATTCTGACCCTCACCGAACTGCAGGCCGGGCGCCTCAGTGCACAGCTTCAGGTGTTCAGCCTGCGCGGCGTGCTCGACACCTTGCGCCAGCAATTCAGCGCCAGCGCCCAAGCCAAAGGCTTGGCGTTTTCCATCGATGTGGCCGATGAACTGCCGGACCGCGTGGTGGGCGACGCAGATAAACTTATCCAGTGCCTGGATTGCCTGCTGGACAACGCATTCAAATTCACCCACGAAGGCGCCGTGCGCCTGCGGGTGGTGGGCGTGCCCCACAGCGACGGTGGCTTGCGCCTGAGCTTTATTGTGACCGACACCGGTATTGGCTTCGCCTTCCTCGACGAGGCCACCCTGTACCAGCGGTTTTTCCAGCTCGATGGCTCCATGACTCGTGAATACGGCGGCATGGGTATCGGCCTGGCTATCTGCCGGCAATTGATCGAGCTGTTGGGCGGGCGCCTCACGCACCATTCCGAGCCAAGCAAGGGCAGTCGTTTTCAACTGGAAGTGGAAGTCAGCCCGGTGGCGCCTGAAGCAAAACCGGCGGCGGATCGGCAGCGCGCGCCTCAGGATTGCGCGGTGCTGCTGGTGGATGACAACAGCATCGGCCAACTGGTGGTGCGCGGCATGTTGCTCAAGCTCGGTTACCGAGTGAAAAACGTGGACAGCGGCCCGAGCGCATTGGCGGCCTTGCAGAGAGGCAATTTCGATGCGGTGGTGTTGGATATACCTGAGGGCGGCTTCTCATTGTGCTGTCAGATCCGTGCACTGCCGGGCTGCGCAGAGTTGCCGGTGATTGCCTTGAGCACGTCGCTGAATGTGTCTGAGCGCGAGCACTGTCATGGCATCGGCGTGTCCGACCGCCTCGCCAAACCTGTGCGTTTTGAGGCCTTGCGGGTGGTGTTGGAGCGCCGGGTGCTGTGTCCGCAAGAGGGTGAAAGCGCCGGGCATTCGGCGGGTATGTCACTTTTTTAAGGCGGGTGACGGTGCTTAACTGAAATTCAGGCCTCAACTCAACGGGGCTTTTTCCATGAGGCCCCGTCATGAACCTGCACCCGTTCGCCGAAACCCACGACGTCACTAACCAGCCCCCATCCCTGGATGGCACCAACCTTTACCGCATCGATCTGCCGTTGCAAGAGTGGTCGCGCCGCTTTGGTGCCGGCTGGGCACAACCGCGCCTCGATGCCTATGGCGCGCTGGCCGGTGGGCCGTTGATGGCGGCCGGTTTCCTGGCGAATCAGAACAAGCCCGTGTTCAACAGCCATGACCGTTATGGTCATCGCATCGACCTGGTGGAATTTCATCCTGCTTACCACGAACTGATGCGTATCGCCGTCGAACACGGCCTGCCGTCGTTGCCGTGGGCACACCCGCAGTCCGGCGCTCATGTGGCGCGGGCCGCGATGACTTATCTCCACAGCCAGGCCGAAGCCGGCACTGGCTGCCCGCTGACCATGACCTTCGCCTGCGTCCCGGCCCTGCGCCTGCAATCGGACCTGGCGAAGACGTGGTTGCCGAAAATCCTCAGCACCGAATATGACCCGCGCAATGTCGGTATCGCCCATAAGACCGGCGCCACCATCGGCATGGCCATGACCGAAAAACAGGGCGGCACCGATGTGCGGGCCAATACCACTCGCGCGTATCCGGTAGGGGCCGGCGGTCCAGGGCAAGCTTATGAGCTGGTCGGGCATAAGTGGTTCTGCTCGGCGCCGATGTGCGATGCGTTCCTGACGCTGGCTCAGACTGACAAGGGCCTGACCTGTTTCCTACTGCCTCGGCACCGCCCGGATGACACGCGCAACGAGTTCTATATCCAGCGCCTTAAAAACAAGCTCGGTAACTGCTCCAACGCCTCCAGCGAAGTGGAGTTTCGCGGTGCCCTGGCCTGGATGATCGGCGAAGAAGGCCGTGGCGTGCCGACCATCATCGAGATGGTCGCCATGACCCGCTTTGACTGCATGGTCGGCTCCAGCGCCTTGATGCGCCAGGCGTTGACCCAGGCCAGTCATCATTGCGCCCATCGTTTGGTAGGTGGCCGTGTACTCAGTGAGCAACCGCTGATGCAAAACGTGCTGGCCGACCTCGCCCTGGAAAGCGAAGCCTCGCTGGCCTTGAGCATGCGCATGGGCTGCGCCCTGGATAATCTGGGTGATGAGCGGGAGGCCAAATTCGCCCGGCTGGTGACAGCGGTGGGCAAATATTGGATCTGCAAGCGCGCCCCGGCGATGATCAATGAAGCCGCCGAGTGCATGGGCGGCGCGGGGTATGTCGAGGACAGCATCCTGCCGCGCTTGTACCGTGAGGCCCCGGTAAATTCGACGTGGGAAGGTTCCGGCAATGTGCAGTGCCTGGACGTGCTGCGCGCTCTGTCCAAAGAGCCCGGCGTGCTGGAAGCGCTGTTTGTCGAACTCGGTGACGGGCATGGCGATAAGCAGCTGGCGCGGCACATCGAACAACTGAAGTCGGCGTTCATGGACACCCAGGACATTCAGTATCGCGCGCGGCAGTTGACTGAGGACATCGCCGTGGCACTGCAGGCCAAGTTATTGCTGGAGGCCGGTCATGGGGCGGTCAGCGATGGGTTTAGCGCCAGCCGTTTGGGCCAGTCGTCTGGCCGCGTCTACGGCACCTTGCCGCGTGGCGTCGATGTCGGGGCCATCGTCGCGCGCTCAAGCCCCAATGTCTCTGAATAGACACGGTCCAAATGGGGGAGGGGGCTTGCTCCCGATGGCTGAGTGTCCGTCAGCCTATCTATAAACTGACCCACCGCTATCGGGAGCAAGCCCCCTCCCACAGGGATTGCAGCCATCTTGAGAGGGCACTCCAATTCAAGGTTTGCGTCTGACAGGGATACAGGCAAGATAAAGGCCTGCAAGTCAGAACACAGGATGCTTACCGTGACCGAAGCTTTTGTTGTCGTTCAAACCGCCGAAGAGGCCGTGGATCGGCTGGCGGCCCTGCATGAGCGGGCTACCGGCGCGCTCAATCAAGCCCTCAAGCAATACCTCAAGGACCGCGTCGAACCCGACGCCGCACAACGCGCGTTGTTTCGTTATCCAGAATTGCGCCTGACCTACCATTGCCACGGCGAAGTCCCACAGACTACCCGGGCGTATGCCAAGGTCCAGCTACCAGGGACCTACAGCGTTACCGTCACCCATCCGGCGGCGTTTCGTAAGTATTTGCTGGAACAATTGGTGCCGCTGATGCACGACTTCACCGTGACGGTGGAAGTGGGCGTCAGCCAGCAGAATATTCCGTACCCGTACGTGGTAGAGCAGGGCGACGAACTGGCCGGCTCTGGCGTAACCGCGGCCACCCTGGCCCGTGTGTTCCCCAGCACCGATCTGTCGGCCGCCACCGATGGCATCGCCGACGGCCTCTACGACTGGGAAAACACCGACCCGCTGCCCCTGGCACTGTTCGATGCGGCGCGTGTGGACTTCTCCCTGCGCCGCCTGGTGCATTACACCGGCAGCGACTGGCGCCATGTGCAGCCATGGATCCTGCTCACCAACTACCACCGTTATGTCGACCAGTTCATCCTGCATGGCCTGGAGCAACTGCGCAGCGACCCGCGCTTTATCCGCATGGTGCTGCCGGGCAACGTGGTGATCGATAAGAGCATGGACCACGGCGAAGCATCGGCCATTGCCGCGGGCGTGGTCTGGCATCGCTATCAGATGCCGGCCTATCACCTGCAGGCCAGCGATGGTCACGGCGTAACGCTGGTGAACATCGGCGTCGGCCCGTCCAACGCCAAGAACATCACTGACCACCTGGCCGTGCTGCGTCCGCATTGCTGGCTGATGATTGGCCACTGCGGCGGCCTGCGCCAATCCCAGACCATTGGCGACTACGTACTGGCCCACGCCTATATGCGCCGCGACGGGATTCTCGACCGCGTGGTGCCGCCGAACATTCCGATCCCGGCCCTGGCCGAAGTGCAGATGGCCTTGCAGCAAGCCGCCGCCAACGTCACCGGCGAAAAAGGCGAAGAGCTGAAAAAGCGCCTGCGCACCGGCACCGTGCTGACCTACGACGATCGCAACTGGGAACTGCGCTGGGCACAGGAACGGCCATTGATCAACTTGTCCCGCGCCGTGGCGGTGGACATGGAAAGCGGCACCATCGCCGCCCAGGGCTACCGCTTGCGCGTACCGTACGGCACGTTGTTGTGTGTGTCGGACAAGCCGCTGCACAGTGAGATCAAATTGCCGGGTTCGGCCAACGCGTTCTACGAACGTGCGGTCAGCCAGCACTTGAAGATTGGCATCGAGGCGGTGGACCTGTTGCGCACCGAACTCAACTCGCTGCACTCGCGCAAGCTGCGCAGCTTCGACGAGCCGCCGTTCCGCTAAGCGGTTGGGATGGTCATTTAGCGGTCAGGCCACTAGCATTGTCGGTCCTGACCGTTAGATGTTCCTTTTGCCATGTCCCGTCCTACTCGCCCCGATTCGCGCCGCCCTGGCGTGAAACCTCCGTATTCTGCTGCGCGCCGTGTTGCCAAGGCTCCGCCTACCGAGCCGAAGTTAGTCCTGTTCAATAAACCCTTCGATGTGCTGACCCAGTTCAGCGACGAAGGCGGGCGCGCGACGCTCAAGGACTTTATCGACATCCCCGGCATTTACCCGGCAGGCCGCCTGGACCGTGACAGCGAGGGCCTCTTGCTGCTGACCAACGATGGCCAGTTGCAGGCGCGTATTGCCGATCCCAAGCACAAACTGGCGAAAACGTACTGGGTGCAGGTGGAAGGCGAACCCACCGAAGCATTACTGCAACGCCTGCGCGACGGAGTAGAACTCAACGACGGCAAAACCTTGCCCGCCGAGGCCCGGCGTTTGGATGAGCCTGAGTTATGGCCGCGTAACCCGCCGGTGCGCTTTCGCAAAAACCTACCGACTTACTGGCTTGAACTGGTGATTCGAGAGGGGCGTAACCGCCAGGTGCGACGCATGACCGCCGCCGTGGGCCTGCCGACCTTGCGTCTGGTACGGGTGCGTATTGGCGATTGGACAATCGACGGCCTGGACCAAGGCCAATGGAAGGAAGTACCCGCGCGTTTATAAAGCGCCGGACTCGATGAGGCCGATCACCACGCTCTTGATGATGAACGCGGCCACGCCCAGGCCCAGCACGAAAAACAGGATGAACGAACCAAAGCGCCCGGCCTTGGATTTCTTCGCCAGGTCCCAGACGATAAAGCCCATGAAAATGATCAGGACGGTGACCAGGCCGGTCATCATCCATTCTTCGAAGAGTGCGGGGTCGATGTTATTCATGGGGGCTTCCGACGGGGCAGGCGGCAAGTATACGGCAGCGTCACAGGTGCAACATTGACTTGGATCGAAGTGCGTTCCAAATGTGGGAGGGGGCTTGCTCCCGATGGCGGTGTGTCAGTCAGCTAATCTGTGGCTGACACACCGTCATCGGGAGCAAGCCCCCTCCCACAGTTGACCTTCACCGATCTTAAGTACGCAGGTGGGTCAGCGGCAATTCGGTGCTGTTGAGCACCTGGTTCAGCACAAAGCTCGACCGGACGCTGGTCACGCCTTCAATGCGAGTGAGGTGGCCCAGCAGCAGCTTCTGGTAGTGATCCATGTCCGGCACCACCACTTTCAACTGATAGTCAGCATCCATCCCCGTCACCAAACTGCACTCCAGCACCTGGGGCAAGGTGCGGATGGCTGCTTCGAAATTCTCGAAGCGCTCCGGTGTATGCCGGTCCATACCGATCAGTACATAGGCGGTGAGGCTCAGGCCGAGCATCTTGCGGTCGAGCAGAGCGACCTGGCGGGAGATGTAGCCGTCGTCCTCCAACTGCTTGACCCGGCGCGAGCACGGCGACGGCGACAAGCCGATGCGCTCGGCCAGCTCCTGGTTGGAGATCCTCGCGTCGCGCTGCAATTCCGCCAAAATACTCAGGTCGTATCGGTCAAGCTTGCTCATTGGGTTGGCCTTTGTCGTAACTATTGCGGCGAATTATCCATGAAGGGTTAAAAATTGCGCAAGCACTGTTTATTGACGCAATCTTCGCAATCATCTGTCGGGCGCTGGCGGGTATCTTTATCAACAGAATCACCGCCTGGACAACAGTCCACAGCAGCTCGCCCAATCAGGCCTGCTGCGGCCGCCACCCCAGCAGGGTTGAGCCGGCCTCCAGGCTGCACACTGTCCACGAGACGGCGTGAGGTGAGCCAACGTCAAAAGCGTTGAGCATGGACGAAGTTCTCAAGGGGTGGCCGACGGGTCACCCCTTTTCTTTTGCCTTAAGAAAATTGTTCTCGTGACTGATAACCTGTCTCAGAACCGGGCGAGGCTTTTCCAGTCTCATGTTCAAGCCCTAATCCGCAGTGAGGAATAGCATGAAGCGCATCTGGCGTATGGCAGGTGTTGGTTTGCTGGTGGTCACCGTCGGCACGCAAGTGATGGCTGAAGAGCAACGCCCTGAAGCGGGCGGCCAGCATGAAAGAGGGGCGGAGCGTGGTCGGCAGGGTAACGAACAGCCGCGCCCGCAAAATAACCAGCCGCGCCCGCAGCCTCAGAACAATCAACCACGGCCGGAAAACAATCAGCCGCGTCCACAGAACCCGCATTTTGATCGCGCCGAGCAACAACAGCACGGTGGCGGACAAGGACAAGGTCGCCCGCAAGGTGCCGAACAGCCTCGGCCAGCACCGCAGCCTGCGAATAACCTGCCGATCCAGAGCCGCCCCGATACCGTGCGCCAGACCCAGGAGCCACGCCAGGGTTACTACCGTGACATCCCGCGTCGTAACGACGGCAACCAGCATTGGGAGGCCGGTGGTCCCGGTTCACGTCCAGGCAACAACGGCGGCGGTTACAACAACGGCCATCCCGGCGATAACCGTTGGCCAGGCCGTCCCGATGGGCATGGCAACGGCTGGGGCCCTGGCCCGCAATATCGTCCCGGTTATATCGTCGACCGCTTCCCCGACCGCAATTACCGCGTGCCGTACCGTGGCCAGGATTACTTCTTCTCCGGCGGCTACTGGTACCGCCCTCAAGGCCCGCGCTATGTAGTCGTGGCGCCGCCGTATGGCATTCGGGTGCATTACTTGCCGGACTATGCGCGCGAAGTCTGGGTCGGTGGCTCGCTGTTGTTCCTTGCCGCTGGCGCTTACTACGCCTACGAACAAAGCACCCAGCAATACGTGGTGGTGCAACCGCCGGCGCAAGTGCCAGCGCCACAGCCAGCACCGCAAGGCAATGGCTATGACGTGGTGGCCTATCCCGCCAACGGGCAGTCACCGGCGCAAGTCCAGCAGGACGGTTACGACTGTTATCGCTGGGCGGTGCAACAAAGCGGCTTCGACCCGCAGGCGGCCACCTACGCCCCTGACCCAGCGGTGGTGCAAACCTACCGCCAGGCCCAGGGCAACTGCCTGAGCAGTCGCGGGTATCAGGTGCAGTACTAGGCCTTGGCGCCCGTAACCACTTCTCGTGGGTCGGCGTGCACCAGCACTTCGGCACGCGGGTAGGCGGCGTGAATGGCATCGGCGGCCTGGTCGCTGATGCCGTGGGCCACTGACAGCGTCAACTCCCCTGGCAGCTCCAGGTGCAACTGCACAAACCAATGGTTGCCAGAGATGCGCGTGCGCAAGTCATGGGCACCCAGCACCCCCGGCACGCCGCGCGCCAGTTCCAGCATGTGCTGGCTGACGTCCGGCGGCAGTTCCTCGTCCATCAACACCGCAAAGCTTTCCTTGGCGATCTGGATCGCGCTCCACAAAATGTAGGCGGCGATGCCCAGGCCGAACCAAGCGTCGAACTGATGAAACCCCATGCCCGCCAGCACCAGCGCCACGAGGATGCTGCCGTTGAGCAGCAAGTCCGAGCGATAGTGCAACGAGTCCGCCCGCACGGCATTGGAGCCGGTTTCGCGCACAACTCGGTGTTGCAGGATCAGCAGTGCCACGGTCAGCGCCAGGGAAAACACGATCACCCCAATGCTCAGCCACGGCGCGCCGACCGGTTCCGGATGCTGCAAACGCTCGTAGGCCTGCAAGGCGATCAGCACCGCACTACCACCGATAAACAACGCCTGGGCCATGCCCGCCAGCGACTCCGCCTTGCCGTGGCCGTAACGGTGATCGTCATCGGCTGGGCGCAGGGCGTAATGGACCGCCAGCAGGTTCAGCAGCGAGGTCACGCCATCGAGCAGTGAGTCAGTCAACCCGGCGAGCATGCTCACCGAGCCGCTGAGCCACCAGGCGATGGCCTTTGTGACGATCAGCGCACAGGCCACGCCCACCGAGGCGCGGGTGGCCAGGCGTAACAGCCGGGCGTGTTCGGGACTGCTGGTCATAAACGTTCCTTAGGCGGCGGGTTGCAGGCCCAGGGACGCAAGTTGTTGCACGCTGCCCTTGAACTGGATCATGCGTGGGTCGTCCAGCGGCAGGGTGCGGCCGGTTTCCTTCTGGATGATGCTTTGCAGCTTGGCGTTGTCGACCTTGCCGTCGGCGCCGATAGCTTCCTGGAGTTTTTCCGGGGCGACCTGGGCCGTCTTGCCGGGTTCGAAATAGATCGCGCCCGTGGCGAAGTCGACGCCGAACGCGATCAAGCCAGGGATCACGTAGAACAACAGGCCTACGGCATCGAGCACGGCAATGGCCGGGTCGATCTTGCCGTCGATCTGGCCACGACGGTCCGGGTAGAAAATCGAACCGCAGGCCGTCAGTTGGCTCAGCAGGGTGACGGCGAGGACACCGCCGATGACACGGGAAGCGATACGCATGAAGACTCTCCTGAACACGGTTGATAGGGGACTATATAGCACTGCCATTGAGACCATCGTCGGCATCCGGCAGTTCGCCGTTATACTCGCCGCTCTGCTTTGGAGCCAGTATGAATTCGTTGCCGATCGATGATGTTTTACCCGCCCTGCGTGACGCCTTGGCGAATCGCCATGAAGCCGTGCTGGAAGCGCCACCCGGCGCCGGTAAAACCACCCGTGTGCCCTTGGCCCTATTGAATGAAGCCTGGCTGGCCGGGCAGACCATCCTGATGCTCGAACCCCGGCGTTTGGCCGCTCGCGCCGCCGCCGAACGTCTGGCCAGCGAGCTGGGCGAAAAGGTCGGTGAAACCGTCGGCTACCGCATCCGCCTCGACAGCAAAGTCGGCCCCAACACCCGCATCGAAGTCGTCACCGAAGGCATCCTCACGCGCCGCCTGCAGGACGACCCGGCGCTGGACGGCGTGGGCTTGCTGATCTTTGACGAGTTTCACGAACGCAGCCTCGACGCCGACCTGGCGCTGGCCTTGAGCCTCAACGGCCGCGAGTTGTTTCGCGACGAGCAACCACTGAAAATCCTGCTGATGTCTGCGACCCTTGAAGGCGAGCGCCTGGCCAGCCTGCTGGATGACGCGCCGATTCTGCGCAGTGAAGGGCGCATGTTCCCGGTGCAGATGCGCTGGGGCCGGCCGTACCAGGCCGGTGAATTTATCGAGCCGCGTGTGGTGCAGACTATCTTCGAAGCCGTGCATGACGAGACCGGCAGCGTGTTGGTGTTTCTGCCGGGGCAAGCCGAGATTCGGCGGGTCCACCAGCAACTGGTCGACGCGCTGGGTGATCGCCCTGATGTGCTGTTGTGCCCCCTGCATGGCGAGCTGGACCTGAATGCCCAACGCGCCGCCATCGACCCGGCACCCGCTGGTAAACGCAAAGTCGTACTGGCCACCAACATCGCCGAGACCAGCCTGACCATCAACGGCGTACGCGTGGTGATCGACGCCGGGTTGGCGCGCGTGCCGCGTTTCGACCCCGGCAGCGGCATGACCCGACTCGACACCCAGCGTATCTCCCGCGCCAGCGCCACCCAGCGCGCCGGCCGGGCAGGGCGCTTGGAACCGGGGGTGTGTTATCGGTTGTGGTCCGAAGACCAGCATGAAGGGCTGGCCGCGTATGGCAGTGCGGAAATCCTTGCAGCCGACCTCGCCGGCCTCGCCTTGCAGTTGGCGCGCTGGGGCGTCACGCCCACGCAACTGGTGTGGCTGGATCTGCCGCCGACCGCCGCGTATGCCCAGGCCCAGGATTTGTTGCAACGCCTCGGTGCATTAAACGAAGACACACTCACCGCCCACGGCCAGAAAATGGCCGAGCTGCCGGCCCATCCGCGCATTGCCCACTTGCTGTTGCGCGGGCAGGACCTGGGGTTGGCGGCCACTGCCTGTGATGTCGCCGCCTTGTTGGGTGAGCGCGATATCTTGCGCGGTGGCGGCGCGGATTTGCACAGTCGTCTGGCCCTGCTGTCCGGCGAAGAGCGGGCGCGCGGAACCCAAGGCGGTGTGCAGCGGGCCAAGCAATTGGCGCGGCAATATCGCAGCTATTTAAGAGGCCAGGCGACCCAACCGGTGCCCGATCCGGATCACCCGCGCTGGCTCGGTGCGTTGCTGGCGCTGGCCTACCCGGACCGTGTCGCCCAGCAACGTCGCCCCGGCGGTGCCGAATACCGCCTGGCCAACGGCCGCGCGGCGCTGTTCGCCGAAGCCGACAGCCTGATGAAACAACCCTGGCTGGTCATCGCCGACCTTGGCAGCCGCCAGGGCCAGCGCGAAGGACGCATCTACTTGGCGGCGGATTTTGATCCGGCACTGTTCGACTCGGTACTCGCCGAGCAAGTGCGCAACGTCGACCAGCTGGATTGGGACGAACGCGAAGGCGTGCTGCGTGCCGAGCGCCAGCGCAAAGTCGGCGAACTGGTGCTCAGCCGCGAACCTCTCACCGGTCTCGACGAAAACGCACGCAGCCAGGCGCTGGTCAATCTGGTGCGGCGCAAAGGCCTGGAGTTGTTGCCGTGGACGCCCGAGCTGCGCCAATGGCAGTCCCGCGTCATGCTGCTGCGCCAACTGGACGTCGGCAAAACCAGCGACTGGCCCGACATCAGCGACAGCGCCTTGCTCGCCGACCTGGAGCACTGGCTGATGCCCTACCTGGGCAAGGTCTCGCGCCTGAGCCATTTCGCCAACCTGGATATCTCCAGCTACCTGCACAACCTCTTACCCTGGCCGCTGCCCCAGCGCCTGGACGAGCTGGCGCCACAGCATGTGAAGGTGCCATCGGGGTCATCGGTGCGGTTGGATTACAGCGAACAACCGCCGATCCTGGCGGTGCGCTTGCAGGAATTGTTCGGGCTGGCGGATACGCCAAGGATTGCGGGCGGGCGTCAGGTGGTGAAGTTGCACCTGTTGTCCCCGGCGCGGCGGCCGGTGCAGGTAACGCAGGATCTGGCGAACTTCTGGCGCAGTACGTACGCCGAGGTTAAGAAGGATTTGAAAGGCAGGTATCCCAAGCACTATTGGCCGGATGATCCGTTGATCGCAGAGCCGACCGCGCGGATCAAACCCCGAAAGTAAGCGTGATAGAGATCCAAATGTGGGAGGGGGCTTGCCCTCGATGACTGTGGGCCAGTTACAGATGAGTTGACTGACACACCGCTATCGGGGGCAAGCCCCCTCCCACATTAGTTTTGTGTGTCAGTTATTGCGCAGCGGGCAGCAGGAAGCGCGCAATCACCGGCAAATGGTTGGAAATACGCAACGTATCCTCCTGCCGCACCTTGGCCTCCACTCGCTTGATCCTCGGGCTGTAGAACAGGTAATCCAGGGTGCGATCCGGGCCATCGATGCTCGGGTCATTGGGAAAATGCGTCAGCCATTTCTCACGATCAATCCCGCTGGATTGGCTGTTGCTCGGGATCATCGGGTACTTATCCCACAACAGATGCAGCTCACTGTCCGGCGAATACTGCCCGCGCTTACCCGCATCCAAACGCAGGAATTGCCCCAGTGGCAGCAGGTTGAAATCACCGCCGATCAGCCAGGGCGTGCCACGGCCTTCGAATTTATCCAGTAACTTTACGGTGGCTTGCACTTGCTCCTGTACGGCACTGCGCCCCGGCGCGTCGCCGTCCAGGCGGGTGTTGAGGACGGCCAGTTGGCCGCCGTCGCTCAGTGGCAGGTAGGTCAACAGCAACGCTGGCTTGGGCTGGAATTGGCGACTGATGAAGTTGGCGTCCGGCACCGGCAATTGCAGGCGCTCGGCGTGTTCGATCTGGTAGCGGCTTAGGGTCGCGAGTTTTCGGCCGACGCTGCCGAAGATATGCAGGTCGGGCACAAAGTCGGCCTTCCAGTCGAAGGCCTGGGCGCTGCATGGATAGAGGTCGACCAGGCGCTCCTGCAACAAGGCAAGTTGGTCCTGGTAATGGGAGGGCTTGGCGTTTTCGTCGAGTTCCTGCAACAGCAGGATGTCGGGCTGTTCGTCGCGAATCACCCGCGCCACTTCATCCAGGCTCACAGCCATGTCTTCCACGGTGGGGCGGTCGTCCGGGCCGCTGCCGTCGGGTGTGTCGTACCAGAACACGTAGTTCTTGCCGGCCAGGTATTGCACGTTCCACGTCATAGCCTTGAGCGCCTGCCCTGGCAGCAGCGTCGGCGCGCGGGGCGCAACGCAGCTCACCGGCAAGGTTTCCTTAGGCGCGGGGCGCCAGGTCAGGCTGTAGATCAGGGCGGTGAGCACGCCTGCGATGATCAGCAGGCCCAGCAAGGTGATGCGCAATAAACGGGTCATCGGCTCGGCTTATAGCGTTTCAGGAATGGCACGGAGCATATCACCGCGCGTCGGCATCGCCACCGATCAGCATGAATAAACGGAACAGCACCACGCTGGTGAACAACTGCAGGAAGCTGTGGGCACTGTCCATCAACAGCCCCAGCAGCGGCGCCGGGTTGGGATACGCCGCGAGGCTGGCGCCTTTGAGCAACCACAGCGGGGTCATGACGCACAGCAGGCACACCAGGATCCGCCAGAAATGCCCACGGGTCAGACGGAAACTTTCCTTCATCGCCTCCAGCGCCGGCATGCCGCGCAGCACCAGCAGGTACTCGGCAAACGCCAGCACCACCATCAGCCACAGGCCAGGCAGGAAATACAGCGATAGGCCCAGCAGGATCAACAGGGTGCTCATGGCCGTCAGCAGGGCGAAGCGCGGCCACAGAGCCAGCGACATGGCCCAGACATCCTTGGTGCGCGGGGACTCACCACGGGTGCGCGCGTCGAGGAACAGAATCAAGGCGCCGGTGTACAGCGGGTACACCAATAAGCCCACCACTACGCTGTAACCGGGAAACGCATCCGCGCCCAACGTGTGGTCCAGTATCTGTTGCAGCAAGGCTTCGAGAATCACCAGCGGCAGGCATAACTGGACGATCGCGCCCAGGTTGCTGCGGGTAAAACGGAGGGAGTCGCGCAATACGTCTAACGGATTCATCAGGTTCATCGCAGGCCTGGAAACAAGGGCGACACTTTAACCGATCACGGTCAGAGGGTCACAAACGTAAACCTTGAGTAAAGACCATTGAAACAACTCGTAACACCCCCATAACTGGAAGGCACCTGACCTGATCACAGGCGGGACCAGAATTTCTACCGGCAATCTAACGAGGTCGCCATGAACAGCGAAGAGCAAACCCTGATCGATGGACTGTTTTCACGGTTGCAGCAAGCCGAAACGGACTCAGCCCCCCGCGACGCCCAGGCCGAAGCGCGGATCAAGGAGCACATGACTCGCCAACCGGCCGCCGGGTACTACATGACGCAGTCGATCCTGGTGCAGGAACACGCGCTCAAGAGTCTCGACGCGCAGAATAAGCAACAGGCGCAGCAGATCCAGCAATTGCAGGATGAGTTGCAGCGGGCCAAGTCTGCGCAACCAGCCCCGGCGAGCAGCGGTGGTTTCCTGTCGAGCATCTTTGGCGGCGGCGGTTCCCGTGACGCGCAACCGGTGTCGAGCGCTCCGGGCAATTCGGGCGGTGGCTGGCGCGAGCCAGCGCGGCCTTCGTTCGGCGGCCAGTCCGCGCCGCAGCAAAACTATCAACAACCACAACAACCACCCGCCGCTGCGCCCATGGGCAGCGGCTTTCTCGGTGGCGCGATGAAAACCGCTGCTGGCGTGGCCGGTGGTGTGTTGCTGGCAGAAGGCATCAGCAGCCTGTTCAACCACAACTCGCAACAGCCGCAGGTCGTGGAAGAAATAATCCGTGAAGAGCCGGCGCCCGCCAGTGACAACGGCAACTGGGGCAATGACGACCAGAAGTTCGCCGGCAATGACAACTGGGGCGGCAACAACTCGGACAGCTTCGCCGACAGCGATTATTCCGACGATTCCTCCTCCTTTGGCGACGACGACTCCTTCGTCTGACACTCCCGGTCCGGGGCGCTGCGGCGTCCCGGTCTGATTTTTTCCGGAAACTTTCTCGCGGCTGGCATACTGGCACCCTTTCCGGGCCCAGGCGCCTGGCTGTCATGAGGAAGTGCGGTGAAGAAAATTGCAGTGTTCGCCGATGTACAAAACCTCTACTACACCGTCCGCCAGGCGTATGGCTGCCACTTCAACTACGCCGCCCTGTGGGCAGACATCAGCTCCCGCGGGCAGATCGTCGAGGCGTACGCCTATGCCATCGACCGTGGCGACAGCAAGCAGCAGCAATTCCAGCAGATCCTGCGCAACCTGGGGTTTACGGTAAAACTCAAACCGTACATCCAACGCAGTGACGGCTCGGCCAAGGGCGACTGGGACGTGGGCATCACCCTCGACATCATGGACGCCGCCGACCACGTCGACGAAGTGGTACTGGCCTCCGGTGATGGGGACTTCGACATGCTGCTCGAACGCATCATTCAAAAGCATGGGGTTGAAGCCGTGGCCTACGGCGTGCCCGGGCTGACGGCCAACTCACTGATACGCGCCGCCAGCCGCTACGTGCCGATCGAAGGCGCGCTGCTGCTCAAATAAGCGCTGCGGCTCAATCAATTGTTAGACGGAGTTGGAACAGGTTTGGAACGTATAGCGGTCATCGACTTTGAAACCACCGGCATCACCCCGAGCAGCCACTGCCGGGCCACGGAAATCGCGGTGGTTATCCTCGAACGTGGCCAGATCGTGGACCGCTACCAGAGCCTGATGAACGCAGGTGTGCGCGTACCGGGCTTCATCGAACAACTCACCGGCATCAGCAACGCCATGCTGCGCAGCGCCCCGCCGGCCGAGCGGGTGATGAATGAGGTCAACGAATTCGTCGGCACCACGCCCTTGATGGCGCATAACGCCGCGTTCGACCAGAAGTTCTGGGATTACGAGCTGGGGTTGATTCGCCGGACGCGTTTGCAGAAATTCGCCTGCTCGCTGTTGCTGGCACGTCGTCTGATGCCATCGGCACCAAACCACAAGCTCGGCACCCTCAACACCTACGCGAAACTGCCCCACACCGGCCAGGCTCACCGAGCGCTGGCGGATGCGGAAATGGCGGCCAACCTCACGGCGCACCTGGCCCAGGAACTGCGGCGTACCCACGGCTTGCGCGAACTGTCCCACGACCTGCTGTGCACTTTGCAGAAAGTGCCGGCGGCGAAGATCAATGAGCATTTGAAGAAGCATCGCGGGTTCTGACAGAACAACGCCGTTCAACATGTGGAAGGGGGGCTTGCTCCCAATTGCGGCGGGTCAGCCACACATAAGCTGACTGATCCACTGCTATCGGGAGCAAGTCGAACCGTCGCACCGCCCCTCCCACATTGGTTATCGGTCGTTCATCGAGGCTGCACACACTCCAACGCCCGATCCACCACCCCTTCGCCATCTCCACCAAATGCATCACCGCCCGCTGCTGCACATCCATCGCCTCACCCGACGAGTGCGCAGTGCCCACCGCGCAATGCAGCAAATCCGCCGCCTGGGCGAGGGCATCTTCGAGGCTCAGGTTGTCGTTCAGGATGAAGGGCGAGGCATCTTGAGGGCGTTTATCCGCTTTCTGAATGGTCAGTAGGCTCAGCCCTAGTGTTTCGTCAGACCGTTCTGGATTTTCCTTCTCCCACCTATCGCTCTTCGCCGCAACCTAACATCCCGCCTGTCATTTACGTAAAAGGACTACGTTATGCAGGAAAGCGATCTTCACACAGCAATCATGCGAAGCCAGCTTGAACTCCAACGGGACGGCATCGATTTCGGCTCAACTTCCAGCATGGCGTTTCATTTGGGTAATGCGATGACAAGCTGCCCGGCAGTCATAGTGTTGCCTCATTCACCAGGCTGGACCCATGGCGCCAGGTACCAGTTACTCAAGCCCATTCAGGCTGACTCCTCAGTGCCGAGCACCCCGTTTGACGAGCTCTGGACACCTACACAGCAACACCACGCCTTGACCGACGCGACGGTTCTGGCCGGTGCTGAGGGCATAGCTGTCAGCAAAATTGCCGTGGGCACCTGGGGCCGTGTCGGCGCCAGCAAAACGACTAGCCCGCTGAGTCTCACCGGGATGTGCTTTTTCCCTCGTACATTGATCAGGCAACCCACCTCGGCCAGAGTGGCAAAGGCAAATTTTGGCACCGTCCGGGTGTTTGGCATTGTTGGACGGGGTATTCCTTTCGTCGCTGGGGGGTTGGCTGTCTTTAATCTGGTCAGTGCCGGTAAGTGCGCCTATGAAACAAGCAACGGAAGGTAGCGCGACCAGAACCGAGATCAGCGAAAAGGTGATTCAGCTCTTCGTCGACATCATCGGTTTCATCGACCGAAGCCAGGTCACGGAGCAAACGGACTTCATCCATGACTTCACGATTATTGATGATGATTTGACCTGTTTTTTCATGCAGAACAAGTGGCAATTCAACTTGCAAGCGACCCAGGAAGATTGGGATCACATCACTACCATCCAGCAGATAGTCGATTTGATTGTTGAACGCTCGAATTTGCAGTGCGGCCACTGACGCCATCGGGAGCAAGCCCCCTCCCACATTTTGAATGTATTCACAAATCAAACTGTGAGAGGGGGCTTGCTCCCGATGGCGGTAGATTAGCCACCATTTTTGCCATTGGTTTCCAACTGCCCCAACGGCACCCGCCGCTCTATCGCGCTCGACAAGATGATTGAGGTCTTGCTGAACCCGAACTTCGCCAGCCGATTGATCAAACGCTCCAACTCTGGCATCGACCCTACCGCCGCTTGCATGATCACGCACGGATCCCCTGTCACCCGATGGCATTCGGTCAGTTCGGGGATTTCGGCGAGTGCGTCATAAACCTTCTGGCTGCCATGGTTAGTCAGCCGCAGTTCGATCACGCACTGAATCGGCAAGCCCACCTTTGAAAAATCCACCTTGGCCTGGTATCCGGTGATCACCCCGCTGGCCTCCAGCTTGGCCACGCGCTCGGCTACGGCGGGGGCGGAAAGGTTTACCTTGCGGGCCAGTTGCGCGTAGGAGGCGCGGCCGTCTTCGAGCAGGGCGCTGAGGAGCATGCGGTCGTATTTGTCCATGATAAGGCTCCAATTGCACGTGGCTTTCGAAAGCACGGGTTATAGCCTTCATAACCATGATTTGAAAAGTGTATGGGCGGTTTAAACAGGTTTTGTAACTTATGTTTAACGACCTGCTTTTTTAGAATAAGCCTCTCTTATATCTGCCTTCGAGCCGCCCAATGCCTGGCACACGTCGCTTTCCCTTACCGTTGATCGCCGCTTTTTTTGCTTTGTATGTGATTTGGGGGTCTACCTACTTGGTGATCCGCATCGGCGTGGACTACTGGCCGCCGTTGTTGCTGGCGGGGATTCGATTCTGCACGGCGGGTGCGCTGATGTATGGCTACCTCAGATGGCGCGGCGTGCCAGCGCCGACGTGGCCACAATGGAAGGCCGCCGGGATGATCGGCATTTTGCTGCTCACCTTCGGTAATGGCGGCGTCACGTTGGCCGAACATGCGGGCGTGTCGTCTGGCGTCGCTGCACTGGCGGTGGCGACCGTGCCGCTGTTCACCTTGCTGTGCGGGTATTTCTGGGGCGCGCGCAATACGCGGCTGGAATGGGCCGGGGTGATCCTGGGGATTGTCGGCATCGCCATGCTCAACATGGGCAGCACGCTGCAATCGAGTCCGGTGGGCGCCGCCTTGTTGTTGTTCGCGGCGGCATCGTGGGCATTCGGGTCCGTGTGGAGTCGGCAGTTGTCGCTGCCCCAGGGCGCCATGGCCAGCGCTGCGGAGATGCTGGTGGCGGGCGTGGCATTGTTGATCGGCAGCGCGCTTTCCGGTGAGCACCTGCAGGCCATGCCGCCGCTGGAGGGTTGGCTGGCGTTGGCCTACCTGACGGTGTTCGGCTCAATCATCGCCTTCAACGCCTATATGTACCTGCTCAAGCACGTACGCCCGGCGGCGGCAACCAGCTATGCCTATGTGAACCCGGCGGTGGCGGTGTTGCTGGGGATTGTGTTCGTGGGTGAATCCATCGGCCTGGAAGAGGGCTTGGCCATGCTGGTGATTATCAGCGCCGTGCTGTTGATCAGTCTGCCCCAGTGGCGAAAGCCCAAGCCGGAAATAAGGTAAACTGCCGCGCAATTGCGACCTTGCGCTGAATTTTCCTACGGTAACTACATGACTTTCGCCACACTTGGCCTGATCGAACCCTTGCTGCGCGCCCTTGAGACGCTTGGCTACCAGACCCCGACGCCGGTGCAGGCGCAAGCCATTCCGGCGGTGCTGGCCGGTCGTGACCTCATGGCTGCGGCCCAGACTGGCACTGGCAAGACCGCAGGTTTTGCCTTGCCGTTGCTGCAACTGCTGACCATGGAAGGGCCGAAAGTCGCCGCCAACTCGGCGCGCGCGCTGATTCTGTGCCCGACCCGCGAACTGGCCGAGCAAGTTCATACCAGCGTTGCCGAATATGCCAAAAACCTGCCGCTGACCACCTACGCGGTCTATGGCGGCGTGAGCATCAACCCGCAGATGATGAAGCTGCGCAAGGGCGTCGACATCCTGGTTGCCACCCCTGGCCGCCTGATTGACCTGTTCCGCCAGAACGCGCTGAAGCTTAATCAGCTGCAGACCCTGGTGCTGGACGAAGCCGACCGCATGCTCGACTTGGGCTTCTCCGAGGAGCTGGCGAATATCTATCGCATGCTGCCGAAAAAGCGCCAGACCCTGCTGTTCTCCGCGACCTTCTCCGATGAGATTCGCACGCTGGCCGGGCAGATGCTCAACGACCCGCTGAGCATCGAAGTCAGCCCGCGCAACGTGGCCGCCAACACCGTTAAGCAATGGGTGGTGCCGGTGGACAAGAAGCGCAAGGCGGAGCTGTTTGTGCACCTGATGCGCAAAGGCCGCTGGAAGCAGGTGCTGGTGTTCGCCAAGACCCGTAACGGCGTGGACGCGCTGGTGGATAAGTTGCAGGGCCTGGGCATCAATGCCGACGGCATCCATGGCGACAAACCCCAGGCAACCCGCCAGCGTGCGCTGGATCGCTTCAAGAGCAGCGAAGTGCAGATCCTGGTGGCCACCGACGTGGCGGCCCGTGGCCTGGATATCGAAGACCTGCCGATGGTCGTCAACTTCGACCTGCCGATCGTGGCCGAAGATTACATTCACCGTATCGGCCGTACCGGGCGTGCGGGCAACACCGGTGAGGCGATTTCCCTGGTGTGCGCCGATGAAGTGAACATGCTGTCGGCCATCGAGATGCTGACCCGTCAGACCTTGACCCGCAAAATGGAGCAGGACTTCGAACCGGAGCACCGCGTGCCAGATACCGATGCCAGTGGGCAAGTGGTGAAGAAGCCGAAAAAACCGAAGAAGCCTAAGGCGTCCGGTGGTGGCGGTGGTAAGCGCAACCTGGGTAAGTGGGTGGACAGTGGTGAAGTGGCACCGTCGGAACCGTCGATTAAGCCGGTGCGTAAGGTGCCGGTGTTTAACACTGGGCCGCGTAAGAAGAAGTGATTTTGCGGGGTTGCTGATTGCCTCATCGGGAGCAAGCCCCCTCCCACATTTGAAGGTGTTCACAATTCAAATGTGGGAGGGGGCTTGCTCCCGACAGCGGACTTGAGCTCACCGCAATCTCAAGCGTTCAACCACTCCAACACCCCCCGCCCAGCCGCTCTGCCACTGGCAAAACACCCCGTCAGCAAATACCCGCCGGTCGGCGCTTCCCAGTCCAGCATCTCCCCCGCACAAAACACGCCAGGCAATTGCTTGAGCATCAAGCGCTCATCCAACGCTTCAAACGGCACGCCGCCTGCCGTACTGATCGCCTCGTCTATTGGCCGCGTCTTCACCAGCGTCAACGGCAGGGCCTTGATATCCACCGCCAGTTGCGCCGGATCATTGAAGTGATCGGCTGGCGCCAACTCACGCAACAACGCCGCCTTGACCCCGTCCAGCCCCAGCTGACTGTGCAGATGCTTGCTCATCGAGCGTGAACCGCGCGGTTTGGCCAGCGCAGCTTGCACCTTGTCCAGCGGCTTGCTCGGCAGCAAGTCGATATGCACGGTGGCCGCGCCGTCGCGGTTGATCGCCTCACGAATCGGTGCCGACAGCGCATAGATCAGGCTGCCTTCAATACCGGTGGCGGTGACCACACATTCGCCGAGCCGAGGTTTGTCGTCGCCCAAACCGATGGCGACATTTTTCAACGGAGCGCCGGCGAATTTGCTCACCATCAATTCGCTCCAGGCCGACACTTCGAAGCCGCAGTTGCTCGGTTGCAGTGCCACGTAAGGCACGCCTTTGTCCTCCAGCAGCTTGAGCCACGCACCATCTGAGCCCAGCCGTGACCAACTGCCGCCGCCCAGTGCCAGCAGCACGGCATCGCTGCGCACGGCTTTCTCGCCTTCAGGGCTGTGGATAAGTAAATCACCCTCGGCGTTCCAGCCGGTCCAACGATGCCGGGTGTGGATAACCACGCCTTGGTCACGCAGGCGCTTGAGCCAGGCGCGCAGCAGCGGGGCGGCTTTCATGTCCGTAGGAAACACTCGGCCGGAGGTGCCGACAAAGGTCTCGATACCCAACCCATGTATCCATTCGCACAACGCTTCGGCACCAAACCCACGCAGCAGCGGCGCCATCTGCGGCGCGCGCTCGGCGTAGCGCGAGAGGAAGACCGGGTAAGCCTCGGAGTGGGTGATGTTCATGCCGCCCACACCCGCCAGCAGGAATTTTCGCCCCACTGATGGCATGCCGTCATACAGATCTACGCGCACCCCGGCCTGGCTCAAGACTTCGGCGGCCATCAGCCCGGTAGGGCCGCCGCCGATAATAGTGACGTGGTGAGGTGCGGTCTGAGGCATGGGTAGGGCTACGGTGGCGTGAATAGGCCGAGCATTCTACCCGACGTCAGCCTGGCTGCCTGATCAAAAAACGTACACTTTCCTACAGGTCCTATGCCTGCTGGCTTTCAGCCGCTTACGCTCAAGTTATCCACAGGCCGTTCCACAGCCATTGTGGGTAAGCGCACAACTCAATGACAACCTGATGACGTCCACACCCGTTGCGCACTGTGGTGCAGGATGCCGTGGCGACGGGCCAAGGCTGGGCGGTCTTTGCTGTAGCCGCCGCCAATCACGCCCATCACCGGAATGTCGCGGCCCAGACAGTGGCGCATGACGCTCTCATCGCGGGCGGCCACGCCTTCGTCTGTCAGCTTGAGGTACCCGAGGGCGTCGTCTTTATGCACATCCACGCCTGCGTCGTACAGCACCAGGTCGGGTTGGTAGAGCGGCAGCAGGTAGTTGAGGGCGTCATCGACCACGCGCAGGTAATCTGCATCGCCCATGCCCATGGGCAGTGGGATGTCCCAATCGCTTTGGGCCTTGCGCGCCGGGAAGTTCTTTTCGCAGTGCAGCGACACGGTGATGGCATCCGGCGTGTCGTGGAGGATGCGCGCGGTGCCATCGCCCTGATGCACGTCACAGTCGAAGATCAACACGCGGCTGACCCGGCCGCTGGCCAGCAGGTAATGGCTGATCACCGCCAGGTCATTGAAGATGCAAAAGCCCGCCGGGTAATCGTAATGCGCGTGATGCGTGCCGCCCGCCAGGTGACAGGCCAGACCGTGCTCAAGCGCTTGCTCCGCCGCCAGGATCGAGCCGCCGACCGCGCGCACGGTGCGCCGGGCCAGGGCTTCGCTCCAGGGCAGGCCAAGGCGGCGCTGGTCCTCGCGGGACAACTCGCCGCTCATATAGCGTTCGATATACCCAGGCTCGTGGGCCAGGGCCAGGATGTCGGCAGGGCACAGCTGCGGGCGCAGCAGTTGGCTGTCTTCGGTCAGGCCGGTGGCCACCAAGTGGTCGCGCAACAGGCGGAACTTGTCCATGGGGAATCGGTGGTCCGCCGGGAACTCGGGGCTGTAGTCATCGTGGTAGATCAATGGCAAAGGCATGGGATTTTCTGACGGGAACCTGCGAAGGATCTTACCAGCGCTGTACACTCACGCACATGGCAAGGGGAGGGGACCCGTGGAGTCGATACTCGAATTGGAAAGTGCTCGCCTGGTGCTGCGCCAATGGCGCGACAGCGACCTGACGGCCTTCGCAAGCATGTGCGCCGACCCACACGTGATGCGTTATTTCCCGGCCAAGCTGAGCCACCTGGAAAGCGCCGCACTGATCGGGCGGATACGCGGCCACTTCGCCGAATATGGCTTTGGCCTCTGGGCGCTGCAGCGCAAGGACAGCGGTGAGTTCATCGGCCTGACCGGGTTGCAGCATGTCAGCTTTGACGCGGACTTTACCCCAGCAGTAGAAATTGGCTGGCGCCTGGCCCGCGAGCATTGGGGGCTGGGCTATGCCAGCGAGGCGGCGTGGACGGCACTGCGCTGTGGTTTCGACCGTTTACAGCTGGATGAAATCGTTGCTTTCACCACCGAAGCCAATCTGCCATCACAAAAAGTCATGCAGGCCATAGGTATGCATTACGATCCCCAGGCAGATTTTGAACACCCCAAGGTCGCAGCCGATGACCCGCTGCGCCCACATGTTTTGTACCGCATCACCCGCGCCCAATGGTTGGACACGCTGCACGGATAGCAGCCCGGAATGCCCCATAGATTGTAGGAGTTGCTCTATGAGCCAAGTATTGGAAGATCTGGTGGACCTGCTGACCCTGGAGCCGATCGAGGAAAACCTCTTTCGCGGCCGCAGCCAGGACCTGGGTTTTCGCCAACTGTTCGGCGGTCAGGTGCTCGGCCAGTCGCTGTCGGCGGCCAGCCAGACCGTTGAAGAAGCGCGCCACGTGCATTCCCTGCACGGTTATTTCCTGCGCCCCGGCGATGCCGCGTTGCCGGTGGTTTATTCGGTTGACCGTGTGCGTGATGGCGGCAGTTTCAGCACGCGCCGCGTGACCGCGATTCAGAAGGGCCACCCGATCTTCACCTGCACCACGTCGTTCCAGTACGACGAAGAAGGCTTCGAGCACCAGACCACCATGCCCGTGGTGGTCGGCCCGGAAAACCTGCCGTCGGAGCTGGAATTGACCCAGCAGCGCGCGCACCTGATCCCCGAGCACATGCGTGACAAGCTGCTGTGCCCGAAGCCGATTGAAGTGCGACCGGTCACCGAAAAAGACCCGTTCAACCCGCAGCCGTCCGACCCGGTCAAGTACGTGTGGTTTCGTGCCGACGGCGCGTTGGCCGACACACCGGCGCTGCATAAATACCTGCTGGCCTACGCTTCGGACTTTGGCCTGCTGACCACCTCGTTGCTGCCCCATGGCAAGACCGTGTGGCAGAAAGACATGCAGGTCGCCAGCCTCGACCACGCGTTGTGGTTCCACGCGGATCTGCGTGCCGATGACTGGTTGCTCTACGCCATGGACAGTCCGTGGGCCGGCAATTCCCGTGGGTTCTCCCGTGGCAGCGTGTACAACCGCGCCGGGCAACTAGTGGCCTCGGTCACCCAGGAAGGCTTGATCCGCCATCGCAAGGATTGGGCATGAGCCTGAGGGAGGTTAAGCACTGGGTGTTCGACATGGACGGCACCCTCACGGTGGCCGTGCATGACTTCGCGGCGATTCGTGTGGCGTTGGACATTCCCCCCGAGGACGACATCCTCACTCACCTCAGCGCATTGCCGGCGGACATCGCGGCGGCCAAGCATGCCTGGTTGTTGGAGCACGAGCGCGAGTTGGCACTCGGTTCTGTTGCGGCTGAAGGCGCGGTGCAATTGGTACGCGAATTGGCCGGGCGCGGTTATCGCCTGGGCATCCTGACTCGCAATGCGCGGGAGCTGGCCCACGTGACGCTGGAAGCAATTGGCCTGGCTGACTGCTTTGCGGTCGAGGATGTGCTGGGCCGAGACGATGCGCCACCCAAGCCCGATCCGGGTGGGTTATTGAAATTGGCGGCGGCGTGGGATGTATCGCCGAGCGAGATGGTGATGGTCGGCGATTACCGTTTTGACCTGGACTGCGGCCGGGCGGCGGGGGCCAGGACGGTGTTGGTCAACCTGCCGGAGAATCCGTGGCCGGAGCTGGCGGATTGGCATGCTGAAGATTGCGCTGCATTGCGCCGGATGATTTAACCCAAGCAATAGAGATCAAATGTGAAAGGGGCTTGCCCCCGATAGCGGTCTGTCAGTTAAAAAATTGCTGACTGACACACTGCTATCGGGGGCAAGCCCCCTCCCACATGTTGAGACTGTTTCTTCAGGTATTACTGAGTGAACAGCACCTTCTGGCCTTCGGGCGAAGTAAATATCTCATCCCCGTTATGCCCCACCCCTGGCACCTCAACCAGCGTCTGGCTCAACTGCGGATGCCGGTGTTTGAGGTAGTCAAAATAGTTATGCCCACGCATCAGCCGATAGGCGCCCTGTGTCTCTGCCTCACAGCTTTTATCCAACGCAGGATGGTTCGGATCAGTGTCTTGCTGGCCCAGCAGGTAGGTGATGTCCCGTGACACGTAGGCCTGCTCCAACTGTTCGACGCTTTGGCCTTTGGCGTAGGCCGGCAGGTGTTGCAGGCCGTACTTCCAATCGTTGAAGCCTGGGCAACTGGCGGTATCGAACTGCACCGGTCGCTGTCGGCTGAAGTAGGCATAGGACGACGGGTTGGCCACCACATAGCGCAGGCGGATGCCTTCGTTTTTCAGGGTTGGGTGATCATGGCCGGTGAGGGCGAAGCGCTGCACTACCTGGCCACCGCCGGAATGGCCGGCGACGACGATTTCCTTTAAAGCTGGAAACAGCGTGCGGTTGCCCAGGTGCTTGATGATCTGGTCAAGGGCGCCGTAGGAGCTGACTTGGCCTGGGCCGATGGAAGGCTCGCCGGCCATCCAGTCGTTGCCGTTCCAGCGCAGTACTTGGCCGTCCAGATGGTTGCGCTTGATGTCGGACGCATTCAGAAACTGCGGCGCGAGGACTAGCGTATTCGCGCTAACGCCTGCGTGCTCGGCGGCATCGATACCGCTTTGCAGGTAGGTCTGCGCATTGCGTAGGCGACCATGCACAAGAATCAGGGCGCGGGTGACGTTAGGCAGCGGCTGGCGCCAGTCCTGGCTCACGCCGAGGCTGAGGTCGCCGGCGTCCAGATGAAAACGATCGGGGCTGACGACTTTGACGCCGTGTTCAGCCGCCAGGGTTGAGCACGACACTAATAAAGTCAGCAGCAAGCCCCATCGCTTATTCATTTAAAGACTCTTGGCCGTGAAGGTGTCGCATTGGGTGATCTGGCCCTGGGCGAAACCGGTCTTGAACCAGCGAACCCGCTGTGCCGAGGTGCCGTGGGTAAACGAGTCCGGCACCACGCGCCCTTGACCCTGTTGCTGCAAGCGATCATCGCCGATGGCGTTGGCTGCGTTCAGGGCTTCTTCAATGTCGCCGGCTTCCAGCCAGTTCAGGCGTTTTTGCGCACGGTTGGCCCACACGCCGGCAAAACAGTCGGCTTGCAGCTCCTGGCGTACCAGTAGACCGCCGTCGCCTTGCATCTGCCGACCCTGTTGGCGCGCATTCTGGATCTTCGAGGAAATACCGAGCAACGTCTGCACATGGTGCCCAACTTCGTGGGCGATCACGTAGGCCTGGGCGAAATCGCCGGAGGCCTGGAAGCGTTGGGACATTTCCCGGAAGAAATCCAGGTCCAGGTAGACCTGCTGGTCAGCCGGGCAATAGAACGGACCGCTGGCCGAGGTGGCGCCACCACAGGCGGAATTGACCCGGCCACGGAACAGGATCAGTTTCGGGTTCTTGTACGTCAGGCCGTTTTCCTGAAACACCTGAGCCCAGGTGTCTTCGGTATCGCCGAGCACTGCGCGGACGAAATCGGCGTGTTCATCATTGGCCGGCGGCGCTTGGCGCGACTGCGTGCTGACGGACGGCGCCTGTTCCATTTGGCCGGTCAATTGGCCGAGGATCTGCATCGGGTCCTGGCCGGTCAGCCATCCAATGCCGACGATCAGCACAATCGCGGTCAGGCTCAAACCCTTGCCACCGCCAAAACGCATGCCGCCACCGCCGCCGCCACTGTCCTCGCGGGCATCCACCACGTTGTCGCTGCGTCGGCCTTTTTTCCATAGCATGGGGGCAATCCTCTTGATGAACGGTCCTACAAAAATGTGGTTTGAGTATGGCCGGTATTAGCGGCAATACCCTTCTCCGGTGGCGACGATCAGGCAGTCTTTTTTATCGGCCAGCCATTTCAGCCCAGTGGCTTCGCCGTCGCCGGCACGCAGCAATTGCGGGCCGTCCGGGCGGGTGAAGGCGATACCGTCTTCAGCTGCTTCGCCCTTGAAGGTGCCGGAATCGTCCGCATCAAGGCCGTATTGCATGGTGAGAACGTAGTGGCCACGGCCGATGGTGTCGTCCTTGGCGATAGTCAGGTTCAGGCCTTCGACGCCGATCCACTTACCGACCCATTTATCGGTGGGTGGGGTCTCGGGCACCAGGGTGGCCTGCACAGAGGCGGGCGCGGGTTTGGGCGTTTCCTTGGCCTCCTGGTTGCAGGCGCTGAGCAGGGCAAGGGTAGACAGAACAAAGAGGGTTTTTTTCATAGCAGCAGGCCTTGGTTAAAAAGTGTGCAGCACGGGGGCGAACGTGCAGGGTTGGACTCGGTTCCCGTGATTTAGTGCGCTGTTCGCCCGGTGTTTGGTTATGCTCTTTGGGCAGACTTCGGCCCGGCTGCTAGATTACCGGGTTGAGTGCTTCTTCGTTCAGCGCTCAGCGTTCCGCTCGCCACGCAAGAGAATTCAATGACCCTTAGTACCCCGTTGTCCGGCGTCAACCATCCCTTCAAAGGCATTCTGCTGATTGTGGCGGCGACGTTCCTGTTCTCCAGCCACGACGCCTTGTCCAAATACTTGGCCGGTTTTTACCCGATTGTGATGGTGGTATGGGCGCGCTACCTGGTGCACACCTTGTTGATGGCCGGTATTTTCCTGCCGCAATCCGGCTTGCGCGTGCTGCGCAGCAAACGGCCAGGCATGCAGGTGGTGCGGGCGTTGTGCCTGTTGGGCACCAGCCTGTTTTTTACCTCGGCCCTGCATTACATCCCGCTGGCGGAGGCCACTGCGGTGAACTTCCTGGCGCCGATCCTGGTGACCGCGCTGTCGGTGCCGCTGCTGGGTGAGCACGTCACGCGTGGCCAATGGCTGGCGGTGATCTGCGGGTTTGTCGGCGTGTTGGTGATCATCCATCCCGGCGGTGAACTCTTCACCCCGGCGGTGTTGCTGCCGCTGTGCTCGGCGCTGTTCTTCTGCTTCTACCAGTTGCTCACACGCATCCTCAGCCAGTACGACACGCCAACCACCAGCAATTTCTTCGCCGGGCTGTGCAATACCCTGGTGATGAGCGCGATGGTGCCGTTCTTCTGGCAGATCCCCACGCTGTGGCATGGGGTGATGATGCTGGCGCTGGGCACGTGCGGGATGACCGCGCACTTGATGCTGACCCAGGCGTTCCGCTTTGCGGCGCCGGCCTTGCTGGCGCCGTTCGGCTATTGCCAGATTGTGTTCGCGGGGTTGTTGGGTTGGCTGGTGTTCAGCCATACCCCCGATATGACCACGGTGGTGGGTATCGGGGTGATCTGCATGAGCGGGTTGGCCGCTGCCTGGCAGCAGCGGCGTCGGTAAATCAGGCGTCGACGGTAGGAATCTTGCGCGGCGCCATGAAGTACATCCACGTCAGCGCTATGAAGTACATCGCCGGGATCAGGGTGAACAACACGGTGTAGTTGTTGTTGGTCACGGTGAGGATATGGCCGACGATCTGGGTCATGAACATGCCGCCGATGGCTGCGCACATGCCGCCGAAGCCGAACACGGTGCTCATCATGTGCTTGGGCGTGTAGTCCATCACCAGGCTCCAGATGTTGGCGGTCCAGGCCTGATGCGCGCCGATGGCCAGGGAGATTGCAAATACCGCGACCCACAGTTGGCTGGAACCGGCCGCCATGATCACGCCGACGATGCAGCAGGCAAACAGCAGCATCGACAACAGCCGCGCCTTGATCGAGTTCATCCCACGGCCGATCAGGAATGACGACAGGATGCCCCCACCCACGCTGCCGAAGTCGGCGGTCAGGTAGATGATGATCAATGGGATGCCCATCTGGGTCACGTTGATGCCCAGGTTGTATTGCTGGTTCAGGAACGGCGGCAGCCAATACAGGTAAAACCAGAACACCGGCGCGGTCAGTGCGTAGGCAATCGCAAAGGCCCAAGTGCCGCGCATACGCAGGATTCGGCTGAACGGCACGCCAGGCTGTTCCGGCTCGACTTCCCGTTGCACGTAATCCAATTCTGATTGTTTAACGTTCGGATGATCTTCCGGGTTGTAGTACTTCAACCCCCAGAACACCAGCCAGATCGCGCCCAGCGATGCCATGCACAGGAAGGCAGCCTGCCAGCCCCACACATGCAGGATCAGCGGCAGCAGCATTGGCGTCATCATCGCGCCAACGTTGGTACCGGCGTTGAAAATCCCGGTTGCCACGGCGCGTTCACCGGCGGGGAACCACAGGCGCGTGGTCTTGACGCAGGCCGGGTAGTTGGCGGCTTCGGTCAGCCCAAGGATAAAGCGACAGACCATAAAGCCGACGGCCGAAGTGGCCAGGCCGTGGGCGCCGGTGGCCAGGCTCCACAGCAGCACCGCGCAGAAGAACACGCGTTTCACGCCGACCTTGTCGATCAATCGGCCTTGCAGCACAAAGCCAATCGCGTAGCCCACCTGGAACCAGAAGTTGATGTTGGCGTAGTCCATCGCCGTCCAGCTCATCTCTTTGGCGAGGATCGGTTGCATCACGCCCAAGGCAGCGCGGTCGATGTAGTTGAGGGTGGTGGCGAAGAACACCAGGGCCAACATGCCCCAGCGAGTTTTACCGACGGCCATGGCGCCGCGGATCTTGTCGCCGATGCCGGCGTGCGGGGTGCCGGGGCGCGAAGCCAGGGCGGAGTTTTGCGAAGGCATGTGGTTGTACCCGTTTTTTGAAATTTTTATGGTGTGTTCTGGGTCTTTTCTAAACGTTGGTGCGGGATCGATGGTGCGCAGCGGCTAAAAAATCGTCAATTCGCCCAAGAGGCTTAGTGTTCGATAATCGCACCAAAAACTAACCGGTTCGTACATTTTAATTGCTGTGAGTAGTTTAGCGGCCAATAATTTGCCGTAAATAAGACGAGCCTTAAATGCCGGGAGTCGCGCTATGCAACGTTCCATTGCCACTGTTTCCTTGAGCGGCACCCTGCCGGAAAAGCTTGAAGCCATCGCCGCCGCCGGGTTTGACGGGGTTGAGATCTTCGAGAACGACCTGTTGTATTACGACGGCAGCCCACGGGAAGTTAGGCAGATGTGCGCCGACCTCGGCATCGCCATTACCTTGTTCCAGCCATTTCGCGACTTTGAAGGCTGCCGACGCGACCGTCTGGCGCGCAACCTGGAACGGGCCGAGCGCAAATTCGACCTGATGCAGGAACTGGGCACGGACCTGGTGCTGGTGTGCAGCAACGCCTCGGCCGATTGCGTCGGCGATGAACGTATTCTCCTCGATGACTTGAGCCTGCTGGCCGAACATGCCGGGCGCCGCGGCTTGCGCATCGGTTATGAAGCACTGGCCTGGGGCAAGCACGTGAACACCTGGCAACAGGTGTGGAATCTGGTGCGTCAGGTTGATCACCCAAGCCTCGGCGTGCTGCTCGACAGCTTTCATACCCTGTCGCTCAAGGGCGACCCAACTGCCATCGCCGAGATCCCAGGCGACAAGATCTTCTTTGTACAAATGGCCGACGCGCCGATCCTGGCCATGGATGTGCTGGAGTGGAGCCGCCATTTCCGCTGCTTCCCCGGTCAGGGCGAATTCGATCTGGCGGGCTTTTTGGCGCCGATCATCAAGAGCGGCTACACCGGGCCGTTGTCCCTGGAAATTTTCAACGATGGTTTCCGTGCGGCGCCGACTCGGGCCAATGCCGCCGATGGCCTGCGTTCTCTGCTGTACCTGGAGGAGAAAACCCGCCAGCGCCTGGCCGAGGAGGCGCCTGCCACGCCGGTCGATATCCTGTTTGAAACCCCGGCGGCCAGCGAATACGACGGCATTGAATTCCTTGAGTTTGCGGTCGATGAAAACCTCGGTGCCAAGCTGACGAACTGGCTGGAACGCCTGGGTTTCGTCAAGGCCGGGCAGCACCGCTCCAAGAGCGTGAGCCTGCTGCGCCAGGGCGATATCAACCTGATCCTCAACTGCGAACCCTATTCCTTCGCCCATAACTTTTTCGAAGCCCATGGACCGTCGTTGTGCGCCACGGCGATCCGGGTCAAGGACAGCGCCAAGGCTCTGGAGCGAGCGGTCGCCTATAAAGGCCAGCCCTATCGCGGACTGGTCGGGCCTAACGAGCTGGAGTTGGCGGCCGTGCGCGCGCCGGACGGCAGCTTGATTTACCTGGTGGACCAGAGCGAGGGTGGTTTGTACGACACCGATTTCAATCTGCAATCCGCTGCGACCGACGCCGGTGGTTTGCTGCGTATCGACCATATGGCCATGGCCTTGCCGGCCGACAGCCTCGACAGTTGGGTGCTGTTCTATAAGAGCTTGCTGGACTTTGAAGCTGATGACGAAGTGGTGTTGCCCGACCCCTACGGCCTGGTGAAAAGCCGCGCATTGCGCAGCCGTTGCAGCTCGATTCGCCTGCCGCTGAACATCTCCGAAAACCGCAACACTGCCATTTCCCACGCGCTATCGAGCTATCGCGGTTCGGGCGTGCACCACATTGCCTTCGATTGCGCGGACATTTTCGCCGAGGTGCGCCGCGCGAAAGAGGCCGGCGTGCCGCTGTTGGATATCCCGCTCAACTATTACGACGACCTGGCTGCACGCTTTGATTTTGACGATGAGTTCCTCAGCGAGTTGGCGTACTACAACGTGTTGTACGACCGCGACGCCCAGGGCGGTGAGTTGTTTCATGTGTACACCGAACCGTTTGAAGGGCGGTTCTTCTTCGAGATCATCCAGCGCAAGAACGGTTACGCCGGCTACGGCGCGGCCAACGTGGCGGTGCGTCTGGCGGCGATGGCCAAATCCCGCAGCGGTGCAGTGCGTCAGGCACGTTTATAAGAGGGTGTCGGGTGCTTCCTTCGGGGAGCACCGGGCCCCATAATCGCGGCCTGCAAAATAAAAATGGCCGTGAGCGCACCATGACCTCAAGTCCCGAACTCCCCGAGGTGCCAGACGCACCGCGCAAGAGTCGTAAGAACAATCCGGAAAAGACCCGCGAGAACATCCTCCAGGAAGCCATTGTGGAGTTTGTCCAACAGGGCCTGTCCGGCGCTCGCGTGGACGCCATTGCCGAGCGCATCCACACCTCCAAACGCATGATCTATTACTACTTCGGCAGTAAAGAGCAGTTGTACGTTGAGGTTTTGGAAAAGCTCTACGGCGATATCCGCAACACCGAAGCACGCATGAACCTTACGGCGCTGGAGCCGCGTGAGGCGATTCGGCGGCTGGTGGAATTCACCTTTGATCACCACGATCAGAACGTGGATTTTGTGCGCATCGTCAGCATCGAAAATATCCACAATGCCGAGTATGTGAAACGCACCGACACGATCAAGGCGATGAACAGCAAGATCCTTGAAGGGCTGGGCGCGACATTGCGCCGAGGCTCCGAAATGGGGGTGTTCCGTGAAGGGCTGGAGCCGCTGGATGTGCACTTGCTGATCAACTCATTCAGCTTTTACCGCGTGTCCAACCGCCATACGTTCAGTGAGCTTTTTCAGATCGAGCTGTCGGATGAAGTGGTTAAACAGCGGCATCGCGAGATGATCTGCGAGTCGGTGTTGCGTTACCTGCAGGCCTGAATACAGCGCCTAACCCAATGTGGGAGGGGGCTTGCCCCCTCCACATTTCAGGCATTCATGCTCTTGAAGTGCGCCAACATCCGCTGCGCATCCGCCGCTTGACCACTGAACAACTCAAACGCCTTTACCGCCTGAAACACCGCCATATTGCCGCCATCCAACGTGCGGCAACCCAAGGCGCGGGCGTTGCGCAGCAGTTCGGTTTCCAGCGGGAAATACACGATTTCCGCGACCCACAATTGCGCCCGCAACAGAGTCGCCGGCACCGGCATACCCGGCAGTTTGGCCATGCCCATTGGCGTGGTGTTGACCAGACCATCGGCCTCGGCCATCGCGTTGTCTAAATCAAGACCCACTTGCGCACGACCGCTGCCGAAGCGCTGGGCGAGGTTATCCACAAGGTCGCGGGCGCGGCTGGCGTCCACGTCGAAAATGCTCAAGTGCTCCACACCCTCAGCCAACAGCGCATGGGCCACCGCCGCGCCCGCACCACCGGCGCCCATCTGCACCACGCGCTGACGTGGCACATCATTAAGGTTGCGCCGGAAACCTTCGGCGAACCCCAGGCAATCGGTGTTGTGGCCGATGCGTTTGCCGTCTTTGAACACCACCGTATTCACCGCGCCGATACCCCGTGCTTCATCGGACAGTTCATCGAGCAGCGGTAGGATGGCCTGTTTGCACGGGTAGGTAATGTTCAGTCCGGTGAAGTGCATCTGCTCGGCTGCACGCAGGAGGTCGGGCAGGGCGTTGGTGTCCAGGTGCAGCGGCTCCAGATCAATCAGGCGATACAGGTAACGCAAACCTTGGGCGTCGCCTTCCTGTTCATGCAGAGCGGGGGTACGGGAAGCCTGGATACCGGCGCCGATCAGGCCGGCGAGGATGCGCGGTTTCATTGAGCCGATCCCTTCAACAATTGGCTGAAGTGTTCCAGGGCCAGGTGGTAGCCGTGGCTGCCAAAACCGGCGAGCACCGCTTTGGCGATGGGCGACACAAAGGAGTGATGACGAAATGCTTCGCGGGCATGCACGTTGGATAAATGCACTTCGATCACCGGCACTTCACTGGCCACCAGAGCGTCACGAATCGCCACCGAGGTGTGCGTCCAGGCCGCAGGATTGATCACGATACCGGCGCAACGGCCACGGGCGCCGTGGATCCAGTCCAGCAGTTCGCCTTCGTGATTGGTCTGGCGAAATTCGATTTTCAGCCCGAGCTTATCGGCACTGCGCCCGCACAGGGCGGCGACGTCGGCCAGGGTTTCATGGCCGTAGGTGGCGGGCTCGCGGGTGCCGAGCAGGTTGAGGTTGGGGCCGTTGAGCACCAGCACGATAGGCGGCATTGGGGGGGATCTCCACAGTTCTTGTTCGTTGTGCAGATAAAATGTACTGGTTAGTTAATTTGGTCAATTGATGGCGGCGGATGTGTTCGATTACCGAACTTTTAATCAGGTGTGCCCCTAGCTGAATCGGATTAGATATCAATTGAAAATCATTCTCGACAACGCTTAAGATGCCCGCCTGTTTCCTTTTCATTCCAGGGAGTCGGTTTGTCGGACGTGGATCTCAAGGGCCTGTTTCTCAAGCACGCTGATACCCTGCGCGGGTATCTGGCTCGCAAGGTACGGGACCCGCAGTTGGCGGCCGACCTGGTTCAGGAGAGCTTCCTGCGCCTGGCGGAAAAACCACCCGGCGAGCGCATCGACAATTCCCAGGGCTATCTCTATCGAACGGCGAGCAATCTGCTGATCGACCATATCCGCCAGGAAGCACGGCGCAAGACCGATTCCGTGCCTAATGAGGCGCTGGCCGAGATTGAAGATGAAGTGGCCGGGTTGGAGGCTCAGGCAATGGCGCAGCAACAGCGGCAGGCATTGAAGCAGGCATTGGCGGAGTTGCCGGAACGAACCCAGCAGATCTTCCGTCTGAATCGGATAGAGGGCATGACTCATGCCCAGGTTGCGCGGCACTTGGATATATCAGACAGCTCCGTACAAAAGCACCTGGCCAAGGCGTTGGCGTATGTCATGCAGCGCTTGCAGGACGGTCAGGTGGCGCCATCCGACGAGTGAGTTACGGAAAAACCTCCGCTCAGACGTCACAGCGTTACATAACGAAAAAATTCGAGATTCACACGTGAATATCCAGGGTCCGCAACAGCACAGCATTACCGAGGCCGCCGCCGATTGGGCGGTGCGCCTGCACGCCGCTGCCCTGACCGACCAGGAGCAGGCCGAGCTGCGCCAATGGATTGCCTGCGACAGCCGCCATGAAGCGGCGCTGCGCTTTGCCGAGCAGACCTGGGCAGCGTTGGGCGAGGTGCATAAGGACGAGCCAGTGCACCGTCAGCGTCCGGCGGCGGCGACGCTACCGGTGCGCCGAACCCCGCGACGCAGGCCGTGGCAACGTGCGGCGGCGGTGGCGCTGGTGGTGGTGGTCGCCGGCGTGGGTTGGGTGCGCGGGCCGGAGGCCTGGCTGCGCATGCAGGCCGATTACGTGACCCAGAAGGGCGAAGTGCGCACCGTGCACTTGGCCGATGGCAGCACGGTAGAACTGGATTCCGCCAGCGCCATCCGGCTGGACTACGACGGCGTGCAGCGGCGCATCAGCCTGATCCAGGGCTCGGCGATTTTTGACGTGGCGCCGATGGTGGGTAAGGAAACCCGGCCATTCGTGGTGCAGAGCGCCGGCGGGCAGACGCGGGCGCTGGGCACGCGGTTTGTGGTGCAGCGTGAGGACGACCGCCAGGGCTGGGTCGGCGTGTTGCAGCACAGCGTCGAAGTCTCCCTGCACGCCACACCGAAAAAAGGCCCGAGCGACCACGTGCTCAAGGAAGGCCAGGCCGCCCGCTACAGCCCCGCGCAGGGCATCGAGCCCTTGGATCAGTTTGATGTAGAGCGTGCCACCAGTTGGCGGCGTGGCGTGTTGATTTTTGATCGTCAGCCCTTGGCCAAAGTGATTGAGCAGCTCAACCGCTACCGCCCCGGTCAGGTGGTGTTGACCCATTCCGACCTGGGTGAACGTGAAGTCAGCGGCGTGTTCCGCCTAGACATGCTCGACACGGCGCTCGGCACCCTGACTCAGGAACTCCAGGTGCAACGCTTGGACTTGGCAGGCCTCAGCCTGATCTATTAATGACCTGGCGGGAGGTCTGCTCCCGCCCGCTTAAAACCCCCCGCACGAAAAACTTTTAAAAAGTCTTACTGACTTCCTGCGCCTCGTACGTCTTGCTAGGTGAGAAGCATTCGCATAAACAAAAATACGATCAGCGCAGGGAAAACCAGAAATGTCAGCACTCACCAAGGGGCGTATCACCGGTAGCCGGTTAGCCTTGGCCATTCACTTGGGCCTGTTCGCCGCAGCGGCTCCCGTGTACGCGGCGCAGCCTCAAGCGGGAGCGGCCCAGCCCGTCGTGCTGACGTTCGATATCCCTGCGCAATCCTTGGGCAGTGCCGTGTTGGCGTTCGCCGACAAGGCCGGTCTGCAAGTGTTGTTTGACAGCCAGCGCCTGCAAGGCTTGAACAGCACCGCGCTCAAAGGCAGCTTCAGCGTGCAGGAAGGCCTGGGCCGTTTGCTCGGCGCTGCGCCGGTGGAGTATCGCTTCACCAGTGAACGCCAAGTGACCCTCAACCGCGTCAGCGATGATCACGCGGGCGCCATGACCGTAGGCACCACCACCATCACCGCCAACACCAATGGCCAGGCCAGTGATTGGGTGTACCAGACCCCAAAGTCCGTGGCGGTGATCAGCCGTGACATGATCGATAAACGCCCGCCCCGTCACGCCGCCGACATGCTCGAAGAAACCGCAGGCGTCTACACCGCCGTCAACCAGCGCGATCCTGGTTTGTCGGTGAACATTCGCGGGGTGCAAGACTACGGCCGCGTGAACATGAACATCGACGGCATGCGCCAGAACTTCAACGTCAACGGCCACCAGCAACGCAACGGCACCCTGCTGATCGACCCGGAGTTCATCTCCAGTATCGAGATCGACAAGGGCAGTCAGTCGGGGCAGGGCGGCGCAGCAGTGTTGGGCGGGATTGCCTCGTTCAAGACGTTGGATGCCAGTGAGTTCTTGAAAGACGGCAAGGAATACGGCGGACGCATCCGCGCAGGCCACGGCATTGGTGAGCTGGGCAATGGCACCAATTTTAATGGCAGCGGTGTGTTTGCCTTTGGTGATGAGCGCGGCGATGTGTTGGTGGGGTACAGCGAACGGCATTTCGGCGATTACCGCTCGGGTAACCACAATGACCAGAAATTGGGCACCAACCTGCGCGCCCGCAAGGCCATGCCGGGTGCGTTCGATGATTGGTTGAACAGCGAAGTCGGTGACATGGGCAGCGTGACCCGATCACAGATCGTCAAGCTGGGCCTTAACTTGCCCAATGACCAGCGCGTGCAACTGAGCTACCTGGAAAGTGACAGCGACAGCAACGATGCCTGGGCTTACACCAGTGACGATAACCAGAGTGTGTTTTACCAACGAGTCAGCAAAAACAACCTCAACGCCAAGAATTTTGCGTTGGACTACAGCTATACCCCGGATAACCCACTGATCGATCTGAAGGCCAAGGCGTACTACGTCACCACCCAGCTTGATCGCACCAATGCGCCGAACGGCGCGACGGTAGGCACCGGAAACTACGTGGGGACCTACACTGACCACTTCCAGACGGACACCTGGGGACTACAAGGCGACAACACCTCGCGCTTTGATTTCGGTCAGTTGGGCCATGTGAGCTGGAACTACGGTGGGGAGCTGTACCAGGACGAGTTCAAGCCACGCACCAACAAGGTCGAAGCCACCAACGACCTCGCCTTGCTGCCCTACGCCGAGGGTGGAACGCCGGGCGGCAAACGCACCATCGCGAGCCTGTTTAATAACCTGCAATACGAGTATGGCGATTGGCTGACCCTGGATGGCGGTTTGCGTTACGACCGTTATCGGCTCGAAGGCGAAACGGGCATGACGCTGTACCGCCGTGATCGCTTCTACAGCAGCCTGGTGGGGGCCAAGCGGGTCGTGGAAGTCTACGATGTCGATCGCGAGGAGGGGCAGTTCTCCCCCACCTTCGGCATCGCCGTCAAACCTGGCCTGGACTGGCTGCAGCTTTATACGCGCTGGGGCAAAGGCTGGCGCCCGCCGGCAGTGACCGAAACCTTCATGACGGGCCGCCCCCATGGCGGCGGCTCGGGTGAGCGCGTGTTTCCCAACCCCTATCTCAAGCCCGAGGAGTCGAAGGATTGGGAGGTGGGCGTGAACGTGTTCAAGGAAGGGCTGTTGTTCGGTGATGATCGCTTGGGCATCAAGGTGGCCTACTTTGATACCAAGATCGAAAACTTCTCCTTTCTCAACACCAGCGTCAGCCTTCCGGAAACCACATCGGGTGGTTTTCTCGGGACCATGGCCTACGTCAACAACACCAACCCCACGCGTTTCCGTGGGCTTGAGTACCAGCTCAACTACGACATGGGCCGCGTCTACGCCAACCTGAGCTTCACCCACATGATCGGCAGTAACGAGTTCTGTTCGAAGAACTATTACATGGGCGGCGCGAAGAAAAACGGCCCAAGCACGACGCGTATCGAGCGCTATGTGGATGCAAACGGCGTTTCACGAATCCGCCTCGTGACCCGCTATGAAGTGCTCGACGATGACGTCGCCAACAATCGGGAAAGCTGTGGCCGGATCATGGGCAACGCCACCTACATGCCCGCCGACCGTGGCTCCTTGACCCTGGGTGCGCGCTTCCTGGACAAGCGCCTGGATACCGGTGTGCGTGTGCGCTACAGCGCGGGCAATGGGGAAAACCTCAATCAGCAGGGTTACGACCTGATCGACCAGGCGCTCTGGCCTCAATACACCCTGTATGACCTGTACGGCAGTTACTGGATGACTGACCACCTGAACATTTCGCTGGCATTGGAAAACGCCACCAATGAAGCCTATTTCGTCGCCATGGGCGACGCCAACAACTTGAGCCTGGCGCGCGGCCGGACGTTGAGCGGGATGTTGGAATACAAGTTCTGATCTACGTGCAGCGGTACGTGATCAATGGTTTTACCCAACAGTGGGTAAAAAAGTGCGCCGCTTGTGCGTACTCATCAATAGCGTTGTTTAACGAGGTTTAGTGATGACTATTTCTGTTAGCTACGATTCGATCCTGAGTGATGTAACCGTCTCGGAATACCTGAGCGCTTGGGCCCTGGGCTTCAACACAGCCGGTCACGGCAACAGCAACACCGGTGGCTTCAGCAACGGCTCACTCGCCGGTGACCAGTACGCTACCCACGGCGCCAACAGCTCCGACTACGCCTTCATTGCCGACAGCGACACCAGCAATGGCCTGCACTATGTATTCAATCCACTGCTGCCAGCGAGCAGCAACCAAAACCACTTCCTGTGGGGTGAGCTGGATAACGTTCAACTGGGCACTGGTCTGGGCGGCGGTAGCGGCAGCGACTTCAGCCTGACCGACTTCAAGGTCGCCTTCAACGGCCTCGACCTGAGCGCAGCGTCGGATGCCGGTCGCGTCGGTAACGAGGTCCAGAGCGTGATCTACGGCCTGATGCAGGGCAACACGTCCGCGTTGGAAACCGTTCTCGCTGACCTGCTGGGCGCAATCGGCGAAGACCTCAACAGCACCTTCGACGAGATCAGCGCCGCTGTCGCCAGCCATGCCGCATCCTCGGCCACCACCGACGTTGCGCTGGTGGGTGTGCAAGACGTGGCACAGGACTGGGCACTCGCCGCCTAACGCCTTCGCTGCATGAAAAAAGCGAATGGAAGATCGCTCTCCCATTCGCCGCATGACACACCGCCGTCGCCCAAGCCGTCTAACTCTTCCGGCGACGGCGGTGCCAAATTCTGCGCAGCGTCGTATCGCCTGTCAACGCGGCGACCTTGCACGTTTAACCCCACGAGAACCTCCAGATGCGCCACGCCGGCAACGAAACCCTGGCCGCCCTCACGGCCTATAAAAGTGGCTTCTTCAACATCGGCCTGTTCTCGGCGGTGATCAACCTGCTGATGCTGGCCCCGGCGCTTTACATGTTGCAGGTGTACGACCGAGTGCTGGCTTCGGGCAATCAGATGACCCTGTTGATGCTAACGCTGATGATCCTCGGCCTGTTCGGCCTGATGGGCGCATTGGAGTGGGTGCGCAGCCAAGTGGTGATCCGCCTCGGCACGCAGATGGACATGCGCCTGAACCAGCGGGTGTACGACGCCGCGTTCGAGGCACAACTCAAGGGCGGCACCCAGGCGGCGGGGCAGGCACTGAATGACCTGACGACGCTGCGCCAGTTCGCTACCGGACAGGCGTTGTTCGCGTTCTTTGATGCGCCGTGGTTTCCGGTGTACCTACTGGTGATCTTCCTCTTCCATCCTTGGCTCGGAATGCTGGCGCTGGGCGGCGCGGTGATTTTGATCGCGCTGGCGTGGATCAACCATCATGTGAGCCAGGCGCCGATGGCCCAGGCCAGCCAACTGTCTATCAGCGCGAGCCAGCAAGCCACCGCCAACCTGCGCAATGCCGACACCATCGAAGCCATGGGCATGCTTGCCACGTTGCGCGGGCGTTGGTTCAACCAGCACCAGGCGTTTCTCGCGCAGCAGAACCTGGCGAGTGAAAAGACCGCCGCTGTCAGTGCCTGGTCCAAGGGCGTGCGCCTGGCGTTGCAGTCGCTGGTGCTTGGCCTGGGCGCGTTGCTGGCGGTGCAGGGCGACATCACGCCGGGGATGATGATTGCCGGTTCCATTCTGATGGGCCGGGTGCTCACCCCCATCGACCAACTGATCGGCGTGTGGAAGCAATGGGGCTCGGCGCGCCTGGCCTTTGATCGGCTATCGAAGATGTTGGCGGACAACCCCGCGCGCCCGGCGCGCATGAGCCTGCCGGCGCCCAAGGGGCAATTGAGCGTCGAGCAACTCAGCGCCTGCGCCCCCGGCAGCCGTCGGCCGGCGTTGGCTAATCTGGGCTTCAACCTGCCTGCGGGTGACGTGCTGGGGGTGATCGGGCCGTCAGGCTGCGGCAAGTCAACCCTGGCGCGGGTGCTGGTGGGCGCCTGGGCTCCACTGGCCGGCAAGGTGCGCCTGGACGGCGCCGACCTGACCCAATGGGACAAGCAGCAACTCGGCCCGCACATCGGCTATCTGCCCCAGGACATCCAACTGTTTGCCGGCAGCATCGCCGACAACATCGCGAGGTTTACCGAGCTGGATGCCGACAAGGTCCTCGCCGCCGCGCAAATGGCCGGCGTACACGACCTGATCCTGCAACTGCCCCAAGGCTATGACACGCAGTTGGGGGAGGGCGGCGCAGGCTTGTCCGGCGGCCAGAAACAACGGGTGGCCCTGGCGCGTGCGCTGTACGGTTTGCCCGCGCTGATCGTGCTGGATGAACCCAACGCCAACCTCGATGAAGTGGGCGAGCAGGCCCTGCTCCAGGCCATCGCCCAGCTCAAGCAGCAGCGTCGCACCGTGATCCTGATTACCCACAAAGCCAATGTGCTGAGCCTCACTGACCAATTGCTGATCCTCAAGGACGGCCAGTTGCAGGCCTTCGGTCCAACGGCGCGGGTGTTGGAGGCGCGGCAGAAACCGGCAGTCAGCAAACCAGTGTCGACCATGAGCATGAGTTACCGCCTCGGCGAAGGAAAACAGGCATGAGCATGAGCAAACCGATGCTGGTCAGCGACGCATCCCATAACGTGCTGGCGCTGGATGACAAAAAATATTCACGCCTGGGCTGGCTGCTGGTGCTTGGCGGATTTGTCGGGTTTATCGGCTGGGCCGCGCTGGCCCCTCTGGACAAGGGCGTCGCGGTGTCGGGCAAGGTGATGGTTTCGGGCCATCGAAAAACCGTTCAGCACCCTACCGGCGGCATCGTCGAGCGTATCGAAGTGCGCGACGGTGAGGTGGTCAACGCCGGCCAAGTGTTGCTGCGCTTGAAAGAAACCCCGTTGCGCGGGCAGATGCAGTCGCTGCGCAGCCAGTACCTCGCGTCCTTGGCCACCGAGGCGCGGTTGAATGCCGAAAGCGAAGGGTTGCCTGCGATCACCTTCGGCCCTGAACTGCTGAATGAGCCGCAGGCTACCAACACCCTGAATCTGCAACGGCAACTGTTCAACAGCCGCGCCCAGTCGCTGGCCACCGAGCAACAAGGCCTGCGCGAAACCATCGCCGGTGCCGAAGCGCAGTTGCGCGGCACGCGGGATTCCCAAGCGAGCAAACTGCAGCAACGGGCGGCGCTCAATGAGCAACTGCAAGGCCTGCGCGAACTGGCGCGGGACGGTTATATCCCGCGCAATCGCCTGCTCGACAGCGAGCGCCTTTACTCGCAGATCGACGGCACCATCGCCGAGGACTATGGCCGCATCGGCCAGTTGCAGCGTCAGGTTTTGGAGCTGCGCCTGCGTATCCGCCAGCTCGGCGAAGACTTCCAGAAAGACCTGCGCAGCCAGTTGGCCGAAACCCGCACCCGCAGCGACGACCTGCGTAATCGCCTGGCGTCGGCCGAGTTCGAACTGGCCAACAGCCTGGTTCGCGCCCCGGCGTCCGGCGTGGTGGTGGGGTTGGACGTGTACACCGAAGGCGGCGTGATCAAGCCCGGTCAGGCGCTGATGGACATCGTGCCCCAGGGCGAGCCGCTATTGGTGGAAGCGCGGGTGCCGGTGCAGATGGTCGACAAAGTGCACCCCGGTTTACCGGTGGAACTGCTGTTCTCGGCCTTCAACCAGGCCACCACGCCGCGGGTGGCGGGTGAGGTGACATTGGTATCCGCCGACCGCCAGGTCGATGAACGCACCGACGAGCCTTATTACACGTTGCGTGCCCAAGTCAGCACGGCGGGTATGCAGCAACTCGCCGGCGCACAGATCCGCCCCGGCATGCCGGTGGAAACGTTCATAAAGACCGGTGAGCGGTCGATGCTCAACTACCTGTTCAAACCTTTGCTGGACCGCACCCATATGGCCTTGGTGGAAGAATGAAGGCGCTGCTGTTTACCTTGTGCGTGAGCTTTACACCGGCTGCGCAGGCCCTGGGGTTGTTGGATGCGTACGACCTGGCGCTGCGCAATGACCCGACCTTTCAGGCCGCCATCCAGGCGCGTGAGGCCGGTGAAGAGAATCGCGTGATAGGTCGGGCGGCGTTGCTGCCGAATCTGTCGTGGAGCTACAACAATTCGCGCAACGAGTCGCAGGTGACCGCAGGTGATGTCACCAGCGACCGCGACTACCGCAGCTATGCCTCGACCCTGACCTTGCAGCAACCACTGCTGGACTACGAAGCCTACGCGCGGTTTCGCCAAGGCACGGCCCAGGCGCTGATGGCCGATGAGCGCTTTCGCGGCAAAAGCCAGGAACTTGCGGTGCGGGTACTCAGCGCTTATAGCCAGGCGTTGCTGGCCCAGGAACGCATCGAGTTGAGCCGCGCGCAGAAACGCGCATTTGCCGAACGCCTGCAACTCAACGATCGCCTGCTCAAAGGTGGCGAGGGGACACGTACCGATGTGCTGGAAACCCAAGCGCGCCTAAGCCTGGCCCAGGCTGAAGAAATCGAATCCCTGGATGCCCAGGACAGCGCCCTGCGAGAGTTGGAAGCCATCGTCGGCCAACCGCTGCAGATCGAAGAACTGGCGCCGCTGACCCGTCAATTCGATATCCCGCCCCTGGAGCCGAACCGTTTCGAGACCTGGCGGGAAATGGCCATGGCCAACAATCCGGAGCTTAAATCCCAGCATCACGCGTTGGACGTGGCGTCCTACGAAGTGGAGCGCAAACGCGCCGGGCACATGCCCAAGGTCAGCCTGTACGCCAGCAGCCGCCAGACCCGTTCCGATTCGGAAAGCAGCTACAACCAGCAGTACGACACCAACAGCGTCGGCATTCAGGTCAGCTTGCCATTGTTTGCCGGCGGTTCGGTGTCGGCTTCTACTCGTCAGGCGGGCAATCAATTGAGCCAGGCCCAGTACGAACTGGACGCGCAAACCTCGGCCACGCTGGTGGAGTTGCGCAAGCAGTTCAACCTCAATACCAGCGGCGCGGCAAAAGTGCGGGCTTATGAAATGGCCGTCAGCTCCGCCACGGCACTGGTCACCGCGACGAAGAAAAGCGTCAGCGGAGGCGAGCGCGTTAACCTCGACGTGCTCGACGCCGAACAGCAACTGTTCACCGCCCGCCGCGACCTGGCGAACGCTCGACATGCGTATTTGCTGGCCAGGATTCAGTTGAAGTACTACGCGGGACTGCTCAGCGAGCAAGACTTGCGGGCGTTGGCGGGGTATTTCCAACCGTCGGCCTGACAACGCTATTTGCCAATACACCAAGCCAATGTGGGAGGGGGCTTGCCCCCGATAGCAGTGCGTCAATCAGCAAACCTTCAACTGACCCACCGCCATCGGGAGCAAGCCCCCTCCCACATGTTGAACTGCTACCAGCCTTGGAATTACCGACGAGTCAGCAACACCCCCGATTCCATGTGGTGCGTCCACGGGAACTGGTCAAACATCGCGCATTGCGTAATGCGGTGCGTGTCATGCAACTGCGCAATGTTCGCCGCCAACGTCTCCGGGTTGCAGGAGATGTACAGAATGTTGTCGAAGCGACGGGTCAATTCGCAAGTGTCCGGGTCCATGCCGGCGCGGGGCGGGTCGACGAAGACGCTGCCGAATTCGTAGCTCTTCAGATCGATGCCCTGCAGGCGACGGAACGGGCGCACTTCATTCAGCGCTTGGGTGAGTTCTTCGGCAGAGAGTCGCACCAGCGTGACGTTATCTACCGCGTTTTCATCGAGGTTGCTCAGGGCCGCATTCACCGAGGTCTTGCTGATTTCGGTGGCCAGCACTTTGCGTACGCGGGTGGCGAGCGGCAGAGTGAAGTTGCCGTTGCCGCAGTACAGCTCCAGCAAGTCATCCGGGCGATCGCCCAAGGCTTCGTATGCCCAGTTGAGCATCTTCTGGTTCACCGTGCCGTTGGGCTGGGTGAACGCGCCTTCGGGTTGGCGGTAGCTGAAAGTGCGCCCGCCCACGTCGAGTTTTTCCACCACGTAGTCGTGGCCGATCACATCGCGCTTGCCCTTGGAGCGGCCGATGATGCTGACATTCAAATCAGCTGCCAGCTTGTTCGCCGCCGTGTGCCAATGCTCGTCCAGCGGGCGGTGATAACACAGGGTAATCATCGCATCGCCGGCCAGGGTGGTGAGGAACTCCACTTGGAACAGCTTGTGGCTCAGGGCGGCGCAGGCTTGCCAGGCGGCCTTGAGTTGCGGCATCAACTGATTGATGCGTTGGCTGGCAATCGGGAATTCTTCGATCAGGATCGGCGTGCGCTTGTCGTCCTGGGAGAACATGGCGTAGTGGCGATCTCCGCCTTCGCGCCACAGGCGGAACTCCGCCCGCAGGCGGAAGTTCTGCAGCGGTGAGTCGAATACCTGTGGCTCGGGCGCGTCGAACGGCGCCAGCAGGTCACGCAAGCGCGTGACCTTGTCTTGCAGTTGAACGGTGTAGCTTGCGGCGTCAAAAGTCATGCGTTGAACCAGCCCAGCTTGATCACGAACAGAATCGACAGAATCACCAGCGCTGGGTTCAGCTCACGGTAGCGGCCCGAAAGCAGCTTGATGGCGGTCCAGGCGATGAAACCGAAGGCGATGCCGTTGGCAATGGAGTATGTGAAGGGCATCGCCAGGGCGGTGACCACCACCGGCGCTGCAACAGTAATGTCATCCCAGTCGATTTCTGCCAGGCCCTGGGTCATCAGCACCGCCACGAACAGCAGTGCCGGCGCCGTGGCAAACGCCGGTACGCTGGCGGCCAGTGGCGAGAAGAACAGCGCCAACAGGAACAGGATCGCCACCACGATGGCGGTCAAACCGGTACGGCCACCGGCGCTCACGCCCGCGGCGGATTCGATGTAGCTGGTGGTGGTCGACGTGCCCAGCAGCGAACCGGCCATGGCGGCGGTGCTGTCGGCGATCAGGGCGCGGCCCATTTTCGGCATGTGGCCGTCCTTGCTCATCAGGCCGGCGCGCTTGGCGACGCCGATCAGGGTGCCGGAGTTGTCGAACAGGTCAACGAACAGGAACGCGAAGATCACGCTGACCAGGCCGATGTCCAGTGCGCCTTTGATATCCAGCTGCAGGAAGGTCGGGGCCAGCGAAGGGGGCATCGAGGTCACGCCGCCAAACGGGGTCACGCCCAGGACGATGGACGCGATAGTGACCGCAAGAATGCCGATCAGCACCGCGCCGCGTACGGCCAGGGCTTCCAGTGCGACGATCAGCACAAAACCGAGGGTGGCGAGGATCGGGGCCGCTTTTGTCAGGTCGCCCAGGCCTACCATGGTGGCCGGGTTGCTCACCACGATTCCGGCGTTGTGCAGGGCGATCAACGCCAGGAACAGGCCGATACCGGCGGCAATCGCCGAACGCAGGGGAAGCGGGATGGCGTTGATGATCCACTCACGGATGCGGAAAATCGACAGCAGGAAGAACAGCACCGCCGAAATAAACACCGCACCCAGCGCCACTTGCCAGGTATGGCCCATGTGCAGGACCACGGTGTAGGTAAAGAAGGCGTTGAGGCCCATGCCCGGCGCGAGTGCGATCGGGTAGTTGGCGATCAGGCCCATCACGGTCGAGCCGATGGCCGCCGCGAGGCAGGTCGCGACAAATACCGCGCCCTTATCCATGCCGGTTTCGCCGAGGATGCTCGGGTTCACGAACAGGATGTAGGCCATGGCCAGGAATGTCGTGATGCCCGCGAGAATCTCGGTGCGCACGTTCGTGTTGTGTGCCTTGAGTTGAAACAGCTTTTCCAGCATGCCTGCTCCCTGTGACGCTATCTTGCGTCGTGATTTGTTGACCTCTAAGTCAAAGCACAAACTGCGCCAAACGCCTGTGGTTTCAGAGAGGATCGGAAAAAGCGGCGCATCATACCAGCAGCCGAGGCTGTATGGCGCATGGCCTTGAGGCATACTGCGCCGACGTTCAATACCGGGTCATCGACAGCATGAAAAAAGCCAACGCGTGGAGTCTAGCCCTGATCCCTTGTCTCGGCCTGTGGCTGGGTGCGGCACCGGTCTGGGGCGCGACTGCACCGGCCTTGAGCGAAGTGCGCGTGTTCAAGGTCGAATCGGCCAAGTGCACCGAAACCATTCCAGAGCGCACCAGCACCACGCAGATGTGCACGCACCGAGGGCCGACCAAGGTGTCGGTGATGGAAGTGGGCCTGGGTAACAACCCGGTCGGCCTCTTCAACGGCGCGGTGCTCAACGGTCAGCGCACGCCGGTGTGTCAGGTCGGCAACGTCAGCCAGGCCTGCGCTGGCGGGGGCACCTTGATGGGCTACATCTATGTGTTTGACCTGAATGTCGAAGCCCAAGGCTGGTTCGAATACAGCAACTCATCGATCAATCCCCCGCGAAACACCTTGAAGACCCTGCTCAATATCCGCTGATCAATCATCTTGAACGCTCAAAACCCCGGGAAGTCGTACCCCTGAGACGGCGACTTTCCTGAACGCCGCGGATGTACACCAACCCGTGAGGTGTTTATGAGCGCGACCCCCAATGGCGCGGCGGCCCAACCGTTCGTCGCCCACTCCATACGCTTGACCCTCAATGGCCAGGATCGTCAGTTGGACGTATTGCCCTGGACCACGTTGTTGGACTTGCTACGGGAACAACTCGACCTGGTCGGCAGTAAAAAAGGCTGCGACCACGGCCAATGTGGTGCCTGCACCGTCCTGCGCGATGGCAAGCGCATAAACGCCTGCCTGACCCTGGCCGTGATGTGCGATGGCGCCGAGCTGACCACCATCGAAGGCTTGGCCAGCGGCGATCAGTTGCACCCCATGCAGCAAGCCTTCATCAAACACGACGCCTTCCAGTGCGGCTACTGCACGCCGGGCCAGATCTGCTCCGCCGTCGGCCTGGCCAATGAAGGCCGTGCCCACGACACTGCACAAATCCAGGAATTGATGAGCGGCAACCTGTGCCGCTGCGGTGCCTATACCAATATCCGCGATGCCATCAAAGACGGCCTGGGAGGTGAGCAATGAATCCCTTCCACTACAGCAAACCTGTCGACGTACAGGAGGCCGTGCACCTGACCAGCGGCGCATCGCGTTTTATTGCCGGTGGTACGAACCTGTTGGACCTGATGAAAGAAAACATCAGCCGTCCCGAACACCTGATCGATATCACCGGCCTGCCACTGCATGGAATTGAAGAAACCGCCGATGGCGGCCTGCGGATCGGCGCGCTGGTGAGCAACGCCGATCTGGCCTGGCACCCGCTGATTGAAGAGCGTTACCCGCTGCTGTCCCAAGCCATCCTCGCAGGCGCGTCGCCGCAACTGCGCAACATGGCCAGTACCGGCGGTAACTTGCTGCAGCGCACCCGTTGCTACTACTTCTACGACGCCACGGTGCCGTGCAATAAACGCGAACCCGGCAGTGGTTGCCCGGCCCGCAGCGGGTTGAACCGTATCCATGCGATTCTTGGCGCCAGCGCGCAGTGCGTGGCCACTCATCCGTCGGACATGTGCGTCGCCTTGGCTGCGTTGGAGGCGCGGGTGCATGTGGAGGGACGTGGCGGCGCACGGGTCATCGAGTTCGCCGACTTCCATCGTCTTCCTGGCGATACGCCGCAGCGCGACAACCTGCTGGCCGACGATGAGCTGATCACTGCAATTGAATTGCCCGCCGACCATCTGGCACGTCACAGCCACTATTTGAAGATTCGCGATCGCGCGTCTTACGCGTTTGCCTTGGTGTCAGTCGCCGCCGCCCTTGAACTGGACGGCGACACTATCGTTGACGCTCGCCTGGCCCTCGGCGGCGTGGCCCACAAACCTTGGCGTGACCGCGCGGTAGAAGCCGCGCTGATCGGTCAGACCGTCAGCCGCGAAACCTTCAGCAACGCCGCCGACGTGCTGCTGCAAGACGCCGAGCCGCTGGAACATAACGGCTTCAAGATCAAGCTCGCGCGCCGCGCAATTATCCGCGCGCTGAGCGACGCCGCCGTTGCAGGAGAACAGCCATGACCGCTATCGGTAAACCCTTGAACCGTGTCGACGGTCTGCTCAAGGTCACAGGCCAGGCGCGGTACGCCGGTGAGTTTCCTGAGGCTGGCCTGCTTCATGGCAGCGTGGTGTCCAGCACCATCGCCAAAGGCCGTGTTATCAATATCGACGCGTCCAAAGCGTTAGCGCTACCGGGTGTGGTGGATGTTATCCATCATCTCAACCGCCCGAAAATCGCCAGCTATGACGACGCCTTTGCCGATGACGATGCGGCGGATGGCTCGCCGTTTCGCCCGCTGTACAACGACCGCGTGCTCTACAGCGGCCAGCCCCTGGCATTGGTCATCGCCGATAACCTGGAGTTGGCGCGACACGCCGGCTCGCTGGTGCATATCGACTATGAGTGCGAGGACTTCGAGACCGATCTGCTAGCCCAGCAGGAACTGGCCTATCCCTCGCCGCAAACCCCGCCCAAGCCGCGCGGCAACTTCCAGGCTGAATGGTCCGGCGCGGCCATCAGCCTCGATCTGCACTACAGCACACCCATCGAACACCACAATCCGATGGAGCCCCACGCCAGCACCGTGCTGTTTCAGCCGGATGGCACCCTGCACATCCATGACAAGACTCAGGGCCCGCAGAACTGCCAGGCCTATGTGCAAAAAGTCTTCGGCCTGGATAAAAGTCAGGTGCGCATCTTTGCTGCGTTCGTCGGGGGCGCCTTCGGCTCTGGTCTGCGCCCGCAGTACCAATTGCCTTTGGCGGTGATGGCGTCTCTGGCGCTCAAGCGTTCGGTGCGGGTCACCCTGACGCGCCAGCAGATGTTCACCTTTGGCTACCGCCCCCGCACCCTGCAGCGTTTGCAGATGGGCGCCGCCGCTAACGGCCGTTTGCTGGCGCTGGGGCATACCGCGATTGGCCAGACCTCGCGCTTTGAGGACTTCAGTGAACACGTGGTGGAATGGAGCGGCATGCTCTATCACTGCGACAACGTGCAGCTTACTTATAAGTTGGTGCCGCTGGATGTCTTCACGCCCCTGGACATGCGCGCGCCAGGCGCCGCGTTGGGCGTGATTGGCCTGGAATGCGCCATGGATGAACTGGCCTGCGCCCTGGGCATGGACCCGGTGCAACTGCGGCTGATCAACTACGCCGAACGCAACCAGAACGAAGATAAACCCTGGTCGAGCAAAGCCCTGCGCGAGTGTTACCGCGAAGGCGCCGAGCGTTTCCGCTGGAAGCAGCGCAACCCGGAGCCGCGCAGCATGCGCGACGGCCGCCAGTTGATCGGTTGGGGCATGGCCGGCGGGGTGTGGGAGGCCATGCAAATGAAGGCCAGCGCCAAGGCGCGTATTGATTCGCTGGGCAAATTGACGGTCAGTAGCGCCACCACCGACATCGGCACCGGTACGTACACGGTGATGACTCAGATCGCGGCCCAGGCCAGTGGCGTGGCTGTCGACGATGTCAATTTTCTACTCGGTGACTCGTCTTTACCCACCGCGCCGTTGCAGGGTGGATCGTTTACCGTGTCCTCAGTGGGCACTGCCGTGCAGCAAGCCTGCGAAGCGTTGACGGCCAAACTGCTGAGCATTGCCCGCCAGACTTACCCGGTGTTCAAGGACGCCGAGTCCGTTCGCTTTGAAGACGGCCAACTGCACACCGGTGACGTGAGTGTGTCGCTGGCGCAGTTGGTCAAGGACAGTGGCGAAGACGCATTGGAAGTGCAGGTCGACAGCGAGCCGGACAAAAAACGCGAGGGTTACGCCACCGCCACCCACTCGGCGGTGTTCGTCGAGGTCCAGGTGGACGAAGACCTGGGAACAATCAAAGTGCGGCGTGTGGTCAGCGCGATTGCGGCCGGGCGCGTGGTCAATCCGAAGATGGCCCGCAGCCAGATTCTCGGCGGGGTGGTGTGGGGAATCGGCATGGCATTGCACGAAGAAACTCAGATCGACCATCAACTGGGGCGCTACATGAACCACAGCCTGGCCGAGTACCACATCCCGGTGAATGCCGATATCGGCGAGATTGACGTGGTGTTTGTCGAAGAGCACGACGAGATCGTCAATGCACTGGGTTCCAAGGGTGTTGGCGAGATCGGCATTGTCGGGGTAGCGGCGGCGGTAGCCAACGCGATTTACCATGCCACCGGCAAGCGGGTGCGGGAGTTTCCGATCACCCTGGATAAGGTGCTCTGACGCGGTCCAGCAAACATTGAAGATCCAAACGTGGGAGGGGGCTTGCTCCCGATGGCGGAGTTTCAGTCCAAGCATAAGTTGGCTGATCCACCGCTATCGGGAGCAAGCCCCCTCCCACATTGACCTTATTGCCACATTGAATCACGCAGCGGGCTTGATGCTTTCCTCCACCGGCACATGCATACGATCCCGATTCGCCAGTGTCGGGAACAGTTTTATCCACACTCCGGTTACCACCAGCGTACCGATTCCGCCCATGACCACGGCGGGCACGGTGCCGAACCAGTGCGCAGTGATACCGGACTCGAACTCGCCTAACCACCGGCAAGCGGGTGCGGGAGTTTCCGATCACCCTGGATAAGGTGCTCTGACGCGGTCCAGCAAACATTGAAGATCCAAACGTGGGAGGGGGCTTGCTCCCGATGGCGGAGTTTCAGTCCAAGCATAAGTTGGCTGATCCACCGCTATCGGGAGCAAGCCCCCTCCCACATTGACCTTATTGCCACATTGAATCATGCAGCGGGCTTGATGCTTTCCTCCACCGGCACATGCATACGATCCCGATTCGCCAGTGTCGGGAACAGTTTTATCCACACTCCGGTTACCACCAGCGTACCGATTCCGCCCATGACCACGGCGGGCACGGTGCCGAACCAGTGCGCAGTGATACCGGACTCGAACTCGCCTAACTGGTTGGACGCGCCGATAAACAGCCCGTTGACCGCACTGACCCGGCCGCGCATTTCATCCGGCGTCTCCAACTGCACGAAGGAGGCGCGAATGACCATGCTGATCATGTCCGCCGCGCCCAGCACCACCAGCACTGCCAGGGAAAACCAGAACGAGGTGGACAGGCCGAAAGCAATGGTCGCCACGCCGAACACGCCGACAGCGGTGAACATTACCCTGCCAACTTTGCGGTCCACCGAAAAGCGCGCCAGCCACAACGACATCAACAGTGCGCCCACCGCCGGTGCCGAACGCAACAGGCCCAGGCCCCAGGCGCCGGTCAGCAGGATGTCCTTGGCGAACACCGGCAGCAACGCGGTGGCGCCGCCCAGCAGCACGGCGAACAGGTCCAGGGAAATAGCGCCGAGGATGTCCGGGCGGCTGCGGATAAAACGGATGCCAGCCAGCAGCGAGTCCAAGGTGGCCTTGCCTTTGTTCAGTGGGGTCTGGCGGGCGGGCAGGTTGAGGGTCAGCACGCAGGCGATGATGTACAGCACCACCGTGGGGCCATACACCCAGACGCTGCCGAACGCATAAAGCAAACCGCCGAGCGCCGGGGCGACGATGGTGGCCAGTTGCTGGGCCGACTGTGAAGACGCCACCGCACGCGGGAACAGCGCACTGGGCACGATGCTCGGCAGCAGCGCCTGGGTGGTGGGCAATTCAAACGAGCGCGCGGCACCGAGCAGGAAGGCGAGGATAAAAATCATCTCGCGGGTCACGTTGCCGGTCAGGCCGCCGATGGCCAGGGACAGGGCAATCAGCGCCTGTACGGTCTGGCAGATGGCTGCGACTTTGCGCCGCTCGTAGCGGTCGGCCACGTGTCCGGTGTGCAGCATGAACAGCACCCGTGGCACGAACTCCACCAACCCGACCAGACCCAAGTCCAGCACATTGCCGGTCAGTTGGTACAGGTTCCAGCCGATGGCCACGGTGAGCATCTGGAAGCCGCTGGCGGTGAAAATCCGTGCCAGCCAGAACGCGATGAAAGGGCGGTGATGACGCAACAGCAACACGGGTTCACTAGGCATCGGGAATTCGGGTCGAGGCGAGAGGGAGCCGCGAGATTAGCATTAAGTTGTAACAGATAGTTGCTAGAGCTGGGCTGAGGCAGTCTGTCACGCGGCAAAAGACCACATAACTGGACACAGAAAATGGGACTACTCTTTCAGTAATGCTTGATCCAGATCAAAACCTCCGTGGGGATTGATCTGGCGGCCGCAAGGCCAGAATCCCTACGTGGCTGGTAAAAAAAGAAACGAATTGAAATTCGCCACACTCCATATCCGTGGGGGCAGTGGGTGCAGGCTTCCGCCAGCAGCCGGTATTACCTGACAGAGGAAGACTTATGTTCGGTTTGGAGGCGCTAGATCTCGCCCGAATTCAATTTGCGTTCACCATCTCGTTCCACATCCTGTTCCCGGCGATCACCATCGGCCTGGCCAGTTACCTCGCGGTGCTGGAAGGCTTGTGGCTCAAGACCCACAACGACACCTACCGTGACCTCTACCATTTCTGGTCGAAGATCTTTGCGGTCAACTTCGGCATGGGCGTGGTCTCGGGCCTGGTCATGGCGTATCAGTTCGGCACCAACTGGAGTCGCTTCTCGGACTTTGCCGGCGCCGTCACCGGGCCGCTTCTTACCTACGAAGTGCTCACCGCCTTCTTCCTTGAGGCCGGTTTCCTTGGGGTGATGCTGTTCGGCTGGAACAAGGTCGGGCGCAAGCTGCACTTCTTCTCCACCGTGATGGTGGCCGTGGGCACGTTGATCTCGACCTTCTGGATTCTGTCGTCCAACAGCTGGATGCAGACGCCACAAGGCTTTGAAATCATCGATGGCCGGGTGATTCCAACCGACTGGTTCGCCGTTGTCTTCAACCCATCGTTCCCTTACCGCTTGGCGCACATGGCCACAGCGGCCTTTGTTGCCACGGCCTTCTTTGTCGGTTCCTCGGCGGCGTGGCACTTGCTGCGCGGCAAGGACAACCCGGCGATCCGCACAATGCTCTCGATGGCGATGTGGATGGCGCTGATCGTGGCGCCTATCCAGGCGGTGATCGGTGACTTCCACGGCCTCAACACCCTGAAGCATCAGCCGGCAAAAATCGCGGCGATTGAGGGCCACTGGGAAAACAAAGGCAATGAGCCGACCCCGCTGATTCTGTTTGGCTGGCCCGACATGAAGGCCGAAAAAACCAAATACGCGGTGGAAATTCCTTACCTGGGCAGCCTGATCCTGACCCACGCCCTGGACAAACAAGTGCCAGCGCTCAAGGAGTTTCCGCCTGAAGACCGCCCCAATTCGACCATCGTGTTCTGGTCGTTCCGGGTCATGGTCGGCCTGGGTTTCCTGATGATCTTCACCGGTCTGTTCAGCCTGTGGCTGCGTCGCGGCGACAAGATGTACACGTCCAAGCCGTTCCTGTACCTGGCGCTGTGGATGGGCCCGTCCGGCCTGATCGCGATTCTTGCCGGTTGGTTCACCACCGAAATCGGCCGCCAGCCGTGGGTGGTCTACGGGTTGATGCGCACGGCGGACGCTTCATCCGGGCATAGCCTGGCGCAGATGACGATTACCCTGGTGTTGTTCGTGGTGGTGTATTTCGCGCTGTTCGGCGCCGGCTTGGGCTACATGATGCGCCTGGTACGCAAAGGCCCTGTGACCCACGAAAGTACTGAACCGACCCACGGTGGCCCTGGCCAGAAACGCACACCGGCCCGTCCGTTGTCGGCTGCCGATGACGGCAACGATGACGACCACGTCGACATCCAGCACAAGGGGCATTGAGATGGGTATTGATCTTCCGCTGATCTGGGCCGTGATCATCATCTTCGGCATCATGATGTACGTCGTGATGGACGGCTTCGACCTCGGCATTGGCATCCTCTTCCCGTTTATTCCGGGCAAAGTCGACCGCGACGTGATGATGAACACCGTCGCCCCGGTTTGGGACGGTAACGAAACCTGGCTGGTACTCGGTGGCGCAGCGTTGTTTGGCGCCTTCCCGCTGGCCTATTCGGTGGTGTTGTCGGCGCTGTACCTGCCGCTGATCCTGATGCTGATCGGGCTGATCTTCCGTGGCGTGGCCTTCGAGTTCCGTTTCAAGGCCAAGGACCACAAGCGCCACCTGTGGGACAAGGCGTTTATCGGCGGTTCGCTGACGGCCACGTTCTTCCAGGGTGTAGCGCTGGGGGCGTTTATCGACGGGATTCCGGTGGTGGACCGCCAGTTTGCCGGTGGCTCACTGGACTGGCTCACACCGTTCACGATGTTCTGCGGCGTGGCGCTGATCGTGGCCTATGCCTTGCTCGGCTGCACCTGGTTGATCATGAAAACCGAAGGCCCGTTGCAGGAGAAGATGCACAACCTGGCGCGGCCCTTGGCATTCGTTGTGTTGGCGGTAATTGGCATCGTCAGTATCTGGACGCCGCTGGCGCACCCGGAAATCGCGACGCGCTGGTTCACCCTGCCGAACCTGTTCTGGTTCCTGCCGGTGCCGATCCTGGTGCTGGTGACCATGTACGGGTTGATCCGCGCGGTGGCGCGTAATGCCCACTACACGCCGTTCCTGTTGACGCTGGTGTTGATTTTCCTCGGCTACAGCGGCCTTGGGATCAGCCTGTGGCCGAACATCATTCCGCCTTCCGTATCGATCTGGGACGCGGCCGCACCGCCGCAAAGCCAGGGTTTCATGCTGGTGGGTACGCTGTTCATCATCCCGTTCATCCTGGGCTACACCTTCTGGAGCTACTACGTGTTCCGCGGCAAGGTCACCCACGAAGACGGCTATCACTAGGAGGGTTGTGGCATGTCCGGCAAACCTACGTTGCACGAGATTGAAGAGGGCGAGAAACAGCCGTTGTGGCGGCGTCTGGGGTGGCTGGCGATGATCTGGACCGGCAGTGTGCTGGCACTGTTCGTCGTGGCCAGCCTGATGCGCATGTTCATGAATGCGGCCGGCCTGACCACCCACTGACATCCCGATCCGGGCTTTGCGGCCCGGTTTTCAAGCCCTGCTTTTTCCTTTGGAAAGGCAGGGCTTTTTTTATTTGCGCGCTTTGAGGATGACGAATTTCGGCGTGGCGGCCACTTGCTCGACACCGCGGAACAGTCGCGCCAATTTGCTGTGATAACCCAGGTGGCGGTTGCCGACTATATAAAGCGCGCCGCCCACCACTAGCGCTTCCCGCGCTTGCTGGAACATGCGCCAGGCGAGGAAGTCGCCGACCACTTGTTGTTGGTGGAACGGTGGGTTGCACAGCACCACATCCAGAGAGTCCGAGGCCTGGCCGGCCAGGCCATCGGCAGCACGCACGGTCACCTCCCGTTCGCCGAGGGCGGCTTGCCAGTTCTCAAGGGCTGATTGCACGGCCATGTACGACTCGTCGAGCAAGGTGTAATGGGCGTCCGGGTTTTGCAGCGCGCTGGCAATCGCCAGCACGCCGTTGCCGCAGCCCAGGTCCGCGACGCGCGCACTGCCCAGGCCTTTGGGCAGGTGCGGCAGGAAGGCGCGGGTGCCGATGTCCAGGCCTTCACGGCAGAACACGTTGGCGTGGTTGAGCAGTTCGATAGCGGGTGTTTCAAGCTGATAGCGCGTTGGGTAGGGCGAGACTGCCGCGGGGCGATCTTCCAGAGTGGCAATCAGCAACCGTGCCTTCTTTACCGCAAGGGAGGCGTGCATCGGCCCGATGTAACGCTCCAGCAACTCACCGGCCGCACGGGGCAGGTGCTTGACCATCGCCCCGGCGATGACCTCTGCGCCCGGTGCCAGTTGGCCTTGCAGGCGGATCAGCTGTTCTTCCAGCAGTGCCAGGGTTTTGGGTACGCGGATCAGAACTCGGTCAAAGGGGCCGGTCGGCACTTGGTGGGCAGGCACGAAAGTCACGCCATCAAACGCCTTGCCATTGCGTACCAGGTTTTTCTCCAGGCCCTGGGCGGCGAGAAACGAGTCGCCGCTGGAGGTGACCTGCATCTGGCCTTCAAGACTGGCCGCCAAGGCGCCGAAACTATCATTGAGTACCAGCACGCGCGTCGCTGCACTCGGCTGTTGTCCGGCCAGGTGGCTGAGCAGGTATTCGTCGGCCGCATCGAAGGCTTGCAGCGGATCGTTATGTTGCTCTGGCTGGCGGATCAGATCGAGCTGGGCGAAGGGGCTGTCGAGCAGGGGCATGGCGGGGGAGGCTCTGGGTAATCGATGGGCGGCGGCAGTGACCTGCGCAACCGTCTGAGTGAACTACAGGCGGGCCCCCAAGGGGCCCTGCACTCAGAATTGGGCGTAAATGTTACTTTTTTTCTACGGGGATTACATGCGGTGTTTCAAGGGCGGTTAAAACAGCCCTGCTTTCGAGGCACAGAGCACGGCGGCGATCTTGTTGTTGACCCCAAGCTTTTTGAAGCAACTGCAAATGTGAAAGCCCACGGTACGTTCGGAAAGGCACAGGATGGTGGCAATGTCTGCGGCAGTTTTGCCCATGGCTGACCATTTGAGGATTTCCTTCTCGCGCGAGGTCAATTTTTTCGCAGGGTTGATACTGGGGCTGGCCGCGTAAGTCTGCGCCACGGCCGCATGCATCGCATGGCAAAGCCACAGGACCTGGCCAGCTTTTTCGTAGAGCTCTTCCGGAGTCACGGCACCTTTACTGCGACCCAGGGTAAGCATGCTGAACACACCCTGGAAATCATGCACTGCTTGGGTCCAACCCAGATGCACACCAAACGACTGAGCCAAAGACCATAAGTTGGGTGAGTCTTTAAACGTTTTTTCCTCCCAGACGATGGGTAATACAGAGCGTTTGCAATGTGTTACCACAGGATCCACTTCAAAGAAGTGCGCTTGGTTGTAAAGATTGTTCCACTCATCTGGATAGTTATTGAAGCGAACGGGCTTCGTTCGATTGTTGGGTAGGTGTGAACTCATCGTAAAGGAACAGTATTGAAAGCCGAGTGCGAAGGTGTGGTTGAGGGCTATCTCGAAAAGAGTGGTGGCCTCGCTTTCACCTTCCAGTTTGGGAAGACGTGTATTACGCCAGTTAACCATTGGTAACTCTCCATGTGGGGTCTACATGACATGGGATACCTCCTGAACTCCCAAATGCACGGGAATGAGTGTAGGACATTACTTACGGTGCAAGAGGAAAATTTCGCTCTTGAACGCAGGGGGTTTAAGAAGATTTTTTAAGGACGGCAAAAGGTGTGTAACGGCGCTTAGTTGGTTTTTTTCGATTTTTTAGTGAGTTGAATGATCAACTTAGAGTGGGCTTGTAGCTAGGGCAGAGGGACTAATAGCCAATGGGTTGGACTGCCACTAAATTGCCACTACTTAGGGGCTGCGCGATGCCACTACAAACCACCGGTGTTTCCGTGCGCGACTTTGAGGGACACTAGGGCACCTGTAGAACGGAGCCCCCCATGACGGCCAGTGCTGAGAAATTTACCCGCCAGACCTTGCTCGATGTGCAATCGCTGACCCCCAGCCTGTTTACGCTGCGAACCACTCGCGACCCTGGGTTCCGTTTTACTGCGGGTCAGTTCGTGCGTCTGGGCGTGACCAAGGCGGACGGCACTACGGTGTGGCGCGCTTACTCGATAGTTTCCTCGCCGTTTGATGAGCACTTGGACTTCTTCTCGATTGTGGTCCCTGGAGGCGAGTTCACCAGCGAGCTGAGCCGCCTGCGCGTGGGCGATACCTTGATGGTGGAACGCCAGGCTACGGGGTTCCTGACCTTGAACCGGTTCGTCGATGGCCGTGACTTGTGGATGTTGGCGACAGGGACCGGAGTCGCGCCGTTTTTGTCGATCCTGCAGGACTTCGAAGTCTGGGAGAAATTCGAGCGGATCGTGCTGGTGTACAGCGCACGGGAAGCCAAGGAACTGGCCTATCAGTCGCTGATCAAGGAACTGGGTGAGCGTGAGTACCTTGCCGAGTACGCGCACAAACTGACCTACATCCCACTCGTTACCCGCGAGCACCATCCAGGCGCATTGAGCGGGCGCATTACTACCTCGATTGAAAACGGTGAGCTGGAGCGCGCAGCGGGCGTAGAGCTGAGCCCGGAGCATTCCCGCGTGCTGATTTGCGGCAACCCGCAGATGGTTGATGACACCCGCCAGTTGCTCAAGCAGCGTGACATGCAACTGAGCCTGAGCCGCAGGCCTGGGCAGGTGGCGGTGGAAAACTACTGGTAATAAAAAAGGCGCCTCAAGCAGGCGCCTTTTTTTAAGCCGATCCGGGTTAAAGCGGCTTGTCGTTCTGTGCCTTGAGCAGATCGCGGATCTCCCCCAGCAGCAGTTCTTCCTTGGTCGGCGTCGGCGGCAGGCTAGGTGCTACGGCCTCTTCGCGCTTGAGGCGGTTGATGGCCTTCACGCCCATGAAGATCGCAAAGGCGACGATGACAAAATCGATCACGCTCTGGATGAACTTGCCGTAGGCCAGCACGACGGCGGGAACATCGCCTTGGGCCGCCTTGAGGGTGACCGCCAGGTCACCAAAGTCCACACCACCGATCAACAGACCAATGGGCGGCATCACCACGTCGCCGACAAACGAGGAAACAATTTTGCCGAAGGCTGCGCCGATGATGATACCGACGGCCATGTCGACCACATTACCTTTGACCGCGAAGGCCTTGAACTCACTGATCACGCTCATAGGTTATTCCTTGTTACAGATGAGAAGGGTGAAGCACAGTGTAAGTCAGTCGTATAGGGCTTGTGCGACACAACTGTTAATACTGTTAATTTTAATCGACACATTAAAACGCAAATAGTTTGCAAAGTGCCACCAATCGCGCGCGAAATACTCGCTGTTTCAGTGGGTTACCACATTAATTTCTTAATCGCCCTGGTGGGGTTTTTCTATTTATCTTCTGACTCCCAGGTCACTAGCCTCTGGCAAGCACAACTGAATGTGCACTAAAAAAACCAGAGGAAACCTCGATGAACAACCCAATGAGCCGCAGTCCAGTGCTGGCGCGACATGCGCTGTTGCTGGCGACTGCCAGTCTGCTTTCTCTTTCGGTGCAAGCCGCCAACCTGACGCGAGATAACGGCGCGGCCGTCGGCGACAACCAGAATTCGCAAACCGCAGGCGCCAATGGCCCGGTGCTGCTGCAAGACGTGCAGCTCATTCAGAAGTTGCAGCGCTTCGACCGCGAACGCATTCCGGAGCGCGTGGTGCACGCCCGGGGTACCGGCGCCCACGGCACGTTTACGGTGACAGATAACCTTAGCGACCTGACCAAGGCCAAAGTTTTCGCCGCTGGCGAAGCCACCCCGGTATTTGTGCGATTCTCGGCTGTCGTTCACGGCAACCACTCCCCGGAAACCCTGCGTGACCCGCGCGGTTTTGCCACCAAGTTCTACACCGCTGACGGTAACTGGGACTTGGTCGGCAATAACTTCCCAACTTTCTTTATTCGTGACGCCATCAAGTTCCCGGACATGGTGCATGCGTTCAAGCCGGATCCGCGCACGAACTTGGATGACGACTCCCGTCGCTTTGACTTCTTCTCACATGTACCCGAGGCCACGCGCACGCTGACCGAGTTGTATTCGGACTCTGGCACGCCCGCCAGTTATCGGGAAATGGACGGTAATGGCGTACATGCCTACAAATTGATTAATACCAAAGGCGAAGTCCATTACGTCAAGTTCCACTGGAAGAGCCTGCAAGGCATTAAGAACCTTGATCCAAAGCAAGTCACCGAAGTGCAAGGTCGTGATTACAGCCATATGACTAACGACTTGGTCACCCATATCAACAAAGGCGACTTCCCCAAGTGGGACTTGTATGTGCAAGTGCTCAAGCCCGAAGACTTGGCCAAGTTTGAGTTCGATCCGTTGGACGCCACCAAGATCTGGCCGAACGTGCCTGAGCGCAAAGTTGGGCAGATGGTGCTGAACCGCAATCCGGCGAACGTGTTCCAGGAAACCGAGCAAGTCGCCATGGCCCCGGCCAACCTTGTGCCCGGCATCGAACCGTCGGAAGACCGCCTGCTGCAAGGCCGGGTGTTTTCCTACGCCGACACCCAAATGTACCGCCTGGGTGCCAATGCACTGCAACTGCCGATCAATGCCCCACGGGTCACCGTCAACAACGGTAACCAGGACGGCGCGATGAACTTCGGCAAGACCACCAGCGGCGTGAACTACCAGCCAAGCCGCCTGGAAAACCGCGAAGAGCCGCAAACCGCGCGCTACAGCCAGACGGCACTGTCTGGTAGCACCCAGCAGGCGAAGATTCAGCGCGAGCAGAACTTCAAGCAGGCCGGTGATCTGTATCGCTCATACACCAAAAAAGAGCAGCAGGACTTGATCGACAACTTCGGCGGCTCACTGGCCACCACGGATGACGAGAGCAAGCACATCATCCTCTCGTTCCTCTACAAAGCGGACCCGGCATACGGCACCGGCGTGGCCAAGGTCGCGAAGGGTGACCTGGCCCGCGTCAAGGCGCTGGCTGAAAAATTGACTGACTGACATTGGTGACGGTCGACGCGCCGGTTGGGGCGTCGACCCATGGCAGGAGAAACCCATGCGTATTTCTATCGGTTTGCTGATGGCCATGCTGGCCTTTGTCGCCCATGCCGAATCCCCCGAACCGGCAGCACTCAAGGCACAGTTGCAGGATTATTACTTCGACGCCGCCCGCCGTGGCGACCTCGATATGCTCAACACCTTTATTGAGTCTGGCTACAGCCTCAACACCCAGGACGAAAAGGGCTACACCGCGTTGATCCTCGCCGCCTATCACGGCCAGGGCCGGTTTGTGGAGCGTTTGCTCAGTGCCGGTGCCGACGCCTGTGTACAGGACAAGCGCGGCAACACCGCGCTGATGGGCGCGATCTTCAAAGGCGAGCTGAACATTGCCCAGCGCCTGCTGGCCACCGATTGCAACCCCGACCAACGCAACGGCGCCGGGCAGACGGCCGCGATGTATGCAGGCCTGTTCAAGCGCGTCGAATTGCTTGATGAATTGAAAGCCAAAGGCGCTGACCTCAATGCCGAAGACCCGATCGGCAACAGTGCTTCGCGATTGGCCAGCGGTGAAATCCGGACCCCGGCGCCGCGCTGAGCTATCATCGCGGTTTTTCGGTTGGAGGTTCTCAAATGGCAAAGGCCAAGCGCATGTACGGCTGCACGGAGTGCGGCGCGACCTTTCCCAAGTGGGCCGGCCAGTGCGGCGAATGCGGTGCGTGGAACACCCTGACCGAAACCATGATCGAAAGCGGCGGCGCTGCGGCGCCCACGGGCCGTGCCGGCTGGACCGGGCAGCAGGCGCAGATCAAGACCCTGGCCGAAGTCAGCGTCGAAGAAATCCCGCGTTTCTCCACCGCCTCAGGTGAACTGGACCGTGTGCTGGGCGGCGGCCTGGTGGACGGCTCGGTGGTGCTGATCGGCGGCGACCCTGGCATCGGTAAATCGACCATCCTCCTGCAAACTCTGTGCAGCATCGCCAGCCGCATGCCGGCGTTATATGTGACCGGTGAAGAATCCCAGCAACAAGTGGCCATGCGCGCACGCCGTCTTGGCTTGCCTCAGGATCAGTTGCGGGTCATGACCGAGACTTGCATCGAAAGCATCATCGCCACGGCTCGTATCGAAAAGCCAAAGGTGATGGTGATCGACTCGATTCAGACGATTTTCACCGAGCAGTTGCAATCGGCGCCGGGTGGTGTGTCCCAGGTGCGCGAAAGTGCAGCGCTACTGGTGCGGTATGCCAAGCAGAGCGGCACGGCGATCTTCCTGGTCGGCCACGTGACCAAAGAAGGCGCGCTGGCCGGGCCGCGAGTGTTGGAGCATATGGTCGACACCGTGCTGTATTTCGAAGGCGAGTCCGATGGTCGACTGCGCTTGCTGCGGGCGGTGAAAAACCGTTTCGGCGCAGTGAACGAACTGGGTGTATTCGCCATGACTGACCGGGGACTGAAAGAAGTCTCCAACCCTTCGGCGATTTTTCTGACCCGTGCCCAGGAAGAAGTCCCAGGCAGTGTGGTGATGGCGACGTGGGAAGGCACCCGACCGATGTTGGTGGAAGTCCAGGCATTGGTGGATGACAGCCATTTGGCCAACCCGCGCCGGGTCACGTTGGGGCTGGATCAGAACCGCCTGGCGATGTTGCTGGCGGTGTTACACCGTCATGGCGGCATTCCGACCCACGATCAGGATGTGTTCCTCAACGTGGTGGGTGGGGTCAAGGTGCTGGAGACCGCATCCGACCTGGCCTTGATGGCGGCGGTGATGTCCAGCTTGCGTAACCGGCCTCTGCCGCACGACCTCTTGGTATTTGGGGAGGTCGGCCTGTCCGGCGAAGTGCGTCCGGTGCCGAGCGGTCAGGAGCGCTTGAAGGAAGCGGCCAAGCATGGCTTCAAACGCGCGATTGTGCCCAAGGGCAACGCGCCGAAGGAAATGCCGCCAGGATTGCAGGTGATTGGGGTCACGCGCCTGGAACAGGCACTGGATGCACTTTTCGAATAATTCAGGGATGGACGCGATGCAACGATCGAATCACTGGGGTGTAGTCGCCCTGTTTATCGCCTTGGCCAGCTTGCCCGCCATGGCCTGGGCGGAGCTGCCAACGGGCTATCGCCTGGCGCAAACGCTGGTGACGCCAGAGGGCAGTGTGCTGCAGGTGCTCGAAGACCAGCGCATCAGCCCCCAACTGCACAAGGACAGTTGGGGCAGTGGGCTGGATGAAGACTCGTTCGACGAGCCCGGCGATTTGGTCGACAACCCGCTGCTCGAAGCCCAGGTGCGGTGGGTATCGGCCTCTGGCGAGGTGATAGCTCACGAAGACCTCGGCTACCCCTTGGCCGAGGTCAAGAAAGCCCCGCTCAAAGGGCTGCCCGAGCCTGTGTATTTTTTGACCATCGATCAGACCGCCCCCATGGGCAGCTACAGCGGGCCTGCCACGCAGTTACTGCTGCCCGGCAAGCAGCAACTCAAGCCGTTGAGTTACCAGGGCGCCGACGGCAAAGTCCAGGCGCTGACCCTGGCTCATACCGGCAAGGCTGCGTGGATGATCGCAACGCCAGCCAACGGCGGCGCGGATGAACTGCTGCAGGTGTCGTCATTTATGGACGGTGACGGTGAGGATGACTTTGCCACCCGTTATCAGACCTATCGGTTTGTCGACGGGCAGTGGCACGGCGCCTCAAGTCAGAAGAAGGGTTACTGGGACATGGAAAGTGATTTTCCCGCACGTAGTGCGTTCCCCTGAGCCATCACACTTCCAGCAGCGCGCCCAGCTCTCGCTCCAGTTCCTCCTGATCGCCTAGGTTCAACTCGATCAGCCGCCGCAAGTGGCTGATCGAGTCCAGGTCGATGTCTGTGCACACAAACCCCAGTTGACCCACTGCTTCGTGGGTTAGCCGTACTTGCATCTTTATATGCGCCTTGGGATCCAGGCGTATGTCGACCGCGAACGGCAGCGCCTTATTTCCCTTCCACTCTTCAGGCCGTTGCACCAACAGGCCCTTAAGCGATAAATCCACCAATTGCACTGGCCATTCGTTGCCGTTTTGCCGAAGTTCGGTCTTGGCATCAAAGGCAATCCGGCGAAAACGGCGACGATCAGACGCTTGCTCGGTCATGGTGAAACCCTCTGTGGATAAAAGGATTGTAGCCCTGCGCCATCATTGAGCCGTTTTTTCTGGTTTTTTCTTCGTTGCAAGGCTCTAGACCAACGTAGGGGGGTGGCCTTTAAGGCCAACAGCGCTAAACTCCGAACGGCTGTCCTTTCTGTCCACCCTGGCTGGAATATAAAAATGAAAAATAATAATAGCCTGCTACGCCATCTACCCTGGCTGGTGCTGGCAATCGTAGGAGCGTGCGCCCTGGGCGTAGTGGCCTTGCGCCGAGGCGAGGCGATCAACGCCTTGTGGATTGTGGTCGCTGCTGTGGCCATCTACCTGGTTGCTTATCGCTACTACAGCCTGTTCATCGCTAACAACGTGATGCAACTCGATCCACGGCGGGCTACCCCCGCAGTGATCAACAACGACGGTCTGGACTATGTGCCGACCAACAAACACATCCTTTTCGGTCACCACTTTGCGGCCATTGCCGGTGCGGGCCCGTTGGTCGGTCCGGTACTGGCGGCGCAAATGGGCTACTTGCCCGGCACGCTCTGGCTGATTGCCGGCGTGGTGCTGGCCGGCGCGGTCCAGGACTTCATGGTTCTGTTCCTGTCGACCCGTCGCAACGGCCGTTCCCTGGGGGACATGGTTCGTGAAGAGATGGGCCGTATCCCGGGGACCATCGCGCTGTTCGGCTGCTTCCTGATCATGATCATCATCCTTGCGGTGCTGGCGCTGATCGTGGTCAAGGCGCTGGCCGAGAGCCCATGGGGCATCTTCACGGTGATGGCGACCATCCCGATCGCGATGTTCATGGGCATCTACATGCGCTACATCCGCCCGGGCCGCATTGGTGAAATTTCGATCATTGGCGTGTTGTTGCTGCTCGGCTCGATCTGGCTGGGCGGGCAAATTGCCGCTGATCCGGTCTGGGCCAAGGCCTTCACGTTCACTGGGATCCAGATCACCTGGATGCTGATCGGTTACGGTTTTGTCGCGGCGGTACTGCCGGTGTGGCTGATCCTGGCGCCGCGTGACTACCTCTCAACCTTCCTGAAAATCGGCACCATCATCGCCTTGGCAATCGGCATCCTGGTCACCATGCCAGACCTGAAAATGCCGGCCCTGACCCAGTTCATCGACGGCACCGGCCCGGTGTGGAAGGGCGGCCTGTTCCCGTTCCTGTTCATCACCATCGCCTGTGGCGCGGTCTCGGGTTTCCATGCGCTCATCTCCTCGGGCACCACGCCCAAGTTGCTGGCCAATGAAAGCCACGCCCGCTACATCGGTTACGGCGGCATGTTGATGGAGTCGTTCGTCGCCATCATGGCCATGGTTGCCGCTTCGGTGATCGAGCCTGGCGTCTACTTCGCTATGAACAGCCCAGCCGCCGTAGTCGGCAGCGATGTGGTTACCGTGGCACAAACCGTCAGCAGCTGGGGTTTTGCAATTACCCCTGAGGCACTGTCGGCCGTGGCCCATGACATCGGTGAAACCACCATCCTGGCACGCGCCGGCGGTGCACCGACGTTGGCGGTGGGTATCGCGCAGATCCTGCACAGCGTACTGCCGGGTGAAAACACCATGGCGTTCTGGTACCACTTTGCGATCCTGTTCGAAGCGCTGTTCATTCTGACGGCTGTTGACGCAGGTACCCGAGCTGGTCGCTTCATGCTGCAAGACTTGCTTGGCTCCTTCGTGCCGGCGCTCAAACGCACCGAATCCTGGACCGCCAACCTGATCGCGACCGCCGGTTGCGTGGCGATGTGGGGTTATCTGCTGTACCAAGGCGTGATCGACCCACTGGGCGGTATCAACACCTTGTGGCCGCTGTTCGGTATCTCCAACCAGATGCTGGCCGGTATCGCGCTGATGCTCGCCACCGTCGTGCTGATCAAAATGAAACGCCAGCGCTACATCTGGGTGACCATGCTGCCGGCTGTCTGGCTGCTGATTTGCACCACCACCGCAGGCTTCATCAAGCTGTTCGACGCCAACCCGGCGATTGGCTTCCTGTCGCTGGCCAAGAAGTACAGTGACGCGCTGGCTAACGGTCAGATCCTGGCCCCGGCCAAGAGCATCGACCAGATGCAGCACGTGATCTGGAACGCCTACACCAACGCAACGCTGACGGCGCTGTTCCTGTTCGTGGTGTTCAGCATCCTGTTCTATGCGCTCAAGGTTGGCGTCGCCGCCTGGGGCAACAAAGAGCGTACTGATAAAGAAGCCCCGTTCCAGGCAGTACCCGACGCATAACCGAGGATTGCAAACATGTTCAATGACATCAGTCGCCTCGGTAAATACCTCGGTCAGGCCGCGCGCTTGATGGTCGGCATGCCCGACTACGACACGTACGTCGAGCATATGCAAACCAAGCACCCAGACAAGCCGATGATGGACTACAAGGCGTTCTTCCGGGAACGTCAGGAGGCCCGATACGGCGGCAAGGGTGGGCCCAAGTGCTGCTGACCCGTTAGTTCGGGCTGGTGGTGATCTACTGTGGGAGGGGGCTTGCTCCCGATAGCGGTGTGTCAGTGACAGATAAGTGCCTGACACACTGCTATCGGGGGCAAGCCCCCTCCCACATTTGTTTCAGTGTTCCTTCAAGGAGAATTTTTTGTCCTCTCCCATTCCAGTGACCGTACTCAGCGGCTTTCTCGGCGCCGGCAAGACCACCTTGCTGCGCCATCTGCTCAAGGCCGAACACGGCTTGAAAATCGCCGTGATCGAAAACGAATTCAGCGATGCCGGTATCGACACCCAGTTGTTGGGCGAAGAACCGGTGCAAGTCATGACCCTGTCCAACGGCTGCGTGTGCTGCACCATCCACACCGACCTCACCAAGGCTCTCTATCTGCTGCTTGAGCGCCTGGACAGCGGCGAGATCGCCTTCGATCGCCTGGTGATCGAGTGCACCGGCCTGGCCGATCCGGCGCCGGTGGCCCAAACCTTTTTCATCGATGAAGAACTGCGCGAGCGCTACATCCTCGACGGCATCATCACCCTGGTGGACGCGGCCCACGCCGAGCACCACCTGACCCAGACCATCGCCCAGGCCCAGATCGGTTTTGCCGATCGCCTGCTGGTGAGCAAGCGTGATTTGGTGGACGACGCCACCTTCGAGGCGCTCAGTGATCGCCTCACCCGCATCAACCGCCGCGCGCCGATTCGTGTGGTCGAGCACGGCAAGATTGATTTGGCAGAACTGCTCGATGTCCGCGGCTTCAACCTAAACGCCGGCATGAGCCTGCGCCCGGTGAGCAAGGCCCCGTCCATCGACCGTATTTCCAGCCTGGTGCTGCGCACCGACCAGCCGCTGGATATCGACCGCCTCAGCGAGTTTATGAATGAGCTGTTGGAAGACCACGGCAAGCAACTGCTGCGCTACAAGGGCGTGCTGAACATTGCCGGCGAAGACCGCCGTATGGTGTTTCAGGGCGTGCTGAAGCTCTACGGGTTCGATTGGGACACCGAATGGGCCGAGGGTGAAGCGCGGGAGAGTGTGATCGTGTTTATTGCCGATGAATTGCCGGAAGACAAAATCCGCGAAGGCTTTGCCAAAGTCTACCAACCCTGATGTGTAATGCAGTCAACTGTGGGAGGGGGCTTGCTCCCGATGGCGGTGGGTCAGTAAACCTATATGTGACTGACACACTGCTATCGGGGGCAAGCCCCCTCCCACACTTGGGCGCATTTCAAACTGGACAATTGGTATAAAAAAGCCCGGCTTAAGAGCCGGGCTTTTTATTCAAGCAACTGCAATCAAGCGCCGTATACCGGCAGTTTTTTGCAGATGGCCTTGACCTTCTCACGGACCGCGTCGATCACGGCTTCGTTGTTCAGGTCTGCCAGGATGTCGCAGATCCAGCCGGCCAGTTCCTTGCACTCTGCTTCTTTAAAGCCACGAGTGGTCACAGCCGGGGTGCCGAAACGCAGGCCCGAGGTGACGAACGGAGAGCGTGGGTCGTTCGGTACCGAGTTCTTGTTCACGGTGATGAAGGCTTTGCCCAGGGCAGCGTCAGCATCTTTGCCGGAAATGTCCTGCTTGATCAGCGACAGCAGGAACAGGTGGTTTTCAGTACCGCCGGACACTACGTCAAAGCCGCGCTCGATAAACACGCTGGCCATGGTCTGGGCGTTCTTGACCACTTGTTGCTGGTAGGTCTTGAACTCAGGCTGCAGTGCTTCCTTGAAGCAGATCGCTTTGGCGGCGATCACGTGCTCCAGCGGGCCACCCTGGGCGCCTGGGAATACAGCGGAGTTCAGCTTCTTCTCGATCTCGGCGTTGGCGCGAGCCAGGATCAGGCCGCCACGTGGACCGCGCAGGGTCTTGTGGGTGGTGGTGGTTACCACATCAGCGAATGGAACCGGGTTCGGGTAGACGCCCGCGGCGACCAGACCGGCCACGTGAGCCATGTCCACGAACAGGTAGGCGCCAACCTTGTCGGCGATTTCACGGAAGCGTGGGAAGTCCAGGATCTGCGAGTAGGCAGAGAAACCGGCCACGATCATTTTTGGCTTGTGTTCAACCGCTAGGCGCTCAACTTCGTCGTAGTCGATCAGGCCGTTGGCATCGATACCGTATTGAACGGCGTTGTACAGCTTGCCGGAGGAGGAAACGCTGGCGCCGTGGGTCAGGTGACCGCCGTGTGCCAGGCTCATGCCCAGAATGGTGTCGCCGCCTTGCAGCAGGGCCAGGTACACGGCGCTGTTGGCTTGGGAGCCGGCGTGTGGCTGGACGTTGGCGTAATCGGCGCCGAACAGTTCTTTTGCACGGTCGATGGCCAGTTGCTCAACCACGTCGACGTACTCGCAACCGCCGTAGTAGCGCTTGCCTGGGTAGCCTTCGGCGTACTTGTTGGTCAGAACCGAACCTTGAGCCTCCATGACCGCAGGGCTGGTGTAGTTTTCCGAAGCGATCAGCTCGATGTGCTCTTCCTGGCGCACGGCTTCTTGCTCCATGGCGGCGAAGAGATCGGCGTCGTACTTGGCAATGGTCAAATCACGGCTGAACATGGCGGTCCTCAAGGATCGGGGGCAGAAAAGGAAGCATTCTAACCCAATGGGTTTTAGATGGCATATGAAAGGACATCAAGTCGCGGACAAGTTGGATTCACTTAGGGATGAGCGGTGTCATTGCCGGCCTCATCGGGGGCAAGTCCCCCCACATTTGAAACGCATTCCCCTGTGGGAGGGGGCTTGCGCCCGATGAGGCCAGTGGCTTCACCACAAACGATCAGTCGAACATGAAGAGGGCATCATTGCTGAACTGCGCCTCGAACCGATTCGCCGGCATCGGTCGTCCGAACAGATAACCCTGCACCTCATCGCAGCCATGCTCGCGCAGGAAATCCAACTGCTCATGGGTTTCCACGCCCTCGGCGATTACCGCCAGGTTGAGGCTGTGGGCCATGGCAATAATCGCCCGGGCGATCTGCGCGTCCTGTTCGCCGGACGGCAGGCCGTCGACGAAGGTGCGGTCGATTTTCAACACATCGATGGGGAACTGCTTGAGGTAGTTGAGCGATGAATAGCCCGTGCCAAAATCGTCCACCGCAATGCTCAGGCCCAGGTTTTTCAGGCTGTCGAGGATGTGCAGGGCTTCGTTGACTTCGCGCATCAGGATACTTTCGGTCAGCTCCAGCTCCAGGCACGCCGGCGGCAGCCCTGTGTCTTTGAGGATGGTGGCAATGCGGGTGCCCAGTTGGCCGTCGGAGAACTGCCGCGCCGAGATGTTCACCGAGACTTTCGGCACGCGCACCTTGTTTTGATGCCAGGTCTTGAGCTGGCGGCAGGCTTCGCTGATCACCCAGTCGCCCACGTCCACCACCAGGCCCAACTCTTCCAGCACCGGAATAAAGTCCCCCGGCGGCACCAGCCCGCGACGCGGATGGCGCCAGCGCAGCAGGGCTTCGGCGCCGGTCAGGCGTTTGCCATCACCGCTGAACTGCGGCTGGTAATAAAGCACGAATTCGTTCTGCTCCAGGGCGTGGCGCAGGTCGCTTTCCAGCTCCAGGCGTTCCAGGGCGCTGGCGTTCATGTCGGCCTGGTAGAACTGGAAGTTGTTCTTGCCGCGTTCCTTGGCGTGATACATGGCGGTGTCGGCGTTTTTCATCAGTTGGCTCAGCTCGTTGCCGTCCTGAGGGCTGAGGGCGATGCCGATACTGGCGGTCACAAAGAACTCGCGGCCTTCCAGCACAAAGGGTTTCACCAGGCTGGCGAGGATCTGTTCGGCCACGTGAATCGCGCGGTTCAGCGCCATTTCACGGCTGACCCGTGGTTGCAGGAGCAAGGTGAATTCGTCACCGCCCATGCGTGCGACAGTGTCGTCTTCGGCCACGCAGCCGAGCAGGCGAGTGGCCATTTCCTTGAGCATGCGGTCGCCGGCGGCGTGGCCAAGGGAGTCGTTGATCGGCTTGAAACGGTCAAGGTCGAGGAACATCAGCACCACCCACGACTTCTGCCGCTCGGCAGACTGCAACGCGGTGTGCAGGCGGTCTTGGAACAGTGTGCGGTTGGGCAGGTGGGTCAGGGCGTCGTAATACGCCAGGCGGTGAATACGCTGCTCGCTGGCCTTGCGCTCGCTGATATCACTGAAGAAGCATACGTAACTGGCGAGGTCGCCTTCGTCGTCGAACACGGCGGTAATGCCGACCCACGCCGGGTAGTGCTCGCCGTTGCGGCGCTTGAGCCACACTTCGCCTTCCCAGGTGCTGTGCTGGTGCAATTGCTTGAGTACGTAGCGCAGGTGGGCTTCCTGCTGCTCATCCACGGTCAGCATGTTCGGCAACTGGTCGAGTACGTCCGCCACTTCGTAGCCGCTGACTCGGCTGAATGCCTCGTTGGCCTGCACGATATAGCCCGCCGGGTCAGTGATCAGGATCGCCGAGGTGGAATGCTCAAATACCGTGGCCGCCATGCGCAGGTCTTTCTCGGCGCGGCGTTGTTGGCTGATATCGCGGCCGACGCCCAGAATGCCCTCGAAGGCGCCATGCTCGTCCCACACCAGTACCAGGCGCAGTTCGATCGGCACTTTACGCCCGTCGGCGCGCAGGCAGTCAAACAGGAACAGCTGGGTCTGCACTTCATCGCGCAGCTTATTGAGCGCATCGGTGTCGCCCAGCGCACGACTGACCTGTTCCATCAGGCTGTAAATACCCGCCAATTGCGCTGGGTTGGCGATGATCGACTGCCAGCCATTCTTGAACACCCAGTCCACTTCATACCCCAGCACCGCACTGACCGACGGGCTGATGTAGTTGAGGGCCAGTTTGCTGTCGGTGGAGCAGATCACGTCACTGATGCTTTCGGCGAGCATGCGATAGCGCTGTTCGCTGTCGCGCAGGGATTCGCTGGCTTCGATCTGGTCGGTGATGTCTTTGGCGACGCCAATGATGCGGGTGACTTGGCTCGTTTTATCACGGGCCAGGGCCTGCTCACGAATATCAAAGCGCCGCCATTGGTTATTGCGATGGCGGAAGCGCAACTGGCAGTGCAACTGCGTCGCGTAGCCGGCCTGACGCTGTTGCTGGCGCAAATCGTGGTAATACTCGGCGTCTTCAGGGTGAAGCAGGATTTCCCAGAAGTACTCGCCCATTTGCTGCAGTTCGGCCTTTACGTAGCCGAGGGTTTGCCCCAAATGGTGGTTGCTGAAAATCATGCGCTGGCTGACCACGTCCTGCACATACAGGTGATCAGGCACGGTGCGCACCACGTCCGACCAGAAACTCTCACGCTCCACCAGCGACAGTTCGATCAGCTTGCGGCTGGTGATGTCGCTGATGCTGAGGATCACCGCCTTGAAATCGTCCTGCTGCTCCGGCAGGCGCATCACCAGCCACAGGTATTGCTCGTTGCCGACCACATCATTGAGCTGGATCTCCAGTTCAAGCTGGCTCTGCTGGGTCAGGACCGCTTCGAGTATTTGATGGCCGATGGACGTGCTGTTGCGTGGGCAATCATCGATCAGCCGCTCCCAAGCCTTCTCGCACGAGTCCACGTTGAGCAGGCGCACCGCCACTTGGTTGATTTCGGTGATGCGCAGCTCGGCGAGCAGTTGCCTGCATTCTTCAGGTTTGTTTTGCAGCCAGGCGTGAAGGTGTTCGCGGGTCTGCAAGTGCGCCTTGGCAAAAAACGCATTCAGGCCTGACAGGTCCAGGACGCACAGGGCGACGCCGGTACCTTCGAAAATATCCTGATAACGCCGCCGGCCTTCATGCACCTGGCGCTGGCGGCGACGCATATTCAGCAGCACGATTACGGGGATCAGCGAGAAGGCCAGGCCCAACAGGCATTTGCCGATAAACGCCGGCAGCAGTTGTTCCAGCACGGCTGCGCGGTCAAACATGCCGCGCAACTGCCAGTCGCTTTTGCTCAGGGGGGTGACCAGCACGCTTTTATTCAAGTCATCCGGGGTCAGGGCACTGGACCATTGCGCCGGCATGCCACTGTCACGGCTGACGACGCGGTGGTTCAGGCTGTTCTCGATGGCCCACATGGGGCGCTGGCCCTGACTGTCCTGGCGGGTCAGGTTGACCAAGTAGTTAGGTGCCAGGCGCAGCGCCCAGTACATTCTTGAGCCGCCGCTGGGCTGGTGCAGCAGCAGATAGATGATGGTGCCGTCTTCGTTATTGCTCAGGTAATACGGTTGGCCGTGGCTGCGCTGCACCAGTTCTTCCAGCCAGGCGCTGTCCTGGCTGTCGTTGGCGCTGTCACTGATCATCGCGCCGCTGGGCGCGAGCAGGGCGATACTGCGCAGTTCCGGCAGCGAGCGCTGCAGCGTGCGCGTCAGGGCCTGTTGCTGTTCAATGTCGCGCGGCGGCTCGACCATCGGTAGCAGGTTCAAGGCGATTTTTGCGCTCAGGGCCATGTTCAGGCTGATCTGCTCAGCCAGGTCGGCGCTGTAGTCGATGGTGTATTGCTGCTGGTTTTTCTGGTTTTGCTGCAGTTGGTCCAGCAGTTGCCAGAACAATAAGGCGAGCAGCATGAGGACGAGCGTCGCCAATGCGCCTTTGAGGGTGCCGTGCAGGGGCGCTCCCGGCGCTATATGAGCGGCGCGCAAGGGAGTTGGCGGCGTGACTTTGGACAAGCTGTGATCCTGCGGTTTGGCTGGACTGGCGCGCGACGTGCACTATAAGCCGGACGCCCGGAGGGCGGCTAGCATGCCTTGACTTGTGGCAAAGTGCCAGCCCTGCTTGGCTGGACTGACCAAGCGCATTGAGGTAGCTTTGCCGGTTACGCGGGGGCGTTCCAGCCCCAGATACTCAGGCTTTTTTCGCTCGCTGGCATTGATGATAGTCAACGGCCCGCGCGGCGCATGGCTTGGCACGGGCTTCGCCCGCTTAATTCATCAGTCACTGACGCTAGGTTCACCATGGCTCAATACGTCTTCACCATGCATCGGCTGGGAAAAGTTGTTCCGCCGAAGCGGGAAATCCTGAAAAATATTTCGCTGTCCTTCTTCCCCGGCGCCAAAATCGGCGTGCTCGGCCTCAACGGTTCGGGTAAGTCCACGCTGCTGAAAATCATGGCCGGCGTCGACACCGAGTTCGAAGGCGAAGCCCGCCCGATGCCGGAACTGAACATCGGCTACCTGCCGCAGGAACCAATCCTGGACCCAACCAAGACCGTGCGTGAAGTGGTTGAGGAAGCGGTCAGCGTGATCAAAAACGCCCAGGCGCGCCTGGACGAAGTCTACGCCGCCTACGCCGAGCCGGATGCCGACTTCGACAAGTTGGCCGCCGAACAGGCCAAGCTCGAAGCCATTCTGCAGGCCAGTGACGGTCATAACCTGGAACGCCAACTGGAAGTCGCCGCCGATGCGCTGCGCTTGCCGGCTTGGGACGCCAAGGTCGAATTCCTGTCCGGTGGTGAAAAGCGTCGTGTGGCCCTGTGCCGCCTGCTGCTGTCGGCCCCCGACATGCTGCTGCTCGACGAACCAACCAACCACTTGGACGCCGACTCCGTCGCCTGGCTGGAACATTTCCTTCACGATTTCCCGGGCACCGTGGTTGCGATCACGCACGACCGGTACTTCCTGGACAACGTGGCCGGCTGGATTCTTGAGCTCGACCGTGGCGCCGGTATCCCGTACGAGGGCAACTACTCCGGTTGGCTGGAAGCCAAGTCCGATCGTCTGGCCGCCGAATCCAAGCAGCAATCGGCCCATGAAAAAGCCATGAAGGAAGAACTGGAGTGGGTGCGCAAAGGCGCCAAGGCCCGCCAGTCCAAATCCAAGGCACGTCTGCAACGCTTCGAAGAAATGCAGTCCCAGGAATTCCAGAAGCGCAGCGAAACCAACGAGATCTATATCCCGGCCGGTCCGCGCCTGGGTGACAAGGTCATCGAATTCAAGAACGTTTCCAAAGGCTATGGCGACCGCGTGTTGATCGACAACCTGTCGTTCTCCATGCCAAAAGGCGCGATCGTCGGCGTTATCGGCGGTAACGGTGCGGGTAAATCCACCCTGTTCCGCATGCTGATGGGCAAGGAAACGCCGGATTCGGGCAGCATCGAGATCGGCGAAACCGTGCAGCTGGCCTGTGTGGACCAGAGCCGTGATGACCTTGACGGCAGCAAGACCGTGTTCCAGCAAATCTCCGACGGCTCTGACCAGATTCGCATCGGCAACTATGAAATTCCGTCGCGCACCTATGTTGGCCGCTTCAACTTCAAGGGCGGCGATCAGCAGAAGTTCGTCAAGGACCTGTCCGGTGGTGAGCGCGGCCGCTTGCACCTGGCCCTGACCCTGAAAGAGGGCGGCAACGTGCTGCTGCTCGACGAACCATCCAACGACCTCGACGTTGAAACCCTGCGTTCCCTGGAAGAGGCCCTGCTGGACTTCCCGGGCGCCGCCATTGTGATCTCTCACGATCGGTGGTTCCTTGACCGCGTCGCGACCCACATCCTGGCGTACGAAGACGACTCCCAAGCGGTGTTCTTCGAAGGTAACTACACCGAGTACGAAGCGGACCGCAAAAAGCGTTTGGGCGAAGCTGCTGCCCAGCCGCACCGTGTACGGCACAAAAAACTGGCCTGATCCGGCTGGTTGAAAAAAGCGGGGCCCTCGGGCTCCGCTTTTTTTTTGCGCTGGGGTTTTGCAGTGTTTTTGATGGCCCTATCGGGAGCAAGCCACCTCCCACATTTGATTTGTGAACACATCCAAAATGTGGGAGGGGGCTTGCCCCCGATAGCTATTTCCCTGCTGGTGCGTAACCTGCCTTGGCAATCCTCTTTTAAGTGCAAAAAATCCCTGTTTCCTGTGTTTATTTATATCCAATGCACCATTTAAATTCACAAAAGCGACATTTTGCCCTGTCGCGGTGCGACATGAATTGATAAAGTCCGGCTCAATCTCCCTTAAAAACAATCAATTTGCCGAGACTTTTCATGATCGAATCCGTCGAATCCTTCCTTGCCCGCCTCAAAAAACGCGACCCAGACCAGCCAGAATTCCACCAGGCTGTAGAAGAAGTCCTACGCAGTCTGTGGCCGTTTCTTGAAGCCAATCCCCATTACCTGACCTCGGGTATTTTGGAGCGCATCTGCGAGCCGGAACGAGCGATAACGTTCCGGGTTTCGTGGGTCGATGATCACGGCAAGGTCCAGGTCAATCGCGGTTTCCGTATCCAGATGAACAGCGCCATCGGCCCCTACAAAGGTGGCCTGCGTTTCCACCCGTCGGTGAACCTGGGGGTGCTGAAATTCCTCGCCTTCGAACAGACCTTCAAGAATTCCCTGACTTCGTTGCCAATGGGCGGCGGCAAAGGCGGCTCGGACTTTGATCCAAAAGGTAAGAGCGACGCCGAAGTCATGCGTTTTTGCCAGGCATTCATGAGCGAGCTGTACCGCCATATCGGTGCGGATGTGGATGTGCCGGCTGGCGATATCGGCGTGGGTGCACGTGAGATCGGCTTCCTGTTTGGCCAGTACAAGCGCCTGAGCAACCAGTTCACCTCCGTGTTGACCGGCAAAGGCATGACCTACGGCGGCAGTCTGATCCGCCCGGAAGCGACCGGATTTGGTTGCGTGTACTTCGCCGAAGAGATGCTCAAGCGCGACGGTAAACGGGTCGAGGGCAAGCGTGTGGCGGTCTCCGGCTCAGGCAACGTCGCCCAATACGCGGCGCGCAAGGTTATGGACCTGGGCGGCAAGGTGATCTCCCTGTCTGACTCCGAAGGCACCCTGTACGCCGAAAGTGGTTTGACCGAGGAACAATGGTCGGCGCTGCTGGAGCTTAAAAACGTTCAGCGTGGGCGCATCAGCGAACTGGCCGAGCGGTTCGGCCTGGAGTTCCGCAAGGGGCAAACGCCGTGGGACCTGGCCTGCGATATCGCCCTGCCATGCGCCACCCAGAATGAACTCGGCGCCGACGCCGCCCGCACCTTGCTGCGCAACGGCTGTATTTGCGTGGCCGAAGGCGCCAACATGCCTACAACGCTTGAGGCTGTGGATATCTTTATCGAGGCGGGCATTCTGTTCGCACCGGGCAAGGCATCCAATGCCGGCGGCGTGGCGGTGAGTGGCCTGGAAATGTCGCAGAACGCCATGCGCTTGCTGTGGACCGCTGGTGAAGTGGACAGCAAGCTGCACAACATCATGCAGTCGATCCACCACGCTTGCGTGCACTACGGCGAAGAAAACGGCCGTATCAACTACGTGAAGGGCGCGAACATCGCAGGCTTCGTGAAAGTCGCCGACGCGATGCTGGCCCAAGGCATCGTCTAGGTCTCGGCTTCGATACGCAGCACCTCGATCAGCTGATCGCCAACGGGGCGCTTCCACAGCACCTCATCACCCACCTGGGCGCCCAGCAACGCGCGGCCCAGGGGTGAACCCCAGTTGATCAGGCCTGTGCTGGCGTCGGCCTGGTCTTCACCGACCAACTGTATGCGCTGTTGCTCGTCATGCTCATTGGCGAAGGTCACCCAGCTGCCGATCTGCACCTTGTCGGTGCCGGTGGCCAGCGCCACGACCTGGGCGCTCTGGACGCGTTGGTTGAAGTAGCGTAAATCCCGCTCAAGATCGGCCTGGCGCTGCTTATCGGCCTGCTCACCCTTGGCAGATTCGGCACTGTGCTCAGCCTTCAACTGCGCAACCTTGGCCTGTAACTGCGCCAACCCTTGCGCGGTCAAGTGATTGGGTTGCTCACTGACCTGACGCTCCACTGGCTGATCAGCCTGGGCGGCGGCGTTATCCTCATTTACAAAAGCTCGGCTCATGACGTTCTCCCTCTATGGAGCTTGGGCCATGTTCGCTGCGCTTTAGTTTCGATGGATGTCTGAAAGCGACCTATTGCGAGCGATAGGCCCGAGCGGCATCGCGATCCTTCTCGTGCTGCCAGGCGCGCTCACGGTCGTCCCAGTGATTGTCCTTGTAGTCGCGCAGTTCTTCGTTTTCACGCATGGCCTTGCACTGGCGAAAGCCGTCCTCCCAGCCTTCGGCGTATGTCCGGTCTTTCAGGTAGCGCGGGACATTTTTGCGAAACTCCCCGGAAATCACCCCGGCTGCCTGGCGACCGCTGCTGCAGCCATCGTCAAATCCATCGGCGAAGGCCGGTGGATAACCTCTGGCCAGCAATTCCTGATGAGTCGATTGACAACCCGCCAGCCACACCATCGCACACAGTATTACTGCATACCGCCACATTGCTTGCTCCCTGGCCGTTTAACGGCTGATAGGGGAAGTCTAGATAGGGATTTGTCGGGGAGGTGTGAAAGGGGTGTGAGAAAGGTGTGGAGCACGATGAGATCGGTCGGTGACTGCCGAACCGGTGATGAGGAAGCTGGGCTCCCTCACCACAAGAGCCTATGTGGCCTGGCTGTTCGCCAAAGCCCTGTGTTCCGCCAATTCCTGCTCAATGAATGCTGAAATCATTGCGCGATAGACCTGCTCGGTTACCTCGGGGTTTGCGCCCACGGTCTCCGATAATTCCCGCACCTTGGTGATCACCTGCTCAACCCGCTGTGGGGCTTTGACGCCATCGGTGTCTTTTTTGAAGCGTGCTGCCTGTGATACGTAGCGGCCTCGTTCGGCCAGCAGGGTGACGATTTGCTGGTCGAGGCGGTCGATGTTGTTTCGAACGTCTTCAAGGGTGGTGCAGGTAACGGCCATGTCGAGTGAACTCCTGATTGTGCGGGCAATGCTAACAAAATATGGGAGGTGGCTTGCTCCCGATAGCAGAGTGTCAGTCAGTCAATACTTAACTGAAACACTGCCATCGGGGGCAAGCCCGCTCCCACATTTTTGATGTTCGCCAGGCTTTGGTCAGTAGTGATACCACTTCACTTCAAGCATCACTTCATTCACTGGCGTCGACAGGTGGCTGTACTCGCGCTGTGCGCTCAGGCGCAGGCCCAGGTTACGGGACAGTTCCCACTGTTGGTTGAGGCTGATGCTGCGCCGCACTTCACCATTGGTGAAGAAATCGCCCTTGGCTTCCAGGCTCAAGTTGCCCAGCGGGTTTTTCCACAGCACGCCGGTGTTGAAGCCGGCTGCGGGGGAGATGGCTTCGTTGAAGTCGTTGTTGTGTTCCACGCGCACGGTGCCGAGGGCGAAGCCGAGCATGTCGTCGCGTAGTTGCCAGGTGCCGCCGGCACCGCCGTTGACGTGGGCGACCAGGGTTTCGTCGTCGTGTTTGCCCGGCACGCGTTCCAGGCCACCGGTGACTTGCCAGGACCAGGGTTGCAGCAGGGCGTTGCGTGGGGTCAGGGAGCGGATGGTAGCCAGGTCCAGTTGCTGCAATTGCCAGTGGTTACCTTCGTACTGGCGCAGTTTCATTTGCAGGATTTCAATCTGGGCGCCGAGGGGGAAGCCTTCCGCGTTGTCGTTGAGGTCGTGGTAGGCCATGCGCAGGCCGTATTCACCGAAGGCTTTGTCGCCCCGGGTGCCGATGCCAGCTTGCCAGGTACGCGACTCATGGCCGTTTTCCGGCAGGCCGGGAGGCGTGATCTTTAGATCGGGCGCGGGGTTCTGGTTGATCGCGCGCAGCAGTTCGAAGCTGCGTTGGGAGCGTGTGGTGTCCCGTTCAAGGCCATTGGCACGGTAGCGGCCCAGGCGATAGGCGGCGTCGATGATCAGGGCCTGACGTTCGCGGGGTAACGCTTTAAAAGCAGGCTCTTGTAGTTGCTGCTGGTCATCGCTGACCTTGAGCACCCATTGCTGCTCGTCGCTGTCCAGCGGCTTTGCGCGCTCCAGCAACTCGCGCTCGCGGGACGGTCGGTAGTCGATCTTCTCGACCAGGCCCGCGTCCTTCACTGCCTTGACGGTGTCGGTAGGAATGGCGGTCAGCGGGAATTGCTCGGTCAGGCGCAGGCCGGGGCGGGCCACTTGCAGCAGTTCCAGCAGGCGATAGGAGCAGTTTTCGTCGAAGAAGAAATAGTCGAACTGGATCTGCTTGAGCTCCCACACGTGCTCGACCATGCGCTCGGTCTCGACTTGGGTGAGGTTAAGGCGATATTCCCACAGGTCGCGGTTTTCGAGGCTGCGGTACTCGGAGAGTTTTTCCTGATAAGGCACCAGCGCGAACAGACCGGGGTAGCCGCCCATCAGGCCTTTCCAGGCGTAGAGAATGCTGTTGTCCGAGCCTTCTATATAGGCGCCGAAGTTGATCGCGTAGCTGAGCAGCGCGGTCTTGTTGCTCTGCACGTCGGCCTGGTCGATACGCAGCAGCGTGTGGCCGAACATCGAGGACGGGCTGTTGAGGTAGGCCGCCGGGAAGATCATCACCGCGCTATGGGGCGAGACGTCCTTGAACCATTGCTTGAATTCGGTGCAGTCCACGGCGGGCAGGTCAGTCAGGTGCAACTGATCCTTTAACCAGCGGGTACGTGCGGGGTAGACACATTGGGCGTGTTTTTCACCCAGGCTGGCCGGAGCATAGAGTGCTTCAACGGTGGCCTTGAGTTCGGCATCCGGGTGGTGGGCACCATCGGGGGCGATGAAAAATTTCTGCTCGCTGACATAACTGCGCCAGCCACTGATTTTGCCGGCTTCGTAATGGCCCAGCGAAAGCCAGAACGGATCGTTGGCCAATTGCTGCAAACGTTGATCATCAAGGTGCGGTGCTGCGTACAGCGGGGCGCAGGCGAAGAGTGCCATCCAGGCAAAGCGTTTGAGCATAGGGGCAACTTAAGTCGGAAATTAGAGAGACCCAAAGGGGAAGCGGGTCCAAAAATAAAACCCGCGCCTGGGGAGGCGCGGGCAGGTCGAGCTTAAGCCTGGGTAGCGTATTTCGCCAGACGGGCATCGCCTTTCAGTACAGCCAGAGTGTTGTTGTGCACGTCTTCAGCGGTCACATCGGCCTTGCTGAAGATTTGCTGGAAGTGTTCGTGAGCCACTGCAGCGAAGTGTTCGCGATCTTCCGGAGCAACGCCCAGTACCACCGCGTAAGTGGTCAGTGCTTCGCCATTACCCTTGGCCATGTCTTCGGACAGCTCGTTCATCATGCCATTCATGGCAATCCAGGACTTGCCGCCGTAGGTCAGCGCGCTGTTGGTGCTGCAACCGTTGGTGCCCGAGGTCATGCCGAAGGTGGCGTTACCCGAAGTACCGTTGGTGGTGGAAGCCAGGAAGTGAGCCGGAGTGCCGCGCTGGCCTTCGAACAACATGTTGCCCCAACCGCAGTTCGGGCCACCTGGTGCTTCAGCCATTGCATTGAGGGAGACGACGGTGAAGAGAGTACCGAGAAGGATCCGTTTCATAGCTTTGTTCTCTTTGTGTGCAAACCAATGGACAAGGGTTCAGGCACTTCATAGCGCCCTAGGGATCGGTTATTAGTCCAACCCGCGCAGTTTGGAGTTTAGGCACGTTCCAAGGGTTCCGTGTGTTTTTATAAAACAATCAGAGATGTCGCGATTTTTTTGTAGGACTCATTCGGTGTCTACGCTTTCACAAAGGCTCGCCTTGCCAGAGCGCGCAACGGGGAGCCAGAATGCCGTCATCTGCCCCGCCTGATGTAAGGAAGCCCGATGCCTGATCCTGTTGCTGCCAGCCTGCGTCTAGCGCCCGAAGCGCTGACTCGTCCTTTTTCCGCTGAACAGTTCAGCTTCTCGACCACCAATGATTTGGAGCCCTTTCGCGGTGTGCTTGGCCAGGAACGCGCAGTTGAAGCGTTGCAGTTCGGTGTGGCCATGCCACGCCCCGGTTACAACGTGTTTGTCATGGGCGAGCCGGGCACCGGTCGCTTCTCGTTCGTCAAACGCTACCTGAAGGCCGAAGGCAAGCGCCTGCAGACCCCGGCGGACTGGGTCTATGTGAATAATTTCGATGAACCCCGCGAACCACGCGCCCTGGAATTGCCAGGCGGTGCAGCGGCGGCGTTCATTGCCGATATCAACGGCTTGGTCGACAACCTGGTGGCCACCTTCCCGGCGGTCTTTGAGCACCCGACTTATCAACAGCGCAAAAGCGCCATCGACCGCGCGTTCAACCAGCGTTACGACAAGGCCCTCGATGTGATCGAACGCCTGGCTTTGGAAAAGGACGTGGCGCTGTACCGCGACAGTTCCAACATCGCGTTCACGCCGATGCTCGACGGTAAGGCGCTGGACGAAGCCGAGTTTTCGCAACTGCCGGAAGTAGATCGCGAGCGTTTCCACACAGATATTTCCGAGCTGGAAGAGCGCCTCAACGAGGAGTTGGCCAGCCTGCCGCAGTGGAAGCGTGAGTCCAACAACCAACTGCGCCAGTTCAACGAAGAAACCATCACCTTGGCCCTGCAACCTTTGCTTGCGCCACTGTCGGAAAAATACGCCGAGAACGCAGCTGTCTGCGGTTACTTGCAGGCGATGCAGGTGTACCTGCTGAAAACTGTGGTCGAGCAATTGGTCGACGACGCCAAGACCGACGCCCAGGCCCGCAAGCTGCTCGAAGAGCAATACTGCCCGAGCCTGGTGGTTGGGCACCCGGTCAACGGCGGCGCCCCAGTGGTGTTTGAACCGCACCCGACGTACGACAACCTGTTTGGCCGTATCGAATACAGCACCGACCAGGGCGCGCTCTACACCACCTATCGCCAACTGCGACCGGGTGCCTTGCACCGTGCCAATGGCGGGTTCCTGATCCTCGAAGCCGAAAAAATGCTCAGCGAGCCGTTCGTGTGGGACGCCCTCAAGCGCTCCCTGCAATCGCGCAAGTTGAAGATGGAATCGCCTCTGGGCGAGCTGGGCCGTCTGGCTACCGTGACCCTCAACCCGCAAATGATTCCGTTGCAGGTCAAGGTGATCATTATCGGTTCGCGCCAGCTTTACTACGCGTTGCAGGACGCCGATCCGGACTTCCAGGAGATGTTCCGGGTGCTGGTGGATTTCGACGAAGACATCCCGATGGTCGACGAAAGCCTGGAGCAGTTCGCCCAGTTGCTCAAAACCCGAACCTCGGAAGAGGGCATGGCGCCGTTGACCTCGGACGCGGTGGCGCGGCTGGCGACTTACAGCGCGCGGCTGGCGGAGCATCAGGGCCGTTTGTCGGCGCGTATTGGTGACTTGTTTCAACTGGTGAGCGAGGCGGACTTTATCCGCCACCTGGCCGGCGATGAAATGACCGATGCCGGCCATATCGAGCGCGCCCTCAAAGCCAAGGCCACCCGTACCGGCCGCGTGTCGGCACGGATCCTGGATGACATGCTCGCCGGGGTGATCCTGATCGACACCGCCGGTGCGGCCGTGGGCAAGTGCAACGGGCTGACGGTGCTGGAAGTCGGTGACTCGGCATTCGGCGTACCGGCGCGGATTTCCGCCACGGTGTACCCGGGCGGCAGCGGCATTGTCGACATCGAACGTGAGGTTAACCTCGGTCAGCCGATTCACTCCAAGGGCGTGATGATCCTCACGGGTTACCTGGGCAGCCGTTATGCCCAGGAATTCCCGCTGGCGATCTCGGCGAGCATCGCGCTGGAGCAGTCCTACGGTTATGTGGACGGCGACAGTGCGTCCCTGGGCGAGGCGTGCACCTTGATCTCGGCCCTGTCGAAAACCCCGCTCAAGCAATGTTTTGCCATCACCGGTTCGATCAACCAGTTTGGTGAAGTGCAGGCGGTAGGTGGGGTCAACGAGAAGATTGAAGGCTTCTTCCGTCTCTGTGAAGCGCGCGGTTTGACCGGTGAGCAAGGGGCGATCATTCCTCAGGCCAACGTGGCCACGTTGATGCTTGATGAGAAGGTCTTGCAGGCTGTGCGCGCCGGGCAGTTCCATATCTACGCGGTGCGCCAGGCCGATGAGGCGTTGAGCCTGTTGGTGGGTGAAGACGCGGGTGAGCCGGACGCCGAAGGGCAGTTCCCGGAAGGGACCGTCAATGCGCGAGTGGTCGAGCGTTTGCGTGCGATTGCCGAGATGATCAGCGAGGAAGACTTGAAAGAGGCGGAGAAGGAGTTGGCGCAGCAGGCGCTGGCTGAAGCCAAGCCCACCTGAGTTCTGAGGCCAGGCCGGGTTAAACATGTGGGAGGGGGCTTGCTTCTGATTGCGATAGGTCAGTCATGTAAATGTCGACTGACACACTGCATCGGGAGCAAGCCCCCTTCCACATTTGGAACTGGTTGCGTCACTAAATTGACTTTCTTCTGAGGGACTAATGTCCGTTGGTCCCTACGGCCTTGGTTTGTCGGGTTTTTCTTCTATTCTCTGCTTTAGGGATATTCACAGGAGTCGCTGGATAGAAACAGCCTTGCCCCAGGCCGGGCTGAACACCGATCTGCCGAGGGTCGCCGCCATGCCGCGCAACCTTTGTCTTACCCGCCAGTGCTTTGGCCTGGTCACCCGTATCGAATGCTCCATTCGCCCTCTCGCGGGGGATAACGGGATGTGGACCTTGTTATTTGCCGCCGGAATGTCCGGTGAACAGCCGTCCACCATCAAGTCCCAAGGCCCGTTTCATGGGCCTTTTGCGGCGCAAACCATCCTGGAATCGATTGTGGATAGCCTGACCATGCACGGCTATGAAGTGGCGGGCGACCCACAGATCTGGTGCCTGCATATGCAAGCCCATCTGCGGCAGCTCAATGGCAACCATGAGCCGCTTGCGCTGTAGTGGCGGTCACTTGCTGTCGGGCTTGTCCAGCTTGACCTCGAAGCCGTACTGCACGGTGTTCAGGTCGGTGCGCTGGTAGCTTTCCAGTGCGGTCGGTCGGCCGTAGAAATAATGCACGTCAAACATCGCCGTGCCGTATTCCTCGGCGCGGTGGCTCACCCCAAGGATTTCCTTGAGGTACTGGCCACTGGCGTCCTTGGCGTAGAAGCGCCAGCTGTCGGCCGGGAATTCTTTCTGATCGACGATCAGCGCATTGTCCTTGAGCGACAAGCCCTTGGGCAGCTTGGCCACGTCTAACTCACCTTTCTCGATAGTCGCCAAAAACAGCGGGATTGAGCCCACCACAAACGCCGGGTTTTCCGGGAACAGGGTGAGGTCGTAGGTGAGAGTTCCACGGGCCGGATTCAGCTCGAACGCTTCGGTCGGCAGCTCGATGGGGTCGCCGCGCTCCCCTTTTTCGTCCGCCGTAAAAAAGGTAATCGGCGATTCGCTGCTGTTGCGCTCTGCACCGACCAGGTCGTCATTAAAGGTGAAAGGGTGGTCGAACTCGATATGCGCGGCACTGGCGTCTTCGACAGACTGGCTGATGCTGACGCTGTTTTTCAGTTGTTCTTCGGTCATTGCCGAGTCTTTGAGCCAGCTGGCAGCGCTGTCGTCGTAGACGGTGACCGGCATCGGCAAGGCTTGTACGGTCTTTTCCAGGCTGTTCTTGTCGAAGCGCAACACCGGCAAGTCAAGGTCCTTGCGGGTAACGGACGCCGTGGAAAAGTCCATCACGTTGACCTGCAGGGTATCGATCAAGCCGTTGAAATACACCTTGGCGTAATGACTGCCCTGCTTATGCTCGAAAGCTTTCTGTTCATCCGTCAGTTGTTTTTCGAACCCCTCCGACCAGGCCTTCTGCTTTTGCATCTCGGCCAACTGTTTCTCGTAGAACGCCACTTGCGCGGCACTTTCGTTGATCGAACCTGAGCGTGTGAGGAATTGCCCGGTAGTGTCGCGCGCCTGCACCAGCAGAGGGTTTGGCGACTCGTCGCCGACTTGCGGCGCCAGTGGCTCGCTGTTGGTCAGCTCGATTTCGGCGTAGTTCTTCTCCAGCAGCAGCAAATTGAGGGTGATATTGCCCTCAGTGCGTTTGTGACCCACGTCCTTTTTCGACAGGTCGAACGTCAGCACCTTGCCCGGCGCGATGACTTCGACCGCGCCTTTTAGGGTGACAGGCTGGGGTTGGCTCTTGTTTTCCGTCTCGATGCCGTCGATGAAGGGGTAGGTCACCGTCAGGTCATCGGGGTTGGTCAGGTTGGAGCTGCTGGGGCTTAACTGAATGCCGGGGTCTGTCTCCGACCATTCCGGCTGGAAAGGGATGACTTTGTTGTTGCTCAAGGTGACCGACTGCCATTCCAGGCCATGGGGGAAGGGGAATTGGTCGGGCATGTTGAAACTGAACGGGAAGACCGGCTGCAAATCCGTCAGGTAGTCGGAGTGTGAAGTCTTGCGCAGTACGAACAGGCCATTGATATAGGTATCCACCAGCGCCTGGGGCGTGGGGTAGTGCTTGAGCAGGGCCAGGTTGTCTTCGCCGTACTCGGCCTCGATGGGCTTGGTGGCCAGTTTGACCCGCGCCCGTTCCAGCAATAGCAGCGAACCGCCGAGGTCGGCGACGGCGTCACGCAGTTTGGGGTCTTGGATGCTGTCGAGGGACTGTTCGAATTTGGCGGTTTTCTCTTCGAGGGTCGTCTGCTTCTGCTCGTCGCTGGGGGAGCAGCCGCTGGCCAGCAGCAATGCCGCGCACAGGCCAATGCTGGCCAAAGGGGATCGCACATCCATCATCTGAGTTTTTCCTGTCCGACGTCATCGAGCCGAGTTGAGATGGGCTCGACACTAGCAGAAAAATTCTCTTACAGATGCCGCCTGGGTCAGTTTTCTCGCGCTTACAGGTGTCTTGTAGCGGCTGGTATACTCGCCGCCATTTTTAGCCAAGCTGTGTGAGATCCCATGGAACGCTTTATCGAAAACACTATGTACGCTTCACGCTGGCTGCTGGCGCCGATCTACCTGGGGTTATCCCTGGGTTTATTGATCCTGGCGCTGAAATTCTTCCAGGAAATCATTCACGTGATTCCCAACATTTTCACCATGCTGGAAGCGGAAGTGATCCTGCTGCTGCTGTCGTTGATCGACATGGCGCTGGTGGGTGGCTTGCTGGTGATGGTGATGATTTCCGGCTACGAGAACTTCGTGTCGCAGCTGGATATCGATGAAAACAAGGAAAAGCTCAACTGGCTGGGCACCATGGACTCTTCGTCGCTGAAGATGAAAGTGGCGGCGTCCATCGTGGCGATTTCCTCGATCCACCTGCTGCGCATCTTCATGGACGCCAAGAACGTCGATCCCCAGCACCTGATGTGGTACGTGATCATCCACATGACCTTCGTGGTCTCGGCCTTTGCCATGGGCTACTTGGACAAGCTCACCAAGCACTGATGCCCTGGGTGCGCTGGCCTTACTGCTCGATGAAGTAGTAAGGCTGGCGACCGATCTTCATCTCCTTGATCACGGTGATCTTCCCGCTCAGTTGGCGGGTGTTGTCCAGCAATGCAACGTTGCCGGGTTTGGCCGTGAGAAAACTGTGTAATTCAGCTTCGGTCTGCAGGATCGGCAAGTAGGCCTGCAGATAGAACACGCTCGCCCCGGCGATGCGCTCATTGGGCTGGAACATCACCACGTTCTTACCTTCAGTTTGAAACGCCCTGGCCTGACTGATCACGGGTACGAAGGATTCGCGCTTGTCTGCTTTGGGTGCGAACCAGAACGCAGCCGTCAGGTAGCTGACCATTGCCAGGCTGAACACGCCGATGATCACCCCCCGGTGGTAGCGGTACAGCGCCGGCTTGCGCACCTTGAGCCATTCCAACAGCACACCTGCATATTCTGCTGCGAGCACGGCGGCGGCTGGCGTGAGTGCCATCAGGTAAACGGTGCGCTTGCTGGACGCCAGAGTCAGTAGAGTGAACTGCGCCACCAGCCAGACACTGAAAAACAGGCGGTAGCGATCGCGCACCAGGCTTTTTCGAAAGTGCCACAGGCCCAGGTACACGAGGATATTCCAGGGCAGGAACGCTTGCGGCAGCTTCGCGAAGTAGTAGTAAAACGGCTCGTAATGCCCAGCCTCGACGAACGACCCGCTGAACCGCCCGACGCTGTTGGTCCACAGCACTTCGCCCACGGCCTGCATCCCGCCGCGCTGGAACAGGAAGCCCAGCCAGATCATCAACGGCACCAACGCCAGCACGGTGAACACGCCCGGTTTGAGCCACTCGCCGATACGCAGGCGCTTGTCCATCAGGCTGATGCTGGTCAGGTACACAAAGATCACGATGCCCGGCAACGCGAGGCCCAGCACGCCTTTGCTCAGGGTGGCGATCACCATGCCGGCGGTAAACAGCATCCATGCCAACGCGCTGGAACCCTCACGTCCGGGTCGCACGGCTTGGTAGAACGCCAGCAGCGCGGTGGTTACGCCCAGGCTGAGCAGTGAATCTTCACCCACGCCGCGCACATTGCCCCAGTAACTGGCCATGGTCGCGAGGATCAGCGCTGCGCAAAACGCCAGTGTCTTTGGGCGTCCGAACCTGCGCAGCATTCCATAGAGCAGCATCACGCTGAACAGACCGGCAAATGCCGAAGCCAGCCGTACCGCCCCAGGTGTGCCGCCAAACAGGCGAATCGCTCCGGCGTCCAGCCACAGGCTCAAGGGCGGCTTTTCCAGGAAGGGCTCACGAAACAGTTGCGGTACGACCCAGTCATTGTCCAAGTGCATGGCCATGGCAATGCCCGAGACACGGGCCTCGGTGGAGCCTTGCAGTTCATGGTTACCCAGGGCCAAGAAGAACAGCAGACCTGCAAGCAGGAGCAGCAGAGGAGCGGGACGCGTCATGGAGTCTGGCTACCGAGAGAAGGGGGATCGTTTGAGGGAACGGCTCACAATCGATGAGTATAGGGAGGTGATTCTTAATATTTCATGAATGGGCGTGGGTTATGTCGCTGGGCCAGGAGGTTGACGACCCCCTGGCTTCGCGTGAGGCATTACGAGGCTTTGACTTTGAAGCGACTCAGGCCCTGTTGCATGGAGTTGGCCCGTTCCGACAGGTTCTTGGCCGCCACTGCGCATTGCTGGGAGTTTGCCTGATTCTGCTGGGTGACTTCGTCGATCTGCTCCAGGCCGATGCTCGCCTGTTGCAGGCCGGAAGCCTGTTCGCTGGAGGCTTGGTAGATCAACGACACCAGGCTGGAAACCGTGCTGGTGCCGGTGACGATATTTCTCAACGAGTCGGCGGTGCGCCCGGCGATGATCATGCCGCGTTGCGTTTTGGTCGAGGAGTCGGCAATCAGCGCGGCGGTTTGCTGGGCGGCTTCGGCGCTGCGGGCGGCGAGGCTTCTGACTTCGTCGGCGACCACCGCAAAACCACGCCCCAGTTCTCCGGCACGTGCGGCCTCGATAGCTGCGTTCAACGCCAGCAGGTTGGTTTGAGCGGCGATGTTGTCGATGGTGGTGATAATCGCGGTGATGTCTTTGCCTGAATTGTCGATTTCCGCCATGGCCGCGATCAATTCACTCATCAGTTTGTCACTTTCCCCGGCGTCGGCGCGCGAGGCTTGGGATTGCTCGTCTGCCTTCTTCGCATTGGCGGCGTTGTCGGTAGTCTGCGCTGCCATCTGGGTCATCACGGCACTGATTTCGGTGATGGACGATGCAGAATTGGACGCGCCGTCGGACAGCGACTGGCTCAACTCGGTGACCTGTGCGGAACTGCCGGTGATTTGCGTGGCGCTGGCCTGGACTTGGGAAATGAGGGTGTTCAGGTTACCGACCATTTTTTCCAACGATTTGCCGAGGGTGTCGTTGGGGGAGGACAGGCGTACTTCCAAATCCAGGTCCCCTTCGGAAATACGCTCGGCCACACGCACCTGGCGTTGCAGGCTTTCCGACATATCGTTCAAGGCAAAGGACAATTGGCCGACTTCGTCATCAGATTTCTGCACCAGCCGGCGAGAGAAATCACCCAGGCTGATATTCGCGGCCAGAGCGGCAGCTTCACGAATCGGGCCGACGATTTTCGCTGTGGCAAACCACAGCGCCAGCAATGCCAGCAAGGAGACACCTACGCCGACCGAGACCTGCCAGATGCTGCTCTTGACGCCGCGTGACTGCAGTTCCTGCTCCAGGGCCAAGGCCTGGCTCATGACCACCGCCTTGGGCAGATGGATCAAAATCGCCCACGGCTTGCCGGTGCGCCCCAGATTGATCGGCATCTGTACTTCGATTTCCTGGGAGTCCTGATTGAGCCGGCTGTCTCCCTGGCCTTTTTGCACATTCGCCAACACCTTTTCCCAAGTGCCTGGCAACAAGCCTTTCAGTGACTGGCCAATGAATTCCGGGCGTTTACTGTCAGCCACCACGAGCCCTTGATTGCTCAGGATCGACACGGAGCCTTTGCCGCCATACAGGTCTGCGGACATTTGCTCGCTGAGTTTCTGGATAAATGAGATATCGAAGTCAGCCCCGACCACGCCGTAGAACTTGCCATTGGCAGTGATAGGTACCGATAGCGTGGTCAGCCACACATTTTTGCCTTGCACCACGTAGGGAAGTGGGTCCAGCACGCTTTCTTTCTGGGTGTCCCGTGGGCCTGAGTACCAGCCGCCCTTCAACACGCCATTGGGGTGGCGGGCATCGGAGTCGTACTCAACCAGCGGTTGCACGGCGATATGGCCATCTGAACTGCGTGTCCAGTAGGGGGTGAAGCGACCGGTCAACGGGTTGTTACCGCCCTCATTGATACGAAAGGCTTGGTCCTGGCCGTCCAGCGCATCCGGTTCCCAGCATGAATACGTGCCGTTGAAGTCGGGGTTGTCCTTGAGCACGCTGAGCAGCATCGTATTGATCTGCTCACGACTGAGGGTCAGTGGGCTCTGCGCACTTTTACTCGCTCCCAGCGTATTGGCCATTGTGCGTGCCGAATCCAAGGCGTTCTGCAGTTTTGCCTGGATGGCATTGGCACGCGACTCAGCTAGGTTTTGCACTTCGCGGATAGTGGCGCTTTCAATCAGGGTTGAAACTTCAGTGCCGACATACGCTTGATTGGCGCTTGAAGAATAAAGGCCATATGAGACCAGGCTCGCACACGAGATAAACAGGCAGAGTCCGGCGGTGAAGCAAATTCGAGTCTGCAATGAGTTGAATTTCATGATATTTCCTGCCCATGCTAATAGTCGCCAACATCATCGAATGTCGACATTTCGGTACTTCTTTTGCACAAGGCACGGTGTTTTATCATTGGCTGCTTAGGCATGGAAATGCTGTACAGCGCTTTGAGTTACTTAATGCTCTTTGGGCATCTCTTCGTCGAGCCATAAACGTTCGGTGTTTTTAAAGCCGTAACGCTGGGGCGGTACCCGCGCGACAATTCGGTCGGGTTGTTCGGGATCACTCAGGTCTATTATTTTCGGCGTTACATAAATATTTAGAACGGGCAGAAAGAACACTTTGATTTTTGGTGTCAGTAACGACTCGGGATGTTGTTCTATCACTACACCGATACTGCCACTTTTCAATTGAACGATAGAACCGACCGGGTAAATACCCACGGACTTTAAAAACGCGCGGAATACCTCGTCATCAAAATGCCCTTCCCATGTGGACATTTGCTGGATGGCGACGGCGGGGTCCCAGCCTTGGTTGTAGGAGCGGTCCGAGGTGATTGCGTCGTAGACATCGCACACCGCAGCCATCCGAGCCACCAGACTGATCTGGTCCCCTACCAACTGATGGGGGTAGCCGGTGCCGTCGACTTTTTCGTGGTGATGCAGGCATACATCCACGACCATTTCGCACATCTGCGAAGTCGCTTGCAGGGTTTTTTCCCCTTCCAGTGGATGGGTACGCACCAACTGCAATTCGTCAGTGCTCAACCGGCCAGGCTTGTTGAGAATGGCGCCCGGTATGGCCATTTTGCCGATGTCGTGCAACAGCCCGGCCATGCCGACGCGACGAATCAGTGCGGTAGAGAGGCCCAATTGATTGCCGAGGGCAATCATCAACGCACACACGGCGACTGAATGCATGTAGGTGTAGTCGTCGATGCTTTTCAGGCGTGCCAGGCTGATAAAGGCATTAGGGTGGCGGGCGATAGAGCTCGAAATGTCTTCCACCAATGCACTGATGTGCTCAAGCTCCAGGGCCCGGCCCATGCGGGCATGGCCGAACATCTCGACAACGGCGGTTTTAGCGCGACTACAGATTTCCTGTGCGGCGACTAATTCGTTTTGCATGGATGTGGGGATGGCTGGGACGGCTGGCGCAGCCGCTTGGGCCGTAGCGGCCGGTTGAGTGCCGCAGCCCAAGGCGCACGGTGCCTGCGACGGCTCACCGCCCCGCCAGAATGGCTTTGCCTCGCCATCAGGCGCCTGAAGATCGAGTTCATTGCACTTCAACATGGTATGCCCTCTGTTGATGGTCTTTTTATACGTTGTTCATCAGCCTCCTTGGCTTGAGCAGTGTCGTTTTGCCTTTCAGGTAGGACTCACGGCCTTGATTCGTGCGACTACACGACCTGCCAGGTCATCCGGGCGAAACTTCGCGAGGAAGTCATCGGCCCCGACTTTCTTGACCATGGCCTGGTTGAAACCGCCCGATAGGGACGTGTGCAGCACGATATGCAACTTGGCCATGCGTGGGTCGCTGCGGATTTCGGCGGTCAGCGTATAACCGTCCATTTCCGGCATTTCGATATCTGAAATCATCATCAGAAACTCCTCATCCGGGTTGCGGCCCTCGTCAAGCATGGCCCGAAGGTAATCCAGCGCCTGGCGACCATCGTTCAAGGCGACGACCTCGACACCCACTGTTTCCAGGCAGCGGGTCACCTGTTTACGCGCAACCATCGAGTCATCCACGGTCAGCACTCGCAGGTGTCGAGCCTGTTGATTGACCGCGTCATCCACCACACCAATCGAAATTTCCTCGGACGAGGGCGAGATTTCCGTCAGCACCTTTTCTACATCGATGATTTCAACCAGACGATCATCGGTGCGGGTAACGGCCGTCAGGTAATTGTTGTCACCGCTGCCCTTGGGAGGCGGATGAATGTCTTCCCAGTTCAAGTTAACGATGTGTTCAACTGCATACACCAAGAAACCTTGAACTCGGTTGTTGTACTCCGTAAGTATGATAAAAGCGCTTTCTTTATCTGTGATGCCGGGCAGCCCGGTAGCCATTGCAAGGTCTAGAATGGGGATGCAAGCACCACGGATATTCGCAACGCCACAAATGTTGTTATTAGACTTTGGTAGTAGAGATAGCTTGGGGCAGCGAATAACTTCTCTGACTTTAAAGACGTTAATGCCATACAGCTGTTGGTCGTTAAAGCGGAATAGCAACAATTCCAGTCTGTTCTGACCGACCAGTTGTGTACGGCTGTTAACGGATGCCATTACACCTGCCATACACACCCCTTTGATTCTGGTTGGAACAGCGTTGATGTCGTAATGACATTATCATATGTAGGGGAATGTAAAATATATGTGAAAGCGAAATACTTTTTAGGTTAATCGTTAAAGCGATAGTCAAGCGGATGATGAGCTATTCAAGTGGATGTTTGAAATTAGTTAGTTGGCTAACTTGCTAGTTTAAGTGTTGAGAATGATTAAGATTGGAAGCTAGGATTCAGCAAAGTTACGGCGCCTTATGTGTTCCACGTCCAGCTTTCGGCTAGCGGCGTGTGGCGGTGAGTATCGTCGAGTTCGAAGGGCTGGCTGGTGGTCATGGTGTTTAGTGAGGGGAGGGGGGGAATGGGAGTAAGACGATAAATTATTTTAGAAAACCAGCCAGTCAAATGGCTAGGCGGGCTGATCCATTTCTTGTCTGCTACGCCAGTGTAGGTTGCTAAGTGGGGGGTTGAGAACGCGTTCAGTAGACATATCGTTGCTGGCCATACGTTTGAGTACGGCCATAGCACCTTTAAGTCATGGGAGCCGAGTGAAAATAGGCCGTCGCCTCTGTGACCGACCGCGAGCTTTACGGGGTAAACTTGCAGCTGTGCGTGTACGCCAAGCATCTACACCCACTGCTGCGCGTAGATCGCCTGCTAGAGAACGACGTGGATGTGGGTGAGTTGTAACTGAGCCACTACCGTCTGAGTAAGCGCGCCGAACACCTGCTTCGCCTGAACGAAGAGACGGGCAAATACACCGTCAAACCCGGCAGTGACGTGGGGAGCGGTAAGCCGCATGAGCCGGAGAAGAAGCGCTTATCCGAAATCATTGAGGCGCTTAACGATATCTTTGGTGCCGAAGTGAGGGACGACGACCAGCTGCAGTTCCTTACTTGCATCGCCCAGCGTATCAGCCGTCAGGAAGATGTGATGGCCCAGGTGAACAACCATTCGGTGGATCAAGTGATGCACGGCCTTTTTCCCAAGCGCGTCCTCGATACAGTGTTAGATGCTATGACTGAACACGAGAAACTCTCGCTGGAAGTACTGGATAACGAAACGAAGAGCCGCGCGTTTGCGCTGGTGATTTTGAAGGTGCTCAAGACCGCGGCTTCCTTCGATGAGGCTCGCGTGGGCGGCGCCTAAAGCAGCCGCTAAAATTAAGGAGAAACAGTGGCAATTCCGGATTTTCAAAGTGTGATGCGCCCAGTGTTGAGCACCGTGCAGAGCGGTGCGCCGCTGCCGCTCAATGAGTTGCGCGAGAGGGTCGCTGATCAATTCCAATTGACCGAGGACGAACGCAAGGAGCGCCTACCCTCTGGTCAGCAGACGGTGATCAACAACCGAGTGGGCTGGGCTCGTACCTATTTGAATAAGGCCGGGCTGCTATGCATTCCGGCCAAAGGCATGGTGCAAATTACCCCTCGTGGCCTTGATGCTTTGACCAATGGTCCGCAGCGCATCACTGTGAGCTGGTTGAAGCAGTTTCCTGAGTTTGCGGACTTCCATACGGCCAAACCGCAATCAGTTGACGCTCCCTCCCTGCTGAACGTGGGTATTTCCGAAACCACGCCAGACGAACAGTTGGCCGAGGCGCATCAGACCCTCATGCAGTCCCTGGCAGACGAGTTGCTGACGCAAGTCCGGTTGGCCACCCCCAGCTTCTTTGAACAGTTGGTAGTCGATCTTATGATCGCAATGGGTTACGGCGGTTCGCGTAAAGAGGCTGGTAAGGCTACCCAAGCGACCAATGATGACGGTATCGACGGCATCATCAAAGAAGACAAGCTTGGCCTCGATGTTATCTATCTGCAGGCCAAGCGCTGGGCCAATACGGTGCATCGCCCGGAGATTGACAAGTTTATCGGCGCACTGACTCGCCAGCGTGCGCGTAAGGGGGTGTTCATCACTACCTCTGAGTTCTCTGAAGGGGCTCGCATTGCGGCGCTGGGGCTGGACATCAAAGTGGTATTGATCGACGGTGTTGAGCTGGCGCGATTGATGGTAGATAACAACCTAGGCGTGAGCGTTAAGGATGTTTACGAGGTGAAGCAACTCGACAGTGATTACTTCTCGGGCGAGTGACTTGGAACCTGGCCTGCAGGAGCAGTCAAGGCAACTCGGTGGTGTTGCTGTATGTGAAGTGCTTCAATTACTCGCCTTACCTGTAGGCGGTCTTGATCATTCGGAGCCGGGTGCACACGCTTCACAGGCTTTGAGCTGGCGGTCGGAAATACGTGTAATTTGAGTGCGCACGAGAATAACTCCATTCCACATTTGGTATTCCCAAGATTAGCTTCGGGAAGCTGGGAAGACCAAAACCGGTGAAGCTCAAAAGTCGTCTACGGAAGGTAATGGCGGCGAAAGCCCTGATTTCACTGGATTTCAGGCACAAAAAAAAAGACGTCCGTGGACGTCTTTTTTCGTTGAGCCGGGGTAATCTGAACCGATTCAGTAAGATATTGATTTATATATACTTTTAGTTTTTTTTGCGAGTCTTGGAATACCTTTTGGAATACTGAGTCCATCTCAATTCGCAAACGGCTTGAATTGGCCTGCCATTGTATTCGGTTCTGATCAGAACCTGATTGCTGTTTCCCCCTGCGACTTGCCGTTCGCTTCATTTACCCCAGTTGGCAATGGCACCTATGTAAGGCAATTCCGCAGGATGACTAGAGCGTTCTGCGTGCAGATGTCATAAAGTACGGTGTAGCGGGTCTCTACGTAACGGGCCGACCCGCCGAATTCCCTTGAAGATCGAACGCCGTGGCGACTAAGTTTCTGGTTTTGCAGACTGCCGCTACGAGTGATGCCGAGCTGAAGCAAGGATTCTTTAGCCATGAAATAGTGCTGGAAATACTCTGATGGAATCAGGCTGGGATGCGGATCAGCTGCGGGTGATCGAGGAAGACATGGATATCCGGCTTATTGTCGAGGCAGGGCCCGGAACTGGTAAGACTGCTGTCGCTTGCGCGCGTTTGGCCTATCTTATTGGTGAGGAAGATCTAGAGCCCAGCAACACATGGATGATCAGCTTCACAAGGACCGCAGTCGCGGAAATTCGTGCACGATTGCATTCCTATGTGGGTGATGCGGCCTTCGCTATTCGTATTGCAACTGTTGACTCTCATGCGTGGTCCATTCATTCCGGCCATGACTCGAATGCCAAACTGACTCGATCCTACGAAGAAAACATTGATCGGGTCATCGAGCTTTTGCAGACTGATCCGGACGTCGCAGAAGAACTCTCACAAATAGAGCACGTTGTAATTGATGAGGCACAGGATCTCGTCGGAAGACGAGCAGACTTGGTCGAGGCGCTGGTCAACCAGTTGCCTCAGACTTGCGGTATCACGGTATTCGCCGATGAAGCCCAGGCAATCTATGGCTTCTCCGACGACAGTGTCGCACGTGGGAAAAACATACCTTTCAAGGCGGTGTTGCCGTTACTTGGCCGCCTACGCGCCCAGAATACTCTCGCGTTCATAACACTCTCTCTGAAGGAGATTTACCGTACATCGTCTCCCGGTCTTCGGAAAATTTTCTCGGAATTGCGCCAAGATGTCCTCGACACGACAAGACACCGTGAGGGGTTGCACTGCGCGACAGTAGAACGAATCAGCGAGTTAGCCGATAAGAGCGGGCTGAAGTGGATGGACATGGAAGTCGGCGACTTTACCAGTGCCGACCTTCTGCTGTTTAGAACTCGGGCTGAAGTACTTATGGCCTCGCAATTCTGTAAGCTTCCCCATCGGTTGAGGTTGTCTGGTTACGGCGTCACCCTGCCAGCCTGGCTGGCCATCTGCTTTTGGGATTTTTTCGAGCCTTTGCTCGCGGAGCGCTGGTTCTTTGATCTCTGGGCCTCTCGCATTGAGGGGAAAGCGACGCCCCAATATGGGCCAGCCGAGGCCTGGCAACATCTTATGCGTATCGCAGGGCGCAAGGATGGCTCTATCGATATGCTGAACCTGAGACGGCGCCTTAGCCAGACCAGGCCCCCTGTTGAGCTGACGCTTCCCGAGTACGGCCTCTACGGGCCGATAGTGGGAACTATTCACGCCAGTAAAGGGCGTGAGGCGAGCAGCGTTGTGCTGCTTCTGCCCAATGGCGCGGAGTTCGACAGTATCGAGGAAGAGGCCGAAGAGGTGCGAGTGCTCTTTGTCGGAGCCACGCGCGCGCGCACATCCCTTACTGTAGCAGAATGTGCTGCCTTCAGAGCGTCAACGCTATCCTCGGGTCGCTGCCATAGGTCGACGAGAGCAGGTCAATCGGTGATGGTCGAAATTGGACGTGAAGGAGACTTAACTGCACGTGGTCTGGTTGGTCGCAGTGAGTTAAGTGCAGAAGATGCCTTGGCAGCGCAAAGTTTTCTGACACAAGTCGCCGATGTAGTCACCAGCTACAAACTGGCAGCGGACCCAGACCTCGATTGGCGCTACAGGATTCAGACCGCTAGCGAAACCTTCTGCATCGGTGCACTTTCGCGCAATCTCACCTACGACCTTTGGGACATTCTTGCTCACAGGAAGCAGAAACAAAGTCATAGACCGCCGCTCCGTGTCAACCATGTGCGAGGTCAGGGGTGTGCCACTGTCGTGCTTGGCCCTGACGATACTGATCTTGGAGCCTTGCATCAGCCTTGGGCTTCCTCCGGTTTCGTGCTGATGCCGAGAATTGTTGCGTTCCCCCCCTTCTACTTTAGTGGCCGGAGTTAACTGCCATGCACGATAAATCCCACGACAGAGACCTCGTCGCCCGTAGGCTTGCCGAGGATTTGATCGGGCCACGCGCAGTGGATGAGCAACTGACGACACGGCCATCCGATATCTACCTGACCGGTATTCTGTGGCCTCAGCGCACGGCAATGTTCGGGGAGGATGACGAGCGGCTTGGGGCTGCCGGCAGCGGAACAGGAGACGATAGCGACGGCGAGGCCGAGGCAGTCAGAACGGGGTCGCTACAGAAGCCTTCAGTAGCAGGCATATCGTTCAGTGCTTCTTCCTGCAGCACCCCCCAAGTACGAGTCATCTGTAGCTTCGCTACCTATCGGCTCGAAAAGCATGATGCCAGTGCCACCTGGGTTCGGCAGCCGCACAGGGTCGTTATTCCTGATATCGATCTGTCGGTCGGCACGACCCGTCGGATGCTTTCAGCGGTTACACGTGGGTTGCCGGATGTCGAGCTCAATGTCCGCTGCATTAGCTCAGGGGATACTGTCCTAGTCACTCTGACTTTGATGAATTCAATTGTCTCGGAACAGGTCCGAGACGAGATCGAGGCAGCATTGCTGTTCCAGACGGAGTTGCGCGTAGACCCTTGTGAAGGAACTCATCTGGTACCCAAGCCTCCTCGGCGGGTAACGTCGCTGCGGCAGCCTGGAGACGGTGGGGTCGGCTTCATCAGTGATGAAGAAAGTGGCGCGCTCCTTTACAGAAACGTGGCTGAATTCGCTGTCGGACACGTCTGCTCGGCTGAATGGGAATCCGCTGAGCCCGCAGTCGGGGTACCACCGACGGCAATTTGGGTGGGAACGACCTGGCTTCCCTCGGCTATCGTCGAAAGCGTTGATCCGAATGGTCACGCCTTCTTTTCGGAGCTGGACGCAGGGCCTGGGACTTTCAATCCTCTTTCGGCTCAGGCACTGGCCAGTGCGGACGTCACGTTGCTCCAACAAGGGCTGCAGCGTTTTTGTGATGCTTATGCCCGCTGGATACGCACGCAGCGCAAACGGATCGACGACGTAATGGATGTGCGTGCGGAATTGAAGTACGTTGCGCATGCCAACCTTGCCCGGTGCGAAGAAGCGCTGAAACGTATGTTGGACTCTGTTCATGAGTTAGGGGTCAATCCGCGGCTGCGCCGAGCCTTCCAGCTGGCGAATCTTGCCATGCACCTGCAGCATTCGTGGGACACTTCCAAGAGCCAGCATGGGCCATTGCGCTGGCGGCCGTTCCAGCTCGGCTTTCTGCTTCTCAGTGCGCCGTCGTCGGTGATTCGCGACCACAGGCACCGAGGCGTCATGGACTTGCTCTGGTTCCCGACCGGGGGTGGCAAGACAGAGGCTTACCTCGCCTTGATCGCCTGTATTGCGGTGTATCGCCGTCTCTCCGACAACCCTGATGATCATGGTGGCGTCAGCGCCTTCATGCGCTACACACTCCGTCTGCTGACGACACAGCAGTTCGCACGCTCGGCCGCCATGATCATTGCTCTGGAAGCGATACGTACTGGCCGAGTGGCATCTCCCGCCGGCTTGCCGCTTCAAGGTAACGTGCCTTTCTCGATTGGCCTGTGGGTGGGTGGAGACGCAACTCCCAACAAGCGCACCGATGCATTTGCTTCCCTCCGAGGGGCATTGGAGGTGGCATCACCAAAGCAGCTCGCTCGCTGTCCCGCATGCGGAGAAAAACTGGAGTGGTGGATGGTAAGTGCAACCTCGCCGGTTCAGGTTGAATGCAGGAATAGCTCCTGCACCATGTGCGGGTGCCTGCCTATTTTCACGGTCGACGATGATGTCTACGAAAGCCGACCAACGTTGCTGATCGGAACGGCCGACAAGTTTGCGCAGATCGTTCGGGAAAAAAGGACGAACAGGTTATTCGGCGTTTCAGATGGGGCTCCGCCTGACCTCATAATCCAGGACGAACTGCATTTGATTTCCGGTCCTCTAGGGACGATTGCGGGCGTGTATGAGGCAGCGTTCGATCTTATGTTCGCTGCGCGTGGTCATCGCGCCAAGGTCATCGGCTCCACGGCAACGATTCGTAGAGCATCGGAGCAAGTACTAGCGCTGTTTGATCGCCAGGCGTTCCAGTTCCCGCCTCCGGCAATCGATCATGACAACTCCGGCTTTACCGTGCGTGATCGGGGGGCGGAGGCGATGGGAAGGCGCTACCTTGGTATCACGACGGTAGGTCGATCAGCAAAGTTCACCTTGCAAGCAGTGGCAGGATCTCTACTGCAGACCGCTTATGGGGCTTTCTGTGACGATGTGCGCCGAGATGCCTACTGGACACTCGTCGGGTATTTCAACTCCATTCGTGAGTTGGGCGGGGCGCTCGTCCTTATGCAGGACGACGTTACAGACAGTATTGCCCTTTGCGCAGACGCACGGGGTGAACCGAAAAGACAGCTAAGCAACATCGAGGAACTAACCTCAAGAAGAACTCAGGAAGACATCCGCGACATGCTTGGCAAGCTGGACTTCAGAGTGGGGCTCCCAGGCGCAGTCGATGCAGTGCTTGCGACCAACATGGTCAGTGTTGGCGTGGACATCTCTCGACTGGGGCTGATGCTAGTCAACGGGCAACCCAAAACCATTGCTGAATATATTCAGGCCACAAGCCGTGTGGGTCGGGGGAAAGTGAGTGGGCTTGTTGTCTCGGTGCTGAACAACGCCAAGGCGCGTGACCGCTCCCACTTTGAGGCCTTCTGCAGCTGGCATCTCACGCTTTACAGGGATGTGGAGGCCACCAGTGTCACCCCGTTTGCCTCTAGAGCTCGGGACAGGGCACTGCACGCAGCGCTAGTGGCGGCCGTACGGCATCTTGTTCCCGACATGCTCGATTCTCCAGAAATGAGCGAGTATGCAGAGAACAAGGCGATGGACCTTATCGACCTGCTTGTAGAGCGAGCGAAACGAATCGATCCCGAGGAAGTTGATGTCAGGGAAGAGCTTGAAAGTTACCTGGACACTTGGATAGCAAGACAACCGACGGTCTACTGGAGCGATTTCAAAGGCGGAAGTTCACTTCTTCAGAGTGCCGAGCGCGCCGCCGCTCGCCAGGCTACCAATCGCCGCACTGGGGCTGCCTGGCCGACCCTCAATTCCATGCGCACCGTCGAAGCGGGCACCCCTTTCAGGATGGCCCCTGGCCTCAGGGATAAGGACGATACATATGAAAGATGAGCTTCAGGAGTTGCGACGCAGCGCGGTCGTTTCGACATTTGGTCCCGGTTCCGTTGTGGATTTCCGCTCAGGCGGCGGCGCAGTGTCCGGCATTGCTGCGGGCCTCGAAGAGTGGGACCGCTCGTTCAGCCCTGCCGGTCTGGCCCACCCGCAGGTCGTTCGAGAGCCTCGCTTGCAGAAAAAGCTCGGCGTCAAGGGCTTCAGAACTCCCCCCGTCGTTACCGATCGGGGGAAAGATGAGGCACCCGATACCCGCCGCCTTGTAGCCGTGCGTTTTCCGAAATGGTTGCAGTGCCCCGCCTGCGATTTGATCAAGCCACACAACCGGTGGGCAAATGATCCGGGTAACGCCTATCGCTATTGTCCGACATGCACAGCAAAGAATCCCGGATCTGACAAGATCTTTGTAATCCCGGTCCGTTTCGTTATGGCTTGTAAACATGGTCACGTAGACGAGTTTACCTGGGACTGGTGGGTGAGTCACAAGCCGGAGTGCTCGGCTGCAAAACGTGAAAACTCGGATCGTCACCCAGGCCTTATTCTTCGAGCCGAGAAACCCGGTCTCGCCGGGCTCATCCTCAGTTGCCCCAAGTGCGGAGCCCGTCGTTCTATGGACGGTGTTTTCTCGAAACGGACCTGGGAGCATGGTCCCAAGTGCCGTGGGCATCGACCATGGCTAAGCAATGGCGATGAAACATGCGGCAGAGAACAATATGCTGTTCAGCGAGGTGCATCCAACCTGTACTTTCCGGTGGTCGATTCGGCTCTCAGCATTCCGCCTTGGTCCGACCGCCTTCAGGAGGATCTGGGGAGTTGGTGGAGTACCCTCACGAATCTTGATGACCTGTCGAAGCTGGAGGAGTACATCGATCTGCTTGTCAGAGGTGAACTGGGAAGCATCATCCAAGCGATGAACATATCGTCTGCGGAATTGGCCGAAAGGGTCAGAAACCGCCTCGCTTCGTACGGGCAGCTGAAAACCGACGACCTGCGTCCTGAGGAATACCGCCAGTTCGTAACAGACTCCGGAACTACTCGGACCCCCGACTTTGAAACCCGTCGAACAGTAGTATCCCCAAAAATAGCTCTATGGGTATCTCAAGTCGTGAGAGCGGTACGCCTTCGTGAAATCCGTGCGATCAAAGGGTTCACGCGGATCAACCCACCCGGCGACCCGGACTCGTCTGAAGTAGCGCGACTTTCCAAGACGGCACTCGACTGGTTGCCTGCGATCGAAGTGCGTGGAGAGGGCATTTTCCTCGCGCTCAATGAAGAGCGATTGTCCTGCTGGGAAAAACGATCAGACGTCACCACGCGCGTTTTTGACTGCGAAACTCGGCATCGAGCTGACTGGAAGGAGCGGTATGGAGAGGGGTCTAACCCGCCTGTTGAAATTACCCCTCGCTACATGCTTTGCCACACCTTGGCGCACGCTCTCATGCGTCAACTTACGCTGGAATGCGGGTATTCCTCCGCTTCACTGCAAGAGCGTATCTACGCAGGGAGCGGCGATGAAAGGATGGCTGGGCTGTTGATTTACACTGCGACACCCGATTCGGATGGCACGCTTGGCGGCTTGGAGCGGCAAGGAAAAGCGGAGCGCATCGAGGGTATCCTGCAGCGGGCGATCGACTCCATCGAGTGGTGCTCATCCGACCCGCTGTGTATCACGGACATGATGGGCGCTATTAACAATTACTCGCATTCGGTGTGCCACGCCTGTTGTCTTGCCCCAGAGACATCATGCGAAGCATTTAATAGCTTTCTTGATCGAGCTTTATTGGTCGGTGACGGAACGGGTTCGGGGCTCGGATATTTTGAAGAAATGCTGAGGAGTAGCTGATGGCGATACTATGGCCAAGGAAGCTACCACGTTCCGTTTTGGAGGACCCACGGCGCAAAGCAGAGGTTCGTGTCTATGACCGTCTAAGTGAAGTGCTGGACAACACTTTCCATGTCTTCTATTCGAGCCCGTGGTTGGGTACCGACAGGTTCGGAAATGAAAAGGATGGTGAATGCGACTTTCTGATCGCTCATGCTCGTCATGGCATCCTTGCGATAGAGGTCAAAGGCGGCAAGGAAATATCGTTCGATCCACTGGACGGTCAGTGGCGCAGCACTGATCACAGGGACTTCGTCCACAAAATAAAAGATCCAGTGTCGCAGGCGCGCAGCGCTAAACATGAAATTCGTAAACGGCTCACTGAAGCGCTCAAGGGTCAGAAGCGCATGATCCATGCTACCCATGGGGTCATATTCCCTAGCGCGGGATCACCTCGTGGCAACCTTGGAGCCGATCGCCCGGCCCACATCTTTTGTTGTTCAAACGAGTTTCAGAACCACCTGCATGATTGGATCGCGAGTCGCATGAAGGAAGGGAATCGGCCCGATAATTGTGATTCTCTGGGGCGCGATGGATTGGTTGCTCTGGAGAAGCTTTTGGCTCACCCTTTTACGCTGAGCTTTCGTATCGGTGCCGCACTGGCGGAAGCTGATGGAGAGTTTCGCGTCCTTGAGCCCGCTCAATATCATATCCTTGATATCATCGCGGACATCCCCCGGGCGTTGATCCAGGGAGGGGCAGGGACAGGTAAAACCGTGGTCGCAATCGAGGAAGCTCTCCGGTCTGCGGCTCGTGGCAAGAAGACTCTCCTGAGCTGCTATAGCCGACCTCTCGGAATATACCTCGAACGAAAGTTGAAAGCCGTAGAGAATCTTACGGTCGCCAGCTTTCATGGGCTGTGTGGTCGCGCGGCTGTTCAGGCAGGCATCAAGCTGTCTGCCGACACGAATGACAGCAATTTCTACGAAAGCGTGCTGCCAGAAGCTCTCTGTAAGGCCATGGAAATCAAGCCTTCCCTAAAATGGGACACCGTCATTATTGATGAGGGCCAGGACTTTCGCGCTGAATGGTGGCTTGCAGTCGACTCCTGCCTGACTAGTGGCGGTCAACTCCGCGTTTTCTTGGATAGTAACCAGAAGATATACGGTAGCGCGGGAAATGGCGTCCAAGACCTGAGTGTGGTTCCGATACGGCTTTCTCGGAATTTTCGCAATACAAAGAACATCCATATCGCTGCCTCAGTGCACTATTCGGGCGTCGAGATAGTTGCCGATGGTCCAGATGGTCTCGATGTTTCCTGGATCACCGCTGAGAACCCTACTGCAAGAGTTGACGCAGCCTATAAAGAACTGCGGCGGCTCGTATACCAAGAGGAGGTAGCTCCAGGCAACATCGCCGTACTGGTTAACGGGAAGGCCGAGCGAGCGAGCATTGTCGAAAAAGGTAGCGGAACAAGTATTTCGTTTACTGACGCTGAGACGTTGGTACTTGAGGACATAGTCGTAGACACCGTTAGGCGATTCAAGGGACTGGAGCGGTCGGCAGTGATCCTCGTTGTAAGCGGAGAAGATATGGAGCAGCGAGAGCTTGCTTATGTCGCATTCTCGAGGGCGAGGGGGTATTTGTGCGTTGTTTGCTCAGATGCGGACTTGGCGTGGCTTTCCGAAAAAAAATGACTCGATATCATGTGGTATCTGGACTTGGCTCTGGTCGCTGGCGACCCACCTAGGTTCAGGCGCGTTTAACGCTTCGCTTCTTCGCAGCGTGTGCAGCCAACTGCTCAAGTGCGTACTGGATTGCATACGGCGCTGGTCGGTAGGTGGCCGACTCTTGGCTACTCAAGTAGTAGCGCATAACCCGGTCCGTGATGCCGAGTGCGGTCGCTGCTGCTTCTTGGGTGATGCCTGCCGTCTTCAGAAGGCCGCGCAGGTAAGCCGGGGAGGGGTCGTGCAGTGAGGCGTCTGGCTTTCGAGGGTACATGTCATCAGTCCCTTATCCCGTATACCCGGGTGAGTGGTTTTCCCTGAAACCCCAATGAAGAAGACATTTGTGCCGCTAGCTGCCATGCGCTTACGAAAAAGCCGTGCGAGGCTAGCGTCACGTCCCCGCGCTTAGGTGTTTTTTGATGAGCTCCACCCCATGCAACACACACCAAAGCTCGTCATCAGTTTTTCTCTCTGCGAGCGCGTCAATTCCTGCTTATTCCTCAGCCTCCGTGTTGGCAGAGTGAGCGGGAGTGACTGCAAAGTAATACTCGTCATCGGCATGCGGATCGAATTTAGGGCGAGCGATGAGACCCTGGTCCAAGGCGTATTGAAGCACGTCGCGTACTTCCAGCCAGCCGTCCGGCTTGATCAACCTCAGCGCTTCAATGGTTTTGATAATTTCTCGCCAGCCAGTTTTTTCTGGCTTGATGGTGTCTAGCAACGTGCTCAGGATCAGCTGCTGGCGCTCGGTTTGATTCATTTCTATCACTGGCCTCATTTCCTCTTCGGTTAGTGTCGCTACTTTTTGGACGACATCGGTGCCGTAGTGGCGAATGAATTCGTAAGCTTCTTCGCGGCTCAGGTCGCCTTTGATGATCTCAACGCGGTCACGCATCGGCTTGTCAAAGTGAACGATGGTGACGTCGTATTTACCGCCGCCGACTTGGACAGAAAGCGGTACACCTGTGCGCTCGCGGGTCTCCCGCACAATGCGAGTCTCTGCAAGCTGTTGCAGTTCTGCCTGGGTCACGACGTCCCACGCAGGCCGCTCAAATAGATCCGGGTACACTCGGTGTTTGGTTAAGAAGTAGCGCTTGGATAGCTCGATGCAGCTCTCGCGGTTGCAGTCGGGTGTTTTGATCACATAAAGAAACGGTGTCTTTAGGTTCTTTTCGCGCCAGTTGTTGCACTTGCGGAGGCTGGAAAACTCGACGGTTTGAACCAGCTCGCCATTATAAAACACCTCGAAGGTCAGAAGCGCTTTAGCAGGCTTGGCTTGTTTTTTGAGTGTCATGTCATCCTGCTCCGTGAGTATTAGGGCCCGCTTGGTTTTGCCCTGCGTGATACTGGGAACATTGTTCCTGCTTGGCAAGAGCTTTTTCACGCACTAACTCCTTGAATCAGCGTTTTTAGTAAGATGAGAAAGCCGATCTTACCGTGGTGAGGCAATCGCCCAAACCTGTCGAATCGAGATGCTGGTGAGCAACCATCACTGTATCTTTTTCCGCTGAATTATCACGCACACGGCTACCGAACTCTGGCAAGAGTGTATTAGCAATAATTTAACGGCTATTTGAAAAGGCTGAACAGATATCGCCTCATCATGGTGATGAAAAACATGCAGGCAGCAATGTACTCGTAATTCACCACCGCCTAGCAGCCGGGTTTTGTAAGGTGACCGGCTCTGTGCCACTATCCTTGGCTTTGACTTGAATGTAGGGATGTTCCTGCTTCGAGTTGTCTTCCGAATACAGTAGGGATGCTAATGGCTGATTACAGTATCAACCCAGCGTACGATAAATGCCGTGCGTTCATTGATGGACGGCGCCTGAAAAGCTGGAGTTGGGAAGATATCGCCAGACTCGGCCGGACGGAACAGCCACTTGAGAAGGCCAACGACTGGTTCCTGTTGCAGGAGCAAATGGACGACTGGCCTTCGCTGGGCAATAGCCCGCAAGAGCGCCTTGAATGTTGGAAGAAGATCGTTCGGCACAAGGAACAGGCCGAGCAGCAATCCGTCGCCGCGGCGAGACCCTTGATTGTTGTTGGGGCGGAAGAAGCCGAGCCTGGCATGGCAGTGCCGCAAGACGCGCGAAGTGCATGGCAGCTCTACAGAAAACACCTGATCGCGCAGGGCTGGAAGCAAGCCTCGGTCGATAATATTCAAAAGTCTGCGGTGCGCGTCCTTCGGCATCTGCGGCAGACCACCCAAGATCGCATGCCTGTAAAAGGGCTGGTGGTGGGACATGTACAATCCGGCAAGACGGCCAACATGGCGGGCCTGATTTCCATGGCAGCCGACTATAGATGGAACCTGTTCGTCGTGCTCACCGGCACCCTCGAGAACCTGCGGGTACAAACCAATAAGCGTCTGGTCGGCGATCTGTTCCAGCATGATGGTAACGTCAGTTGGAAGGCGATCGAGCATCCATCGAAGAACAGTCCTTATGGTGCCCGTGCGCAGGACATGCAGTTCGACGCTGGCCGAAGAGACCGCCACCTTGTTGTTTGCCTGAAGAACCCGGCTCGGTTGAAGCATCTCATTGCGTGGATCAAAGCGCACCCGCTGGGGATGTCGCAGATGCGGCTCGTGGTGATTGATGACGAGGCGGATCAAGCGGGCATCAATTCAAATGACGTTTCGAAGGCTGAGCGAACGGCCATCAACAAACTCATCCTTCAATTGATCAGTTTGCCTCTGCAATGTGTGAACTACGTTGCGTTCACCGCCACACCCTCCGCCAACTTTCTCAATGAAGGACCAGGAGAAACCCTTTACCCTTCGGATTTCATTGCAGCGCTGCCACAGGCGGACGAACATTTCGGGCCCGTGCAGATTTTCGGTTACGCCGAACATGATAAAGAGCCGCTTGGAATCGTTCGTGAAGTCTCTACAAAAGACGTGGAACAGGTGGGTAGCCTTCACCGAGGGGAAGACTTGACACTGCCTGACGCGCTGCAAGAAAGCCTGACCTGGTACCTGTGCTGTGTAGCCGTGATGCGATTGTCCGGCGCTGCAAAGCCTGTGAGCATGTTGATCCATACAAGTGCAAGACAGCTTGATCATGAGTACATGAGCAAAGCCGTGCAGGCAGCGCTCCAGGAGTGGTCGAAGTACGCTGATGATCAGTTGGCCGCTACGTTCAGGCCCGTGTGGGACAACGTTTCGTCACAACTCGATGGTGCTCAGTTTGCCGACCGCTTCCCTGACTACGGCCGGCTCTCCGAGCTTCGTGAACTCCCGGCGTTTGACCATTTTTTTGCAGAAGTGCGGACACTGCTGGATGCGGTGACAGCTATCCAGCTGGATGCGGATTTGCAACGGACATACCACCAGGGCATCCATATCTGTGTTGATAACTGTGCCAATAACGGTGTGACTGATGAGAACGAGGTCAGGCGGCTATTCTACCCTGACGCTGAGCACGCTCTGAATTACTGCACAGCGTTTATCGTTATCGGCGGTGGGACTCTTTTTCGCGGGCTGACGATTGAAAACCTCGTCAGCACATTCTTCCTGCGTGGCTCGGCGCAGGCAGATTCCCTGATGCAGATGGGGCGCTGGTTTGGTTACCGCAGAGGCTATGAACTGTTGCCTCGCGTGTGGATGTCCGATGATACGAGAGAAAAGTACGAGTTCATGACCGTCGCGGAAGAGGAACTTCGTGACGATCTACAGCGCTTCATGCATGCCGGTGCCAAGCCTGAAGAGTTCGGGCCTCGGGTCCGTGTCCATGCTCGGCTCGCATGGCTTCGCCCGACAGGTGCGAACAGGATGCAGCGCGCGATCAAGGCGAAATTCGACTTTTCGGGAATCAATCGGCAAACAACCGTTTTTCATGACGGCGATGATGCTGCTGCGGTGCTCAATAACAATTTGTTGTGTACAGAGAAATTTCTGAGCTCGGCAGGTACCAACCTCAAAAAAACCGAATTGAAGGGGGCCAATAGCCTTGTCTGGCGTAATGTCGACGTCGGTCAGGTAGTCAGATATCTTGCGGACCTCTCGTTTCATCCCGGTAATCAGTTCTTCTCCGACATGCCAGCTTTTTTGACATGGCTCGGTGAGCACAATAGAGACGCTGGCTATACGGAGTGGAATGTCGTAGTGGCGGGCAACACACCGAAACCGGAAAATAGCTGGGAGATTTCCGGCGAGACTATTGGCCGGATCAACCGTAGCCGCTTCGCCGATAAGCGTTCGGATGATGGTGTGTCCATTGGTACGCTGCGAGATCCGAAGGACTTGCTGGCGGATGCCTATGCGCTTCAAGAGGTTGGTCTTCCGAAGCCGGGGTCTAGTAATTTCCAAGTGGCAGAAGAGCGCGACAAAGGTGGTGTCGGAACAGTACCTCAACTGCTGATCTATCTCATCGACAAAGACAGCCCCTATGAACCTTCTACAAAGGTCGCCCCTGCGCCGCGCCGAGAGAGGCAATCGCTCAATGCCAAAGCGCACATCGTAGGTATCAGCCTTTATCTGCCGGGTTCGCAAGGCAAGCAGAAAAGCTATGTCACTCACGTGACAGTCAATATTCCGGAGACCTTCGCGCCATCGGAAAATAATCTTGAAGAAACGGTAGGCGCGATCTGATCCATGAAGTATTACAGCCTCCCACTGCAGCCCATGCAGGAGTCCGGTGCGTTCCTGCTTCGCGCGCTGCAGAATGAAGAAACGCCATTGTTGGACTTGCTGGTACGCGAATCCGTTCAGAACGCGCTCGACGCAGGGCGCAAAGATAATCAGGAACTGCCGGTGTCAGTGGATTTCCATATCCGTGAGCATTCTCTGGAGGCCATCGCCTCCATCTTCAGTGAAGGGCTGAACCTGCAGATGCTCGGAAAACGCTATCCACGTACGCCGAAACTGCTTGAGATCCGCGACTCAGGTACCGAGGGGCTGACCGGGCCGATGACCTTCGACAGCGTGTTAGCCAATGGTCAACATGGCAATTTCCTGAAGCTCGTGTTCGAAATCGGCCGGACTCGCACTGATGATAGTGCGGGCGGTTCGTGGGGATTGGGCAAGACCTGTTACTTCCGCATGGGGGCAGGCCTCGTCATATACTACAGCCGGATCGAGACCTCCGAAGGATATGAAGAGCGGCTGGTGGCTTCGCTGGTCGAAGATGAAAACCGTGTCGACCGCTTGCAGGTCACCACGCAAACCGGCATTGCTTGGTGGGGGGAGAATGATCGACTGCAAGCAATCACGGCGCCGGAGCACATCCACAATATCCTGAAGGCATTGGGTGCCCAGCCGTTCAGCGGTAAAACAACCGGCACGGCAATCATCATCCCATTGCTCAAAGAAAACCTGCTGCCCGTCTTCGACCATGAGGATGGGCCGGCACCGTGGTGGCACAGTAGTTACGAAGATTACGTAAATGTTGCGATCCAGCGCTGGTTCAGTGCGCGCCTGGATAACCCCTACTTCGCCAGTGGTAGATACCTGAGTGCTTCGGTTAACGGCATGGAGATAGCCAGCGGGGATATGTTGCCGATATTCCGGGCCAGTCAGTGCTTGTATGACCGCGCAATAGGAGAGGTGCCTGAAGAGGCAGATTATTTGACGGCCAGAGGTATCAAGAGCGATGAGGTGCTTTGCAAAGCTATCCAGTTGCGAGGTGAGTTCGTGGCCTCCGGTCACGCGGGCTGGCTGCTTGGCGTGGCGTTGACTTCACGTCAATTGCAGATGGAGGCGCCAGACAACGCCCCCAGCCCGGAAACCTGCATCTTCTCCAAGCCAGGCAGCGGCGCTCCCCATCGACCGATAGTAACATTCATGCGTTCGCCTGGAATGAACATCTGTTGGGAAGACAGTATCGATTCGCGAGGCTGGGCCGGTGGGTTCTCCGGTTTTGCAGACGGCCGATACGTGGTGGCGCTTTTTGTTCCAGACTCGGCACAGGAGCTCCTGCCATCCGCAGCCCGAGGGTTACGCTCGAACATACAGAATCTTGAAGGTTATCTAAGAAGCTGCGAGCGTGCGGACCATGCCTCGTGGGTGGACGTGAACGGAGGGCGAGTGGTTGAAAAGATTCGTGGCCAGTGTGGCCGAATCCTGAAGGATTTCGGCGTACCGTCCCAGCCCAGCGTAACCGTCAAACCTTCGATGCGTATGTCACGCAAATTGGCCGAACTCGTGCTGCCCAGCCGTGGATTTGGCGGGGATGGGAGGTTTGGCAAAGCGGTGCCGCCTCCGTCCATCGGCCAAGGTTCCAGAAAAGGGGCGGTGGCTTCGCCTGAACTGGAGATAACCGAAGTCAAGTATGCGGCATCCGCCATCGTCATGAAATGGTGCTTGAGGTGGGGGCTGGTGCAGCCAGACATACCCAGAGAAATCACCGTTTCCGTGGACTCCGAATCCGGGCCGATCCCCTTAGAAGCATGGATTGTGAACGGGCTCGGCACGTTTCCGTTTCGACTGGAATCACCCCTAATCAGCAGTGCGATCCCTTCTGTAAAGTGCACGGAAATGGGCGACGGAACCTGTGTCAGGCTCACGGTCGATACTGCGTTTGTTCAACCGGGGCTGGTGCTGGAGGGGGAGCTTCACGTCAGGATAAATGAACCTGGTGGCAAGTTGTTGCGGCCGGTGGTCGGTGTGCGGATTTCGGATTCCAATGGAGCCGCGCGATGAGTACTCGGTTGCCGCTATATCGAATGCTGAATGCGCCACTCGGCGGCGCAAGCGATTCGGAAGTGCTCTTTGTTTTCCGGTCACATGATGGCCTTGATCCGGGGGCGACGGAGGTGAGTGGCGATCAATACGCTTTGGGCAAGGACAGTGACTGGAATCCGGCCGAACATCCCTTGATGGTTCAATCCTTGATCGAGCGTGCTCCGCTTCTGGAAGCCATCTTCGGTCCTGAGGGTGTGGCGAACAGCGACGCTGAAGTGTTGCTGGCACTGGAATGGGCATCGGCAGACTCCTGCTGGAGAATGCTTGGGCCCGTTCATGGCCTGCGTCACGAAGAAGCAGGCAGCGGTGTGATGCTCAACATCGAACTGGAGCCCGGGACCGTCAGAGGGAGCGGTTTTCTGTCTGTTCAGGCGTTTCTAGGCCAATCCAAAGCAGAGTTCGTTCCCGGATTTGCGCATCACCCAGGTGCACGACTGGGTCCTTTGGCACAACCGATCGAAATCATCATCGACGGTGACGGCTCCCTTTTCCCTGTGGTGGAGGAATCCCTTGGCGCAGACGGACCACTGTGGGAATTAAAAGCTTGCTGGAGCGATCCGCAGGATGAGCCATTCTCAAGCGACTATGTCGCTCTGGTACTCAACAATGCCCACCCGCATTTTGAGCAGTTGCGCGACCGTCGGGCGCTGAATATCGAGCAGTCGCCGTTAATGCGCCAGGTGTTCGCAGCATGGCTCGCCCTAGTCATTGCGCAGGTCAAAGCAGACATGGGGGCACAATTCGATACATATCAGGACACGCTCGATACCGATGAAGGTATTGCGAGTATTGCGGATGCAGTGCATACGTTCATTCGAATGGGTGATCTGAATACAGCCTCTCTTCCGGAATTGTTCATATCCACCCAATGCTGGCTTGATCGCCGGATTCGGGCACTGGAGAACGCGGTATGAGCTTCCCGACACTGAATCTCAAACTGTCGCAGCGCCACTTTGACGAGATGGTCAAAAGTGGTTCATTTCTCCACGAAGCTTCCAGTCCGGAAATGGAAGAGGTACGCCGCAAACTCTTTGCCATTGTGTCGATGTATGACCCCATTGCCAGAAGCAACGCCTCAGGCCCTGGCGTCTATGACATGAAAGTTGGCCTTGCCCTGTACCAGGTCTTGGGAGAGGCTGGTATGGACATTCGCACCGCCGCTGATGACGGCTGGTGGCGCTATTTATCCCTGCGTGTACTGCCTGATCTGGTGAAAAATCGTTGGGACAGCGCTCCACCCGTGCGTTACTGGAAAGGCCGAAGCCGCATCTGGTTACGGGCGTTGTGGTGGACCGTTCATCTAACGTGGCAGGGCACCGAGGAAAACACTCGAAAGGTGTTGGAGAGCGTGACTACCGATACGGTCGTACAACTGGTTGAACGCCCAGGAAAGGGCGGTTTCAGGATTGATCTGACGCGCTTGATTTTCAGGATGCGATTGCTGCGTAAACCTTCCCAGGATCAGTTCAGGGCAATCATGAAGCTCAATACGGCGCAGATCGTGCTCAAGGAACCCGTTTTCTGCGAAGGCGGTTTGTTCGGCTACGTCGATGCACTGTTTGCGGATGTAGGATGCGCCCCTATTGGTATTAATAGCGACCATGACTGACTTGTTGAAAGAGATTCAGGGAGGCTTTGCCAACCTTGACCAGAGCGGGCGGATGTTGCCCATCAAGGTGATGCCAGCAGCCTGCCCTGCGTGGGTATTTCGTGAAGGCGACAGGTTCGGCGTTGCCGTTGAGTGCTCCGCCCCCCTGGAGATCTCGGAAGTATTCGCCGGCGCCAGGCTCCGGACAGTGGAGCGGGTGATCGCGGGACAGCAGAGACGCTTCCTGCGGTTGGAGTCGTCCATTGAATGGCTCCGCAACGAGTTCGGGGTTATCTGCGAGCATATGGTCAGCGTCGAGTCCGGCGCCGCGGTACGGCAAGCGTTGCTGGCTGATCCTCTGGTTTGGTGGGAAAGGTGGCGGCACCTGCTGGGGAATGCGCTGGTCGACAAGCATGGCTATGACGTGCTCGCTGAACTGCTTGCTCTGGAGACGCTGGTTATAGGAGGGGTCTCCTATGAGTGGAGCGGCCCTTTCGGCGGCGTAGTTGACATTAGAACTCCAACGACCGACTACGAAGTCAAGTCGACGATCAGCCGTTACGGGAGCGTGATCAACATTTCCGGGCAGTTCCAGCTGGCCGCCTCATCGGGTAAGCCGCTACAACTGATTCACTTCAGGTTTGAGCCGGTCGATGAAGGTCTGTCGATTGATCTCGTTTGCGATCGTCTCGTTGCTCTCGGCATCGATGCCGCCGTGCTGGAAGGAGCATTACAGCGTCTCGGCATGGAGGCAGGATGTTCGGCACGAAAAGAAGCATACAACCTGCTCGAGGCACTGTCCTATTCGGTTGATGACAGTTTTCCCCGGATAACGCCTGCAAGTTTCATAGGTGGGGTGTTACCCGCAGGCGTTGTTCAGTTCGAATACAGCGTTGATCTTTCTGGTCTAAAGTCCAAGCTGCTACAGAGATTGACTCAGGTTGCGTAACGGTTCGATGGAGGCTCGGAATTGCCGGCCCGGTAGCCCGAGCGCCCCGGTCAGCTGAACGGCTCGGTATGGAAAACGGGCCAAGAAATATAACGTTGATCGCAATCCGGCACGGCCTCCAGAAGCCATTGGATCTCTGCTTCCGGTCTGCGGATTCCGCACTCCCAGAGTTCGAAGACGCGCCAACCCTGTTGCAGCAGTTCGTCCCTGTTTCTTATATCTCGCTTCACGTTCTGCTCGAATTTTGCGCGCCAGAAATCTTCGCGAGACTTGGGATTGGTCGCGTACCGGCATCCGGGGTGCCTGTGCCAGAAGCAGCCATGAATGAATAAGCAGAGGCGGTACCGAGGTAACACCACGTCGGGGCGACCCGGAAGCTGTCGTGGGTGCAATCGATACCTAAATCCATGACTGTGCAGCAGCTTTCGAACCTTCATCTCTGGGATTGTATTGCTGCCGCGGATGCTGGCCATCATGCGAGATCTGACTTCTTTGCTGACTACGTCCACCGATCACCCTCCAGATGTGCCTCCTCTTGCTGAAGTTATGACCATTCAACTGCGCTAGCGCTCCCTAGGCCTATAAATCGTTGGCTTTCTTGCTGGGCGCGGAGGGGGGACAACGATTTTGCTGCGTATGGACCATAATTTGAGATTGTCATTTCCGCCGAGAAACTTTTAGTTGGCAATCGTCGTGAGCGCGGCTAAAGCTGCGCTGGTGGGCCAATCCTGGTAGAGTATTGCTGCTCGGCTAACTACGCTGTTGCCATTCCTGTTTCCTTGACTGATGAGCCCATGACTCAATACCAGAACACTCTTTTCCCGCCGAGGGCGACCGCCGAGCCAGCTGTTGCAGTTGAGGACGCTATCCAAATCGTTGACCTTTTTGCTGGCCCTGGCGGACTGGGTGAGGGTTTTTCATCCTCAGGTGATGGCAATCGATTCGACATCATCGTTTCCGCCGAAATGGACCCTGTAGCTAGGAAGACACTTAAACTGCGTGCCTTCTATCGCTTGCTCAAGCGCGAGTATCCCAAAGGGCTTCAGGACTACTACCGGTATTGCAATGGTGAGGCCGCAGAGCCTTTCACTCCTGAAACGAGAGATTTCTGGACCCGAGCCGAGGAGGAAGCACGGCAGATCACCCTAGGGTCGGAGGAGGGCGACTCTGAGCTAAATGAACTCATCGACGCCAGATTGAATAAAGATGGACGTCCCTGGGTCCTCATAGGCGGCCCTCCATGCCAAGCGTATTCAATCGTTGGTCGGGCTAGAAATCAAGGCAAGCAGGGTTATGTCGCTGAGAATGATCATCGGCATTTTCTGTATAAAGATTATCTGCGCATCATCAAGAATTATCGCCCTACTGTTTTTGTCATGGAAAATGTCAAAGGGATATTGTCTTCCAAGGTTGGGGGTGAAGGGATTTTTGCGCAGATTCTCAGAGATCTAGTGGACCCTACCCTAGCATTGGATCATGTAGAGGGCGGGCAGAAATACAAGATCTGTTCTCTGGTTTCCGAAGAGTCGATCAGCTCTGCTGATTGCATCGGCAGGGTAAACCCGAAGTCTTTTATCATCGAAGCAGAAAAATACGGGATTCCACAAGCTCGCCATCGAGTCATTCTTCTGGGAATAGCGCTCGACGAGTACGGTAATACCCCATTTCATGACCTCCTGAAAACAGCCGATCCGGTATCGGTCAGACAAGCCATCGGCGGCCTGCCCAAGCTTAGAAGCAAGCTGTCGCGGGGTTTGGACTCCCAAGAAGATTGGTACCGGGCGGTTGCCGACGAAGTAGACGATTTACTGCGTCACGCGGAAATGGAAAATGGCAAACTCATTGCGCCTCTGCGAGCTACTCGTCAAGCACTTTTCAATGCGCCTCAGAGTTCTGGCAGTCAGCGAGTGCCTAAGGAACAAGGTCTAGGCAACACGGGTATACCCACCCTTGATGCCTGGTACCAAGACGCCAATATCAAATACTGGATGAGCCACGATGCCCGCGGACATATGCAGTCCGACCTGCGGCGATACGCTTTTGCAAGCACCTTCGCTGAGCACAACAAGTATTCGCCAAAGGGCCATCAACAATTTTCACTACCTGGCCTTGCTCCCGCTCACAAGAACTGGGAAAGCGGTAAATTCATTGACCGCTTCAGGGTGCAGCTCGCAGAACTCCCGGCAACGACTATCACCAGCCATATCTCGAAGGATGGCCACTACTTTATTCACTACGACCCTGCGCAATGTCGTAGCTTGACCGTTCGCGAGGCCGCGCGGCTTCAGACCTTCCCAGATAACTATTATTTCGAAGGGAATCGAACCCAGCAGTACCACCAAGTGGGCAACGCGGTACCGCCTTTATTGGCAAACAAAATCGCGGAAATTGTTTATGACGTTGTGTGTCGGCGGGTTGCCGAGCGTCAAGATATTATGAAAACACCTGCACAAAATGAATCGCCACTGCTGCTATAGACGCTTACTGACAGCTTTTGGCCCAGAGTGTGTAGCAACGCGCTCAAGGTTCTCATCGTCTTGAAGCGCGGACGCTCGTTAGTTGAACGATCATACGGGCAATGTCGCGGGTAGCATCATTCGAAATTGGAACACACCATCACTGTTCTTACAGCTTTTAGGGTGGGCCAAATCGGATTTTTTAGGCAGTCAGCGCTGTCATAGCCATGGTTGCGGGGGGGCGCAGGGATCGGGAGGGCCTCAAGCTTCATCGCGGCTCCCTGAGTGAGGTGCCAAGAGTTGATCCGGTTCTTTCTGAATACACGTTGAATTCAACATTCTACTCAAAACCGATCAGCACAAAATCGATTGTGACATCAGCTAGGCTCATGTCGCGTTTACGAGCCTCCAAGAGAGTTTTACGGTGATTGCTCAGATCTACCGCCTGCCCGCTTGGCTTGGTCATGGATTAGGGATTCATAGGCATCTCAGCCTTTATCGATGATTTTAGGTGAGGCGAGCCAACGCGCTTGGTAATTTATGATAAAAAAATTTACAAACGGTCAGCTCTAGTCTGTTTAGGCGCAAACACTGAGTGCAATACCGCATTAACTCAATGAAGTTATTTTTATATCTAGAGTGTCCGAGGTGATTAACTAATCGGCATAATTCAAAATTAAAGCCTGAAGAAACGACCCATTTTTGAGGCCGGCTCTTCAGGCTTATTTGTTAGCTATCCGTTCGGGTCACTGTTGGTGAGATTTGACGTTCACTCTTTCTGGCAGGTGCGTGCTGCAATCATTACGTCCTGGAGCAGCTTGTCAGGATTACTAATCGAGCGAAGCTGCGCTGGAGAGTACTTCGCCTCCAGTTTCTGAAAGGTACACTGGCAAATAGCTTTAGGCGCCCCGCTTTGTACGCATCCAGAAAGAAATTCCCCTCTGGCGTGCGAATTTTCATCGGAGCAACCCACCAGTAGCAAAAGTGCAGCGATTGTACTGCATCTTGGGTGCAGGCTGACTCCGTGCATCAGCGCAGCACCATAGCGCAGCCGAAGAATACGCCCACACATAAGCCAAGTACTTGCGGGCCAACCGCCCAAAACACCTTGATCCAAATTAGGCTCAGGATGCCACCATTGGTGAAGACTGCATCTGGATGAGCGAATTTACGGATCGCATCACCGGCCATGGCACCCAGCCAGCCCAAAATCGCGCCGACCAGAACGGCCACGCATTTAGCAAACCAGCCTGCGCTCAATACCATGGACGAGGTATTGAAGGTCACACTCACTATTGCCAACACCGCCGCTGCCACACCCCAGCCAATCATGACTGGGCTGATGCTGCTTGTACTACGGTCTTCTTCGTTGACGCCGCTCTGTGGGTTTTCGCCTTGTTGAGACACGTGATTCTCCTTTTGTGATGATTGGCAGATCAGTTACCAGGCAGCCAAGCAGCTGTTGTTTTCGTCGTTCAGAGCTGGCAATACCGCCTTGAGGTTCTGAGTGGGTAGGTTGAAGACCTTGCCTTGAGCGCTGAACTGCAGCCGATTGGCTTTGCGCAAGGCCCCCCAGAACTCGTGAGTGAAGATGCTGCTGCAGGCGCGACAGTCTGTGTAAAACGGGTTATGGAAGGTTTTTCCATCCACGATGAGGTCAAAACCTCGCCCGTCTTCTGAGCTATACCCCCGGCCATTTACGGTGGCGCTGGCGGAGACATAGCGGTCGTCATCACTGGGGCATGCAATCACTAATTCATTGCCGTTACCGTCGTCGACGGCATATTCGGCGGTGCCCATCGCCCAGCCCGAGGTCCAAGTATTGGTTCCGGCAGAGGCGTTATTTGCAGCCAGGCAGCTAAGAGCCACCATTAGTAGGGTTTTGGTATTCATAGGGATGTTCCTTATCGAGGAGGCTGATGTGTAGTTTTGGGATGAATAGCAACCTTTAAGGGTGATTTTCAACTTTTCATGTTCTTCATGTCAATGAGGTGATGCCCAACCATCTAGGTTGAGATGGGAGAGCAAAATGGCTGAAATTGATCAGAAGCAATTGGCGGGCACAGTGGGGCGCGCCATATCTAAACAGCGGGTTCGTAGCGGACTAACCCAGGAGGCGGTTGCAGAACACTTGGGGGTGGGGAACGAGGCGGTTTCTCGCATTGAGCGAGGGATCGTGATGCCAAATATCACTCGGCTTTTGGAGTTCGCCGACATTTTTGGCTGTGGGGCGGCTGACTTACTGAGTGAGGTGAGCCCACTGGTCGATGACCAGGCGAGTCGGATCAGTCATTTATTGGCATCCTTGAATCAGTCCGATAGACAATTGGTGGTCGAACTGGTCGAGCGTTTAGTTAATCGACTTAAAGCGTGATCATGGCTCGACGGAGTCAAAGTGGGCGTCGCAGCGTAATCAAAAATAGGTAAAGGAGCCGAATTGATATTTGTGCATATCCTGAATAAACCTGTCACTTGCGCTAAACGCTGAGGCGGCGCTGGCCACAGCCGCCGTCATGTTCTGCAGAAACCACGCCATAGGTTCCACTGTGTGCATGCTCTTGGTGGAAGGGGTTGTTTGCCATTCGTGAGCGAAGCTATTTAGCACAGTAAAGAACTGAACGATCGCCTTGGCGCTTTCTTGGCTAAGGACAGCTGAAGACTCACAAATCAAGCAGTTTGGGTTCATGCGAGGCCTCTATCTGAATAGTGAATGCAGTGCTGAGCATGTCGTTATGGGTATCAAACCGCCGTGCGGTAATGCGCGCGAAGTTTTCTTAGAATGATGACCAACAGAACACAGCCCAACACGACGGCAAAAAGTAGGGGTGGGAAGCGCAACATCAGGCAAATGGTCGTTACCACGATGCTGCTACCGGCAAGCAGGCAAATGAACATGAACAACGTGAGGAAAAATCGAAGTACTGTCATAGACGTATTTCCTGTCTTGGTACCTGTAAGTGGGAGTCACGGGGGGATGTTTATTGGGTGGCGCCTAGAAAAGCGGGGTTCGGCGAGTGACACGTGGACTTCTGCACCGATAACAACATGGTCCAGAGTCCAGGTGCCTACCAGGCTGCGAGCGTCTTTCCCATGTCAGGTTGTGATTGGACTAGCTGGGTTCCGGGTCTCGAGCGATGTCGCTTACATTGAGCTTGTATAGATATATGCCCCAAGGCTCATGCCACGAGTTGCATTGCAGCATTCAGGGCTTTCTGTTTGATCGCTGCACCTTGACCAAACCAGGCGGAATCCATTCGATACTCCGAGCTTCGGGCTCGACGCTCGTGATCCACGTACTCCGTTACCGAGTTCAGCAATCCCCAGGCCGTACCGCGTGCGGACAATAGATCGGCACCTCGACCTTTTCCTTCATACAGACTTTGCACTTTCTCCACCGCGCGCTTGTTGGGCAGCACTTCAGGAATGTGGTCACGTGCGCTGGTGTCACACAGAACTTCCATAAAGAAACCTAGGGCCTCTTTTGTCTGAACTCTGCGTTCGGCGAGGATGCGCATCCGATACATGAACTCGTCCCATTGCGAGACGGCGATGCCCAGTTGCTTTTTGACAGTTCGAGGATCAAAGCGCGTGCTGTGCGGCACCTTGATGGCGTGAGTGGCGCCGTTGAGAGAAATGCTCAAGGTGTTGTTACAGACCACGCGCACGGTGGTGGGAGTGGCGGTAGTCGCCAGTGTGCCGTCACAGGAGGTTGCTAGCAGCAGATAGCCGTTGACCTGATCATTGCCCTTCAGTGTGGCCGCTTGACCCGTTCTAGCAAGAGCCCAGAACTTGCGTCCACCTTTCAACACGCCGGCGGTTTCCAGCTCGTAGCCAGAGAACTCCGTCAGGTCTCGGTAGAACTCCAGCACTTGACGGGGTTGCACAACTTGATAGCGATTGGAGACCACTGACAATGGGGCTTTAGTGTCTGATCGATACAGCACTTTTTGTTCCGGGAAGGTGTGAATGCTGCCCAAGGGACCGGCAGCCTCGGCTTTGAAATGAACCGGACTGTCTTGAATCTGCCAATTCATCCCCGCTTCGCGCTGCCAGACTTCTAATGGTTGTTTTTCGGTAAGGCGACTGCCCAAGCCGTGCCAAGGTGTAGCACCAACGTAAGCCATTTGTTCAATGAGGTGAGCCATGGGAAAGATTCCTTTGAGTACAGGTCGGAATAGGTACTGCGCAGGGAGCAGTACGATCCGGGATTAACGTGGGGGGAGAGGTGGATTTAAGTGGGTAGGTTGAAGCGATGCCCGCAGACCAAACAGCGGTTATTTGCCAATACATGGCGATCCAGTTTTTCGCCGAGCTGGGCGCCAATGGCACAACCACCTACACCGCCAGCGAGTCCGCCAAGAAGGGCGCCCGAGACTGTACCGATGGTGATGCCGAGCGGTCCGGCAAGCGCGCCGGCAGTAGCGCCTATTTGGCTACCCGCGAGTACGGTACTCGCTCCTTGCGCAGCACCGCCTACGGCACCAACACTGGCCCCGATCGTCATGGCTGTTCTGAGTAAAGCAATTTCTTTGGAGTTACAGCGAGGGCACTGAAATGACATGGTTTTGGATTCCATGGTGGATGTTCAGTGTCGTGATATAGGCTTAGAAACCGTTCTAATTTCGGGGAGGGGCAAGTTGGGTACCTTGTGGCGGTGCCAAAAGCCGGCAATTTTCAGTAAATGCTATACGGAGTTAGTTCCCGTTGAAAACGACTCCAGTTTTCGATGTGCAGAGTTAGTTCCTTGCTCCCCTTTGCGGAGCTTTTTGACTGCATTTTCGCCTAGAGTGATTCGCTGGGAAAAAACTACCTGGATGCGTTATGGCATACGCAGTGGCCTACATTTAATCGTGCTCCTGAATGATCAGTGCTGTCCCCCCGAACTATTGAGCACTGTCTTGCTTGGTCGATAGCTACTGAGCGTGAGGCGCGCTCACACTGCGTTACAGCTGAGAGACTGACGGGAGAGGCGACCTGTCGCTTTGGCGGGTGTCAGGCAGGTAAACCACTTCTACTGCGAAAGCACTTGCTCAGCTTGAGTCAAAGATCTATTCGAGGCTCAGGAAAAAAATACTCGTCGCTGCCGACCTTTTTGTTGGATTGAGAGAGATTTAAAGTTCGATCACTCCCAAGCCAACAGCGAGAAGGCAAGTGACAAATTCAACATCTGTTCCCTACCCGAGAGTTTTACGGCTCAAGCAGCTGAGCGAGCGCATTGGTCTAGGCCGGTCAACGATCTATGACCGCATGGACGCCCAGTCACCAAGGTACGACGCCACGTTTCCAAAACCGATCAAATTGGGGGCTGCAGCTATAGGCTGGATTGACTCCGAAATCACCACCTGGATTGAGCAGCGAATGTTTGCTAAGGAGGCGCGCTGAGTATTGAACCGGAACGTTATTAGGTGGTTGTGCTGAAAAACCTTAGCTATTTTGTGTTGAGATCTCACACTAACTCTGTATATAGAATTCTCTTCTGTTTAGATTGAAAGGCCCGTTGTCGGTAGTGCTTTGATCAGGGCTTTGTCGCGGTATTATTTCTGGTTTATATGTTATTAGTAGTGTTGGCAGTATTGTTAATGGTCTCGTTAATGAGTAGGTGTTGTCATTCTTAATGACAACCTATGACTGTTGATGTGCATGAGTATGTGAGTAGGAGGTGTGTTTAGACAAACGAAGTGGATGGGATTGGTCAGTAACCAAGTAGGTCGGTAACTTCATTTAATTAACGAGTCTCTGGAGAAGTGATGGTGTGCGCTTATGAGTGTTGACATTGAGGAGCGCTATACGGCGCTCGTGAGTAAGATGGACGTACACATAAAAGGTGTCGGTCAGGTAGGAGCTGTAGACGCAGGATTGATCTGTACATTGAAAGACGCTTCTTCCGTTGTAGGAAGGCTAGTAAGGTCGCAAGGAGATGCGTTCAGACTAACTGCGACAGATGAGTTTGGTAACTCAAGTCTGGAAAGCTACCCTTCCGGTAAATTGTTGCTCAGGTTGGTAAGGCTACACATGCCGGACGATAACCGGTTCAACGCTCTTTATACGCTTGAGCCATATCTGGAGATGGCGATGAGTAAGGTTAAAGAGTTTGATCTGTACTACCACTGCATGACCTGGAGGTTTGAAAGGCCTATTAATGAAACTGAAATGCTCATGAAGCATTTAAATGAGTGTGTGAATCAGATTCGTAAAAGTGTCAAGACTAAAGCTTTCCAAGCACGGCTCAATAGCTATCAGCGATCAAGCAACAAAAACTATAAGGAGCTCACCGGGTACGTTGATGCTTTGTTTGAGCGCTACTCCAGGCTGCTGGTGCTGAGGGTTGATCTTTCCTACTCGAAAGAGAACTCCAAAACTACGCAGGCAGTTGCTAAGCAAGATCGAGAGCGCCTGTTCGGGAACTCCAGGTCGAACAAATTGTTTGACGATATGGTGGGCTATATCTGGAAGCTGGAGCACGGGCCGGAGAAGGGCTTCCATTACCACATGATGTTTTTCTTTGATGGATCCAAGGTTCGAGAAGACGTGACCCTGGCTAGGCGGGTGGGTGAGTATTGGGCGGATGTAGTCACGAAAGGGCGTGGTCTGTATTTCAACTGCAATGCGAACAAGCACGCCTACAAGACCTGTGGGGTCGGGATGATCGACCATACTCAGTCCGCGTTACGTGAGGCTTTGCGAGGCGCGGTGATCTACCTCACGAAAACGGACCTTTACATGAAGCTGCAAACTCAAGGCCGGGGTATGGGCAAAGGGTTAAGCCCTGCCCCCAAAGGCGCCCGTGGTAGGCCAAGGGCTGTTTCGTCGTCAAGGGAGCGCATGGTCTAGGGGCATCACCGCAGAGGCCCCTTAGAGGCGCTGAAGGCAGTCTGGTCGATGAATAAAATTCAATGCCGCTAATCTAGACTTTATCGTGCTTTAGCATGCTTGGTTTTTTCCCAAGCCTGATTAACGAGTACATCTTCACGTAGCCACGCGGTCAGCCATTTCTCAATATTTGAAATCTTTAGAGCAGGAATGTTATTTTTTTCAATAAACTCGGCCAAAGGATCTTCAAGGTGGTAAACGGCTTTAATCTTTGTTGGCCACCCATCCTCAGGTTGTCGCTCCACTAGTAGTCTTGCTGCCTCGTTTTTTACCAGAAGGATAGATTTGTTTCGTGCTTGAGCATTTCTACTGTTCTGGCTCGAACGATTATCTGCTTCGATTGAATTTTGGAAGGCTGCAGATTTTTCTATGATCTCGCCGACCATTACACTGGCATAGTTGGTGAAAGCCCATGCCCGATCACGGTTTTTTTGTGCCTCAGCGGTGCTCCCCAGCTCAAGGTAAAGGCACGCATATCTCACTTGATGCAACAGTGTGTTGAATTCTTCATCCTGCTGTATGTGTTGTTCTTCCCAGCAAGTTTCTAATTCAGCTTGTAGTGCAGGGTGGTCTGTGACCGCGCGGATGCTCTCAAGCAATTGAGTATAGTCGTCGAGATTAAGTAGGGGGTCGAAAAAGTGATGACCAATTAAGTCATGGTTTCTAGCTATAGCTTCATCAATTGTAGTGTTGCCTATGCGTTCATTCATGTTTGTTGTAAATTCTTGCGGTGCAAATAGCGGCTGGGCTCGTTTAATCATTATTTATTCCTTGTTGTTGATCATTAATACAATTTCGCGCTTCATTAGCTGGCGTTGTGATGACGAGTAATATGCTGCTGCTTTTGCACTCGTGTAGTGGGAGGATAACTCAAACTCAAGATTTGTAGGCTTTTTGCAGTGTTGGTAAATTTGCTCCAGTCGGCCACCAAGGCGCGCCGTTTACCGAGAAAGTCTGAGCGGGAGTAAGCTCCTTCGGTCTGGTCGCTTTTATCATGCGCCATAGCCATCTCACATACCTTACGTGGGAAATGAGTACATTCCCCTGCCTGGTCTCGAGAGGACGATCGGGCACTGCGCCTCGTGATTCACACGTAAGTCATATCATGCAAAATCGTGTGTATTACACTAGTGGGCTACTTTCCGGCTGTCATTGGTTGCGGACATAGAAAGGTTCCCGGTAGCCGCTTCCTGTATATGCTCGCTCCACCATTTCATCATTGGCCTTCGGCGCTCTATGTAATCTGCCCGATTATAGGCGCTGCGCACCTCGTCCTTGTCCACGTGAGCCAGGGCAACCTCGATTAGTTCAGGATCCCAGCCGTGTTCGTTGAGGATGGTACTGGCCATTGAGCGCATGCCGTGGCTAACCAAACGGCCTTCGAAACCCATGCGCTTCAGAGCCATGTTAGCTGTTTGGCTGTTGCAATGAGTACGGGGATTTCGATCCGCCGGGAAGACATACTCGCGGTGCCCGCTAAGGGGCTTTATAGCTTCCAAGAGTTCCAAAGCTTGTTCCGTGAGTGGAATGATGTGGGGCCGGCGCTTTTTCATCCGCTCAGGCGGTATCGTCCAGATTTTTTTGCTGATGTCGATATCTGCCCATCGTGCGGTGGCTGCTTCTGCAGGGCGAGTCATGGTGTGAAGTTGCCACTCAATCAAGCAGCGTGTGGTCCTTTTGATACTGGCGTTGGCCACCGTCACCATTAGTTCATTGAGTTCGTCTGGCGCAAGTGCTGCCATGTTCGTCTTCTTGGGTTTCTTGAAGACAGAGCGTATTCCGCTCAGTGGATTCGAGTGAATCAAGCCGGAGTTCACGCCATAAGTCATGATCTCGTTGAGACGCTGGCTCAGTCGCTTCACGGTCTCAAGACTGCCTTTGGTCTCAAGCGGCCTGAGCAATTTGATAACCGCCGGAGCAGTGATCGCAGAGATTGGGGTAGCGGCCAAGTCAGGAAAAACGTGCAGCGTGAGAGAGCGCCAGATATCTTCAGCATAAGCAGTAGTAACCGAGTCTTTCTTGAGCTCGAACCAAGCGGTGGCTACGTTTTTAAAGGTATGTTCCGTAGTCGCTCTTAACGTTTGCCGATCCTCGTCACGCTTCGCTTTCGGATCAAGCCCTTGCGCCACCAGCTCCCTGGCCTCTACCGTCCGTTTCCTGGCTTGAGCCAAACTCACCTCCGGAAACGTACCAAGGCCCATATTGATCCGCTTTTTGGTGATTGGGTGAATGTAGTTAAAATTCCAGAGCTTTGAGCCATTAGCCCTCACTCTCATCTGAAGGCCATCGCCATCAGTGAGGATGTAGTCTTTTTCCTTTGGTTTTGCTGCTTTGACTTTGATGTCTGAAAGCCGAGTGGCTTGGGCACCCATGAGAATCTCCGATACTGCGTGTATTCCAAAAAATAGCAGTCGTGGGCTTGGAATACCACGTGGAATACACGAATTGTAGGATGTGCTCAGATACCATCGGACTCCGTTGGACCTGAAACCCCCGTGTTTGCTGGATTTCAGGCACAAAAAAAGACGTCCTTGGACATCTTTAGATGTTGAAGTGGTGGAGCCGGGGGGATTGAAAATCTATACATAACCTATTGTTTTAAATAACTTTACTGAGCGGTTTATTTTTAAGTGCCCCCATAAGTGCCCCCGTACACGCATTTCCGATGAGCGGCTATTTGAGGAGTTGAACTGGCGTCCTGAATTATCGCTCTGCGACCGGGCGAGGTCAGTCAGCCACCGGCGAGCATTCAATGGAGTTGGTCGTGTACAGCCATAACCTCGGTTATCTGGCTACGAGGGTTTGAGCCCAGCTCACACCGGGCGCTGGGTAGATGTCAGGTCACGTAGTTGGGTTTTTTCAGCGGTAGCGCACCATCGGCTCATCTAGGATGATTTGAGCTGAGGTGCGATATGAGACACTCGATGGTTACCTGTCACAACTGTGGCAAGGCGATGGTTCCGAGAGCGTCATATAGCCGTGGTTTCTGGGGGTATTCGCTTTCTTCCAATCATTGCCCCTTTTGCCTGAGTGAGAACTGGCACGGCGGAAATCCTGGGTTAGGGGCTCGACTGTTCGCTTTGGTTGGCCTGGCTCTTGGTGTTCTGGCCTGCGTTTTGGTAGGAGCGTTTCTGTTCAAAGTGCAGTGGTGGCTAGGCGTCGAAGGGCAGTGGCCTCTACTGACCCTCGGAATCTGCGCCGTGTCGGTTGGCGCGGGATATCGTTTTTATAACTGGTTCGTGGCTTGCTGATAAGCAGTATTTTATCCTGCGTGGTAGGCAACAGACGGCCATAAAGAGACATTCATGTGCGTCGGTATGCCCCTAGCCGAAGCGATCAATTGTTTGACCTATTTGAGCTTTCACCCAACAGCACCTTAAGAACCTAGTTTTGAATATCAAGGGCCAGCCATGCATGCCAGAAATCGGTATGTGTCTGACTGAATACGAAACTTGCTAGTGGGTTGAACCTCCCACGTCAGGGTCATCACCTCGTTAGCCTTTCCAGACCATCCGCAAGGAATCGCAATGTAATTAGCATCAAACAATTTCTGAGGCCGCAACTGCCCCGTGCTGAATGCCGACTCTTCAGCGCTAATTCCGGCTTTTTCCCAGCGTGCTTTCGCGTATTTATCCGATAGCCTCTTGCGTGTACCTACGAGGACGAAGACTGCCGCTGCTTCAGGACGAGCGTCCTTATAGGCACATAACTTTCTCAAATCATGCTCGACTGCGTCCTCAGTCAACTGATCTTCGGCAAGCAAGGTCTTCAACTCAAAATATCCCCAAGGAGAACCGCCAATTCGATCAATGATCACATCGGGAATGCAGCGGCCAAGTGTTGGATGCTCGAGAGCCTGCTTGTTATTCCTTACCAAGTCAGGGGAGGGTAGGTGAGGTGTGAGCAGTTTGACGATCAATTGCTGTACTGAAGCTTCTGCCTGATGCGCGTCCTTCGAGCCGCCCACAAGGCCGTTTTCAGATATAACGTGGTGCGGGAGCTGGTTGTGCAGGATGTTGATCAGCCGCGGCCCATGATGGATGAGGCGTCTAGGATTCATATTTTAGTAACTGCGTATCAACTTCGAGGAGTGCTGCGTCCACGCCACATTCTCCTGCAGCCGTCTTCTTGGATACGTAGTTCCAGACTGGATGCAGATCGCTGTCGAACGCCACCAATGCAAACGAACCAGCAGGATGCAGTCCGGCTCCAGGTGGGTAGTGCTCAATCCACACCGTACGCCGCACGACCTGGCTAATGAAATCTTCGTGATCAGCTCGAAATCGCCACCAACGCCTAGGAGCAACAAGGTGATCCAATCCGACATCTTCTTGCAACCGCTCGATGGCCGCCACAAGGATTTGCTCCACCGCGTTGGTCACCGACGTACCGTAATATTCGAGAAGCTGACTGCAGAGGACAACCAACCCGCTTGGTCGTACCCAGACCCGTAGGAAGCACGTACCCTCCGAACCAAACCCAGGAAACCTGAAGCGTAGGTACTCTTTGTAGACCGGTTCAGTCTGATTCTTCTTCATGTAGCCTGATTCCATATCTGTCCCGTGCGCGGCTGCGCGCTATCGGCTAGTCGTCAAATTTTGCATATAGCACACTTTACCGAGTTAGAGCACAAGAACCAAAAACAGACGCTGCGGTAGGCGTTTGTGGACGATACTTCCTTCCCATTGCAGCCTGTAGGGGTGGCGAAAATCGGCCAGGAGCCGCCCTTCAGAGATGGCTGCTCACCCTTCGCTACCGGCCGAAATAGACCCGAATCTGACCTAGAGGCGTCTACCAAGCAAAGCTGATCGCAAAGACGTACCTCGGATGGCATTGCGATTAGTCGCATGGCATTATGATATCGGCGAATCTATTTGCTATGAGGTCCCGCTTAAATAATCGGTCCACCATGGGGGATTTCCGCCATTTCGGGACGCGATACCAAATCCAAGCTTTCAAGGAATGAGAATGCCATTAAGCGATGAGCAAATTCAGGAATGTCACCAGAGATATCTGCGGGAATATGACAGGTACTCAAAGATGGCAGATTTGGTATATCAAAAATGTATAGAAATCGTACAGAAAAAATTAACTGTGCGTGCAACCGTTCAGCGGCGCGCGAAGAATCCAAAGAGCTTTTTCGACAAATTGCGAAAGGCAGAGCTTCGGAATAGATATAACAGTGTTGATGAGGTTTTTGAGAGGATCAGTGATTTAGCCGGGGTGCGAATCGCAACCTATTTAGAATCAGATCGTCAAAATGTTGTTCAGGAAATAAGGCAGGCCTTTGTCGGAAGAGACGGCGGTGAGCCAGATATTGATGTAAAAGATCGCGCAGAAGTAGGGAGGCATTACCGAGCAACTCACTGCCAAGTATATTTAATTGAAGAAGACTTCGCAGGTACAAACTCTAACCTAGACGGTACTACATGTGAGATTCAAGTCTGTAGCTTGCTCGCACATGTTTTCAATGAAATTGAGCATGATCTTCAATATAAACCGCTAAGCGGTGAGCTGTCTGACGCGGAGAGGGAGTTCATAGACCAGTTAGGGCTGCTGACGAAGGCGGGTGACCTAACGATCAAAAGACTTCTGACCGATACGGATGAGCGTCTTACTCATCGAACTGGCGCATTTGATGACGTCCATGATTTTGTAGCGCGTATGAGAAAGGAGCTAGAAGTCGGAACCGGGTTTTCCGCCAATGCTGGACAGCTATTTGAAGAACTAGAGGCGTTAGGAATTAATTCGCCTGGAGGGATTCATAATGCGATCTGCCCCGGCGGAGAAAATCTTAAGGAAACTGTCCAGACAGAGTTTGATCGCCTTCTCAGATTTGCCGAGGAACAAAATGTGGATATATTAGAGAGGGATAGTTCAGACTTGCTCTTGGCTGGGTTATTGAAAAATAAGGTTGACGAAGTTTTAGCCAGGCATCCTATGGGAAGAGCCAAAGGACGTCCAACGCGACTTGCACAGATAGCTAAGCTTTACAATCAGATGCCGTAAAATTTTCCTATAAACCTCATAAAGCCGATAGAGCATGTAGCCATTGAGCGAATGGGAATACATTTTTTAGGAGTAAGCATGAAATAACGGGGGTATCTATTGTGCATCCTTTGTACGTGATATTTTCCTGCGTCTGCCCTATCGTCATCTGTCGTCTATCTAGTGCACGGCAGATCGATAGTGTCAGCCGGCCAACTCAAATTTTGTTAGATTTCCGACGATAAAATCGTCTGAAATCGAATTTGGGGTGCTCAGCGATCTGTCACCATTTGGCTCTTACAAAGCAGAGAGCCTTGGTCATGAGCAAAGAAGCAAAAACTATAGTCACCCTGCTGGATCAGCAGTACGAGCAGCTGCTTACGGACGCGAGATGCCTGGCCGCAAGCTATATGGATGCGTCCATGAAGATATACAAAAAGACCGAGGTTAAATCTGTCGTGGCTGCCGTTTCAATCAAGCAAACGAGCCCGAATGCGTACTCGATCTACTGGTGCAAACTGGTGCCACTGCAAGGGCAAAAAAACAAGTTCGCGCCCCTGACTATTCCCAAAGGTTGAATCGCCCCGGATTCTCTAGTGGCCTCTATTGGCCCTTGGAACCTGCGCCGTGTCGGTGGCTGCGGGATATCGGTTTTACAATTGGTTTGTAGACTGCTGACAAGAGATTTCTGTCTAGGAATGCCAGTCGGCAACCAGCCCAGTGCAGTCATTGAGACAGTAGGTATGGAATTGCTGACATATGCTCTAGGTTTATCCCGAACTATCAGAAAATGTCCTGAATATTGCCAAGTAATTGGCAAGTTCCTGTGGTTGGTACAGCTTTCTATCTTCTCGCCAGGTCGGTTCGTCACTCTCGCTCAGGCTTCCTTGCGTCGGAGCTAACTGCCTCCATGATTGCAGCTAGTTCATCTAGAAGTTCGCTGTGGCAACGCTTTAAGTAGCCCGATATGGTTTCATTGCGCAGCAGACGAGCGAGATAACCCTTGGCAACGACTAAAAACAGCATGGTCTCCCCCAGCGTGTCCTCCACGACCTTGTAATCGTGAAAGAGCTTTTCCATCTCGCGCTCCATCCTCGCCAGCTCCTCGACGCTGACCTCTGCGGACAGCTTGGATTTTTTTTCGATCAACATGTCCGGCCGTGAAGCTGCAAGTACCATTTCGGCGTAAGTTTGGGTAAAGCAATTGGCGGATACCATGAGCTCCACGGTTTCGATTTGGCGCATGGGTTTCATTTTTCTCAGTGTGCGAAATACTCCTTGGCTGACCATTTTGACTTTAAGCATTTCTACTACTTCGGGCGCGATGCCATCGAGCATGCGCTGTCGATCATGGATTCTCTCTACATTGATACCCAGAACCTTTGCTATCAAGGCGGGGGAAATGCCTTTACGCACAGCGGTGAGAATCATCTTGTGCTCTTGCACAGGCGTTAGGCGGTTAATCTGCCGGTTATATGTGAAACCTTCGTCATCGATTGAGAGTAAGCACAGTGCCTCAGTGGCGCCCAGCGCTTTAAGTGCATGCAGGCGTAGATGGCCGTCTAGCAACACGAAAGCTGCGGTCCCCTCCACATTGGTCTGCTGTCGATGCACTGCCAGCGGCTCAATAACGCCCAACTCCCTAATCGAAGTTAGGATAGTTAAGTATTTTTTTGTCTGTTCTATATCTTTGTCCAAAGATCGGGTCGGAAGGATTCGGTCAACGGGGATTGGGATGATCTGCCGTTCAAAGCCTTGTTTCACTTGGCCCATATCACGCCTCTCCTTGAATACGGTCAGCCAGCGACTTAGGCATGTCTGCGATATTTTCGCTGCGTAGTAGGGTGCAGAAATAGTCGTCGGCCAGCAGTCGGCGCATAGCAGTAACGATGATCAATACTCGCTGCTCATTGATATCGGCCTTTTTGAGCATGACTCGTTGGCGCCTGACTTCGGTCTGATAAGTACTCAAAAGTTTTTGAGGCGTCGTTGATTGCTCGGTGGCTGATCGCTTTTGACCGTAGTTTTTTCCTGAAAATCGACGCCTATCTATGAGGCGTCTCACCTTAATCAGCTGTTCTCCCTTCAAGAGGCCCGTTTCATAAGCTTCCACCATCGCGACCTGTACTTCCGTATCACTCGACCTAGCCACCATTGTCGCAAGTGTGATGGGTAACCAGCCTTTTTCGACTGCTGAGATGAGCCGCTCTTCTCCTTGACGTAAAAGTAGAAGGATTGCGTTGATGTAAGTGGGATCCAGACTGGTCTTCATGCTGATCTGTTTGGTGGTGTATCCGCGATCAGACAGAATTTGAATAGAGTAGAGCAGGTCCTTGTTCGTGTGCTTACGGCGGGCCAAGTTTTCGACCAGGCTGATTAGAAACCGGTCGGCTTCACTGGCACTGACGACGACACAGGGAATTTCGCGCTCGCCCAAGGCGCAATAGGCTTCGTATCGACCTTGCCCGCACACTAGTTCGAAAAAATCAGAGTTGTCTTGGTCGCTGCTTGGGGTAACCGTAATCGGTCGTTTCAGGCCTAGGTTCGAAATGTTTTCGACAAGTTTGGCAAACACTTGTTTATTACGCGCGCGAGGATTGAGGACGCGGATACGATCCAGGCTGACCATTAGGATAGTCGTTGCTTCCCCAACATGTAGTGGGCTACGAGGATGGTGCGGCATATTCATGCGGCTCTCCCCACGACCGTTCGACGAGAAAGTTGCGCGAGTGCTTCGAGGCTGTCGTAACGATAGATTTCCAGATTGGAGGCGTTTGACTCGCTCAGACGAATATTGGGTTGTTGAATATCAAGGGTAGGCAGGATGTAGTAATCGCGGGCGATTTCTTCCCCTGGCTCCATTCGAACGGCAACGGTGATATCAGGTGAAAGACCAAGATCGAAGCGTATTTTCCAGCGATTCGTGCCCGAGTCAGCGCGCCGGCAGCGACACAGGACGAGAGAAATCAAAATCTCTTCGTTGACTAGAAGCAGGTCGCTGGTTGGGTCGATTGCAACTCTTCCTCCGACTTGCTGAATATGCTCTACGGTTCGAGCCAGCAGGAGAGGATGCATCAACCGAAGCTGATGATTGGCGGCGACATAGCCGTAGTCCCGCGAAGGGGTATAGCCTATGCGCGAGTAGGTACGCAGAAGACTGCCAAACCGCGATGTATAGGCTGTGGTGGAAGGGCAGTCGTCAGACTCGTTGATGATCATGCCGGATAAATAACCCGCTTTCTCGTATAGCTTTTTAAGCCTCTCCAACATTTCGGCGTCGGACATGCGGTAGCTGCGCGACTGGATGATTTCTTGGGCTGCGGCGAATAGTATGTTGTCAACTAAAGGGGGAAAGACACCGTCAGCGCGTATCCATTGTTCGGGATCATTCCTCACATGTTCTTGTTTAAGTTTGAAGGAGGACCGGTTCCAGACATTGTTGCCGATGTATTTTTCGTTGGTCAGGATTTGATGAACTCCCCCTTTGGTCCAAGGCCTGGCTAGGTCATTCTGAAGTCCTCGACTATTCAGTTGTTGGGCTATCTCGGCCTCTGAGTAACCCGCTTCAACAAAACGCTGATAGATCCAATGAACAGTTGCAACTTCCTCCAGTGGTCCGGGAATAAGTCTCACACGGTCGGTTTGGATGCTTTTGTGTTCGCCAAGCGCTAGTTCTGCTTTAGGGTTGCCAGCAGCGTCCACCAATTGACGCCTAAGCCCGTAGCCCGCTATTCCCCCTTGCCGAAAGCCTAACTGTATGAGGCGGGATTGGCCCGCAAAGACTTTGACAGACAATTCCCGGCTGTACTCGCCCGCCATCATGCGCTTCAGACTTTTGACGATATTAGATACGGGCGAGCCATCATTGGAAAATTGCTCCGCGCAGTAGTGAACCGACACACCTGCCTGTCTGCAACGGACCTCGAAGCTGGCGGCCAAGTCCGGATCTTGAAAGCGCCCCCAGCGGCTGACGTCGTAGACGAGAATGGTCGAAAAACCGAGAACATCGCTTTCAACATCGCTGAACAGTTGAATTAACGCGTCCCGGCCTTCGAGGCGAAGGCCGCTTTTTCCTGCGTCGGTATAAATTTTGACGATTTCGAGAGAGTGCGCGGCTGCGTAAACCTTGATGGTTTCGAGCTGGTTTTCAGTTGAGTACTGTTGATGCTCTGTGGACATCCGGACGTACGCCGCTGCCAAACCTGGTTCTCGGCGTGAGTGTTCTGATTTAGCACTTTTACCACTACGCATACGCAATAGCCCCTGCGTGCATCCACACTGGGAGTGCGCCATCGGGACGCATTCAATCTACTTGCTACTTAAGCAAGCGGTGTCTTTCAACCATAGAGGATTTGAGGGGGAAAAATGATTCCTAAAAAAGGCAAAATTTTTCCGGACAAACAAGACTATGCGTCGGGACTTGCGGCAGCATTACAAAGTGAGTTGGGCTCCACGCACCAGGCCGTGAAGACATTGATGAAGTGGACGAATGCAAACGAACGTACTGCTAAAAACTGGCTGAAAGGGACTTGTGGCCCTCGTGGTGAGCATCTAGCCCGTCCGGTTCAGCACTCCGACGCCGTATTGGCAACTTTCCTAAATATGTCCAAGCGAAACAGCTCAGTAATAAGCGCTACGCTTCCATCATTGAGGAATGATCTAATGCGGGCAGTGATTGCAATTGACTGTTGTTTGTCGGTGGCGGATGAGCTGCCCTAGCTCAATGATTCGCCCCGGGTTTCGTAGACACCCGACGGCCGCTTGCTGCCCCTCACGACAGGCAGCAATCGGCCAAATGCAGACGCTCAAAAATGGCAGGTATTGGCCGTAAGCAGTCCGTCATACAAATTAATATTGACCATCGCTGGCTTGCCCGCTGCGATTCTAAAAGGACATAGAAGTGGCTTAACCGGCGCTCGAACCCTTTAGCTTGGCTAGGTGCCCTGTTAGATGTGGCCAGCGTTTTCACCAATCGTGTGCAGTGCCCCACGGACATTCTCCCCCACGTCTGACTCCCTCAGCTGTTCGACCTGCAGTGTCAGCTCCATCAAGGCGACCTCAAGGGCCGGCTGGTTGGTTGGTGTACATCCTCTCCAGTACATCTGACAGGGAATAGTCACCTAGCATTGCATCGACTCCTTTCGAGAAAAGTACAAGCGTAGTACCGGTGGTGCCTTGGTCAGGCAGGAATCGCGGATTGCTTAGAAATTGCCACAAAGCGAAGAGACTACGGAGGGTTAGCCAATCTGCTTGATGCGTTGGAGGAGGGCTACGCCCAATCCATCATCGAACATAGTTTCGATAGCTACTGCGCTCGCTTTACCGATCTTCCGCCCGCCAAAACTAGAAACCTACATAGTCAGCGAGAAATTTTGCCGTCCTGATTCCTATGGGTTGAATACTGCTGAAATCGTGAAACTGCTGAGTGTTCATACAATTGTACAGTGGGGCGGCTCGATACATGGATTTTTACGATGTTCAATCATTTCGTACATGCATACCCTTCTGTCAGGCCCGTTGATCACTAACAATAAAAGGAGACGACCATGCCTATTCAGACCGAGCACGACCCGCGTTTGAAACGTTCACTCAAGACGCGGCATATCAGCATGCTGGCGCTAGGTGGAGTTATCGGCGCTGGGCTATTTGTAGGTTCCAGCGCAGTAATAGCTTCCACCGGCCCGGGTGCTTTCATCACCTACGCCATCACCGGCCTTATCGTTGCGTTGGTGATGCGTATGCTTGGCGAAATGGCTGCTGCACATCCTTCTAAAGGCTCTTTTGTCGATTACGCCCGTATGGCGTTTGGGCGTCCCGCAGGTTATATGACGGGATGGCTCTATTGGTATTTCTGGGTCATCGTGGTGGGTTTCGAGGCAGTCGTCGGCGGGCAGATTATCAATGGCTGGCTACCAGATATTCCGGTTTGGGTCATTGCGCTGGGGTTGATGATAAGCATGACGTTACTGAACTTGATGTCCGTCCATTCCTTTGGGGAAGCGGAGTACTGGTTTGCGGGTATCAAGGTTGCGGCTATTGTCGTGTTTCTGGTTGTCGTAGGCATCTACGTGTTTAACCTTTGGCCCGGCTCGACTGCAAGCTTCAGTAACCTTACCGAACATGGGGGGTTCCTGCCTCATGGCGTGTCGTCATTATTCACCGGAGTCGTCGTGGTGATTTTCTCTATGACCGGCGTTGAAGTTGCGACCCTCGCCGCTGCGGAGTCTGAAGATCCCTCGCGTAACATCCGCAAGGCCGTCAACACAGTGATGGTTCGAATCCTGGTGTTTTTTGTGCTGGCCACCTTTTTCATCGTGGTAGCGCAGCCCTGGACGGATATCGTTCCGGGTAAATCGCCTTTTGTCACGACGCTTGAACATATTGGTATCCCTGGCGCGGGTACGCTATTGACCGTGGTTATTCTGGTTGCCGTACTTTCGGTGCTGAACGCGGGACTCTACACCTCGTCGCGTCTTTTGTTCGTGCTGGCCTCCAATGATGAAGCCCCGCGGTTGATGGCCTCACTGAGCCGTAATGGCGTTCCGGTAAGAGGCGTGATCGCCTCGACGCTCGTGGGGTATGGCTGCGTTGTTATTGCAGCACTATGGCCAGATACAGTGTTTCAGTTCCTTATCAACTCTTCCGGGACAGTCTTCCTGTTTGTTTACCTGATGATCTGTCTTTCGCAACTCAAGCTTCGCCAGAAATGGCTGAATGAGGGCTCGTTGAAGTTCGCCATGTGGGCTCATCCCTGGCTGCCACTGTTGGTCACCGCTTCAATCATCGCCGTCCTGGCAAGCATGGCGTTCGACGCCACGATGCAGGTCAGCCTACTTCAATGTGTGATCGCAATCCTGGTGATTGCCCTCTCATACGCTGTTCTGCGGTGGAAACGTGCTCGCCAGAGCAGCACCGAACTCAAAACTCGGCCGGCAAGCAGCACTTAGCAAGCCAAGCCGTATCGGACGCAAGCCTTATCTAGGGCGGTCAGTGGGAAGCCAATAGCATGTCGGAAAAATTAGGGTTGAATCAATTGCCTAACAAGCCTCTGTGGTTCGAATCTGCGCCATCCCGTGAGCGCTTGGACGGCTCGGTGCAGGCAGATGTGGTGATTGTTGGCGCCGGATACACGGGTCTATGGACGGCCTACTATCTGCTCAAGAGTGATCCGTCACTTCAAGTGGTGTTGCTTGAGAAACATCATGTGGGGTTTGGCGCTTCCGGACGAAATGGCGGCTGGGCTTCGGCGATTTTCCCGATCTCGCTTTCCCGTGTGGCCGAGTTGTATTCCCACTCTGCCGCGCTGGATTTGCAGGCTGAGATGAATAATACGGTCGATGAGATCGGCCGTGTTCTGTCCAAAGAAAGCGTCGACGCAGACTATTCGAAGCAAGGTTTTCTCTCGTTGGCCCGCAGCGCCCCACAGATGGTGCGCGCCAAGGCAACGGTAGATGCGTCTGCGCGTTTCGGATTACCGCACCAATGGCAAGTCCTCGACAGTGCGCAAGCCTTCACCAAAGTGGGCGCCCAAGGCACCTTAGGTGGCCTCTATACCGAACACTGCGCACTTATCCATCCAGGAAAGCTGGTGCGCGGCCTGGCTGAGCTCGTCGAGCAAATGGGGGCTAGGATATATGAACACTCTGCGGTTACGGAACTCACTCCAGGAGAGGTGCGCACGGCACGAGGGTCGGTCAAGGCCGGCTTCACTGTACGTGCGACAGAGGCATTTACCTCGCAGCAACCTGGTTACTCGCGCTTTGTTATTCCGCTGTATTCGCTAGTGCTAGCCACTGAGCCGTTGCCTCGTGAGTTACTCGGCAAACTCAATCTTGACCATCGTATGGCATTTAATGACATGCGCCATCTCAGGGTTTATGGGCAGGTGACGGCAGAGGGACGCGTGGTGTTCGGAGGCCGCGGCGCGCCTTATCACTGGGGCTCGCAGATGTCTGGAGATGCCGATCTGGTGAATAAGGTTCACTCCAAAATCCATGACGCAATGTTGGAGTTCTTCCCCGACCTTGCTGATGCCCGCATCACGCATCGTTGGGGGGGCGCACTCGGTGTATCACGTGACTGGTGTCCTACGGTGAGTATTGATCGGGAAAAACGCTTGGCCTGGGCAGGTAATTATGTGGGTGATGGTGTGGCCACCAGTAACTTGGCCGGTCGCATTCTGCGCAACCTTATTCTTGGCCGGGACGAGCAGATCAATACGTTGCCTTTAGTCAATCACCGTTCTCCAGCATGGGAGCCAGAGCCACTGCGCTGGCTCGGCGTCAACGGCGGCCTTGCTGCGGCTTCACTCAGCGATATCGAAGAACGCATTACCCATCGCCCATCTTGCACTGCGAAGTTGCTGGAAAAATTGACCGGTGCCCATTAACAGGAGAATCACGTGAATTCATTTACAATTATCAAATCCGCCGACCTCCAATCTCTGCCGCTGAACCCTGGGGGACTGCGTGCTGGAGCGGACCAGGGAGATCCGCAAATAGCGACCCAGCAACTTGCGCGTGAGGCATCTGGTAATCTCGGGGTGTGGGAGTGCGAACCGGGCGGCTGGCCGGTCATCAATCGCGCGGACACCGAGTTCACTTATATTCTCTCTGGCGTGGCGTTATTGACTGATGAGGCCAGCGGCCGTGTTGTGGAGGTAACGGGCGGCGACCTGATCATTCTCCCACCGGGCTGGAGTGGCCGATGGGATGTGATCAAGACGGTCAGGAAGGTGTACGCTATTTACTGAACGCTCAAACTCATGCGTATTCATTACCTTAGCTGTATCAATCGCTGATTTTCTGGATTGATACTTCACATAGACGGCCCCTCAGCCAACTGCGGGGCCGTTTGCATTCATGTGTGACTATCGAGCAATTCGGTATTTTTGCCCGCCTGGATAGCAATCCAGAATCTTGCAATGCCTTGAGTAGTAGTGGGCTTGAGCCCCGACAACTGCTCTATTGACTTGAGTCGGTAAACCAGTGTCTGGCGATGAATACCTAGATCGAACGCTGAGCTCTTCCAGTTGCCATCGTTTTCAAGAAATGTGATCAGAGTCCGTAAAAGCACGGTGCCATTCGCGCGGTCGTGTTCTATCAAGGGGCCGAGATAACGACCTACTAGTGCCCTGGCCTCGGATAGCGATTTTGGCGCCATGATCAGTCCGGTCTCGACTTCACCATAGCGCAGTATGCCGGCCCTGAGTTCCTTGGCCTGAAGCATCGCCAGACGCGCTTGCCTGACGCTTTCACGAACGCCCGTGGCTGATGTTATCGGCCTGCTTATACCCATCACCGTACCGTTTCCAAGATTGGCAAGAAGGGAATCGAGCGTCGCACTGTCGTCCGGGCTTATCGCCAACAGCAGTTCTCCATCCTCCAGCAACAGAGGAGGTGCGGCGTGAAGGGGGGGTGAATGGTGTATCTCATCGACACCCCACGTGCCTTTCTCTCCTGGGGTTATTGCCAGGCTCACCAGGGTTCCGGAGAGTGCGCGGCGCTCCAGAATCGGACGTGCCAGAATAAACTGCATTTCGCTGTCCAATAGGCTGCGCAGCAGCGCTGCGCCTTCCTCTCGCTGCTGGTCCCGGTAGATCATCGACCGTTCCAACTCGACGCCCAACAGACCCACAAGTGAACGCACGAGAATCGAGTCATCCATTGTTCTCTCGACTTTGCGAATCATGACCAGATTGGCTCGAGTGCGCCCTCCGATTGCTATCCGCTCGATGTGTTCGTCGTGAGGGGCAAGGGAGGGGGCCGTTTTGACGATCTTAAATCCGCTTACCGCATCCTCGATCGCCAGATCTAGCTTTAGCGTTTGGGCGAGGATGGATAAGCGACCAGACATTTCAGGCGACTTGCGTAGTGCATCCGCATAGGTCTGAAACAGGTGCTCGATGGCGTTGAAACGCTCGCGCTGGGCGTTCAATACGCTTTCGATCACGTAATGGGACAGCTTGATAAACTCAAGCTCAAAGCTGGCAAGCAGGATCGGGAACAACAGGTTGTCCGCCGCTTTGAGCATCTGGTTCGACAGGATCGGGGCATCGTGGCGGGGAGCAACCACTAACGCGCTTGCATTGCTTTGTACCAGTTGCTCCAGCCAAGCTACTTGATCCTGCGCTGCACGAGGAATTCCGACCCCGGTTGTCATGACTAGGTCGCCAGGAGAAATCCATCTCCACGGGTCCGGCAAATCGACGGCATGAGCCCATGTAATCAGCCGACTCGTAGCACCTTCGCCTGCCACCGCCTGAAGCTTCAGCAACTCGATATTGATCAGGTCCTGCACGGTTAACATGGGCTCACTGTCCTTCAACTATCGAGGTCTCATGGTACCGAGTACCGAGGAAAGCAACCATAGCCCTTAAGAGTTGCTGAGACGACATTTCGCGCTTCGATGAGGACGCAGTCGTTTCGTAGATAATGAAAGGTGGTTTCGCTACAGAAAAAATTCAATGACTGAATTTTGAGGTGGGTGACTCTAATCAGCGGATAATATCCACGCCCATCTAGAGTTCGCTGGGGGGGCAGTGAAAGACGCGAGGAGTAGGTATTAAGCGTTCTCAAACCCAGAAGGCACCCCAGTTAAAGCGCGGTCTGTAGCTCAGTCATTTACTTTGAGTAATGGAACTGCAAGCCGACTCAAGACCGTGGCACTCGTGTATTTGCCTATCGGTCTTGAAAAACGGCGAACGTTAATAGCGTTCCCAGGGTTCAAATACCTGGTTTCCCGCCAACACTCAAACGAAAGCCCCGCGATTGCGGGTTTTTTGTGTTTCTGGCCTCCTGCAATGTTGGCGCTGATTGAAAACTGACCCCCCTGCCGATTGAAAATTGACCCAGGACGGATTGCTGATTTCTGTCCCAGCAATTGTGGATAAGCTTAGCAGCAGTGTTCCGATTAAAGACGCATCAAGCTCCACCGCATGCAGCAGGGTGTTTATGGTGCGGATCAAAATGGCTCATCGTCCTCGATATCATTTCCGTCCTTTCGCTTTCGTTCGCGTGTTTTGATCTTTGTCTGGGCAGCCAATGTGCCGTGTTGCAGGCGGTAAGACTCGTTGCCTGTTTCAACGATATGGCAGTGGTGTGTCAGCCGATCCAGCAGCGCCGTAGTCATTTTGGCGTCGCCAAACACACTCGACCATTCCGAGAAGCTGAGGTTTCGACGATGCCTTTCTCCCAGCCAGAGGCCACGTTGCAGAAGTCCGGATCGAACAGATAGTGCGCGCACATCATGGAAAACCGGGCGTTGACCGTGCGGCCTTTGCCTTTGTTGACCTTGTCGACAGCCGTTTTCATGTTGTCGTAGATGCCGCGACGTGGCACGCCACCCAACGCTCCAAACGAACGGGTATGGGCATCAAACAGCATCTCGTGGCCTTGGCTGGGGTACGCAACCAACCAGAATGCGCGACTGGCGCACAGCTTCATGTGGGAGACCTGGATACGTCGAAACAGGCCACCGATCAGCAGACTCTCTTCGCTCCAGTCAAATTGAAACGCCTCGCCGAGCGCAAAAGTCAGCGGTACAAAAGCGCGTAAAGACTTGCCTTGCTCACCTTGCCAAGAGCGTACAAACGCCGTGAGCTGGCTGTAGCCGCCGTCGTAACCCTCGGCCTTGATCTGCTCGAAAAGCGCTTTGGCGCTCCTGCGGTTGTGTTTTGGCCGGAACGAATCGGCCTTGAGCGCCTGTTCCAACGTCTCGTGGAAAGGGCTGAGTTTGTTGAAGGTTGCGCACCGTTGGTACGCCGGCTGAGTGGCTTCGGGCGCTCTGACCCATTTTCGGATGGTGTTTCTAGAAAGCCCGGTACGCTTGGCTATCTGATGCAGCGAGAGTTTGTCGCGGAAGTACATCCGCCGGATTTTCCCCAACATTTCCATGCTGATCACCCTGTGTTCTCCTGCTCAAAAAGTGAGCAGAAGCAGTTGAACACCTGGGTCAGTTTTCAGTCGGCAGAACAGCCTCCACTGGGTCAGTTTTCGGTCGGCGGCAACATATAGCCGTTAAAAAGCCTCATCGTCCCTTTTCGGGATCTAATGATGGAGCTGACAGATGCGTTTGCCATTTTGTTAAAGCAAATGCGCTTGAAGCAGCGGCTTACACAGGGATATTTTGGTGTTGTTAACAGCAGAACGTATCTGATTTTGCTTGAATGTAGAAATAAGAAATTCAGCTTTAGGACGCTTACGAGTTAGCAAGTGGTCTGGGTATCCATCCTCAGAGTATATTCGCAGAATGCTTCTTAGCTCAGGAGGAGAGTTGCCAACGCTGCGGTCGATGGATATTTTTCGGTATTGCGGCCATGCCTAGGCAATCCTGGTCTTTTGAGAGAAATTAACCGTTCCTCGGGTACTCGGCTGCGGTCATGACTTTACACTACGGAACCTTACGTTTTGAGCATCGACAAGACGTACTAGATTGATCAGCACCCGGAGCGAGGTGAATGCCAATCTTCTCTTAGGACTTGATGGACGCTTCTGTTTGTGGCTGACCGCCGCGAAGGAGGGCACCAGTGGATCACCATAGCTGGGTGTATTGCTGCTTGAGGAGCAAAACAAATACACCCCTGAAAGCTTTGAGGAGTCTGCCAAGCCTTTGGTTAAAGAGATTCAGGATATCTTGCAGCTCTGGAGTTTCCCGAATCACGCCCCGGTGGAATTCAATTTCAAAGCACGGGACATCACCATTGGTGCGAGTGCGAGAGGCAATTTTGGCAAGGGGTATCCAGCCATCGCGTCTTCTGCATTTGCTCTAGGGCTGATGAATCTACTAAAACTCTCTGGGTGCCACCCTGGCTTTGTGGTGCTTGATTCGCCACTGACGACATACAAAGAAGGGGATCCGGAGCCTGAGGAAGATGATAGGAAGTGGCAGCGGACGTGATTTATACGTTCTATCAGGATATTGCCGACAACTTCAAAGATTCTCAAGTAATTGTATTTGAGAACAAGAATCCTGATATAGCGCTCATCCCTCATTTGAATTATCAGCACTTCACGAAAAGCAGAAAGAGTGGGAGATACGGCTTCTTCCCACTACGAGGCTGATCCGACTGTATAGTTTGTCGGTCACCCTTACATGGCGCGGTGATCGACTTACTAGCTTTCGGCTCTCCGTAAACACGGATGATTGGTTGGGTGAAGGTACAGTCAGCGGGAAAGCGGTGGCGATGATAGAGTGGATTACTGTCTGTCATCGCCCGCCATCGCGCATCAAACTCCAGATTCCGTTAAGTTGACGATGCCGCCTGGTCCCCCAAAATTCCTACGGTTTGATCTTGAACAGCCGCTGCGCATTGCCGGACATGATCATCTCCTTTTCCTCTGCGGAAATCGGTGCGTTGCGTATCCATTCGGCACCGATCTCCGACGATTCGTAGGGATAGTCGATCGCAAACATGACACGATCTGCGCCAAGAGCTTCGATCGCGAATTTGAGCACTTGATCCCAGAACATTCCGCTCGTCGTGATATGGATGTTCGATTTAATGTATTCGCTCGGCTTTCGCTCCAGCTTGACCATGCCCGGCGGAACCTGGCCTTGGGACATCATCATTTTGTAGATGTTGTCGAAGCGAAATAGCCAAAAGGGCAATGACTCGCCCATATGGCCCAAAACGACTTGTAGTTCGGGGAACCGATCGAACACTCCCCCAAACACCATGCGAGTGGCATGGAGGCCAGTTTCGGCGGCAAATCCCCATATCGCGCCAGAAAGTCCATAGGGCATCATTGGTTTGCACATGTCGCCGGACGGAAAGGTGGGGTGAATATAGACAGGAGCCTGACAGCGCTGGGCTGCCTCGAGAATAGGATCGAACTTCCGTTCGTCCAGATATTCTCCATTTGTGTGCGAATTAATGATAATGCCGTGCATTCCCAATTCGGTCATTGCACGTTTGACCTCGTCAGCAGCCCGCACGGGATCCTGTGGCGCAATGGCGGCCAAACCGGCAATGCGCGTCGGATACTGCCGGATCAAGCCGGCCAAATAATCATTCGTTTGTTTGGCCAAACTCGTCCCAAGGTCGGCGTCAAATAGCTGAACACCTGGGCTCGTCAACGACATGAGGTGCATATCGACACCGTTCGCATCCATGTTTGCGAGACGCGTTTCAACGTCGCAAAGACCTCTGGCAGCTTCCGGCTTCGTCTGGAAATAGGCGGCATAGCGCACGTTGTCAGAAGTGCTCGTCGAAGCGAACTTGCCAAGAGCTTCAAGATATTCCGGAGTGGCGAAAGCCTCCTCGGTCGCGATCATGTGCATTTTTGGCTCCTCAACCATTTTTCCAAGCTCTCTTCGAAAAGGCCATCGCCAGCTTACAGCCGGCGAGAGTTCGAAATTCCGGGCAGCTTACAAGTCCGAAATCCAGATGGTATAGCATGATTTGGATTAAGGATTCATGTGGAAACCGGTCACAAGGGAGTTTCGAAGGGACGGTGGCGTGGAATTAACGGGTCTGGCCAACGCGCAATTTCCGTGACAACACCGGCCTTTTACTAAATTCCGGACGGGGTACATGAACAGGCGATCCGAACCAATAGAGCTGGATATCTGCTCCAGCCAACTGCACCCAATCCCAGGCTCGCCATATCGGCGGGCCTTTTTCATTTCTGTAGTAACAATGGACCCGACCGACCTCGGCCCAGGCACAGCTACCTGGCTGGGCGGCACGGGCAGAACCCTACTGGGTGGCTTCCTCTGGTTGAGGAAATTCCTCTCCCGGGATGCGACCGACCGCGCCATGGACAACGCCGATATCGGCACCGTCCGCAGGCTGAACGAACTGCTCGATTCGGAACGCCAGGCCCGCAAACAAGCCGACGCCCGAGTCGACCCGTTCGCCAAAGAAGGTAACGAGCTGGCCGCTGCTGTTGGCCGTATGGAAAGGAAGATCGAAGCCCTGACTGGGATAACCACGCGGTGGTACAAGGAACCTGCCGCCTATGGTGAGTTCTACACATGTAAAGAGCACGAGCCCTAATGCTCCGATGCGTTTCACGCGCAGTCGATCCTGTGGTCGATGTCGGTAGCGCCGAAGCAGGTCCCACCAGAGCGCAAATAGGGCTGCGTAGAGCAGGGCGTGCCACCACTGCAGGTAAGGTCGTGCGGATTCGAATGCCTGCTGCCAGACTTCGAAACTACCCAGCGCAGCGCAGCCGATCCAGGCGACCAGTGCGGCGGTCACCGAAACCGCGTTAGCAGGGTGATTGCGGTGTTTGGTGCGGCGAAGCCGCACTGTGCTTATCTATTTGTCAACCGTCGTGCCACTCGCATGAAGGTTCTAGTCCACGACGGCTTCGGTATCTGGCTGGCGGCTCGCAGGTTGAATCAGGGTAGGTTTCACTGGCTAAGCATTCGCGCGGTGCGCCCCGATGAAACACTGGTACACCCACACCTTTGACCAACTGATAGGGCAGGGGCGCGGGGAAACGCGTATCGGTTTTCTGGTAGAAGGACAGCAGGGTCAGCGATGTGTCTTCGTCAGGGCGCCAGGTCAGCGCCGGGGCGATGTAGATCTTGTCGTCGTTGAGATGATCCTGCTGGGTGTCGCTGTTGCGGCTGAGCAGGGTCAAGCGATAACCGGCCAAAAGGAGCCAGTCAAAGGCGTCTAGAAAATCAGGGGCGATTCAATAAGTGATTTTCCCGAACACTGGTTCGAATCTTAAAATCGCATCGATATCGGCAAGTTTGGCAAGCCGGATTACTGCGTCCATGGCATCTTCCTTTTTTCTATCCGTGTGATGCACTCGTTGCGCTAGAACCGCTTCTCGCAAAGCATCAACCAGTGCCTGAAGCTGTAGACCGGTCTGTCCGACCCATTGGGCCAGTGTTGAGCGCGGGATCGCTAAGAATGCACATCCTTACCCTGAGGATCGCTTCGCGTCACGTACCCAAGGCAGGAGCCGTATGCGGTAGTTCCGCACGTACGGATCTGAGCGGGGGGGCGGCAGGTAACTGCCGTCCCTACCGCGACCACTACGGCGGCGGAGGTATTTGGGCCACGCGTTATTTGCGTTGTTCTTTCAGGCGGAGACTGCGGCGGCGTCCAGGGACACCAACACAGTGGCAGCAGCTGGTGGTAAGTGCTTGGTTCAGGAACCACAGGATGCAGTTGTAGCCAGCGTGCCTATCAGTATCATTCAGCGAGACCATCCCGACGCCATAGTCAACAAAGACAACATGGCGGCAGCGATGGTGAGTGCGGTTATTGGCGTGCTTACTTAGCTCACTCCTCTAGCTCATCCCGCGAGTAACGGTGCATAATCTTGCGCGTAGGTGCCCAACCCGCGCGACTTGTGATATTTTCAACAAGGGATGGGGTTCTCGTAACAACGCTCTCTCGCGATGGGGTAGCAGCACACATGAAAACAAGCATCTAAGTTTTTGTAACTCCCCTTGCGTACATACAGCGACAGCCTTCAAAGGTACGTGCAAGCCAACATTCAGGTTTCATGTGGATGAACTCCTAAGGTGAGAACGAGTCTTAATGCCTATAAGACAGACAATACCTAAGGTTCATGAAGTCCGACTTACCCACAGAATTCGGCGCGTACACAGGTGCAAAATGTTCTCCCCGCTTTTAAGGCAGTTGTGCGCTTTCCTCTTACTCGCTGCCTCAGGCATCTCCGTCGCCTCAGATCCGGCTACAGCGCCGATTCGGGTTGTCACTGAGGAATTGCCGCCATACAACATGGCAGAAAACGGAGTGGTCACAGGCCTGAGTACGGAAATCGTGCAAGCAGTTATGGCCGGTCTCGGGCTCAACTCCAAGATTGAGATTCTGCCTTGGGCTCGCGCCTATGATTTAGCGCAACATTCCGACAACGTCCTGATCTATTCGATGGCAAGAACCCAAGAGCGGGAACATCTCTTCAAATGGGTCGGAGCCATCGCACCGACGAGGTGGTTTCTGTTCAGTCTGTCCGAAAGACCTATTTGGCTGAATTCACTCGACGATGCACGTCAGTATCACATCGCGACTGTCAAACAGGACGTTGGTGAGCAGTACATGATGGCCCACGGGTTCCAGGTGGGCAAAGAGTTACTGTCTAGCAGCATGTACGAGAACACTTACCGCAAGCTTAAGGTCGATCACGTTGAGCTGTGGATCTCCAATGAGCTCAACGCCATTCACCTTATGCGCAAGAATGGGGATGATCCTGAAATGACGATGGTGCGTTCACTGCCGTTACCCGAGCTATCAAGTGAAGAAGGACTGTACATGGCCTTCAGTCCAGCTACGCCAGACGCAACCGTAGAACGGTTTAGGGCAGAATTGGATCGGATCAAGCAAGATGGCACATATCACGCTATCGTCAAAAAATGGCTCCAAGGTCCTTCACATTGAACGCATCGACTGCTGCCTCTCACGAAGATCCCACATCGGCCAGAAGCGGACGTTTAGAACAGAGAAATAAATCTGTTCTCTTTTCCCAATGGACATCATTGCGGCGTACGCAAGGCTATCGCGTGGTGCGCGCAGCGCTCTCTACAAAAGCACCTTAGCACTTAGCGCCGCACAATTAGGCGAAGCATGGACTTCGCGTACACTAACGTTATGCCTGAGCCAATGCACTAACGAACAGCTCGTAGAGTGCTTGTGGTGGTATTGGGGGGAATACGCAACTAGCACGGTTGAAGTTACAAGCGCCAGCTGAGTGCAGCGTGAGTGCCCCACCAGTTAAAAGAAAACTGATGCTCTGGCGACTCCTGAAGTGGCTGGCATTTCTTTCTTCATCTGTTCCAGCACATGGTTGAAGGTCTAGCCTGTAGCGTGCAGAATCGGGTTGGATGGTACAGCGGTTCTTACACCCATCAACTTGATCTAGAAATTGCCTCTTTGCTAATCAGTGTCTGCGCACGCACATATTGTCCTGGCGTAACACCCATTATCCGACGGAACATGGCAATGAAAGCACTAATATTTTCGTAGCCAAGCTCAATCGCCGTTGTCGTCACTGACATCCCCTCGACCAATAGTTGAATAGCGCGCAACGTGCGCGCACGCTGTCGCCATTCAGAAAAACTAAAACCGGTTTCAGCGACCAGACGCCGGGCAAGTGTTCTAGGTGCCATACCTGACCAAGCAGCCCAATCCTCAAGTGATCTATTGTCATCAAGCTGAGCAAGTATCGCATCGGTGATACGCCTCAAGCGCGGGTCATTGGGGTGCGTCAGACCGATGGGTTCAGCGGGTGAGGTAGCAATTTCATCTAAGATGACTGCTGCAACCCGCGACTCCATTTCGTTGCGGGGTGGTTGTCCCCACGACGCAGCGCGGCTTATCGCTTCGCGCAGCAAACTGCTGACCCTAAATGTGCATGGCATTTGATGCAGGATCCCGCACTCTTGCTCCGCGATATAGACCATCGCTCCTGCAAAAGCGCCATGTGACATCATCGCGTGTGCGACACGGGGAGGTATCCAAATGGCATGGGTAGCCGGCACTACCCATGAGCCGCCGTCAGTGCTGACGGAAAGCAGGCCGGCAAGGCTTGCGATTAGTTGGCCTTTCGTATGAGTGTGGGGCGCCGTTTCGCGGATCGCCCGGTCGCGTTGCTCTATCGCCAACAGTGGCATAAGCGCGCGGTTCATGGCTGGTTTACGTTATCCAATGTCATATCCGAGGTAGCCATATCCTGAATGCCTAATGGAGAATAAGACCGGTCAGAGGAATACTCAATGTCTAAAAATCGCAAATGTTGCTTCTCTTGGATTGGCCTGATTATGCGTACCCCTCACACATTTATTTTCTGTGTTTTGGCCGTAACAGCTGGATGCGCAAGCTCACCTCCCTATTTGGCCCGTGAACCTTTAAAGGATCATTTGATGAATTCTAACCACATGGTGCATGCCGTCGATCATATTGGCTTCGCAGTCAGTTCATTGGAAGAAGCCATTCGCTTCTGGACAATTGGACTTGGGTTCACTCTTGAGCGTCAGTCGGAAATGGGCGGATCATTCATTTTGCAAGTAACCGGCACCGCCGATCCGAGCGTGCGAACGGCGATAGTCAAAGGCCCGGATGGCAGCCGAGTAGAGTTGCTGGAATATTCGCAGGGTGAACGCCACGGTATCACTCCACCTACGGCATCAGCGATTGGTTCAGCGCATTTGGCATTGAGAGTGCAGGACATATACGCCGTACTCGAACGCATTGAGCAAGCAGGCTGGAAAGCAAGAGGCAAGCCTCAAGCGATTCCCGCAGGCCCACGCAAGGGAACTCTAGTTGTATATGTGACCGGGCCAGATCAAATCACTCTGGAACTGATGCAGGCTAATGAGTAGCTTCCTGCCGAAGGCTGTTAAGCTTATTTCCCTAAAGCAATTACTTAAAGCGCTCTCCGTCGCGCATGACGTCTCATGCTAACTGGTCTCAATGGTTATCATCGGTTGGCATGTCCCCCGATAGCTTCTCCAGCAGCCTCAAATTTGACCAGTCTGAGCTGGCAATCGACGCGGCCCGCCGCGATCAAAGTTTAGTGCTTACCAGCCCTTGGTTGGTTGAAGAAGACGTACAACTAGGCTTTCTCGTACTTGTCTTTGAATCTGTACTAAAGACTGGCAAGGGCTATTATTTGGTGCAGGCCAAAGATGTGGTGCTGGGTGAAGCAGCCCAACTTTTGCGCCGGTGGCTTTGCGACGTAGCGCAGCGAGTTCAACAAAACTGATGACTTAAGGGCGATGCTTTCTATTTAACGTGAACGGCAGGGGTCGAGAAGGTGACTTTGCCAGACGCCTTTCGCCAAGGCGCCAGGATCAGTGCAATCGCGCAATGCAACCTCACAGGTTCACCGGACGACCGGACGAAGGTGTACACCATTCTGGAGCCCCATTTATGGGGCGGCATGGTGGTGCCGCTCAACAGTTCTCGGCCATGTGCGGTCTCATTAGTCGTTATGACCTCAAAGTCGTATTTGAGCGAGTCGGTGGTTACGTCGTACTGTCCAGCTTGCCGCCGTTTTTTTATCTGGCTCAATCTGTATTGTGTATTCAGTACTCGTCGCGGGTGCTCCTGGAACGGTGCCTTCATTTCTTCGTAGATGTCCATCGTCCTTTCTTACCTGAGCGCAATTTGCCGGCGAGCCATGACAGCGTTATGGCCGGAATTGAGAGAACGGCCGCAACGATGATACCGGCAGCTAGCAACGGGGATGTACCAGAAGTCGCCAAAACCACGGGGACCTGAGAGAGTATTACGATGGCGCCTGCGGACCACTGTGAGCTTTTTAGAACGGCTCCAAGGATCACGGACAACACTAGCGCGGCGGGGTAGATGATGGTCCAGTAACTGGCCAGGTCCCAAGGCTCCTCAGCTCCTGTGATTGCTGAAACAACAGTCCAAAAAAATAGGGACACAACGCAGGTAAAAATAAATGGCATGAATAATTCCTAGACCTTCCGAGCCAGTCGGCGTTGGTCGTTATCGTAATTGTGATGGAGGGGCCAGTCTCTTGATTTTGTCCTTAACCACCTCGTGAAAAAAATGACAAATCCCCGCGATTGCAGCCATCAACATGAAGAGGGGCGCCCAACTTCCAGCAATGGCTTTTGGGTCTACGGCTTGTCCGGCGACCAAAGGCAAAATAACAATAGCCAGCTTAGGAGCGTCCAGCTTTTAGCCCATGTCGTCGGCGTGTCTGCGCCAAAATACCCGATATGAGTCTTATGACATCGGAATGATTACGCACGCCATCGCTGAGCTTACTGATCCAGGCGTTGACGAAACCGAGGAATCGCAAAATCCAGAAATCGCCTCATTTTCAGGGGCATATGCCCCGGTGACATGTGGATCAGGTTGATAGGCGCCGACGAAGGCTCATAGTTATCCAGCACAATCTCCAGCAGTCCCTCGCTGATCGCCTCCGCGACTTGGTAGTGCAATAACTGAACGACTCCAACGCCATCAATAGCGGCCTGCGCTGCTGCGTCAGCGGTCGTCACCGATAAGCGCGGGGTCATCCGCCTCGTTGATTCTGCCACGCCATGTTTTGAGTATTGAAAAGGCATAGGGGCGTCAAGTCGCACGGTTGGCAAGTTCTGCAGGTCTGCGGGACATTCAGGTCTTCCATACGCTTCCAGCAGCCTAGGACTCGCGCAAATTACAGTTCTCATGGCCCCCACCTGAGTGGCGATCATGCCGCTATCAGCGAGTGTTCCAATGCGCACTGCCATGTCCACGTGGTCGTCAACGAGGTGAGCGTTGCGATCAGAAAGCAAGAGCCGGATGTTGATTTCGGAAAACTCCCCTAAAAACGCGTTGACGATCGGCAGCACATGCAGCCGGCCGAACATGATTGGCGCAGTCAGGACCAGTTCGCCCTTGGGGGCAATGAATTCTCCGGCAGCTTCGCGTTCGGCAACCTCCAACTGCTCCAATATTCGGCGTGCAGCAGCCACATAAGCCACCCCTGCATCGGTCAACGAGAGCCTACGCGTGGTCCGAATCAATAAACGGCTACCTATCAGCGTCTCCAGGTCAGAAATTTTCCTGCTGATGGTGGGAAGAGGGATATCGGCTAGCCGCCCGGCTGCCGTCAGGCTGCCAGCATCAATCGCCGCCACGAGCAGCTTCATTGCCTCAAATCTGTCCATGGAATATTCCAATATTTGGTAGGGAGATTACCAATGTTCTCAGATTATGTTGGGTTATTGAAACGGGCAATATAGCCATATCAAGTTGGTGCGCCTGAAGCTCGACAAGCCATGAACTCACCGCCTGATAGCCCACTTATCTTTTTCATTCAGTGTCCAAGGAGTTTGCATGAGCATTAAGACTTTGTTAGCCGCCACTGCCCTTAGTGCAGCGCTCGCCAGCGCAGGAGTGGAAGCAGCCGACATTAGCCACCAAAGGGCAAGCGACGTACAACACCATTTTGTAGAGGTAAAAGGGGTCCGCATCTTCTATCGGGAAGCGGGCGACCCATCGGCGCCAACCATCGTGTTGCTTCATGGATTCCCTACCTCATCATTCATGTATCGCGACTTGATGTCGAAGCTAGCGGACCGTTACCACGTGATTGCCCCTGACTTCCCAGGTTTTGGATTCTCGGACAGCCCTGATCGGGCGAAGTACTCATACACGTTCGACAACATCGCCAAAACCATGGACGGATTTACTGAAGCGCTTGCGCTGAATCGCTACGCTCTTCAAGTGTTCGACTACGGTGCGCCTGTAGGCTGGCGGATGGCCGTCGCACACCCCGATAGAATCAGCGCAATCATCAGCCAAAACGGGAATGCTTACGTTGAAGGCCTCAGCGAGGGCTGGAACCCGATTCAACGTTACTGGAACGCTCCCACTGCCGAGAACCGCAACGCATTGCGCGAGCTGCTCAAACCAGAATCAATCAAGTGGCAATACACGCATGGCGTAGCGGACCCTGACAGTATCGCACCTGAAACATACACCTTGGATTACGCGTTCGTTTCGCGACCAGGTAACGATGAAATCCAGCTAGACCTGTTCGCAGACTATGCTACCAATGTGAAGCGCTACCCCGAGTTCCAGGCGTATTTCCGCAAATATCAGCCGCCGATGTTGGCCGTCTGGGGAAAGAACGATCCGTTTTTTCTCCCGGCAGGAGCGAACGCGTTCAAGCGTGATATTCCCAAAGCTGAGGTACATCTCTACGACACCGGGCACTTCGCACTGGAAACACACTTGAACGAGATCAGTGGCGAAATCCACCGTTTCCTAGACCGGAATGTGGTGCAGCAAAAATAAGTCCTGTCGCACTTCTGCAACGGCGGGCCGTGCGCTCGCTGTTGCTGGTCCTCTCTACTCACTCGTTAGCGTGTTGTGTGTTACGTGGCTCAATAGCGCCTAGCTTCGTAGAAACATCCGACTGACTGCTTTTGGCCGTTTCCTGCCTCTCGCGACGGACAGAAAACGGCCAGAAGCAGTCATCCCGTGATCACTCTACAACCTCTACGCGCAGTATCAGCCAAAAGAGCATCAACGCAGTGAGGAACAATACGGTGTGAGCGGTTTATAAAATGCTCTATTGCACAAGCGCGCGGATGGGGATGGATAAGCTGGCATATTTGAGGGTGTGCTGCTGAAAGCCGACGCGATTTTTGCAGAGAAACTCCCTGAAGAGCGGTTTAGATGCCTATTGAGCTGACCGTCGGGTCGTTGTTCGCCGCAATCCGACTTCTGGGCACTTTGCGTGAGACCAGCGTGATGGTTCAGCCTCCAGATGATTCTGCATCGCACAAAAGCTCCAGCAAGTCATTCGCCAGGGCCGCCGCTTCTTGTCGATAGTCGGTATTCCAGCGGCTCGACCAGTTAATAGGCTTTCCCTCATCCTCCCAATGCGCCAACGCAAGCCCGTTGAGTATTTCAAGCTCGAACCAAATACGCTGCCAGGCGACGGCGTCCTGGACTGACGCTGTGTCTTTCCACTGGAATTCTGTTTGCGCGACAAATGCCGCCCATGCGAACACATCTTCTGAGGCTCGCTCGCCGAGCGTTCGGAAGTATTTCGCGCTAGCCAATTAACGATTCCTTGTAGTCGTGCACCTGTCTAGTAAATGTCCATCCCCGGATACAGAGCTTCAGGTGGATGATAATCGGGGTCCTCAAACCTACTGTTCTGGTAATAGGTTTGGGCCGTCGGTCCATCACCGTTGTAGGTCACCTGCGGATTCGGCGTGAGATGCCAACCGTTTCCTTCTGTGTCGCGCTCAATCAGCGATGCGTACACCCTACAGCTGCCTGATGAGCCGGATGTCAGCCTGAACTGGTAATAGAGTCCGGCTTGGGGAGTAAACTTCGTCGAGATGTGGCAGGAGCGAGTGCGTGACCCCTCCCAGAAAAGATCCACCTGCGTTTCGATACCGGGTCGGATCCGCGTTTCGTAATAGTCCCATGTGAGGTCTTGCCCTGCCTTGGGCATGCCCACGTCTTGTGTATGGGTGAACGGCAGGAGGCCGGTGCGAACAGCGCCGCCCGAACGTTTACCGTTTTCGTATTGGTAAACTTCGGCATGTTGCGTGTAGTCGACGATACGTACCCAGGCAGGATTGGGCTCGTTTTCGGGCGCGGTGAAGTAGTTGGTGTGGGGCAAATACTGGCAACCTGCGAACAACGGCAGCGTCAGGAAACAGAGGGTACGGCGAATAGACATAAAACAGTCCTTTACGGGATTGTTGTACAGACCACAGAACTGCAGGTGAATTTCAAGGCTGGCTCCACTCTGAAGCAAATTCAGCCGCCATCTGTGTGTTTCGGTGGGGGCGATGGCAAGGTGTCGGCCTCAAAAGAGGTGATTAACAGCATCAGGGCCACCAGTGCACAGGCGAGCCCGGAAACCATCATTGCCACATGAAACCCGTGCTCCATCGCGGGAACAAAAAGTGTAGAAACAATCAGCGAGTCACTTGATGCCACACCATGAGCAATCACATACCGCGCAATCTCAGGCGCTTTGGCTACCCCTTGATCACGCAGCGCGGCAGCTAGCACTCGTGACGCCTCGCTGCTCATGAGCGTGCCCAAAAAGGCGACGCCGATTGTCATGCCCATCTGACGCAACGCGTTCATCGTGGTAGAGGCCACCCCCATACGATCAATCGGTGCGGCGGTCATAACCGCCATGCTGGTGGCAGGTACTGCGAGACCGGCTCCGAGCCCCAGAAGCCCGAACAGGGTGCCCACAATCCAATAAGGGGTATGTGCTGTGAAGGTCACCATGGTAGACATCGCCAGCGCCGTCACGCCATAACCGGCCACCAGAAGTCTTCGCGATGTCATCACTGCGCTCAAGCGCCCGTACAAAATCGACACGCAGCCGGTGACCAGAAACTGCGGCATCATTCGCCAACCCGTTTCAACCACTGACAAGCCTTGAATCGTCTGTAAATAGATCGAGAAGAAGAACAGGCAGCTGTAGTACGAAAAACCCAGGGTAAAAGAGGCCAGGTTGACCACGGCAAACGAACGCCTGCGAAACAGCGAAAGTGGCAATAACGGTCGATCTACACACCGCTCTACAAACATAAACAAAATAAACACCACCAGGGCAACTGCCAGCGCCGCTATGGGTATCAAAGAGTTCAAGCCCGGCTGGCCGATACTGATGAGCCCATAAGTCAGGCTGGCAAGACACACGACGCTGAGCACTTGCCCTGCCGGATCCAGCGCTGTGCGCGCTTGCTGTTTGTGCTCCCTGATCCCCCAGATGCCCAGGCCTATGGCAATCATCCCAAGAGGCAGGTTGATAACAAAAATACTCTGCCAACCTATGCCATGGAGCAACAAGCCACCCAGCAATGGCCCCAGGATAAGCGCCAATGCGCTGAACGCCGACCAGCCACCAATGACGTGAGCACGCTCTTCAGCGTCTGGAAATGCATGGCTGAGAATTGGCAGGGCACCCGGGATCAGAAGCGCACCGGCGACTCCCTGCACCGCCCTCCCGAACAGCAGTAAATCCAGGTTGGATGCCATAGCGCAAACTGCTGAGCCGACAGTAAACACCCCTACACCTGCCAGCCAGGCCCGCTTATGCCCATAACGATCGGCGATTGGCCCCGAAGACAGCATGAAGGCTGACAAACAGATCGTGTATGCATTGACGACCCATTGAAGACCGGAAATATCCGTTTGCAACGCGTCTTGCAGTGTCGGTAGTGCCACGTTCACGACGCTGATATCCAGCGTAGCGAGAAACGTGCCGAGGTAGGCTGCACATAGCGCCGCTATGCGGGGAAAGCGGCGGGTGACCGGGTTATCTGAGGCGGAGCGATCAATGTTCATGCCTCATGATATTTGCCGACTGACCGTCGGTCAATGGGTCATTCAACTTTTTCCCACCTCGATTGGTTCCCTCCTTTACACTGATTTCCTTTGACGAATTGTTTGAAACGAGACGATGAAAACCAAAGCCCCCGTAAAAGCTCCGGCGACAGAACGTGCTCCCAAGCCCCGGACCAAACCCGCCGAAGTACGTCTGGATGAACTGATGGCGGCAGCCGAGAAGCTTTTTCTAGCTCAGGGGGTCGAGGCCACCACGATCAACGAGATCGTTGAGTCAGCTCAAGTGGCCAAGGGCACGTTTTATCACTACTTTTCTTCCAAGAACGAAATGCTTGACGCTCTGGCCGTGCGCTATACCGAGCGCTTCATGCTCAGCCTGGACAATGCAATGGCGCGCTGCGCTGCCGATGACTGGGAAGAGCGTCTTCGCGCCTGGATTCACGCCAACATCGAAACCTACGTCAAGACATATCGTATCCACGATATCGTCTACGTGAACCACCACCATCATGATCGTGCCAACGGCTCGAAGAACGCTATTCTCGAGCAATTGCTTGCGATTATTGAAGGGGGCAAGCTGGCCGGCAATTGGGCGCCAGAACATCCGAACGTTGTGGCATTGCTCATTTATGCGGGCGTCCATGGCGCGACTGATAACATCATCGCCGCTAATACCGAGGACTTCGCCCCGTTTGCCCATGCCGTTGCTGATGCTTGCCTGCTGATGTTACCCAACGGCGTCAAACAAGCCTGATCGGAGGCGGTGCTTCGGCCAATTGCAGTCATACAGGAAAGGCAGAAAACGACCCGGGGTAGGACCTCGGCCGTTCGGACGCTGCCCTCATTACGACTTTCATCTTGAGCCGCTCCCAACTCGTTCCAACCGCAGCTGTATAAATTCCAGCAACGCCCGAACCCGCGCGGTCACGGAATGGCGGTGGCTGTACGCGCCAAGCAATTGCAGCGGCGCAGCGCGAAGGTCCAGCGACACTTCCCGCAATCGGCCCGCGGCAAGATCTTCCTGGCATGGATAGGCTGCCACTATCGCGAAACCGATGCCTTGCCGCGCGCCCGCCAACGCAAGCTCTCCGCTGTTGACACGATAGCGACTACGCACAGACACCTTCACGATTTCGCCTGTGCCGTCGAGAAACAGCCAGGGCTGGCCCTTCAATGCGCTCAGTGTAGTAATGCACGGCAAGGACTCTAGTTCGCGCACTTGTCGCGGAGTTCCCGTTTTGGCTAACAGAGCGGGAGCCGCGACCACAATGCTGGGTAGCGTAGCGAGTTCGCGGGTGATGATGGTGCTGTCATCCTGGCGCCCACGATGGAAGACGATGGAGAGGTCCACGTCTTCCCGGAGCGCTTCTAAACCGGTCAGGCGTGTGTCGCACTCCAATTCGACGCCGGGATGGAGGCTACAGAATTCGGCCAGGATAGGGGCCAGTAGCCTTGGCGCTTCGCCTGGCATGCACATCCTCAAGGGCCCCCGCAGTTCACGCTGCACCGCGCCAAGTTCTTCCTCAGTGGAGAGCAAGGAGTCGAGCAAAGGTTTTGCACGTTCGTAGAGAAGTCTGCCGGCTTCAGTCATGCGCAGGTGGCGAGTACTTCGCTCCAGCAAGCGAACGCCCAATCTGCGTTCCAGCGAGGCGACGTGGCGGCTGACGTTAGAAGATGGCAGGGACAGCAGGCGCGCCGCGCCGGCAAAGCTTTGTGCATCGACGACCGCCACGTATACACGGACGGTGTTCAGGTCGAGGGCATTGCGCATGATTATCCCGATTAAGGTATTAAAGTCGCCCATTTTTACATAATAGTTCTCCCCATTGACGGAATCTAAGATGCTGTCTCGTCCGATGGGTTGTCGCCGATGGCGCGTTGGGGCGGATTGAATAGGAGATCCAGCGTGGAAATCGGAATACTTGGCGGCGGAATTGCGGGGTTGAGCATGGCGCTTGCCTTGCGCAAGCGGGGACACAGTCCCCGGGTATATGAGCGCCGGGCGGGGCCAGCGACCATGGGGGCTGGCGTGACGCTTTGGCCCAACGCTGGCTTTGTGCTGGAGGAACTGGACCTCCTCCAAGACATCGCGGCAGCGGGTGGCCGGCCAGTGTTAGTGCGCCGCCAGGACGCTGCGGGCAATTCGTTGGGGGGCATAGATATCGCGCTGCTGGACGAGACAATGGGATATCCGACTCATACCATTTTGCGGAGGGACTTGCAGGCCGTGCTGCTGAAGCATGCGGCACAGAGCGGAATCCCGGTGGAGTTCGGGCATCGGGCGGTGGGGATAGATCTGGAGGCTAATGGCAAAGCGGTGGCGCGCTTCCAGAACGGGGTGAGTATCCGTCCAGATCTGCTTATCGGCGCCGATGGCCGTATGGGGTCGGTGGCACGCGAGTTCGTTGCGGGGGATAACACGCCGGTTTATCAGGGATTTGTGAACTGGATAGGTGTGGCGCAGGGGGAAAGTGCGTTGGTGAGCGATATAGCGATTCAGGACTATTGGGGTTCGGGCAATCGCTTCGGTTGCGTGCCGGTCCGGCCGGAGTTGGTCTACTGGGCAGCGGCGCAGGCGCGGCCATTGTCAGGGCCGACGCCCGCAGCCGATATGCGCAAGGAGATCGAGGATCTGTTCGCGGGATGGCCGGAGCCTATCGCCCGTATCATCCAGGCAACGCCGACGCACGCCATCCGAATGATTGCCGTGCACGACTTGGAGCCGCTGCATGCGTGGAGCCGGGCTAATGTGCTGCTTGTGGGAGATGCGGCGCACGCGCCGTTGCCGACATCGGGCCAGGGCGCTTGTCAGGCGTTGGAAGACGCTTGGCACCTTGCTAGATGCCTGGAAGGAACGAACGGCCTTGATGAAGCCTTGCAGCGCTTCGCGGAGATCCGCGGGCCGAAGACCGCCAAGCTGGCCGAGCAGGGTCGAGTCTTCGCTCGAGGTCTGTTTGCCACTGATCCTGAAACCTGCCGCATTCGCAATGAACGCGCCAAGGCGTCCGATCCCTTGCGTGACGTGCAGGCCTTGGCGACAGGATGGTCACAGGGTTTGCCGATGACGGGCTGCATGGACAGCACGCCGATGGATGGCGCTGACTTCGGCAGTCTGTACCGCCTCTGAAAGACTGTGGCAATCTGGACACCGCATGGCGTCTCCGGCCCCGAGACGCCTCACTGTAAACCGTGGCCCATGACATTGCCCGCCGCGCTGGAGCGCCAAGTCTGGCAGCTCACAATGATGCTCTTCATATGTCGGCTTCTGGCCGGTTAGCGACCGTTGCTCTGATTAGTCATCCTTGTCCTTCACCACGTGGAGGACTTGTCGTGAACATCATCGCTACCTGCAGCCGTCAGCCCTGGAACAAAGGAAAACTGGTCGGGCAGAAAACCCCACTCCGACTGAGCGATATCTGGGCCATCCGAGTAAGGCTTCAAATTGCGGAAAGAACCCGAGATCTGGCTCTCTTCGATCTGGCCATCGACAGCAAGCTTCGAGCCTGCGACTTAACCAAGCTCCGCGTGCGCGATGTCGCTCATGGCGAGCACGTATCATCACGAGCCATGGTGATGCAGCAGAAAACGCAGCGGCCTGTGCAGTTTGAGATCACTGAGCAAACACGGTCTGCTCTCGCGGCCTGGATACACCGGGCCCAGCTACACAGCGAGGACTGCCTTTTTCCTAGCCGGCTGCATACTTCAGACCATCTATCTACTCGTCAATACGCTCGTATCGTCAAAGGCTGGGTTAAAGCCGTAGGCCTTGATCCTGCGATGTATGGCACACACACAATGAGACGTACGAAAGCATCACTGATCTATCGCAGGACGAAGAACCTGCGGGCGGTTCAGTTGCTGCTCGGACATACAAAACTGGAGAGCACTGTGCGATACCTGGGGATTGAGGTCGATGACGCCCTGGAAATGGCGGAACAGACTGAGGTTTGACCATGTATAGCGACGGTCGAAGTCAGACCGTCGCGAACCGGCCAAAAACAGACGCTCACGAGCGTCCATTTTCGACCCAAACCTAGCCCATATGCTTCTCAGCCCTACAGAGAAACGCGCTTACCCATGTACGTCAGACCTTCTGGCGAGCCGACAACTTTGAGTGCATTTTTGTAGCCATAGAACTGGCCTGGCTGCTTTCCATCAGGAATCCCGTCAAGACCATTAACTACTGCCGTGTTGCCACCGAACGACAAAAATCGGGGGGCATAAGGCGATGCCCCGTCTGATACATAAAGTATCGGAGTTGGATTTTCGCGAGGTTGACACCAAGAATAATATGAGTGAACAACGCCAGCTAGTACCTCACTGGCTGGGTCGTTTCTTGAGAAGAGGACAACGTACGGGCGCCAACTGCTCTCATGTTCACAAGAAACACCAAGTGAGAAGTTACGCTCTGCTAGCTCGCCAATCAGATGTAGCAAAACTTTGGCTGTATCCTCATCCAGCTTTTCGGGGAAGGAAGCCATTTTAGCATTGTCGTCTATCCATAAAGGCCACCCGCAACCATAGACCAGTTGATATGCCGCCTCTTTTACCGAGTAGAACGGAATGGCATCAAAGTTCTTTGATTCGGTTACCTGTCTGCGCGACTTGGCATTTTCAAAAGCGCTCGTTTCTAGAGATATTGCCCAGTCAGTCCGTTGCAGCTTTGACTGAATCTCGAGGTCAAAAGCATTCAGAATTGCCAAAACCCAGCATCTGGACCCTGTGCATAGCGATACAGGAAGATTTTTTTCTCGCAAATCCAGTGAGCGGAACCCTTCAAAGATTTCGTCGAACCCTAGCGCCTTAACCCCGTCGTAAACCAGGGTTTCCTGAACTGATTCTGCCTGTGTTTCTACCAGGATTAGGCCCGGCAACTTTCGTGTACTCATTTCCTCAAACAGTAATGTCAGGGCTGGAACAATAGAGTGTCGTTGATTGCCAGTGAACACCACAGGGCCGTTCTCTGAGTACTCAAGGCCAAGCTGGTACAGGGCACTCAATGCTGCTTGATGGTTATCGCTTCGCCCAAGAATCGTCCAGAACGGTGCGTTCTTATCCAGTCCCAACCGTCGAGAGATATTTTCAACATCGGTAAGTGAGCGGAATCCGCGAGATACCGCTACGGCGTGCTGGCAGACCTTGAGTGGATACTCGGTACCAAAAACCAGCTGGGAGTTTTTTTGGAGACGCTTGGCATCACGCTTCAATGCCGAGACGTTACGAACAACGGACGCAGTAAGACTGCGAATTAGAGAAAACGCCATTTTTTAGCCTTTGATGCCTACTTGGGCACCTTACGGTCAGAAAAATCGGCCCGCATAGAAATGGGACTTTCATACAGGGGCCATTAGTACAAAAGTGCGTCCCTCTCAGGTTTCAATGCGCCGCACCAGCGCAGTTGTGACGGTAGCTCAAAACTTTCTCAATTTGCAAGGTAAAGCCATGCGTGAGAGTCACCTTCGGATTTTGACGGCTTTTGGTGAACGCTCTTGGCCGGCTGCCACCTGTCGTGAGCAGCAGAGACTGGCCGAACTCTGCCGGTGCTGATCGGCAGCTAAGGGTCGGTTTCTGCCCGTCGCCACCGACAGCTATTGGCCGTTCTCTGCCGATCGTGATAACGGCGTGTGCTGGTCAAGTCGAATGCAAACGGTTGGTCAGCACGGATGCAAATGGCTGGTCAGTGGCAATGCAAATGAGTGTTCAAGTCCATGCAATTACGCAGGTGCCACGCGGGTGCTGGATCTCAACGCAGATAGTCGATGATGCAGCTTGCGAATTTACTCCGGCCAGCTGCATGGGTAACGGAATAAACGCAGGTTGCAGCGCCGTGCTTTTCTGCGCTTGTACCCGAATCCATTTATGGACGAGGTTTGCGTTGAGGCTATGGCTGAGCGCGATGCTGGCAATAGAAGCGCCTGGCTGGGCACACTCTTGAATGACTTGAGTCTTGAAGGACTTGGAGTAGGAACGGCGTTGTGGCTGCATGAAATACCCGCTTAAAAGGCTAGAACTGGTGCCCACTTAAATTTAAGTGCACACCATGTCGTGGCTTTGCGGGGCTGGGTAGATGACTTGGCCGGACGGATACCCTCCGTGGGCGGCGCAGGGTCTGAGGACGTCCGAGAGCCTGGAAGTGAAGGTGCGCGCTTTACTGGCTGAGCGACGGCAGCGGATCGGCTACGAGCGGCAGCTGGTGGCGGCGGTTGTTGCGTGTCAGTAGAGGACGTTCGGCAGGACACCGAAGCGTTTATAGATGAGCCGCCCCCGCCCGCCAGCGGGGGGAGGCTCCAGCCTTAGGCTCTTACTTTGGCAAGCAAAAAGCTTGCACAGAGCACCAGTACTGCAGCGGTTACTGGGCCGACACCGGCAGCGCAAAGCGCCGCTGTTGCCGCGCCGAACGCATAAATGCGCTGAGCGAGAGCCTCTGAACCGTTCAGCTCGGTAATACTCATCGTATCCCCTCCCAGAACTGCCACCTCAGTCCCCTGTTGCGGCTGGTAGGGAGGTGGCTGGCTCAGACTGCGCCGCTGTTTTGTGTTTGAGACCAGACACAGGGCACGGCACCCAACCGGTTCATAGGCACCACTGGTAATAGCCCGTGGTGTCAGAGTGCTGGCGATGTTCTCAGGGCTTCCGAAAAAGCGCAATAGCTGAACACCGCCCAATGCCTAAAAAACCTAAAAAGGCTGTCTAAAACTACCTCGACTTACCTCGCATTCATTGGGCGAAACCCACCCTAAATGACGGTAGAGTTTTAGACACCGAAATTATACAGGCCACGGTTTATATGGCCTATGCACTGCTCAAGCCCATACTGCTGCAATAGCGGATGAGATCAATCACAAACCGCGTCAGGAGCTGAGCTGGTTAAGCAATAGGGCGATGCCGTTTAAAGTTGGCCCTGCCAAAACGACGGCGTTTTGAACAAACTGCACCGAGTCGTTCAGCTTTGAAATGATATCGAATACCTGAGTCGTGTACGCTTTTGCTTGCGGGTCTGAAGAGGCTGCCTTGATCTCTTCATGATGTCGAAATAAAGAGCCAACTGCCCTGTCTAGTTCAGCCTCCAATCCACGCGCGCCCGAAATTCTGTACACCATGAGCGCATGCCTGAGTGCTTCCAGATTTTTAATGAACAGCTTTTGGAGTTCAGGCGGTAGGTCGGAGGCTAGACATTGCTGAAGAAGCTCATTCAATTGGGCGATGAACTCGGCTATTGAATCTTCACTAAGAGCGTTTTTTCCGTAAAAAGGTATGAGTGCAAGATTACCAAACGCGAGGCCGGACATTGTGTTGTCATCAAGATGAGCCTTCGATGGCTGCCAAACCGTATCGAAGTGAACGCGGCTCAACATAGACTCGATTTTTGGGAAGGGCGCCAAAAACAGCGTCACGTCACCAGGTATAAATTTTGCGGTTGCCTCTTTAGCTTCTGCGACTAGCTTTATCAGATCCGCAAGCGATCCCAGAATTTCGCCTGTGTTGGCAGGGTCGCAGTCGAAAACCGAAGCCCATACCTTTCGAGCAGAGTGGCCATCCGGCTTTGATCTGACGTCCACCAATATGTCTAGGAGTCTACCAGTAGGATTATTTTTGGTTTCCATCCGATCCACCAATTTCTTCGTCAGTTATGTAGAAATCCTGTACGACTCATTAGACAAGCTGTCATTAAGCTGGCATAACCGAGCCAAATCAGCCCTTTCAGGCACAAAAAAGGCACCTGCGGTATTCGCTAAGTGCCTGATTTTTAAAGCTTATTTGGTGGAGCCGGGGGGATTTGAACCCCCGTCCGCCAGTACTCCGCTGTCGGTACTACATGCTTAGCCGTGTCTATTAAGTTAACCCTCAGCGACCCGACTGGCAGGGTGCTTTGGGCGAGTTGTGTAAGTTTTAGCCGCTTCGTCCACAACGTACTGCACGGCGATTCTGTTCTATATGACAATCACTTTGGGTTTACAGACATCCCCTGGTGATTGCTGGACCCGAAGGTACCAGAAGCTCAGGTCTAAGGCTGCTTACGCAGCGATAGCGAATTCCTGGCCGTAGTTTTCGTCATTGGCAACTATAAGTAGTTGCAACAGTGGATTTACGAGTTCTGTTACCAACTCGGCATGCACCTAAAGTTTCGCGACCGGCGTCGAATCCTAAACGGCCCCGTGCTTGTAACTCGTTGTTTCATAGTGAGTGACAAGCCTGTGCAGTGTACGCCATACGGTCACCGAAGGCCAACCCGAAGGTTGGCCTTACTGCTTACTTGCCGCCTTTGTTGCTGTTTTGCAGGTCTTGCAGGGTTTTGTTGGTGACTTCGATGCACTGCTTATCATCGCCAGACGCGTGAAATGCCTTGGCTTGGGAGACAACCGTGTCGATTTCCCCACTCTTGCCGGTGGTGTCGGTGGCGAGTGTCGCTTTGGCGTTGTTAATTTTGTCTATATTGATCTGGCACAGGTCTTTTTCACTGTCGGCCGCGAAGACCGGGGACGCCAGCATCGCAGCGGTAACGAACAAGCCAGCAAGAGCGGAACGCTTCATAGGGTATCTCCTTGCGCAAAGGGCTCGACGCTGCTGGCCTTCAAGCGCTGCCAGCGACATCACTGATTGGCCTCGTTCGTCGAGGCCTATTCAAGTGACTACGCTGGCGTGCAGGGGTTCTGTTTTTTTTGCAGGATTATTGGGCGCGGGCCTGGGTTACTCGGTCCACGAGGTACACCAGCCCGTGATAATCAATGCCGCCATGCTGGCTCAAGCCGATTTCGCAGGTGCGGCTGGTGGAGATGCCTTCGCTGCAATATTGCACGGCATCCTTGAGGGTGCGCAGTGAGTGGGCATTGAGTTCTGGCGTGGTGAAGCCTTTGTCGCCGGCAAACCCGCAGCAGTGGATGCCTTCTGGAATCACGACGGTTTTGGCGCAGCGACGGGCTAGGTCGATCAGCGCCTGGCTTTCTCCCAGGTGTTGGGTACTGCAGGTGACGTGTACGGCGATCGGTGCTTCCTGCGGCATGAAATCAAGGCGGTCCATCAGGTGCGTGCGGATAAAGCGTACTGGGTCGTAGAGGTCCAGGCGGGTTTCGCCCAGGTCTTGCGCCAGACGTAGGGTGCACGGGCTGGTGTCGCAATAGATCGGATCGAGGCCGCCGCGGCTGGCGTGGAGCAGGGCGCCGATCAACTCCTGGCGCTTGTGCTCTGCCTGTTCGGCATAGCCTTTGGACGCGAACGGCTGGCCGCAGCACAGGCTGTCTTGGTTGTCGGGAAAGACGACTTGGTAGCCAGCCTTTTCCAGCAGGCCCCGGGTTTTGTCGTACAGCGACATCTGCTCTTTATCGCCGGAGGCCGGGCCCATGGCGCGTGAGACGCACGCCGCCAGGTAGACCACTCGAGGCCGCTCATCCGTCACAGCCGGGCTGAAACGAATCGCCTTTTCCGGCTGTGGCATAGCGCTGCTCCACTGCGGAATTTGTCCCTTGGACAGCTTGGTCACGGTGGCAGACAGCTTCGCCAGGCGAGGAGCGCCGAGCAGCATGCGAGCACCATTGGCGACATGCAGGGTAAAGCGCGCACCTTGCAGTGCGGTGGCGAAATGGGTGGCAAGCCATTCGGCTGTTTTCGTACGGTCGGCGTCACGACTGCGCAGCTTTTTCACCAAGTCGCCGGTATTGATTCCCACAGGGCAGCGCTGGGCGCATAGCCCGGTGGCTGCGCAGGTGTCGATGCCTTGGTAGTGGTAGGCGGCTTCCAGTTCGGTGGTGTCGACGCCGGCGCGTTTCTTCGCCTGAATGTCGCGCCAGATCACGATGCGCTGGCGTGGGCTCAACGTCAGGCCTTTTGAGGGGCACACAGGCTCGCAGAAGCCGCACTCGATGCACTTATCCACAAGCTCGTCGGCTGCAGGCAGTGGTTTGAGGTGCTTGAGGTGGATCTGCGGGTCGTTGCTGAGCACTACGTCGGGGTTGAGAATGCCGTTGGGGTCGAGCAGGCGCTTGAGCTGCCACATCAGTTGGTAAGCATCGCTGCCCCATTCCAACTCGACGAATGGCGCCATATTGCGTCCGGTACCATGCTCGGCTTTCAGTGAGCCGCCGAACTCGACGGCCACCAGTTGCGCCACGTCATCCATGAACGCTTGGTAGCGTGTGACTTCTTCGGCGCTGTTGAAGCCTTGGGTGAACACAAAGTGCAGATTGCCTTCCAGGGCGTGTCCGAAAAGGATGGCTTCGTCGTAGTGATGTTTGTCGAACAGTTCGATCAGACGGTTTACGCCGATGGCGAGTTGCTCGACGGGAAAGGTTACGTCTTCGATGATCACCGTGGTGCCGGTTTTGCGCACAGCGCCGACGGCAGGAAAGGTGTCCTTGCGAATCGCCCAGAGTCGGGCGTTTTCTACAGGGTCTTCGGTGAAATCGACCTGTTTCTCGACGGGGAAAACGGCCAGGGACGCCATGATCAGCGCCATTTGCTCATGCAGCAAAGAAGGTGATGCCGCGCGGGATTCGATGAGCAGCGCGCAGGCATTTTCCGACAGGTGTTGTACGAAGGCGGGCATGCCGGGTTTGTTCTGGACCGAACGCATGCTGCGTCGATCCAGCAGCTCTACGGCTGAGACCGGCTGGGTTTTCAACACGGTTACTGCGTTGCAGCACGTCTCCACATTGGGGAACACAATCAATGCCGAGGCTTTGTTGGGATGATCGATCACGGTGTCGTAGGTCACTGCGCTGATAAAGCCCAGCGTCCCCTCGGAGCCGACCAGCAGATGGCTAAGAATATCCAGTGGTTCATCGAAATCCACCAGGGCATTGAGTGACAGTCCTGTGGTGTTTTTCAGACGATATTTGTGGCGGATTTTCGCGGCGAGGTCGGCGTTTGCCCGCGTCTCGCGACCCAGTGTCGCCAGGCGTTCAAGCAGCGCGCCGTGCCGCTCACGAAAGGCGCTGACGCTGGCCGCATCTTCGGTGTCCAGGCAACTGCCGTCGGCCAGCACCAGACGAATGCCAGCCAAGGTGTGATAGGTATTTTGCGCGGTGCCGCAGCACATGCCGCTGGCATTGTTGGCGACGATTCCGCCGATCTTGCAGGCATTGATCGATGCGGGATCCGGGCCGATCTTGCGCCCGAACGGCGCCAGCCAGGCGTTGGCCTGGGCACCGATTACGCCGGGTTGCAGGCGGATCTGAGTCCCGTGCCCGCGAATCTCGCGGCCGTTCCAATTGTCTCCCAGCACGATCAGTACGGAGTCGCTGATCGCTTGACCGGACAAACTGGTGCCGGCCGCGCGGAAGGTCACTGGCACGCGCTCACGCTGGGCCAGTTGCAGCAGAGCTACCACTTCACCTTCCGACTCCACGCGGATCACTAGTTGTGGGACCAATCTGTAAAAACTGGCGTCGGTGCCGAATGCGAGGGTGGAAAGTGGATCGTCGAAACGCCGATCTTTTGGGATCAGCTGTGCGACGTCAGCTAAGAAAGCGGCAGGCAGACTCATGGGGCCTCCAGGATCAGCACCCCCAGGGCGCCGTATTGACACGAATGCGCAATGCCGACGCCGAGGTTACCGCCCGGCGTCGGCTATTACCCTATTGCTTGTGGCTTTAGTGCACCAGCATGCCGGTAAACCAGTAGGCCTGAGCCAGCGTGATCAGCCCGACGATTGTGGCGAAGAACAGGCTGTGCTTGAGGGTGAAGCGGAACAGATCGGATTCTTTGCCCACCAGGCCGGTTGCGGCGCAGGCCACTGCGATCGATTGCGGCGAGATCATTTTGCCGGTGACGCCGCCGCTGGTGTTCGCGGCTACCAAGAGGGTGTCGTTGACGCCAATCTGATGCGCTGTCGTGGCTTGCAGCGAGCTGAACAGGGCGTTGGACGAAGTGTCGGAGCCCGTCAGGAAAACGCCCAGCCAGCCAAGGAACGGCGAGAAGAACGGGAAGGCTGCACCGGTACCAGCCAATACCAGCGCCATGGTCGACGACATGCCGGAGTAGTTGGTGACGAAGGCAAATGCCAACACCATGCCGATCGACAAGATTGGCCAGCGCAGTTCGTAGAACGTCTCTTTTAAAGTGGTAAGACCAATCTTGATGTTGATCTTCAGTACTAGCATCGAAATCAGTGCGGAGAAGAAAATCGCGGTACCAGTGGCTGAAATTGGGTCCAGCTTGAATACCGCTGGAATGGCAGTCGGGTTGGTCACGATGGGTGCGACCTTGACCACCAGTTGGTCCAGGTGCGGGATCGCGAAGTTGAACACCCAGCTGTACATAGAGCCGCCGGCGGCGAACATCGCCTTGAACGGTTTGAGCGTCCAGATAGTGACCAGCACGGTGAGGATCAGGAATGGCGACCAAGCCTTGAAGATCTGCCCCAGGCTATAAGGCGAGGCGACGGTGCTGCGTGGCAAGCCGAAGCCGCCAACGCTGGCGGTAATGGCTACGCCGGAGGTTGCGCCCGCAATCTGCGCGCCTGCGGTGCGCTTGGGCTGCCAGACTTTCAGGAACAGGGTCAGGGAAATCAGGCTGGCCAAAGCCGAGGTGATGTCCGGCAGTTCCGGGCCGATGAAGTTGGACGTGAAGTATTGAGTGATGGCAAAGCTCAAGCCAGCGACCAGCGCAGCCGGCCAGGTTTCGCGCACACCGCGCAGGCCATCCATCATAAATACCAGCCAAAACGGCACGAACAGCGACAACAAGGGCAACTGGCGTCCGGTCATGGCGCCGATCTTGAAGGCATCGATACCGGTCACTTGCCCGGCAACGATGATCGGAATCCCCAGGGCGCCAAAGGCAACGGGCGCGGTGTTGGCAATCAGGCACAAGCCGGCTGCGTACAGCGGGTTGAACCCCAGGCCTACCAGCAATGCGGCGGTAATTGCCACGGGGGCACCGAAACCGGCAGCGCCCTCCAGGAAGGCGCCAAAGCAGAAACCGATCAGCAGCACCTGTAAGCGTTGGTCATCGGTGATCGACAGCACCGAGCTGCGGATGATCTCGAACTGGCCACTCTTGACCGTTAGTTTGTAGAGAAACACCGCCGCGACAATGATCCAGGCAATAGGCCAAAGACCGTAGGCGAAGCCGTAGCCAGCAGCGGCCAGCGCCATATCTACTGGCATCTGGAAGGCAAAGATTGCCACCAGTATCGACAGCGCCAACGTGATGCTGCCGGCCACGTGGCCTTTGAGGCGAAACACGGCCAGGGCCAGGAAGAAAAATACGATCGGAATAACGGCGGCCAATGCGGACAGGCCGAGGCTGCCGAGCGGGCTGTAAAGCTGTTGCCAGGTTTGCATATGGGGTGGCCCCTAATTGTTGTTGGTCAGGCACTTTTTAGTCGATCTGGATAATTGGTATTACCAATTTACAATCGCTGGAGGGTAGGTTAAAAGCCTTCAGGGGATGTGTCAATTTGCCGCTCGCGAAACTTTGGTCGTAGGTCATTGGGTAAGACCATCTGATCGGTTGAATCGAAGCTGTTCTGATAGGTGCTGGAAGGGCGGCGATAGGCCAGAATAGAGGGCCCGGCGAGTGGTCGGGATGGTGGAGAGTGAGTTATGGGGTTTGATCAGGTGCGTCAGCGCCGTTTGTCTGACGATATTGTCGAGCAGCTTGAGGGGATGATCCTTGAGGGCACGCTGAAGTCGGGTGAGCGCTTGCCGGCTGAGCGCGCTTTGGCTGAGCGGTTTGGCGTGTCGCGTCCGTCGCTGCGGGAGGCCATTCAGAAACTGGCGGCCAAGGGGTTGTTGGTGAGTCGGCAGGGCGGAGGCAATTATGTTGCCGAGTCACTGGGCTCGACGTTCAGTGATCCGTTGCTACACCTGTTGGAAAACAACCCCGAGGCGCAGCGTGACCTGCTGGAGTTCCGCCAGACCCTCGAAGCATCCTGTGCTTATTACGCTGCGTTGCGTGCCACCGAGGTCGATCGCGAGCGGCTGACCGCTGCATTCGAGGCGCTGCAGGATTGCTATGGCCGCGTTGATGAAGTGAGTCGGGTCGAGGAGGGTGCTGCGGATGCAAGATTTCATCTGGCCATTGCGGAGGCCAGTCATAACGCCGTGTTGCTGCACACCATTCGCGGCCTGTTCGACCTGCTCAAGCGTAACGTGGTGACCAATATTGGCGGCATGTATCAGCAGCGTACGGAAACTCGCGACATGCTGATCAGTCAGCATCGGGAGTTGTACCTGGCAATTATTGAGGGGCGGGCAGAGCAGGCGCGAGAAGTCTCAACGCGTCATTTGGAATACGTGCAGGAAGTGTTGGCGGAAGTGCGTCAGGAGGTTCAGCGCGTGGCGCGAGCGGAGCGTCGTAAAGGGATGTAGCCGGGGGATTTATTCCGAGGCTACATCGTCACAAGGGTTACTCTTCCTTGCCCTTGTTGCGCACAGCGCGATGCAGTTCCCGGTTGGAATCGCGTTCGCGCTCGGTATCACGCTTGTCGTATTCCTTCTTGCCCTTGCCCAGTGCGATCTCGCACTTGACCAGATGCTTGCTCCAGTACCAGGACAGGCAGATGCAGGCGTAGCCTTTCTGCTGCACGGCAGCGGCGAGCTTTTCCAGTTCGCGTGCGTTGAGCAATAGTTTGCGCGTGCGCACCGGGTCGGCAATTACGTGGGTGCTCGCAGTGGTCAACGGGGTGATATGACTGCCCAGCAGCCATGCCTCGCCATCCTTGAGCAATACGTAGCTGTCGACCAGTTGCAGCTTGCTGGCACGCAGACTTTTTACTTCCCAGCCGGCCAGGACCAGACCAGCCTCGAACCGATGCTCGATGAAGTAATCGTGTCGCGCCTTTTTATTTTGCGCGATGGTCCCTGTGGGGTGTTTCTTTTGTTTAGCCATAGGGGCGGCATTATAGGGAGTTGCGAGCGTGTCGGCTACGGTCAACCTACGTGCTTGAGCGTGTTGGTCGAATCCCGGACAATGCTGGCAGTTCTTTGCTTTTTTTCTCTCGCGGAACGAGCTGTTCTTTCGCGATGTTTGCCGCTCAGCTGTGGAAATAACGCGCACATGACGACGCATATTCAACGTTCGGCCCTGCTGCCCTATCCGGCGCAGGCGCTCTATGACCTGGTCAACGACGTGGCGCGTTACCCGGAATTCCTGCCTTGGTGTTCAACGGCTGAGGTGCTTGAAAGCACTGATGAGCACATGGTCGCCAGTGTCGGTGTGGCGAAAGGTGGGCTGGGCCAGCACTTTGTCACGCGCAATGTGTTGGTGCCGGGCAAGTCCATTGAAATGAATCTGCAGGAAGGCCCTTTTACCCAGTTACACGGTATCTGGGTATTCAAGGCGCTGACCGACAAGGCCTGCAAGATCAGCTTGGACCTGTCGTTTGATTACGCTGGCCCGCTTGTGCGGGCGACATTGGGGCCATTGTTCAATCAGGCGGCCAATACGCTGGTAGATGCGTTCTGTCAGCGGGCCAAGCAACTGCATGGTTGAGATTGAGGTGGTATACGCTGCCCTAGATCAGCAGGTCTTGCTGGCGGTAACGGTGGCTTCGGGTACCAGTCTGCGAGGGGCGGTACAGGCGTCAGGAATTGCAGTGCGGTTTCCCGAGTTGGATCTGGCTGATTGTCCTTTGGGGATATTCGGTAAGGTTGTCGCGGACGCTGAAGCGCGCGTTGTGCAATCGGGTGATCGCATTGAGATCTATCGCCCTTTGCTCGTCGACCCTAAAGAGGTGCGAAGGCTGCGTGCCGCCAAGGCGGCGTTGATCAAGCAGCAGAACTCATAAGATTGCTAATCATCAGGCAACAAAAAGCCCGGCATGCCGGGCTTTTTTGTAGGTGCCGCAATGTTACTGCGGGCTGGTGTCCAGTGGCTGAGGCGTCGGTACCGGAACGGTTTCCACTCCGTCGACGTCCTTCTGGATCTTGTCGAGCAACGAGCCTGGCTTCGCTGGTACTTCGGATTTCGGCTTCTCGCTTTCCTGCGCAGGTGCAGTCACGTTGGTGCCGTTGTCTTTACCTAGCAGGGCTTCATCTCGGCTTACGCCAGGCATGAAGTCACCCGACAGGCTGACAAGCTGGTCATTGCCATTGAAAATGACGCTGACACGTTCCTGTTGGCGTTCACCGCCACCAGGCTGCAGGCTGTAGAGATAATCCCAGCGATCGGCGTGGAAAGTGTCGGTCAGCAGGGGGTTGCCCATAATAAACCGTACTTGCCGTCGGGTCATTCCCGGGCGTAACTGGTCTATCATGTCCTGCGTGACGACATTGCCCTGCTGGATGTCGATTTTGTAAACCCCGGGGAATGAACAACCGGCGAGTGCGAGCAGTCCCACAAAGGTGAAACTGGTTAGCAAGAGCTTGGTGTTTTGCATCGGTGGGCGACTTCCACTATCTTGGCTGGGACAACGTAAACGCCGATCATACCCGTATTAAGAGAAGCTGCGAAGCAGCATCCGCGAGAAAGCTAACCATGGTTGAAAATAGCGAACTACGCAAAGCCGGTCTTAAAGTGACTCTGCCACGAGTCAAGATTCTACAAATGCTCGATTCTGCTGAGCAGCGCCACATGAGTGCCGAGGATGTTTACAAGGCGCTGATGGAGTCTAATGAGGACGTTGGCCTAGCCACGGTTTACCGTGTACTGACCCAGTTTGAAGCCGCAGGGCTGGTGGTTCGTCATAATTTCGACGGCGGTCATGCAGTGTTCGAATTGGCCGACGGTGGTCATCATGACCATATGGTTGACCTGGATACCAATGAGGTTATCGAGTTCACTAGCCCAGAGATCGAAGCGCTGCAGCATAAGATTGCTGAGGAGCATGGATTCGATTTGGTTGACCACAATCTCGTGTTGTACATCCGTAAGAAAAAGTAAAAATCGATGCAGATTCGCTCTGCAAAACGATTGAAGGCGACCCTAGGGTCGCCTTCGTGCTTTCTATATAAGGAAAAGTTTGGGTCAGGCCTTGGTGGTTACTACCATCTTCTTAGCGTGTGCTAAAGACTCTTTAGTCAGGTCGATACCCCCGAGCATTCGGGCCACTTCTTCAACGCGTTCCGACTTGCTCAGCTTAGATACTGCCGTGTGCGTCGCATCGCTTCCTCTTACCTTGTGCACAAATAAGTGTTGATGCCCCTGGGCTGCCACTTGTGGCAAGTGAGTGACCGTCAGTACCTGCCCTCGATCTCCCAGGCGACGCAGCAACTGGCCAACAATCTCCGCGGTAGGGCCGCCGATGCCTACGTCAACCTCATCGAACACCAGCGTCGGCACCCGGGATGTTTGCGCAGTAATCACTTGGATCGCCAGGCTGATACGCGACAGCTCGCCACCGGACGCGACCTTTGCAAGTGCCTTGAGCGGTTGTCCTGGGTTGGCGCTGACCAATAGCTCAACCTGCTCCAGGCCGTGTGGCTGCAACTCAGTAGTGGTGTTGGCGCGCAATTCAATAGTGAAGCGCCCGCCCGGCATGCCCAGGCGCTGGATTTCCTGCTCAACGGCATCTGCCAGACTGCTGGCGGCCTGTTGGCGCAGCTCGCTCAGTTCGCGGGCCTTTTCCTGGTAATGGCGGGCAAAAGAGCCGAGCTCTTCGCCTAGTCGCTCGATGGATTCGTCATTCGCGTTCAGCGTCTCGATTTCATCCAGCAGCTTTTGCTGCATGGTTGCCACTTCAGTGGGTTGGATTCGATGTTTGCGCGCCAGGGTGTAGATGGTGTCAAGACGCTCCTCTATTTCCTGCAGGCGCGCCGGGTCGGCGTCGAAATGATCCAGGAAGCGGTTGAGCTCGCCCACGGCTTCTTCTACTTGGATTTGCGCACTGGTCAGTAGGGTTGTGGCTTCACTCAATGAGCCCGAAGCGCTGTTAACGCTGGACAATCTGTTTAGGCTCGCCGTGAGCGCATTGAGCACGTTGCCGGAGTCGCTCTCGCTGCACTGCTCAACCACTTGGCGGCAGATACCCAGCAGGGTTTCGGCGTTGGTGAGGTTCTTGTGTTCCTGCTCCAGTTGTTCGAGCTCAGTTTCTCCAAGACCCAGGCTTTCCAGTTCTTCAAGTTGATAGCTGAGCAGTTGGTGGCGAGCGCGCTGCTCGTCGCCGGAGTTGGACAGTCGTTCCAGCTCCTGGCGAGTCTGGCGCCAGCGCTGAGCAGCCAGTTGTACTTGCCGGGCAAGGTCGGTTGCGCCGGCGTATTCGTCGAGCAGGCGGCGGTGGGTATCGGTTTTGAGCAGGGACTGGTGCTCATGCTGGCTATGAATGTCTATCAGCAGTTCACCCAGGGCTTTCAGGTCGCCGAGGGGGCAGGGCGTTCCATTGATATAGCCGCGCGAGCGTCCTTCGGCAGTGATGACGCGGCGCAGGATACATGGGCCGTCATTATTGAGGTCGCGCTCGGCTAGCCAGACTTCGGCTTCGGGGATATCGGCGAGGTCGAAGGTGGCCAGGATGTCGGCCTTGTCAGCCCCTGGGCGCACTACGCCACTATCGGCTCGGTCGCCCAGGGTCAGGCCCAATGCGTCGAGCATGATCGACTTGCCGGCGCCGGTTTCGCCTGTGATTACGCTCATCCCGCGATCCAGTTCGAGATCCAGATGTTCAACGATGGCGTAGTTATGTACGGACAGGTGCACGAGCATGAAGGCCGCTCCCAGGCTTTAGATATGGTTATTTATACAGTGTTTTGTTTGGGGCTGACAATCCTGATGCTTAGCTCGATTTGCTCGGTCGAGCAGGTTTTTTAGCGCAAAGAAGAATGGTGGTGCGGGAATTGATCTGTGGCAGGCGAAAGACTTTTGGTAACGCCTGCGCCCTTGAACCTGGAAATTGTGGCCCCATATACCGGAACAGAAGCGCGAGTTGAGTTCGCGCATGATTTTGAAAGGAGAAATCTATGGCTGACGAACAGACGCAGGATACGCAAACTCCAGACGCCAATTCGGCTGCCGGTGATGAACTGGCAACTCGTGTGCAAGTGCTCGAAGAGCAGTTGGCCGCTGCGCAGGATCAGTCGTTGCGTGTTGCCGCCGATCTGCAGAACGTCCGCCGCCGTGCCGAGCAGGATGTAGAAAAAGCTCACAAGTTCGCGCTGGAAAAATTCGCCAATGACTTGCTGCCGATCATCGACAGCCTGGAGCGTGGTCTTGAATTGTCTAATCCGGATGACGAAAACATCCGCCCGATGCGCGAAGGTATTGAGCTGACCTTGAAAATGTTTCAGGACACCCTGAAGCGTTATCAGCTCGAAGCCATCGATCCGCAAGGCGGCGAACCGTTCAATGCTGAGCATCACCAGGCTATGGCCATGCAGGAAAGCCATGATCTGGAACCTAATAGTGTGTTGAAAGTGTTCCAGAAGGGTTATCAGCTCAACGGCCGTCTGCTGCGTCCGGCAATGGTAGTGGTGAGCAAGGCTCCTGCACCGGTTGCACCTTCTATTGATGAGCAGGCTTGAAATCCGCCGCAAGGCCCCCATCTATAAGTCAAGCGTTTAAGTGCTACCGCAGTTAGCCACCACTGCTGCGGCAACCAAATTCAAGTTTCGGGAGAGTAAATCATGGGCAAAATTATCGGTATTGACCTGGGGACCACCAACTCCTGCGTCTCCGTGCTGGAAAACGGCGTAGCAAAAGTAATCGAAAACGCCGAAGGCGCGCGTACCACGCCGTCGATCATTGCTTACGCCAACGACGGTGAAATCCTGGTTGGTCAGTCGGCCAAGCGTCAGGCAGTGACTAACCCGCATAACACGCTGTACGCGGTAAAGCGTCTGATCGGTCGTAAGTTCGACGAAGAAGTCGTACAGAAAGACATCAAGATGGTTCCGTACAAAATCGCCAAGGCTGACAACGGTGACGCTTGGGTTGAAGTAAACGGCCAGAAAATGTCGCCGCCACAGATCTCGGCTGAAATCTTGAAAAAGATGAAGAAGACTGCCGAAGACTACCTGGGTGAGACAGTGACTGAAGCGGTGATCACCGTTCCGGCCTACTTCAACGACAGCCAGCGCCAGGCGACCAAAGACGCCGGCCGCATCGCGGGTCTGGACGTAAAACGTATCATCAACGAACCAACCGCAGCTGCTCTGGCTTACGGTATGGACAAGGCCAAAGGCGACCACACTGTGATCGTTTATGACCTGGGTGGCGGTACCTTTGACGTCTCCGTGATCGAAATTGCTGAAGTGGACGGCGAACACCAGTTCGAAGTGTTGGCTACTAACGGCGACACCTTCCTGGGTGGTGAGGACTTTGACATTCGTCTGATCGACTACCTCGTTGACGAATTCAAGAAAGAAAGTGGCATGAACCTCAAAGGTGACCCGCTGGCGATGCAGCGCCTGAAAGAGGCCGCTGAAAAAGCCAAGATTGAGCTGTCTTCCGCTCAGTCGACCGACGTTAACCTGCCGTACATCACGGCAGACGCTACCGGTCCTAAGCACTTGAACGTGAAGATCTCTCGCGCCAAGTTGGAAGCGCTGGTTGAAGACCTGGTTCAGCGCACTATCGAGCCTTGCCGCATCGCTCTGAAGGACTCCGGTATCGACGTTGGTGCTATCAACGATGTAATCCTGGTGGGCGGTCAGACCCGTATGCCACTGGTTCAGAAGTTGGTTACCGAGTTCTTCGGCAAAGAAGCACGTAAAGACGTAAACCCGGACGAAGCGGTTGCCATGGGTGCTGCCATCCAGGGCGCGGTATTGGCCGGTGATGTGAAAGACGTGCTGCTGTTGGACGTTAGTCCGCTGACCCTCGGTATCGAAACCATGGGTGGCGTGATGACTGCGCTGATCGAGAAAAACACTACGATTCCTACTAAGAAATCCCAAGTGTTCTCGACTGCCGATGACAACCAGGGTGCTGTGACCATTCACGTGCTGCAGGGTGAGCGTAAACAGGCTGCTCAGAACAAGTCCTTGGGCAAGTTCGATCTGGCTGAGATTCCACCAGCACCACGTGGCGTGCCACAAATTGAAGTGACCTTCGACATCGACGCCAACGGCATCCTGCACGTCGGCGCGAAAGACAAGGCTACCGGCAAAGAGCAGAAGATCACCATCAAGGCCAACTCCGGTCTGTCTGATGAAGAAATTCAACAGATGATTCGTGATGCTGAAGCCAATGCTGATGCGGATGCCAAGTTCGCAGAACTGGCTGGTGCTCGTAACCAGGGTGACGCACTGGTTCACTCGACGCGCAAAATGATCGCTGATGCTGGCGAGAAAGTGACCGCTGAAGAGAAGGCCGCAATTGAAGCCGCTGTAGTTGCGCTGGAAGCCGCTGTAAAAGGTGACGACAAGGCGGCTATCGATGCCAAGGTTGAGGAGCTGTCGAAAGTCTCCGCGCCAGTTGCTCAGAAGATGTACGCCGAACAAGGTCAGCCTGCTGACGCTGCTGCGCAACAGGCAGAGCCTGAAGCCAAGCACGACGACGTTGTCGATGCTGAGTTCGAAGAAGTTAAAGAGACCAAGTAAGTTGGTCGCCCGGTTGACCGCTATCAAGCGGTGACTGGTAGGATGTCGCCGCGCGGGAGCTTGCTCCCGCGTTGGCGTGTCTGGGGTATGTGAATTTTTACAGCATGCGACAACGTTCGGATGCTGGCGGTGTGATCGGGGATGCTCCTGCTTTCCGATCAATAAATACCGCGTTTTTGGCCGGGTCCCTGGCTAAAAAGTAGTAATGACCAGGATCGTTGAATTGACGTGAGTTGGGTCCGGGCCTGTATTGGGGCTCAACGAGTTTAGTCGGGCTCAGGAGGGTCTGGCTGAACGTCCTTAAGAGTGCAAAGACTTATGGCAAAGCGTGACTATTACGAAGTATTGGGTGTGGAGCGCGGCTCCAGCGAGGCGGACCTTAAAAAGGCTTACCGTCGCTTGGCGATGAAGCACCACCCGGACCGTAATCCGGATAGCAAAGAATCCGAAGAAATGTTCAAAGAGGCCAACGAGGCCTACGAATGTCTGTCTGATCCCAACAAGCGTGCAGCCTACGACCAATATGGTCATGCGGGTGTCGACCCAAGTATGGGGGGCGGCGGTGCTGGTTTTGGTGGTCAGAACTTCTCCGATATTTTCGGTGACGTATTCAGTGACTTCTTTGGCGGTGGCCGGGGTGGTCAGCGTGGTGGCGCCCAGCGTGGTAGCGACTTGCGTTACACCCTGGAACTGAACCTGGAAGAGGCCGTGCGCGGCACCAGCGTCAATATTCGCGTACCGACGTTGGTTAACTGCAAGCCGTGCGATGGTTCGGGGGCTAAGAAAGGCTCTTCGCCGATTACCTGCCCAACCTGCGGAGGTATCGGCCAGGTTCGTATGCAGCAGGGCTTCTTCTCGGTGCAGCAGACCTGCCCGCGCTGCCATGGCCAAGGCAAGATCATTTCCGATCCGTGTGATTCGTGCCACGGTGAGGGGCGCGTCGAAGAGTACAAGACCCTCTCGGTGAAAGTGCCGGCTGGTGTTGATACTGGTGATCGTATTCGCCTTTCTGGCGAGGGCGAGGCCGGGACGCAGGGTGGACCAACGGGTGACTTGTACGTAGTGATCAATGTGCGCGAGCACTCGATCTTCCAGCGCGATGGTAAGCACCTGTTCTGCGAAGTGCCGATCAGCTTTGTCGATGCAGCCTTGGGTGGCGAGTTGGAGATTCCGACCCTTGATGGTCGAGTCAAGCTCAAGATTCCTGAGGGGACGCAGACCGGTAAACAGTTCCGCATCCGTGGCAAGGGCGTAGCGCCGGTGCGCGGTGGCGGTGCTGGCGACCTGATGTGTCGTGTTGCGGTGGAAACTCCCGTCAATCTGGGGCGCCGTCAGCGTGAACTGCTTGAAGAGTTCCGCAGTTCGTTGGAGGGCGACGACACCCATTCGCCGAAAACCACTGGCTTCTTCGAAGGCGTGAAGCGCTTCTTCGGCGACCTGTAAGGAAGTGAGTATGCGACGTATAGCCGTAATGGGCGCTGCCGGGCGCATGGGCAAGACGCTGGTCGAAGCAGTGCAGCAGCGTTCGCCGGCCTCTGGGCTGACGGCGGCGATTGTTCGCCCTGGCAGCACGTTGATTGGTGCGGATGCGGGTGAGTTGGCTTCGCTGGGGCGTATCGGTGTGTCGTTGTCCGGCAACCTGGAGCAGGTGGCTGACGAATTCGACGTGCTGATCGATTTCACGCTACCGGAAGTGATGCTGAAAAATCTCGCATTCTGCCGTAAGGCGGGCAAGGCGATGGTGATCGGTACCACGGGTTTGACTGCCGAGCAGAAGCAGTTGCTGGTGGAGGCGGGCAAGGATATTCCTGTCGTCTTCGCTGCCAACTTCAGTGTTGGCGTGAACCTGTCGCTCAAGTTGCTGGATATGGCGGCGCGCGTGTTGGGTGATGAGGCGGATATCGAGATTATCGAAACGCATCACCGTCACAAGATCGATGCGCCGTCGGGCACAGCGCTACGCATGGGCGAAGCTATTGCTGATGCGCTGGGGCGTGACCTGTCTAAAGTGGCCGTTTACGGTCGTGAAGGCCATACCGGTGCGCGAGCGCGTGACACCATTGGCTTTGCGACCGTTCGCGGTGGTGATGTTGTGGGTGACCACACCGTGCTGTTCGCTACCGAGGGCGAGCGCCTGGAAATCACACACAAGGCTTCCAGTCGCATGACATTCGCCAAGGGGGCGGTGCGTGCTGCGCTCTGGTTGGAAGGTCGTGAAGCAGGCCTGTACGACATGCGCGATGTACTGGATCTTCACTAATCAGTAGCTAAAACGGGGGCTCAGGATTATCCTAAGGCCCCGTTTTTACCCGCTAAGCGACGTCCTGTCGCATTCTCCTGCCTTTAAGGCTCATTAGCGGTGGACCAAAAAAGCCTTTTTCTGTAAGCTACAGCTTTAGTGTGTCCACTAAAAGCGCGCAGAATAATTCAGTGAAGAAGCGGGGTGACGTGTCCATACGTCACTCCGCTTTTTTACAACCTGCGATCGCCCTTTCAGGCTTTATTTACGGGAGGTCTTCTTGACTAAGCCAGCCATACTCGCCCTTGCTGATGGCAGCATTTTTCGCGGCGAAGCCATTGGAGCCGACGGTCAAACCGTTGGAGAGGTGGTGTTTAACACCGCCATGACCGGCTATCAGGAAATCCTTACCGATCCTTCCTACGCCCAGCAAATCGTTACCCTGACCTATCCGCACATCGGCAATACCGGTACCACACCGGAAGACGTCGAGTCTGATCGTGTATGGTCGGCCGGCCTGGTCATTCGTGACCTGCCACTGGTTGCGAGCAACTGGCGTAACACGATGTCGCTGTCGGATTACCTGAAAGCCAATAACGTTGTGGCGATCGCCGGTATCGATACGCGTCGCCTCACACGCATCCTGCGTGAAAAAGGCTCGCAGAATGGCTGCATCATGGTCGGTGACAATATTTCCGAAGAAGCGGCGATTGCCGCGGCGCAAGGCTTCCCAGGCCTGAAAGGCATGGACCTGGCGAAAGTCGTCAGCACCAAGGAGCAGTACGAGTGGCGCTCTACGGTCTGGGACTTGAAGACCGATAGCCACGAGACCATCGACGCGGCTGACCTGCCTTATCACGTGGTCGCTTACGACTACGGCGTTAAATACAACATCCTGCGCATGCTGGTTGAGCGCGGTTGCCGCGTGACCGTTGTTCCTGCGCAAACCCCGGCCAGCGATGTTCTGGCCCTGCAACCGGACGGTGTGTTCTTGTCAAACGGCCCGGGTGACCCGGAGCCTTGCGACTATGCCATCCAGGCCATCAAGGAAGTGCTGGAAACCGAGATTCCGGTATTCGGTATCTGCCTGGGCCACCAGCTGTTGGCGTTGGCCTCCGGTGCCAAGACTCTGAAAATGGGTCATGGCCATCACGGTGCCAACCACCCTGTGCAGGACTTGGATACAGGCGTTGTGATGATCACCAGTCAGAACCACGGGTTTGCGGTGGATGAAGCGACCTTGCCGGGCAACGTCCGGGCAATTCACAAGTCGCTGTTCGACGGTTCCCTTCAAGGCATCGAACGCACCGACAAAAGCGCGTTCAGCTTCCAGGGCCACCCTGAAGCCAGCCCGGGCCCGAACGACGTAGCGCCGCTGTTCGACCGTTTCATTAATGAGATGGCCAAGCGACGCTGACTGAGCGGCCTGCGGGCGGCCCCGAAACCCGGTGGCCCCCGCAGGTTCTTCAAAGATTGTTCAAGACGGCTTGCCGATTGACCTGCGGATTTGAGTGACAAACCCATGCCAAAACGTACAGACATAAAAAGCATCCTGATTCTCGGCGCTGGCCCGATCGTAATCGGCCAGGCTTGCGAATTCGACTACTCCGGCGCCCAGGCTTGCAAGGCCCTGCGCGAAGAGGGCTACCGCGTCATCCTGGTGAACTCCAACCCGGCCACGATCATGACCGACCCGGACATGGCTGACGCCACCTACATCGAGCCGATCAAATGGCAAACTGTTGCCAAGATCATCGAGAAGGAGCGTCCGGACGCCCTGTTGCCAACCATGGGTGGCCAGACCGCTCTGAACTGTGCCCTGGACCTGGAGCGCGAAGGCGTCCTGGAAAAATTCGGCGTAGAGATGATCGGCGCCAATGCCGACACCATCGACAAGGCTGAAGACCGTTCGCGTTTCGACAAGGCCATGAAATCCATCGGCCTGGCGTGCCCGCGTTCCGGCATCGCCCACAGTATGGAAGAGGCCTATGCGGTTCTGGAAACCCTCGGTTTCCCGTGCATCATTCGTCCGTCCTTTACCATGGGCGGCACCGGTGGCGGCATCGCCTACAACCGTGAAGAGTTCGAAGAAATCTGCGCCCGTGGTCTGGACCTGTCTCCGACCAAAGAGCTGCTGATCGACGAGTCCCTGATCGGCTGGAAAGAATATGAGATGGAGGTTGTCCGCGATAAGAAGGACAACTGCATCATCGTCTGCTCCATCGAAAACTTCGATCCGATGGGCGTGCACACCGGTGACTCGATCACTGTTGCTCCTGCACAAACCCTGACGGACAAGGAATATCAGATCCTGCGTAATGCCTCCCTGGCGGTATTGCGTGAGATCGGTGTGGAAACCGGCGGTTCCAACGTCCAGTTCGGCATCTGCCCGGACACCGGTCGTATGGTCGTGATCGAGATGAACCCGCGTGTTTCCCGTTCGTCGGCCCTTGCCTCTAAAGCTACCGGCTTCCCGATTGCGAAGGTCGCGGCCAAGCTGGCTGTGGGTTACACCCTGGACGAGTTGTCGAACGACATCACCGGCGGCAAGACCCCTGCGTCCTTCGAGCCGTCCATCGACTACGTAGTGACCAAGCTTCCACGTTTTGCCTTTGAGAAATTCGCCAAGGCTGACGCGCGTCTGACCACTCAGATGAAGTCGGTCGGCGAAGTTATGGCCATCGGCCGTACGTTCCAGGAGTCCTTGCAGAAAGCTCTGCGTGGTCTGGAAGTGGGGGTTTGCGGCCTCGACGAGAAGCTCGACCTGAGCAACCCGGAAAGCATGAGCGTGCTCAAGCGTGAGCTGACTGTGCCGGGCGCCGAGCGTATCTGGTACGTCGCTGACGCCTTCCGTGCCGGTATGACTGTCGAAGACATCTTCGGCATGAACATGATCGACCCATGGTTCTTGGTACAGATCGAAGATCTGATCAAGGAAGAAGAGAAGGTCAAGACCCTGGGGCTGGCTAGCATCGACCGCGACATGATGTTCCGCCTCAAGCGCAAAGGCTTCTCCGATCAACGCCTGGCCAAACTGCTGGGTGTGACCGAGAAGAACCTGCGCACGCATCGCCATAAGTTGGACATCTTCCCTGTCTACAAGCGCGTTGATACCTGTGCGGCCGAGTTCTCCACCGATACCGCGTACCTTTACTCCACCTACGAGGAAGAGTGCGAGGCTGCGCCGTCGGGTCGTGACAAGATCATGATCCTGGGCGGCGGTCCTAACCGTATCGGCCAAGGCATCGAGTTCGACTACTGCTGTGTGCACGCCGCGCTCGCTCTGCGCGCCGACGGGTACGAGACCATCATGGTCAACTGCAACCCGGAAACTGTTTCCACCGACTACGACACCTCTGATCGCCTGTACTTCGAGCCAGTGACACTGGAAGACGTGCTGGAAATCGTGCGCGTTGAGAAGCCGAAAGGCGTGATCGTGCAGTATGGCGGCCAAACCCCGCTTAAACTGGCGCGTGCGCTTGAGGCTGCTGGAGTGCCGATTATCGGTACCAGCCCGGACGCTATCGACCGCGCTGAAGACCGTGAACGCTTCCAGCAAATGGTTGAGCGCCTTAACCTGCGTCAGCCGCCAAACGCTACCGTGCGCAGTGAAGACGAAGCCATCCGTGCAGCCAGCAAGATCGGCTATCCGCTGGTGGTGCGTCCTTCCTATGTGCTGGGCGGTCGGGCGATGGAAATCGTATACGAAGAGGACGAGCTCAAGCGTTACTTGCGTGATGCGGTGAAAGTGTCCAATGACAGCCCGGTGCTGCTGGACCACTTCCTCAACTGCGCCATCGAAATGGACGTCGATGCGGTTTGTGACGGCACCGACGTGGTGATCGGCGCGATCATGCAGCACATCGAGCAGGCAGGCGTTCACTCCGGTGACTCCGCATGCTCGCTGCCGCCATATTCGTTGCCGCTGCACATCCAAGATGAGATGCGCGAGCAGGTCAAGAAAATGGCCCTTGAGTTGGGTGTTGTCGGCCTGATGAACGTTCAGTTGGCGCTGCAAGGCGAAGACATCTACGTCATTGAGGTTAACCCACGTGCTTCGCGTACCGTACCGTTTGTATCCAAGTGCATCGGTGTGTCCCTGGCCATGATCGCTGCCCGTGTGATGGCTGGTAAGACCCTGAAGGAAATCGGCTTCACCAAGGAAATCATTCCGAACTTCTACAGCGTGAAAGAGGCGGTGTTCCCATTCGCCAAATTCCCTGGTGTGGACCCAATCCTGGGCCCAGAGATGAAGTCCACCGGTGAAGTGATGGGCGTGGGCGATACCTTCGGTGAGGCATTTGCCAAAGCTCAGATGGGCGCCAGTGAAGTGCTACCGACCGGCGGAACTGCGTTTATCAGTGTGCGTGATGACGACAAACCACTGGTTGCGGGCGTTGCCCGTGATCTGATCAGCTTGGGCTTTGAAGTAGTTGCCACAGCAGGTACCGCCAAGCTGATCGAAGCGGCAGGCCTGAAGGTGCGACGCGTAAACAAGGTGACGGAAGGCCGTCCGCACGTGGTCGACATGATCAAGAATGACGAAGTTACTCTGATCATCAACACCACCGAAGGTCGTCAGTCGATCGCGGATTCCTACTCTATTCGCCGTAATGCCTTGCAGCACAAGATCTACTGCACCACCACCATTGCTGCTGGCGAAGCTATCTGTGAAGCGCTCAAGTTCGGTCCGGAAAAGACCGTGCGCCGCTTGCAGGATCTACACGCAGGATTGAAGGCATGATCAAATACCCAATGACCGTCCAGGGCGCAAAGGCCCTGGAAGAGGAGCACGCCCATCTGACCAAGGTCGTACGTCCTAAGTTGAGCCAGGACATCGGTACGGCCCGCGAGCTGGGTGACTTGAAGGAAAACGCTGAATACCACGCTGCTCGCGAGCAGCAAGGTATGGTCGAGGCGCGGATCCGTGACATCGAAGGGCGCATGCAGAATGCGGTCATCATCGATGTCACGACCATTCCGAAAACCGGCAAGGTGATTTTCGGCACGACCGTGGAAATCGCTAACGTCGAGACGGACGAAAGCGTGGTCTATCACATCGTTGGCGAAGACGAAGCTGATTTCAAACTCGGCAAGATCTCTGTCGGTTCGCCGCTGGCCCGCGCCTTGATTGCCAAGGAAGAGGGTGATGTGGTCGCTGTAAAAACACCTGGTGGCGTGATCGAGTACGAGATTGTTGAAGTTCGTCACGTCTGAAAGGCGGCGCCCGCTTCGTGCGGGCGCCATGCTTTGGCAGCTCTCCCAGATGCTTTGGGTGGGTGGCCTGTGGTTGCTGCACATTGGTGTACTCCCGGTGCTGGGCCTTATTGGCCTGGCTCCGCTGTTGATCGATGAGATCGATGGATTACTGAGTGCGTTGCTGGTGGGTTTTGCAGCGGCGTGCGTGACCCTTCAGGCATTGGTGCTGGTCAAGGCTGAGGGTTTTGTGAGTTTGTGGCGGGATATTCGCGGCCAACTGCTGTTGATGGCGCTGTATGCGTGTGCAATGTATTGCATCGTGCATGTTTGGCTGCCGGAAGCGTTGCGCTGGCAGCTATTCAGCTATCTTGTGCTAGGGTTCTCCGGCTTGGTGCTGGTAGTACAGCCCGCGCCAGGATGGAGTGGCAGGGCGCGCAAAGCACGCCCGTGACCCTTGTGTCATTTGAAGCGATGAACGTTCGACAGTTGCTTGTTGACGCTGAAGTTCTTGCGATACAGCAGCGCCATCTTGCCGATGACCTGAACCAGGTCCGCTTTGCCAACCTTGCACAGTTCTGCAATGGCGGCCAGGCGCGCTTCGCGGTCAAGGATGTTGACCTTGATCTTGATCAGTTCGTGATCGCCCAATGCGCGTTCAAGTTCGGCTAACACACCCTCAGTCAAACCGTTGTCTGCCACAATCAGAACTGGTTTCAGATGGTGGCCAATGGATTTGTACTGTTTCTTCTGCTCTTGAGTGAGCGGCATAATCTGACCCCTGCGTCTGATCTTGTAAAAAGCGGCGGCCAGTTTACCCGAGCGAGTCCGGGACCGCCCAGTTAATCACGACCCGTTTTATTTTCGAGGTGGCCCGTGGCCCGTTCCAAAACTAGCCTTAAGTGGCTGCAAGAGCATTTCAACGATCCTTACGTCAAAAAGGCGCAGAAGGACGGCTACCGTTCGCGGGCCAGTTACAAGCTCCTGGAGATCCAGGACAAGGACAAATTGATTCGTCCGGGCATGAGCGTGATTGATCTTGGCGCGGCGCCGGGTGGCTGGTCTCAAGTGACCAGTCGTCTGATTGGTGGCCAGGGAAGATTGATCGCGTCCGACATCCTTGAGATGGACAGCATCCCGGATGTGACCTTTGTGCACGGCGACTTCACCCAGGACTCGGTATTGGCCGAGATTCTGGAGGCCGTGGGAAATTCGCAGGTAGACCTTGTGATTTCCGACATGGCCCCCAATATGAGTGGATTACCGGCCGTCGATATGCCGCGGGCCATGTTCCTCTGTGAATTGGCACTGGATTTGGCGGGCCGGGTGTTGCGTCCGGGCGGTGATTTCCTTGTGAAAGTCTTCCAGGGCGAAGGTTTTGACGAGTATCACAAGAACATTCGCAAGCTGTTCGACAAGGTGCAGACGCGAAAGCCGGACTCTTCCCGTGACCGGTCTCGCGAGCAATATCTGCTGTGCCGCGGGTTCCGCGGGGTTGAAGGCGCGGCGAGTGAAGAGCGTTTTTGATTTATTCGAGGAGGGCGATAGGTTTTTTTATGTCGCTTTCGTCACGAAGCTTTACGAATATTATGTAGTCAAAGTTTCACAAAGGGTTACAGACGGCGCCTGCCAGAGTTGTAGGTAATGTAGTAAGTTAGGCCGGTGAATATCATGCGAAGCGCGCGCCAGTAGCGGAGCTTGCTTCAGAGGGTAGTTAATTGAACGATATGGCAAAGAATCTGATCCTGTGGTTGATCATCGCGGCTGTCCTCGTGACGGTGATGAACAACTTCTCCAGTCCTAACGAGCCGCAGACCCTCAACTATTCCGACTTCATCCAGCAAGTTAAGGATGGCAAGGTCGAGCGCGTAGCGGTTGATGGCTACGTGATCACCGGCAAACGCAACGATGGCGATAGCTTTAAGACCATTCGTCCGGCAATCCAGGACAACGGTCTGATCGGTGACCTGGTGGATAACCACGTGGTTGTCGAAGGCAAGCAGCCTGAGCAGCAGAGCATTTGGACTCAACTCCTGGTGGCAAGCTTCCCGATCCTGGTGATCATTGCCGTGTTCATGTTCTTCATGCGCCAGATGCAGGGCGGTGCGGGGGGCAAGGGCGGGCCGATGAGCTTCGGCAAGAGCAAGGCGCGCCTGCTCTCTGAGGATCAGGTGAAGACCACCCTGGCTGACGTAGCAGGTTGCGATGAGGCGAAGGAAGAAGTCGGCGAGTTGGTGGAGTTCTTGCGCGATCCAGGCAAATTTCAGCGCCTGGGTGGTCGTATTCCTCGCGGCGTGCTGATGGTCGGCCCTCCAGGTACCGGTAAAACCTTGCTGGCCAAGGCGATTGCTGGCGAAGCCAAGGTGCCGTTCTTCACGATTTCCGGTTCTGACTTCGTTGAAATGTTCGTTGGTGTCGGCGCCAGCCGCGTTCGCGATATGTTTGAACAGGCCAAGAAGCACGCGCCATGCATCATCTTTATCGATGAAATCGACGCCGTTGGTCGCCATCGTGGGGCCGGCATGGGTGGTGGCCACGATGAGCGTGAGCAGACTCTCAACCAGCTGCTGGTCGAGATGGATGGTTTTGAGATGAATGACGGCATCATCGTGATAGCCGCAACCAACCGTCCAGACGTGCTTGACCCTGCACTGCTTCGTCCGGGTCGCTTCGACCGTCAGGTTGTGGTTGGTCTGCCGGACATTCGTGGTCGTGAACAGATTCTGAAAGTGCACATGCGCAAAGTCCCAATGGGTGACGACGTAGCTCCGGCTGTGATTGCCCGTGGTACTCCAGGCTTCTCCGGTGCTGACTTGGCCAACCTGGTGAACGAGGCTTCGCTGTTTGCAGCCCGTACCGGCAAGCGCATTGTTGAAATGAAAGAGTTCGAACTGGCGAAAGATAAGATCATGATGGGCGCTGAGCGCAAATCCATGGTCATGTCCGAAAAAGAGAAGCAGAACACTGCTTATCACGAAGCGGGTCACGCCATTGTGGGGCGTGTCGTGCCTGAGCATGATCCAGTCTACAAAGTGTCGATCATTCCTCGTGGTCGCGCCTTGGGTGTCACCATGTTCCTGCCGGAAGAGGATCGTTACAGTCTCTCCAAGCGTGCGTTGATCAGTCAGATCTGCTCTCTGTACGGCGGTCGAATCGCTGAAGAGATGACATTGGGCTTCGACGGCGTGACCACTGGGGCTTCCAACGACATCATGCGCGCCAGTCAGATTGCGCGAAACATGGTGACCAAGTGGGGTTTGTCGGAAAAGCTCGGTCCTTTGATGTACGCCGAGGAAGAAGGTGAAGTATTCCTGGGGCGTGGCGGCGGTGGTCAAAACGCCAGTTTCTCGGGTGAGACAGCCAAGCTGATTGACTCTGAGGTGCGCAGTATCATTGACCAGTGCTATGGCACGGCCAAACAAATCCTGACCGATAATCGCGACAAGCTTGATGCAATGGCTGATGCATTGATGAAGTACGAGACCATCGATGCAGACCAGATCGACGACATTATGGCCGGTCGTGCACCTCGTGAGCCTCGTGATTGGGAAGGTGGTTCGGGTACTTCGGGCACCCCGCCTGTGGTTCAGAACGAGCGCCCTGAAACCCCAATCGGTGGCCCGGCAGCTGACCACTAAGGTTTGAAATGACTTTTGCTTCGTCCTCCCCCCGGTTGCCTTGCGGCAACCGGGTTCTTGATTTGGCCCATACACATGTTATGGGCATTCTTAATGTAACCCCTGACTCCTTTTCCGATGGTGGCCGCTTCAGCCAACTTGATGCTGCACTGCGTCACGCAGAAGCCATGGTGGCGGCCGGCGCGACCTTGATTGATGTCGGTGGTGAATCAACTCGGCCTGGTGCTCGCGTTGTTTCTCCTCTGGAAGAGTTGGAGCGCGTGGCGCCGATTGTCGAGCGCATCGCTCGAGAGTTGGATGTGATTATTTCGGTTGATACTTCCACCCCGGCCGTGATGCGTGAGACTGCGCGATTAGGTGCCGGCTTGATCAACGATGTGCGGTCCCTGCAGCGCGACGGCGCTCTGGATGCAGCTGCGGCTACCGGTTTGCCGGTGTGTTTGATGCATATGCTGGGTGAGCCCGGCAATATGCAGGACAGTCCGCACTATGATGACCTGGTTGGTGAGGTGAGTGGTTTTCTCTCAGAACGCGTTGCCCAATGCGCTGCGGTAGGTATTGCGCCTGAAAGGATCATCCTTGATCCGGGGTTTGGTTTCGCCAAGACCCTGCAACACAATTTAAGTTTGTTCAAACACATGGAGTCCTTGCATGCCCTTGGTCGGCCCCTGTTGGTCGGTGTATCGCGCAAAAGCATGATAGGGCTGGCATTGAGCCGTCCGGTGGGTGAGCGGTTGTATGGTGGCCTCGCACTGGCGGCACTTGCAGTGACCAAAGGCGCACGCATCTTGCGTGTGCATGACGTTGCAGAAACCGTGGATGTGGTGCGCATGATTGCCGCTGTAGAATCTGCCGAATAAGAATGATGGAGCACTTATGACAAAAAAATACTTTGGCACCGACGGGATCCGTGGTCGGGTCGGCGAGTTTCCGATTACTCCAGATTTCATGCTCAAGCTGGGTTGGGCGGCAGGCATGGCGTTCCGCAGCATGGGCGCATGCCGCATCCTGGTGGGCAAGGACACCCGGATTTCCGGGTACATGTTTGAGTCTGCGCTAGAGGCTGGCTTGTCCGCCGCAGGTGCTGATGTGATGTTGCTGGGCCCGATGCCGACTCCGGCGATCGCTTACCTGACGCGTACGTTTCACGCTGAAGCAGGTATTGTGATCAGCGCCTCGCACAACCCTCATGACGACAATGGCATCAAGTTTTTCTCGGGGCAGGGCACCAAATTGCCGGACGAGATTGAGTTGATGATCGAAGAGCTGTTGGATGCGCCGATGACCGTGGTCGAGTCCAGCAAGCTGGGCAAGGTGTCGCGGATCAATGACGCATCCGGTCGTTATATCGAGTTCTGCAAGAGCAGTGTGCCAACCAGTACCAACTTTGCCGGCCTGAAGGTTGTCGTCGACTGCGCCCATGGTGCGACCTACAAAGTCGCGCCAAGCGTATTTAAGGAGCTGGGCGCAGACGTGACTGTGCTGTCGGCTCAGCCCAACGGACTGAACATCAACGAGAACTGCGGCTCGACCCATATGGAGCAGCTGCAAGCTGCTGTCCTGGCCGAGCATGCCGACCTCGGTATTGCCTTCGACGGTGACGGCGACCGCGTGCTGATGGTTGACCACACGGGTGCCGTGGTCGATGGCGATGATCTGTTGTTTATCATTGCCCGCGACCTGCATGAGCGCAACAAGCTGCAAGGCGGTGTCGTCGGTACGCTGATGAGCAATCTTGGGCTTGAGCTTGCGTTGGCAGACCTGGGTATTCCTTTTGTTCGCGCCAATGTCGGTGACCGATATGTGATCGCCGAGCTGCTGGAGCGTAACTGGCAGGTAGGTGGTGAGAACTCCGGGCACGTGGTGTGCTTCCAGCACACCACCACCGGTGACGCGATTATTGCTGCGTTGCAGGTGCTATTGGCTTTGCGTCGCCGCGAAGAGAGCCTGGCTCAGGCTCGTCAGGCTTTGCGCAAATGCCCGCAAGTATTGCTTAACGTGCGTTTCGCAGGTGGAGAAAACCCGATCGACCACCCTGCTGTCAAAGAGGCTTGCGAGCGCGCGACCCTGGCAATGGCTGGTCGTGGACGGGTATTGCTACGTAAGTCCGGCACAGAGCCTTTGGTGCGCGTTATGGTCGAAGGTGACGATGAAATACAGGTTCGCGGCCACGCCGAAGACCTGGCAAAACTGGTAACTGAAGTTTGCGCCTGAATTCGGCTTGCCAGTGATGATGTGGTTGGGTAACATCTGCGCCCACTTTGACCGACGAGGTACAGCATGCGTCGCACTATGGTAGCTGGTAACTGGAAGATGCACGGTACCCGCGCCAGTGTCGCTGAGCTGATCAATGGCCTTCGTCACTTGGCCTTGCCTAGCGGTGTTGACATCGCGGTGTTCCCGCCTTACTTGCATATCACCCAAGTGGTTGATGGCTTGAAAGGTAAGTCGATTCAGGTCGGCTCGCAGAATTCTGCGGTGGAAGCCATGCAAGGTGCGTTGACCGGTGAGATTGCACCGAGTCAGCTGGTTGATGCGGGTTGTTCCTATGTGCTTGTTGGGCACTCCGAGCGCCGTCAGGTGATGGGCGAGCGTGATGGAACGCTCAATCGCAAGTTCGCAGCTGCACAGGCTTGTGGCTTGATTCCGGTGCTGTGTATTGGGGAGACCCTTGAGCAGCGTGAATCTGGCAAGACTCTTGAGGTTGTCTCGCGTCAGCTTGGCAGCATCATCGAGGAGCTGGGTGTTGGTGCTTTCGCAAAGGCGGTAATTGCTTACGAGCCGGTCTGGGCCATTGGCACCGGGCTGACTGCTACACCGCAACAGGCGCAGGATGTGCACGCAGCCATCCGTGCGCAGTTAGCGGCAGAGAATTCTGAAGTCGCACAAGGTGTGCGGCTTCTATACGGCGGCAGCGTGAAGGCGGCCAATGCGGTCGAACTGTTCGGCATGCCGGATATCGATGGGGGGCTCATTGGTGGAGCTTCCCTGAATGCAGATGAGTTCGGTGCGATTTGTCGCGCCGCGGGAAACTGAAAAAATGCTGGAAACAGTCGTAGTCGTTTTTCATCTGTTGGCAGCCCTGGGCGTAGTTGCCCTGGTTTTGTTGCAACAGGGTAAAGGTGCGGATGCTGGTGCGTCTTTTGGTGCAGGTGCTTCAAATACTGTATTCGGAAGCCAAGGTTCCTCTACCTTTCTTAGTAAGTTTACTGCTATACTTGCCGCCGGTTTCTTCATAACCAGCTTAGGGTTAGGTTACTTTGCTAAAGAGAAAGCTCATGTGCTGACTCAAGTAGGTTTGCCAAACCCTGCAGTGTTGGAAGTACCAAAAGCAAAACCGGCTTCTGATGATGTTCCGGTGCTTCAAGAGCAAAAGTCGGCTACTCCAGCGACTGACGTACCTCCAGCTCAAGAGCAGAAGTAAGAAGGGTTGTAAGCGCTGTATTGCCGAGGTGGTGGAATTGGTAGACACGCAACCTTGAGGTGGTTGTGCCCATAGGGTGTAGGGGTTCGAGTCCCCTTCTCGGTACCAATTATCAGGAAAGCCCGCTGTTGCGGGCTTTCTTGTAGGTGGAAGGTTACATTGACCCTGTAAGGGATCGGTCGTATACTTCCGCCCCAGCTTTGTCGCGGGGTGGAGCAGTCTGGTAGCTCGTCGGGCTCATAACCCGAAGGTCGTCGGTTCAAATCCGGCCCCCGCAACCAGTTTTAGCGGAGCCCCTTTTAAGGGGCTTTTTGTTAGCTGGACACTTTCAACGCCGCTGTTCGACGGCGTTTCAAGGATGGGCGTTTCGCCCATTTTTTTATTTTGCACAGCATGCACATACATGCACGAGGGGGTTCAGGTGTCGAGCAAGCTAGAAGAGTTGCAGGCCTTGTTGGCCCCGGTGGTCGTGGCCCTAGGCTATGAATGCTGGGGTGTTGAGTTTTCGGCTCAAGGTCGCCACTCAATGTTGCGCGTTTATATCGATAAAGAGGGCGGTGTGCTGGTGGACGATTGTGCCATTGTCAGCCGTCAGATCAGCGGTGTGCTGGATGTTGAAGATCCAATTTCCGTTGAATACACCCTCGAAGTTTCCTCGCCAGGCATGGAACGCCCACTGTTCACTATTGATCAGTTTGCAAAATTTGCCGGTGAACAAGTGAAGATCAAGCTGCGATCTCCTTTTGAAGGACGACGCAACTTTCAGGGCCTTCTGCGCGGTGTAGAAGAACAGGATGTCGTGGTGCAGGTAGAAGACCATGAGTTCCTGTTGCCGATCGATATGATCGACAAGGCCAACATTATTCCCAGTTTTGACTGAGACGCGGATCCCGCGGATCCAATGGCTTGCGAAAGGCGAGGCGTACGATGAGCAAAGAAGTACTGCTGGTTGTTGAGTCGGTATCCAATGAAAAGGGCGTACCGGCAAACGTGATTTTTGAAGCGCTGGAGTTGGCTCTGGCCACTGCTACCAAAAAGCGTTTTGAAGACGAAGTTGATCTGCGTGTGGAAATTAACCGCCACACCGGTGCCTATGAGACTTTCCGTCGCTGGACGGTCGTCGAAGAAGCCGATCTTGATGATCCGGCCATCGAAACCTGGCCAAGCAAGGTTGCCGAAACGCACCCAGGCGCCCAGGTTGGTGATGTCGTCGAAGAAAAGATCGAGTCCATCGAGTTCGGCCGCATTGCTGCACAGACCGCCAAGCAGGTCATCGTGCAGAAGGTTCGTGAAGCCGAGCGCGCTCAAGTCGTTGACGCCTATCGCGAGCGGCTGGGAGAAATTATCTCCGGCACTGTGAAAAAAGTTACCCGCGACAATGTGATCGTCGATCTGGGCAACAACGCCGAAGCGTTGCTGGCCCGCGAAGACATCATCTCTCGCGAAACCTTCCGTGTCGGCGTGCGTTTGCGTGCGCTGCTCAAGGAAATCCGCACCGAGAACCGTGGCCCTCAGTTGATCCTGTCGCGTACCGCGCCGGAAATGCTGATCGAGCTGTTCCGTATCGAAGTGCCGGAAATCGCCGAAGGCCTGATCGAAGTCATGGCTGCGTCCCGCGACCCGGGTTCGCGCGCCAAGATCGCGGTCCGTTCCAAGGACAAACGCATCGACCCGCAAGGCGCTTGCATCGGTATGCGCGGCTCGCGCGTCCAGGCAGTGTCGGGCGAATTGGGCGGTGAGCGTGTGGACATCGTCCTGTGGGACGATAACCCGGCGCAGTTCGTGATCAACGCCATGTCGCCTGCTGAAGTGGCGGCAATTATCGTTGACGAAGATGCCCATGCAATGGACATCGCCGTTGGCGCAGACAATCTGGCTCAGGCCATTGGTCGTGGTGGTCAGAACGTGCGTCTGGCCAGCCAATTGACCGGCTGGACCCTGAACGTGATGACCGAATCGGACATCCAGGCTAAGCAGCAAGCTGAAACCGGTGACATCCTGCGCAACTTCATTGACGAGTTGGAAGTCGACGAAGACCTGGCACAGGTGCTGGTAGATGAAGGCTTCACCAGCCTGGAAGAGATTGCCTACGTACCGTTGGAAGAAATGCTCAACATCGACGGCTTTGACGAAGACACCGTCAACGAGCTTCGCGCTCGGGCCAAGGATCGTTTGTTGACTAAAGCCATCGCTACTGAGGAAAAGCTGGCAGACGCCCATCCGGCCGAAGACCTACTCTCGCTTGAGGGTATGGACAAGGATTTGGCGATGGAACTGGCGGTGCGCGGCGTAATTACCCGCGAAGACCTGGCCGAGCAGTCTATTGACGATCTGCTCGACATCGACGGCATTGACGATGATCGTGCCGGCAAGTTGATCATGGCCGCCCGAGCCCATTGGTTCGAGTAATTAGGCGCGGCCTGAGGAGAGAAGTGCATGACGCAAGTCACGGTGAAACAACTGGCCGATGAGGTCAAAACACCGGTAGAGCGCCTGTTGCAGCAGATGCGTGAGGCAGGTCTGCCGCACACCGCCGCCGATGAAGGTGTGAGCGATAGTGAGAAGCAGTCTTTGCTGACTCACTTGAAGAGCAGCCACAAGGCGAAAGTGGAAGAACCGCGCAAGATTACATTGCAGCGCAAAACCACCAGCACCCTGCGTGTTGCTGGTAGCAAGAGCATCAGCGTTGAAGTACGCAAGAAGAAAGTCTTCGTACAGCGCAGCCCGGAAGAAATTGAAGCCGAGCGCAAGCGTGAACTGGATGAACGTCGCGCAGTAGATAATGCTGCTCGTCAGAAGGCTGAAGAAGAATCCAAGCGTCGCGCCGAAGAAGAAGCGCGTCGCCAGCCTGCTGCTGCGCAAACTGCTTCGGCTGATGCGGTCGCCGCGCCTAGCGCTCCTGTGGAAGCTGTGCGCGAGGCCGCTCCGGTTGCCGCTGCACCAGCACCTGCTGCTGATGCCCGTAAGCGTGAGGAACCTCGTCGTCCGGACAAACCACGTGCCGACGATAACAATCGTCGCGGTGGTGGTGGCGATGGCGAGCGCAAAAACGCTCCGCATCGTGCTTCGGTCAAAGAGAAAGCGCCTGCTCCACGCGTTGCTCCACGTACTACCGACGAAGAGAGCGATGGCTTCCGTCGCGGTGGTCGCGGCAAGGCCAAGCTGAAGAAGCGCAACGCCCACGGTTTCCAGAGCCCAACCGGTCCTGTCGTGCGTGATGTGCAGATTGGCGAGACCATCACTGTTGGCGATCTTGCCAATCAGATGTCGGTCAAGGCTGCTGAAATCATCAAGTTCATGTTCAAACTGGGTACTCCAGCGACCATCAACCAGGTGCTTGATCAGGAAACTGCTCAACTGGTAGCCGAAGAACTGGGCCACAAAGTGACCCTGGTCAGCGACACCGCCCTGGAAGATTCCCTGGCAGAGTCCCTGAAGTTTGAAGGTGAGACGTTCTCCCGTGCGCCAGTTGTGACCGTAATGGGTCACGTTGACCATGGTAAGACTTCGCTACTCGACTACATTCGTCGTGCCAAGGTAGCTGCTGGCGAAGCCGGTGGTATCACTCAGCACATCGGTGCGTACCACGTTGAAACCGAGCGCGGCATGGTCACCTTCCTCGACACCCCAGGTCACGCCGCGTTTACCGCAATGCGTGCCCGTGGTGCCAAGGCGACTGATATCGTGATCCTGGTAGTTGCAGCGGACGACGGCGTGATGCCGCAGACCATTGAAGCTGTCCAGCACGCCAAGGCCGCTGGTGTTCCACTGGTTGTTGCTGTGAACAAGATCGATAAGCCTGGCGCCGATCTCGATCGCATCCGCAGCGAACTGTCGGTTCACGGTGTGACCTCTGAAGAGTGGGGCGGTGATACGCCATTCGTTTCGGTTTCGGCGAAAGTCGGTACTGGCGTGGACGAACTGCTCGAAGCGGTCCTGCTGCAAGCTGAAGTACTCGAACTGAAAGCAACTCCATCGGCCCCAGGTCGTGGCGTTGTGGTTGAATCGCGTCTCGACAAAGGTCGTGGCCCGGTTGCGACCGTGCTGGTTCAAGACGGTACCCTGCGCCAAGGCGATATGGTGCTGGTCGGTTCGAACTATGGCCGTGTACGTGCCATGCTCGACGAGAACGGCAAGCCAATCAAAGAAGCGGGTCCTTCCATCCCTGTCGAGATCCTCGGCCTGGATGGTACCCCGGACGCTGGCGACGAGATGAGCGTGCTGTCCGACGAGAAGAAAGCCCGTGAAGTGGCTCTGTTCCGTCAAGGCAAGTTCCGTGAAGTCAAACTGGCTCGCGCTCACGCTGGCAAGCTGGAAAACATCTTCGAGAACATGGGCCAGGCAGAGAAGAAGACGCTTAATATCGTCCTTAAATCTGACGTTCGTGGTTCTCTCGAAGCGTTGAACGGCGCCTTGAATGGCCTGGGTAACGATGAAGTGCAAGTGCGTGTTGTCGGTGGCGGTGTCGGTGGTATCACCGAATCCGACGCCAACCTGGCACTGGCTTCCAACGCTGTACTGTTCGGTTTCAACGTGCGTGCTGATGCTGGCGCACGGAAGATCGTCGAGCAGGAAGGCCTGGACATGCGTTACTACAACGTCATCTACGACATCATCGAAGACGTCAAGAAAGCCCTTACCGGCATGCTTGGCAGTGACGTTCGGGAGAATATCCTGGGTATCGCCGAGGTACGTGACGTGTTCCGTTCGCCGAAATTCGGCGCGATCGCCGGTTGCATGGTTGTCGAAGGCACTGTGTACCGTAACCGTCCAATCCGTGTACTGCGTGAAGACATCGTTATCTTCGAAGGCGAGCTGGAATCCCTGCGCCGCTTCAAGGATGACGCTTCTGAAGTACGTGCCGGCATGGAATGCGGTATTGGCGTCAAGAGCTACAACGACGTCAAGGCTGGCGACAAGATCGAAGTCTACGAGAAGGTTCAGGTTGCTCGCAGCCTCTAACTCGCGCACTTCCGGAGCCACGCCGCGTGTGGGCATGCAAATGCCTCGCGCAGCGTACGGACTCTAAACGCAACGCCCGGTCTGGCTTTTGTCAGGCCGGGCGTTTGCCGCTTTCAGACCCCATGGGTTTCACCGTGTGGCAGTAACAGGTAACAAGACATGGCAAAAGAATACAGCCGTACCCAACGTATCGGCGATCAAATGCAGCGCGAGCTGGCCCAACTGATCCGTCGCGAAGTCAAAGACCCACGCGTTGGCCTGGTCACCATCACCGCTGTTGAAGTGAGCCGTGACGTGGGTCACGCCAAGATTTTCATCACCGTGATGGGCCAGGACAACAGCGAAGAAATCGCACAAAGCATCAAAGTGCTCAACTCGGCTGCCGGCTTCCTGCGCATGCAGTTGGCCCGCGAGATGAAGCTGCGCAGTGTTCCGCAGTTGCACTTCCACTACGACGAAAGCGTCGTGCGTGGCGCACACTTGTCTGCATTGATCGAGCGCGCCGTGGCTGAAGACAGCCAGCATCCGTCCACACCTGAAGACGCCAAGGAGTAAGCGGTGGCTCAGGTCAAACGTATCCGTCGCAACGTCAGCGGCATCATTCTGCTTGATAAGCCCATTGGCTTTACGTCCAATGCGGCGTTGCAGAAGGTCCGCTGGCTGCTCAATGCCGAGAAGGCCGGGCATACCGGTAGCCTCGACCCACTGGCCACCGGCGTACTGCCGCTGTGCTTTGGCGAAGCGACCAAGTTCTCGCAATACCTGCTTGATTCCGATAAGGGTTACGAAACCCTGATGCAACTGGGCAAGACCACCACCACGGCGGATGCTGAAGGTGATGTTTTACAGGTTCGCGACGTGACCGTTGGTCGTGCTGATATCGAAGCCGCTTTGCCCGCTTTTCGTGGGCAAATCAGTCAGATACCGCCGATGTACTCGGCTCTCAAGCGTGACGGGCAGCCACTTTACAAGCTGGCACGTGCCGGCGAAGTAGTGGAGCGTGAACCGCGTTCTGTTACTATTGCGCGCTTGGAATTGCTCGCTTGTGAGGGTGAAACCGCACGACTGGCCGTGGACTGCAGCAAAGGCACCTATATCCGTACCCTGGTGGAGGATATTGGTGAACAGCTCGGTTGCGGCGCGTACGTCGCAGAACTGCGACGCACTCAGGCCGGACCTTTCAGCCTGGCCCAGACGGTTACGCTGGAAGAGTTGGAAGCGGTACACGCCGAAGGCGGCAATGAAGCGGTTGATCGCTTCCTGATGCCATCGGACAGTGGTTTGCTGGATTGGCCATTGCTGCACTTCTCGGAGCACAGCGCGTTCTACTGGCTTAACGGCCAGCCGGTACGTGCCCCGGATGCCCCTAAGTTCGGCATGGTGCGAGTACAGGATCATAACGGTCGCTTTATCGGTATCGGTGAAGTGAGCGAAGACGGGCGCATCGCGCCACGTAGACTGATTCGGTCAGAATGACCGAACGAGTGTGGCTGTTAACAGGCACGGTCAACACTCATTTTTAGATACAGGGATTTGTCCCTGGCCTGTTGAGACTGCCCTTTGGGTGGTTTCCTGAAAAAAGGATTGCCTCATGGCTCTCGACGTTCAAGAAAAAGCACAAATCGTTGCTGACTATCAGCAAGCTGTTGGTGACACTGGTTCGCCAGAAGTGCAAGTTGCACTGCTGACCCACAACATCAACAAGCTGCAAGGTCACTTCAAGGCCAACGGTAAAGATCACCACTCCCGTCGTGGTCTGATCCGCATGGTAAACCAGCGTCGTAAGCTGCTGGATTACCTGAAAGGCAAGGATCTGGGTCGTTATCAGACTCTGATCGGTCGCCTGGGTCTGCGTCGCTAATAAGCGATTGCGCTAGAGGTTGGTTGTCTGCCGTGTGTCAGTGGGATTCCCGCTGGCCCATGGTAGGCTCCCAGCCTCAAGTTTTATCTGGATACACGTTTTACCCCCTGGACAAGGGTTGGGCCGATTCCCGACATTGCCCAAGAATTTCGTAAGAAAACAAGTTCCCCAAGAGCCACAAAGAAGGTAGGACACCGTGAACCCGGTTATCAAAAAATTCCAGTTCGGTCAGTCGACCGTTACCCTTGAGACAGGCCGTATCGCCCGTCAAGCCTCCGGCGCAGTGCTGGTTACCGTTGATGACGACGTCACCGTATTGGTGACCGTTGTTGGCGCCAAGACCGCTGACCCGAGCAAAGGCTTCTTCCCTCTTTCTGTTCACTACCAGGAAAAGACTTACGCTGCCGGTAAGATCCCTGGCGGTTTCTTCAAGCGTGAAGGCCGTCCTTCCGAGAAAGAAACCCTGACTTCCCGACTGATCGACCGTCCGATCCGTCCGCTGTTCCCAGAAGGCTTCATGAACGAAGTGCAGGTTGTCTGCACCGTCGTTTCCACCAGCAAGAAAACCGATCCGGACGTCGCTGCGATGATCGGTACTTCGGCTGCCCTGGCTATCTCCGGCATTCCTTTCGATGGCCCTATCGGCGCTGCCCGCGTTGCTTTCCACGAGAGCACCGGCTACCTGCTCAACCCAACTTACGAGCAACTGAAAGCATCGAGCCTGGACATGGTCGTTGCCGGTACTTCGGAAGCCGTATTGATGGTTGAATCGGAAGCTAAAGAGCTGACCGAAGACCAGATGCTGGGTGCTGTACTGTTTGCTCACGACGAATTCCAGGTTGTGATCAACGCCGTTAAAGAACTGGCTGCTGAAGCCGCCAAGCCTACTTGGGCCTGGGCTCCGCAAGCCGAAGCCACCGAACTGCTGGGCGCTATCCGCTCCGAGTTCGGCGCCGCCATTTCCGACGCCTACACCATCACCGTCAAGGCCGACCGTTACGCTCGCCTGGGCGAGCTGAAGGACCAGGTTGTTGCCAAGCTTTCGGGCGAAGAAGGTCAGCCATCTTCCAGCGAAGTCAAAGCTGCATTCGGTGAAATCGAATACCGCACCGTTCGCGAGAACATCGTTAACGGCAAGCCACGTATCGACGGTCGCGACACTCGCACTGTGCGCCCGCTGAATATCGAAGTTGGTGTTCTGCCGAAAACTCACGGTTCGGCACTGTTCACCCGTGGCGAAACTCAGGCTCTGGTAGTCGCGACCCTGGGTACTGCCCGTGACGCACAACTGCTGGACACCCTGGAAGGCGAGAAAAAAGACCCGTTCATGCTGCACTACAACTTCCCTCCGTTCTCGGTGGGCGAGTGTGGTCGTATGGGCGGCGCTGGTCGTCGCGAAATCGGTCACGGCCGTTTGGCGCGTCGTTCGGTTCAGGCCATGCTGCCTGCTGCTGACGTGTTCCCTTACACCATCCGTGTTGTGTCGGAAATCACCGAGTCCAACGGTTCCAGCTCTATGGCTTCCGTTTGTGGTGCTTCCCTGGCACTGATGGACGCTGGTGTGCCGATGAAGGCACCGGTTGCCGGTATCGCCATGGGTCTGGTTAAAGAAGGCGAGAAGTTCGCCATCCTGACCGACATCCTGGGTGACGAAGACCACTTGGGCGACATGGACTTCAAAGTAGCCGGTACCGCTAAAGGTGTTACCGCGCTGCAGATGGACATCAAGATCAAAGGCATCACCGAAGAAATCATGGAGATCGCTCTGGGCCAAGCCCTGGAAGCGCGCCTGAACATCCTCGGCCAGATGAACCAGATCATTGGTCAGTCTCGCACCGAGCTGTCGGAAAATGCTCCGACCATGATCGCGATGAAAATCGACACCGACAAAATCCGTGATGTTATCGGTAAAGGTGGCGCGACCATCCGTGCGATCTGCGAAGAAACCAAGGCTTCGATCGATATCGAAGACGACGGTTCGATCAAGATCTTCGGCGAAACCAAGGAAGCGGCTGAGGCAGCACGTCAGCGCGTTCTGGGTATCACAGCTGAGGCCGAGATCGGCAAGATCTACGTCGGTAAGGTTGAGCGCATCGTCGACTTCGGCGCATTCGTCAACATCCTGCCGGGCAAAGACGGTCTGGTTCACATCTCCATGTTGAGCGACGCTCGTGTTGAGAAAGTGACCGACATTCTGAAAGAAGGTCAGGAAGTGGAAGTGCTGGTGCTGGACGTGGACAACCGCGGCCGCATCAAGCTGTCCATCAAAGACGTAGCAGCAGCTAAGGCTTCGGGCGTTTAATTACCCCTGGCTTATGCTGAAAAAAAGGACCCTTCGGGGTCCTTTTTTTATGGGCGAGGGAAAGTGAAGTGAAATCAGCCGTTTAGCCCTCTGCAAAAGCCGCAACTTGCATGCAGGCATGATGGGCTTCATGCAAGTTGCACGATTCCGGAAATTAGCGTTATTGTTAAGTCATTGTTTTATAAGGATTTAATTTAGAGCTTCGACTTGGCACACTGCCTGCAATATCCCTGTTAACGCTGCAGCATCAAGGTTTACGTACTGCAGACTTTTAATAAAACAGGAGTTACTCGTATGAAGAAGTTCGCTCTCGCTACTGCTACCGCTCTGACTCTGGCCATGGGTGCTAACGTAGCCTTTGCTCAGACTTCCCAAGCCCCTATGACGTTGGCGGCTGGCGAAGCTACCAAGGCTAAGGAAAGCGTTTCGGATACTTGGATCACCACCAAAGTTAAATCCGACCTGCTGACCGAGAAGGGCATTCCTGGTTCGGACATCAAGGTTGAAACCAACAAAGGCGTGGTTTCCCTGTCCTCGACAGTCGCTATCTCTGACGCACAGAAAGCTACTGCTGTCTCGATCACCAAAAAGATCAAAGGCGTGACCGCTGTTTCCGCTGATGGCCTGATGGCTGGCGGTGCTACCAAAGCAGACGGTATCGATAAAACCAAAGGCGCCGCTCATGACGCCAAAGAAACCACCAGCGACACTTGGATCACCACCAAGGTAAAAGCTGATCTGGTTACCGAGAAAGGTATTCCTGGCACCGACATCAAAGTCGAAACCAACAAAGGCGTTGTTTCCCTGTCGTCGACTGTAGCTGTTACCGACGCACAGAAAGCCACCGCCGTAGCAATCACCAAGAAAATCAAAGGCGTTAAAGCTGTATCGGCCGACGGCCTGAAAGCAGAGTAACGCTCGACAGTTCGTTTGAATTAAGCGGCGGCCACGAGTGAGTTAGATATCCACTCAAATGCACCTCTAAGGTTCATGCGACTGACCATATGGATGTGGTCATTACAGGCCCCGGCACTTGTGTCGGGGCCTGTTCTATTTCTGGTGCCGGTGGTTATTCAGCATCCAGATGCATAGGCGTTACAACGCGACCATCTTTCTCCGCCTGTCCCAGGTGGGCATCAATGAAGTACACGCGGTCGTCTTCCAACTGGCCCTTATCCACCAAGTAGTCTTTGATAGTGCTCGCGCGGTCCTGACCGAGTTGGCGCAGTAGCACGTCGCTGTTGCTCCAGAACTTGATCACGCCGTCACGCAGCTTGGCCGTGCGGTCATCGCGGCTCAGGTCTTTCCACTCCGCCGGCGGCTGTTGTTTCACGCGGATGCGGTAGATGCCTTCGAGCAATGGCGCTTTTTCGCTTTCCGGGACTTCCAGCAAGGACGCCTGGGCAGGAACCTTGTCGCCACGGCGCTGCAGGATTTTGTAATAGTTGTACTGGTATTCACGTTCCAGACGTTGCGCTGCGAGGAAGGGGCCATCGCTGCTGGCAGCGGCCGTGCCTTCAATTTCCAGGCGTAGGGCAGGGCGTTCCTTCAGCGCTTTAGCCAGGGTGTTTAGCGCGCTTTCGGCGTCTTTGTTCAACTCACTTGAGCCGGCAGCGAAGGACACGTTGCTCAGATCTTCCGCTCCGCCGCCGGTGACCAGCCCGCCGATGAACTTGAACGGTGCGGTCGCTGCACGCACCACCAGGTTACGCAGGGTCTGCCACACAATCGGCATCACGCTGAATTGCGGGTTATTCAGGTCACCGGTCACCGGCAGTTCGATGGAGATCTTGCCGTCAGTGTCTTTAAGCAGGGCGATTGCCAAGCGAATCGGCAAGTCCACGGCATCGGCGCTGTCGACTTTCTCACCCAGTTGCAGTTGCTCGACCACCACTTTGTTCTCGGCCTTCAGCTGGCCCTTGGTGATCACATAGTGCAGGTCGAGGTTGAGGCGTCCCTTGCGGATACGGAAACCCGCGAACTTGCCTGAGTAGGGCGTCAGGGTCGTCAGCTCGACACGCTTGAAGCTGGTGGCGATATCCAGCGCCGCCATCGGATCGAACGGGTTCACGCTGCCTTTGATCGTCACTGGCGCGTAACGGTCCACCTTGCCCTTGATGTCGACGCTGGCTGGTTTGGCCTGACGGCTGTCAATCGTGCCGATCTGGCCGTTGAGCTGTTGGATGGCAGTGGCGAAGTTGGGTGTCAGGCTGAAGTCGGCAAAGTTGGCCGAGCCATCGTTGATCGCAATCTGCCCGATACGAATGCCCAGGGGTTTATCTTTGCTCGCCGCAGGCTTGGGGGCCGACTTGGCGCCACTGTCGGCCGGCTGCGGGATCAGCAGGTCATCGACGTTAGTGGTGCGGTCATCGTTGATCATGAACCGCGCATATGGCTGCAGCAGGTTGACCTTGTCGATCGACAGGCTGTCGCCGTGCTGGTAGTTCAGGCCCTCGACGACCAGACGCTGCCATTTCAGGAAGTCACGTGTCTTGAGGGTGTCCAGGGTATGCAACTGGTCGACCTGCGCTCGGCCGGTAATCTGCAGCGCCAGGGGCTCGGTGCTCTTCAGGTTCACGTCGAGGTCACTGCCGAGCATGCCGCTACGCAGCTCCAAACGGATAAATGGGCTGATATAGGACTGGGCAACCCGTAGGTCAATATCTTTGGTGGTGACCTTCAGCTTGGCGCTGACTGGGTTGAGGTTGACCACGCCCGTTGCCTGAATCTTGCCTTGCTTGCCCAGGCCGCTGTCGACCTTGAGGTTAAAGGGGCTCTGGTTGAGGCTGTCGAAATTCTGTACATCCACATTCAACGGGCCCAGCTCCAGCGCTACCGCAGGTTTGGCCTGACGGTCGGCCAGATGTACTTGATAGTTGCGCAGTTGCACGTCTTTGAGCAGCACTTGCCAAGGCTTGCTTGGCGCAGTCGGGGCAGGCTTTGGAGAGTCGGCTGTAGCTGGCGCAGTGGCAGGCTCCGGCGCCTTGGCTGGTTTGCTCGGTTGGCTGGCGAACAGTTTCTGCCAGTCCAATTGCCCATCGGCCTCACGAGCAGCCCAGGTCTCCAGCTTATTACTGCGGATCTTGCCGACCACCACTTGCTGCTTGGCGAGGTCCACTGTGGTCTCGCTGACGTCCAGGCGTTCCAGGCGCACCAGTGGGCGGCCATCCGGTGCCTTTAAGGCGAACGGCGCGATGCTGGCGGCGGTGTTGGTCAAGTTCAGTTCGGTTTCTTTGGCCAGGCTGAATTTGTAGTCGGTGCTGAAATTGAGCACACCGTCTTCGAGTACCAAGGGGAGCGCGTCACGCACATATGGCCACCAGGCTTTCATCTTGCCGTCAGTGACCTTTAGCGTACCTTCGGACGTGATCGGCACCAGGCTGAAGTTGCCTTTCCAATCAATTTGACCACCTTCAGGGCCTGCCGCGACCAGGGTCATATCGGCGTTGTCTTCAGGCAAGGTGCTGAGGTTTTTCAGCTCGAAGTCGAGTTTGTTGTAGAGAAATTCGATAGGTTCGCTGGGGCGCAGATCTTGAAAGTGCACATAGCCGCCTGCCAGCTTGATGCTGTCGATACGCAGTGGGAACGGCTTGGCATCGGGAGCGGCCGGGGAGGGTTCGCTCGCAGGGAGCTTGAACAACTGCGCCAGATTCAATTGGCCAGACTTGTCGAACAGCAGCTCCGTCTTGGGCTGATCCATTTGCACATCGGCCAAATGCAGTGCCCGGGTCCACAGGCTGTCAATCTGCAGATTGGCGTAAAGGCGCTCGAAACCCACCTGTTCCTTGCCGGGTTCGCCAATCTTTAAGCCCCATGCGGTGACTTCCAGGCTGAAGGGATTGAGTTCAATGCGCTCAAGCCGCGCCGGCACCGTGGCGTAATGGGCCAATTGTTGGTTGGCAACGCGAAGGGCGATGCCCGGCAGAATCAAAAAGCCCAGCAAACTGTACAGGGCAAGGGCGGTCAACAAGGCGCCAGTGGCGCGAATCAATCCTTTGGGCATGGGGCGGCGCCATCTATATCGAACAGGAGTGCCTTGGAGTATGGCACGGGTTTTCGGTTCCGAAGAGCCGGGGCGTTGGGACGCTTCCTACAGCTGGAGTATCAGCGTTTTCAAGGGGGGCTGCTGATCCTGTGAGGGAAAATCCGCACCCGGCGTCATGATTTGCCAGTCGCGCACTGGGCGACCGGCTTTCTCCGCGCATCGCAGGACCTGCTCGCGCCAATCCTCCATGCTGACCTTTGCCAGGTTGTTGCAGCAGATCAGCACACCGTTGTCGGCAGTCGCGAGAAGTGCGGGCTTGAGCAGGCTCTGGTAGTCGCGCAACAGGTCGACGGTGCCGAACGCGCTCTTGGCCCAGGCCGGAGGATCGAGCAGCACCAAGTCATATTGGCGCTGTTCAAGACGCGGGTAGCTCGGCAGTTTCTGCCCGCGCCGCTGGGTGATCGGCAGGCCGGCCAGTTGGCGAATCGCCGGAAAGTAGTCCGACTGCACGAACTCCATACTCGGCAGCTGCGGGTTGAGCTGGCCGTTTTCACGCCCGACCGCCAGGTTGCCTTCCGCGAAGTCCAAATTGCACACCTCACGCGCGCCGCCAGCGGCGGCGCTCAGGCCCACGCCGCAGGTGTAGGCAAACAGGTTCAGTACGCTTTTACCGGCGCTGTGATCTTTGACCCAGCCGCGGGTATTGCGCAGATCGAGGAACAGCAACGGATCCTGCCCGGCATGGCGCCCGCGAACACGGTAATTGAGGCCCCATTCGTGCCCGACCATATCTTCCAGTGCTGCGGGTTCGGCTCGGTATACCGTGTCTTCGCGGTCGATCCGCGAGTTGCCGCGGGAGCGGTCGTTGTACACGAGCAGCAACTCCAGGCCCAGGTACTGGTTGATCAGTTGATGCAGGTCCAGTAGGTCTGTGGTTTCCAGCGACTGGTGGAAGCTTTGCACCAGCAACTGCGGGCCATAACGGTCAATGGTCAGGCCGCCGGCGCCCTCCTGGCTGCCGTGGAACAGGCGATAGCAATCGGTGCCCTGGGCATGCAGCTCGTTGATCAGGTCTTGGCGATGATCGAGGGCGGCGCGCAGCGCCTGATTCAAGGGAGACATGGAGCGCGCCTGGCTGTAAATGAGGGCGCGAAGTTTAACAGCTATGGCGCCTTGCCTACACCAACCCCATCCGCCTGTGTGCCCCTTGCACCGAGCCATTGCGCATCGCCCAGCGCAATAACGGCGCGCTACGCTTGACCCCTGCACGGATCATCTGGCGTTGCAGCGGGTTCTGATGCTGATCGAGCATGGTGCTGGCCCAGTCTGGCAGCAGATCGATCCCGGCCTGCATCATCAAAACGCCAAACGGCTTGGCTAAGGTACTGGGCGAGGGGGCGTTCAGCAGCAGGCGCAGTACTTCGCGGCTGCGTTCGTCACACAGCAATTGCGGACGGATACGCTCCAGATAATCGGAAATTTCCTGCCGCGAGCGCGGTACATGCCGCGCCCCCAAGCGCTCCGCCACCAGGGCGATTTCGCTGTAGTAACGATCTTGATCGCGGCTAGACAGAGTCGGGTTGCGATAGCGCAAGTGAGCGGCCATAAAGTTGCTCACCTCGGCTACATGAACCCAAGTCAGTAGCTCGGGGTCGCTCGCCGAATAAGGCCGTCCATCCGGCGCATGCCCGACCACCTGCAGGTGGATGGTGCGCACTTTTTCGATCAGCCAGTCGGCGTCTTTGCGCGAACCAAAGGTAGTACCTGAAATGAACTGCGAGGTACGCCGCAGGCGCCCGAGCATGTCCTGGCGAAAGTTCGAATGGTCCCAAACGCCGGCCAGGGCCAGTGGGTGCAAGGCTTGCAGCATCAATGCGCTGATGCCGCCGATCAGCATGCTGCTGAAGTCACCATGGACTTGCCAACTGACCGAGTCTGGCCCGAACAGGCCGGGATCGCCCTTGGGGTTTTCCAGGTCCAGTTGCCCCAGTGACAATCCGGTGAGGCTCATCAGCTGGGTTTCGATACGGCTGCGGATAAATTCCATGGCGGCTCAGGTTTTCCTAGCGGTTCAGGCGTTTGTCGATCAGGCCGTCCACGACGCTGGGGTCGGCCAGGGTCGAGGTATCACCAAGACTGTCGAGTTCGTTGCAGGCGATCTTGCGCAAGATCCGGCGCATGATCTTGCCTGAGCGGGTTTTCGGCAGGGCCGGTGCCCATTGGATCAGTTCCGGCTTGGCAAAGCTGCCGATTTCCTTGCTGACCAGCTCAAGCAGGTGTTTTTTCAGCGCATCGCTGGGTTCCACACCGTTCATGGGCGTGACGAAGGCGTAGATGCCCTGGCCCTTGACGTCGTGGGGGTAGCCCACCACAGCGGCCTCGGCCACTTGGTCATGCAACACCAGCGCACTTTCCACCTCGGCGGTACCGATACGGTGGCCGGACACGTTGATCACATCGTCGATACGCCCGGTGATCCAGTAGTCGCCGTCTTCATCGCGGCGCGCGCCATCTCCGGTGAAGTAGTAACCGGGGTAGGGTTTGAAATAGGTGTCAATCATGCGCTGCGGGTCGCCGTACACGCTGCGGATCTGCCCCGGCCAGCTTGATTTAATGGCGAGTACGCCGCTGCCGGCACCGGTGATGACCTTGCCTTGCTCATCCAGCAACACCGGTTGCACACCAAACATCGGTTGAGTCGCGCAGCCCGGCTTGATCCGCTGGGAGCTGACTAACGGGCTGAGCATGATGCCGCCGGTCTCGGTCTGCCACCAGGTATCCACAATCGGGCAGCGTTGTTCGCCCACGGCGTTGAAGTACCAGTCCCAGGCTTCCGGGTTGATCGGCTCGCCCACGCTGCCCAATAAACGCAGGCTGGCGCGGGAGGTGCTTTCCAGTGGTCCGTGGCCCTCACGCATCAACGCGCGCAGGGCTGTCGGCGCGGTGTAGAAAATATTCACCTGGTGTTTATCGATCACCTGCCAGAACCGCGAGCTGTCCGGGTAGCTCGGCACGCCCTCGAACATCAGTGAGGTCGCGCCATTGGCCAGCGGGCCATACACGATATAACTATGGCCGGTGACCCAGCCCACATCGGCGGTGCACCAGAACACCTCGCCGTCACGGTAGTCGAGTACGTACTTGAAGGTCATCGCTGCCTGCAGCAGATAACCGCCGGTGGTGTGCAACACGCCCTTGGGTTTACCGGTGCTACCGGAGGTGTAGAGGATGAACAGCGGGTCTTCGGCGTCCATCGGCTCTGGCGGGCAATCGTCGATCGCAGCGTCAACGGCCTGCTGGTATTTGAGGTCGCGGCCTTCGCTCCAGTTCACGTCGGCACCGGTGCGTTGCACCACCAAGACGGTGCTGACATTCGGGCAACTGGCCAGGGCCTTGTCGACATTCTGTTTCAAAGCGACGGGCTTGCCGCCGCGCACGCCCTCATCGGCGGTGATCACAGTCCGGCAGTCGGCGTCGAGAATGCGGTCGCGCAGGGCGTCCGGCGAAAAACCACCAAACACGACCGAGTGCACCGCGCCAATCCGCGTGCAGGCCAGCATGGCGTAGGCCGCTTCCGGGATCATCGGCATGTAGATGCACACCCGGTCACCTTTCTTCACGCCACGGCTTTTCAGCACGTTGGCCAGGCGGCAGACGTTTTGATGCAGTTGACGGTAGGTGATGTTGGAAGACTTTGTCGGATCATCGCCCTCCCAGATGAAGGCCGGCTGATCGGCGCGTTGCGCCAGGTGACGATCAATGCAGTTGTAGCTGACGTTCAGTTGGCCACCGGCAAACCATTGGGCGGCGCCAGTGTTGATGTCCGAGTGTTGAACGGTGTGCCATGGGGTCATCCAGTCGAGAAAGCTCTTGGCCTGTTCAGCCCAGAAGGTGTCCGGCTGTTCGATGGATTGGCGATAGAGGCGGTGATAGTCCTCTTGACTGAGTTGCGCAGCCCGGCGGACGGCATCGGCGATGGGAAACGTGCTGATATCGAACATGAGCGATCCTTATTCTTGTTTTTGCGACAAGTCATAAAGATGCACCCTGTGTGGAGAGGGTTCAAGGCCAACGTCCAAAAGGACGTTGGCCTTGCTATACCTGCATCAGCCGCGGTGACGGCCGCGGAAGTAGTTGATCAGACCCTGGGTCGAAGCGTCCTCAGCCAAGGTTTCTTCGGCGCCGGTCAGGCGGTTGTAGACGCCTTTGCCGAGCTCTTTACCCAGTTCAACGCCCCATTGGTCGAACGCGTTGATGCCCCAGATCACGCTTTGTACGAACACTTTGTGCTCATACATGGCAACCAGCGCGCCGAGGCGACGCGGGCTGATGCGCTCCACCACCAGGGTGTTGCTCGGACGGTTGCCCGGGATCACCTTGTGCGGGGCCAGCTTCTGCACTTCGTCTTCCGGGATGCCCTTGTCGCGCAGCTCGGATTCAGCTTCGCTGCGGGTCTTGCCGAGCATCAGTGCCTGGCTTTGGGACAGGCAGTTGGCGTACAGCCACTGATGGTGGTCGGACACCGGGTTGAAGCTGACGATCGGCACGATGAAGTCGGCCGGGATCAGTTGGGTGCCTTGGTGCAGCAACTGGTGGTAAGCATGCTGACCGTTGCAACCGACGCCACCCCAGATCACTGGGCCGGTGTCGGTGGACACCGGTTTGCCGTCTTGGCGCACGCTCTTGCCGTTGGATTCCATGTCCAGCTGTTGCAAGTGCTTGGTGATGTTACGCAGATAGTGGTCGTACGGCAGGATCGCATGGCTCTGCGCACCCCAGAAGTTGCCGTACCACACGCCCAGCAGGCCAAGCAGCACTGGCATGTTTTGTTCGAATGGCGCGTTCTGGAAATGCTGGTCCATGGTGTAGGCACCGGACAGCAGTTCCTTGAAGTTGGACATGCCGATGGCCAGTGCGATTGGCAAGCCGATGGCAGACCACAACGAGTAACGGCCGCCGACCCAGTCCCACATCGGGAAGATGTTTTCTTCGCGAATACCGAAGGCCACGGCTGCCGCGTTGTTGCTCGACACGGCGATGAAGTGGCGATACAGCTCAGCTTCCGAGCCACCTTGGGCCAAGTACCAGGCACGTGCGGCCTGGGCGTTTTTCAGGGTTTCGAGGGTGTTGAAGGACTTCGACGAAACAATGAACAGCGTGGTTTCGGCGCGCAGCTTCATGGTCAGCTCGTGGAACTCGCTGCCATCGATGTTCGCCAGGTAATGGCAGCGCACGCCTTTGTGGGCGTAGGACAACAGCGCTTCGGAGACCAGCTCTGGGCCGAGGAACGAGCCACCGATGCCGATGTTCACCACGTCGGTGATTGGCTTCTCGGTGTAGCCACGCCACAGGCCATCGTGGATGCGGCCGACCAGGTCGGTGATCTGGTTCAGCACCTTGTGCACGTCCGGCATGATGTTCACGCCATTGACCGACAGCTTGTCACCCACTGGGCGGCGCAGGGCGGTGTGCAGGGCCGGGCGGCCTTCTGACGAGTTGACCGGTTCGCCAGCGTAGAGCGAGTTGATCGCGTCCTTGAGGCCGACTTCCTCCGCCAGCCCTACCAGCAGGTCGCGGGTTTCGCTGGTGATCAGGTTTTTCGAGTAATCGAGGAAAAGTCCGCAGCTGCTCAAGGTGAATTGGGAAAAACGCTGAGGATCGGCATTGAACGCTTCACGCATGCTGAAATCCTGCATGGCTTGGCGATGTTGATTGAGCGCTTGCCAGGCGGGCAGAGCGGTAACGTCATGAGGGGTGCGGTAGTACGCCATCGCTGCGGGTTTCCTTTTATTACGGGGACTGCCTTTAGGACACTTCATAGCCCGGAACATCCAGTCTTATCTCAAGCATTGGGTTCCAGACAGCGCTAACTATAGCGCCGGGCGATTACATTAAACCTAGCGTGTCGATATGTCTTGGCTTTGTCTGCGCTGTGGCCGGTACTTTTTTATACCGGCACAGCGAGCAGGGCAACAGGCGGGGTGTTCAGCGAGGTTTAATTGAGGCTCAGATGCAGGTTGTCGATCAACCGAGTCGTGCCCAGGAAGGCTGCCACCAGGATCACGATGTCCTTGTCCTCAGGGGTTGCCGGGCGCAGATGCACGCCCTGGCGCACTTCGAGGTAATCCACGCGCAGCCCGGCAGCTTCGATCTGCTTGACCTGTTCGGCGCGCAGCGTGGCGAAGTCATGGTCACCGTCCTTGATGGCTGCTGCAATCTGGCTGAGGCTGCGATACAGCACCGGCGCGATCCCGCGTTCCTCTTCGCTGAGAAAACCGTTGCGCGACGACAGCGCCAGGCCATCGTCGGCGCGTACGGTGGGCTCACCGATGATCTGAATCGGCATGTTCAGGTCATGGACCATGGCGCGAATCACGGCCAGTTGCTGGTAATCCTTTTGACCGAACACGGCCATGTCCGGCTGGACCATGTTGAACAGCTTGTTGACCACGGTCGCCACGCCTTCGAAATGCCCGGGACGGCTGGCGCCGCACAAGCCTTCGGACAGTTGCGGGACGCTGACGCGGGTCTGGCCGGTCATGCCGCCGGGGTACATTTCCTCGACGGTGGGTGCGAACAGCAGGTTGCAGCCGGCTTGCAGTAGCTTTTCCTGGTCGGCGGCGAGGGTGCGGGGATACTTGTCCAGGTCTTCACCCGCGCCAAATTGCAGCGGGTTGACGAAGATACTCGCGACGACAAAGTCCGCTTGCTGAACAGCCTTCGTCACCAGGGTTGCATGGCCGCTGTGCAGGTTGCCCATGGTAGGTACGAAGCCAATGCGTTTACCCGCCTTGCGGGCGTGGGCGACGGCGGCGCGTAGTTCGCGTACGGTTCTTACGGTGTTCATGCAGAGAATCCGTGTTCGGCGCCTGGGAAGGTCACGCCTTTGACTTCGGTAACGTACGCGCTCAATGCCGCGTGGATGCTGTCCTGGCCGGTCATGAAGTTCTTCACGAACTTCGGCACGCGACCCGTGATCGACAGGCCGAGCATGTCGTGCAGCACCAGCACCTGGCCATCAGTGGCCGAGCCCGCGCCAATGCCGATTACCGGCACTTTTACGGCTTGGGGGATTTCTGCGGCGAGTTCGCTGGGCACGCACTCAAGCAGGATCATTGCAACGCCGGCCTGTTCCAGGGCGATGGCATCGGCACGCATCTGGCGTGCCTGGGCTTCGTTGCGACCTTGTACCTTGTAGCCGCCGAGAAGGTTTACCGACTGTGGCGTCAGGCCCATATGTGCGCACACCGGCACGCCGCGTTCTGCCAGCAAGCGAATCGACTCGGCGAGCCACAGTGCGCCCTCCACTTTGACCATGTGTGCGCCGGCGCGCATCAGTTTGCCTGCGTTGAGGAAGGTCTGCTCAGTGGTGGCGTAATCCATGAACGGCAGGTCGGCGATGATGAAGGCGCCGTCGTTACCGCGCTTGACGCTGGCAGTGTGGTAAGCCAGGTCATCGGTGGTAACGGGCAGGGTGCTGTCATTCCCTTGAAGAACCATGCCCAGGGAGTCGCCTACCAGCAACACTTCAACCCCGGCTTGGCAGCTGGCGTGGGCGAAGGTGGCGTCATAGCAGGTCAGCATGGTGATTTTTTCACCTTTGAGCTTGAGGCTCTGCAAGGTGGTCAGGGTAATGTCTGGCATGAAAAGGGTCCTCGTTCAGGCGCTTGGAAACAGCGAGTTACGCGCGTGAGTCTTCGTTTATACAGGCGCACTGTCTTGAGAGCAGTGCTTATAAGGCCTGGATTGCGCCCTTTAGCGCCGGGTTGGCGGCAGCGGGACGCCTATAGTCGTGAGGAGGACACGGGAAGTCAATTGGATGTGTTACCGCATTGTTACGCGTGGGGTGTTACCGCTGTTACTGACGCGTTTCAGCTGTGTGAGCTGGCTTAAACAATGCGTTCCAGGCCGACGAATGGGCAGGCTTCGAGCAAATCGCGCAGTGCCCTGCCATCGGGTAGCTGCAGGGCCTCAGGTGCCAATTCGGACAAGGGGTAGAGCACAAATGCGCGCAGGTGCATCTGGTAGTGCGGCACCTTCAAACGCGGCTCGTCGATCAGGCGATCGCCAAACAGCAAGATGTCCAGGTCAAGCGTGCGCGGGCCCCACCGTTCAAGGCGTTCGCGGCCCTGGTCATTCTCGATGGCTTGCAGCGCATCCAGCAGGTCCAGGGGCGCCAGGCTGCTGTCCAGGGCGGCGACCGCGTTGGTGTAGCGCGGTTGGCCCGGGAGCAGGGAGTCACTTTGATAGAAGGCAGAGACGCCGAAGACGGTGGTGTCTGGCAAACGCGCGAGCGCTTCGACAGCGCTGCGCAATTGTTGCTCCGGGGCAGCGAGGTTGCTGCCCATGCCTATGTAGATACGTTCCACGTTTATTCGCCAGCGGCGCCCGAGGCATCGGCGCTGCGTTTGCGCTTGCTGCCGCTGCGACGACGCTTTTTGGGCCCTTCGCTGGCTCCATCACCTTTGCTGCCGAGGTCGCGGATCATGTCGCGGCGCTGGCTGTCGTTGGCGTCCTGGTAGTCGGTCCACCATTCGCCCAGGCCGTCAGTCTGCTCGCCGGCACTCTCGCGCAGCAGCAGGAAGTCATAGCCCGCACGGAAACGCGGGTTTTCCAGCAGCAGGTCGGCGCGTTTGCCGCTGCGGCGGGGCAGGCGTTCCTGCATGTCCCAGATTTCGCGGATCGGCATGGTGAAGCGCTTCGGAATAGCGATGCGCTGGCACTGTTCGGTGATCAGTTCGTGCGCGGCTTCCTGCATTGCCGGAATCGGCGGCATGCCACGGTCCTGCAGGCGCAGTACGCGTTTTGGCAGGGCTGGCCACAACAGGGCGGCAAACAGGAACGCCGGGGTGACCGGTTTGTTCTGCTTGATGCGCAGGTCGGTGTTGATCAACGCTTCGCTGATCAGCGTGTGCGTATAGGTAGGGTTGTACTCCAGTGCTTCGGCGCTGGCCGGGAACAGTGGGTCGAACAACTCCAGGTCCACGAGCATCTCGAAGGTGTCGGCGGCGTAGCCCGAGAGGAACAGCTTGAGCACTTCTTCGAACAGACGTGCCGAAGGGATTTCCCGCAGCATTGGTGCCAGTTCCCGAATCGGCGCGGCGGTGTGTTTCTCGATGCCGAAGTTGAGCTTGGCGGCAAAACGCACGGCCCGCAGCATGCGCACCGGGTCTTCCTGATAGCGCTGTGTTGGGTCGCCGATGAGGCGAATCAGGTTGTTGCGGATGTCGTGTACGCCATTGGCGTAATCGAGGATGCGCTCGCTGACCGGGTCGTAATACAGGGCATTGATGGTGAAGTCGCGGCGTTGCGCGTCTTCTTCAAGAGTGCCATAGACGTTGTCGCGCAGAATGCGCCCGCTCTCGTTGCGGGAAGACTGATTGGTATCTTCCTCTTCATCGTTTTGCGGATGACCGGCGCGGAATGTCGCGACTTCAATGATTTCGCGACCAAAGTGGATGTGCACCAACTTGAAACGCCGACCGATGATGCGCGCATTGCGAAACTCGGCGCGGACCTGCTCGGGCGTGGCGCTGGTGGCGACGTCGAAGTCCTTGGGCGTGATATTGAGCAGCATGTCGCGTACGCACCCACCCACCAGATAAGCCTGGTAGCCGGCGTTCTGCAAACGTTCGACGATGTTCACCGCATAACGGCTGAACTGAGCGCGCTGCAATGAATGCTGATTGCTGTTAAGCACTTCAGGCGTGCTGCGAATGTGTTGCGTACGACGCAAGGGAGAACGGAATGACTGGAACAACTTCTTCAGCATGGGATGCACTGTTTGAAGGAATGTTCGGCCATAACGAAGAATGACCGCATGATGGGTCGGGATTCTAGCATTTAGTCAGGGGATGGTGTAGGAACAAGCTACAGGCATTGCGCCACAAGCCTTTGAGCACCAAATCCCAGAAACTACAAGGGGAGCCGAAGCTCCCCCAGAAGTAGTTGCGTGCTCTATTTTTATTATTGGTTGCGGGCTTCTTGTTTTTGTTGATCGCCCTCGCCACGAAGCTTCACCTTCATGACACTCCCAATCGGGAGTCAAGAGCAAACGGATTGCTTTGGTCGCTGTGTTGCTGATCTATGATCCAACCAGTTCAGGCTCTGCCTTAGGGCAGTTTTTGTTGTTCTCGGCCTGGTTGCGGGGCAAGCCCCAAATGCAACGCCTCTCCAAAAGAATCAGTTAGCTGCGCCTCCGCCGTGTTGTTTTTATTATGCGTGAGTCGATTCGTCTTATTTTTATTGTCTTGTACAAAGCTTGTTATTGTTTTTGTACTAAGCATATAGCAGGGTGCGTGCCAACTTTTGCAGTGCCTAGTAAAACCGGGGGGTTGAGGGGGGTTCGGGTTTTTGACGGGCCAAAAAAAGCCGGGGCTTCGTTACCGTAAGCCCCGGCTTTTGTTACGCAAAAAATCAGCGGTAACAGTTTTTTCACATCATTGGGTGTTACCTATGGGGGCGCACCCTCAGCTTTCGCTGGCCACACCGGTCTTGCGTCGTGGAATACCCAGGCGCTGGCGCCGTTCCCACAGGCATTTACGGCTCACGCCCAGTTTGCGTGCCAGTTCGGTCTCGGTCATGTGGTCCTGATGCTCAAGGACGAAATGCTGGAAGTAGTCTTCCAGTGACAAATCTTCCGTCGGCTCATGGCTGGTATTGCTACCGCCGCCCGGTGTCGGGGCGAGGCCGATGAAGTCGTCATCCTCCAAGTCACTGAGTTCAATATCGATACCGAGCAGCTCGGCGGAGATCTCTGGGCTCTCCGACAGGATCACCGCGCGCTCCACCGCATTCTCCAGCTCCCGCACGTTACCCGGCCACGAGTAATGCCGAATCGCTTGCTCGGCGTCCGGCGCGAACTTGAGGTCGGTACGGTTGATGCGCGCACTCTGGCGCAGCAGGAACGCACTGGCTATCTCATTGACGTCGGCGCCGCGCTCACGCAGGGCCGGCAATTTGAGCGCGATCACATGCAGGCGGTAGTACAAGTCTTCACGAAACTGACCGATCTTGGCCAGGCTCTTCAGGTCTCGGTGCGTGGCCGCGATCAGACGCACGTCGACCTTCTGCGATTGCACCGAACCTACCCGGCGAATCTCGCCTTCCTGCAATACGCGCAGTAATCGCGCTTGTGCTTCCAGCGGCAGTTCGCCGATCTCATCGAGGAACAGCGTGCCACCGTCCGCCGCTTCCACCAGGCCCGCGCGTCCGGCGCTGGCGCCTGTGAACGCGCCTTTTTCGTGGCCGAACAGTTCGGATTCGATCAGGGATTCGGGGATCGCCGCACAGTTCACCGATATCATCGGTGCTTTGGCGCGCTTGGAGAGGTTGTGCAGGGCGCGGGCCACCAGCTCCTTACCGGTGCCTGACTCGCCCTGGATCAATACATTGGAGTCTGTAGGTGCCACTTTGCGAATCTTGCTGTACAGGTCCTGCATCGGTGGGCAGGAGCCGATGATGCCGATTTCCCCATTGCTGTTGTCGACGCCCGGTTTGTCGGCGGCTTTGCTGGCGGGGCGCTGCTCGGCCGGCGCGCTGCTGGCCGACTGACGGTCACGCAGGATGCGCGCGACGGCCTGGAGCATTTCATCGTGGTCGAAGGGTTTGGCGATGTAGTCCACCGCGCCCATCTTCATGGAGTCCACCGCAGAGCGCAGGCTCGCGTAGCTGGTCATGATCAGCACTGGGGTGCCCTGGCCAAGCTTGATCAGCTCGGTGCCCGGTGCGCCAGGCAGGCGCAGGTCACTGACAATCAGGTCGAACGTGGGAATGCTGAAACGCTCTTGTGCTTCCTGCACCGAGCCGGCTTCGCTGACTTGGTACTGGTTACGTTCAAGCAGGCGACGCAAGGCAGAGCGGATAATGGTTTCGTCTTCGACGATCAAAATGTGCGGCATTGATTCAATTCTCTCGACGGTCTCAGTTCACAGCGGACGTCGCTTCGACATGACGCGGCAAGGTCACCCGAATACGGGTGCCGCGTTGGCTTTCGGTGTCAGCCGGGCTGTCGATGGTGATTTGTCCATAATGCTCTTCAACGATGGAATAGACCAGTGCAAGGCCCAGACCTGTACCTTCACCTGGGTCCTTGGTGGTGAAGAAGGGTTCGAACAATCTATCCATGATGTTCTGTGGAATACCGCTACCTTCATCTTCGACGATCAGATCGACCGTATGTTCGAAAGCCTCGGTCTTGACGCGTACCGCACCACCGGCCGGCGTCGCGTCGCGGGAGTTGGATAGCAGGTTGATCAGTACTTGGGCCAGGCGTTGTGAGTCACCATCGACCCAATGGTCGGGGTCGCACAGATTGAAAAACTGCACTTCGAAATTGCGCCGGTTCAAGGCGAGCAACCCAATGGCGTCCTGCGCCACTTCGGCCAGGCAGACCGCTTCGTCCTGATTCTGATGGGCGCCCGCATGAGCAAAGCTCATCAACGACTGCACGATGCGCGATACGCGTTTGGTCTGTTCGAGAATTTGCCCGCTGATCTCGGTAATTTCCCCGTCCTCTTCACGCTCTTCCCGCAGGTTCTGCGCAAGACAGGCGATACCGGTGATCGGGTTGCCAATTTCGTGGGCCACCCCCGCCGCTAGACGCCCGATACTGGCCAGGCGCTCGGAGTGCACCAGCTTGTCTTCGAGCATCTGGGTTTCGGTCAGGTCTTCCACCAACAGCACCAAGCCGCTGTTACCGGGGGCCAGTGGCTCATCGATGGCCGCTTTGTGCAGGTTGAGCCAACGGGTCTGACCGTCGAGGGCCAGGTGCTGCTTGTGCAAGTGTTCGTCGGGCAGGTTAATAAAACCCTGCAGCAATTCTTTCCACGGATCGCCGAGTGTGTTGAGGCGCGAACCCACCACGCGTTGCGCGGCGATACCGGTGAGTTCTTCCATGGCTTTGTTCCACATCAGGATCTCCTGATCCTTGGCCAGGGAGCACACGCCCATGGGCAACTCTTGCAGCGTCTGGCGATGGTAGCGGCGCAGGGCATCAAGCTCGGCGGCAAGGCCGGTGAGGCGGGAGTGGTAATCCTCCAGCCGGCTCTCGATGAAATGGATGTCTTCGGTGACGTAATTTTCGCCACCGGCTTTATAGGGCAAAAACGTCTCTACCATGTCCTGGGACACGCTGGGGCCCATCAGGCCAGACAGGTTCGCCTCAATGCGGTCACGCAGACGGCGTAGCGCATACGGTCGGCGCTCGTCGAACGGCAGGTAGAGGTCGCGCAGCGCCTGCTCGACTTCCTTTTGCGCGGCCTTGGCGCCCAGGGGCTTGGCCAGTTGGGTGGCGAACTCCTGGGGCGAGGCCGCGTGCAGTTCGCGGCGTTGCGGGCGACGTACGTTATCCACCGCGCAAGCCTCGGCGGCGCTGGTTTCTTCTGGGCTGACATTGGTGAACAGTGAGATCAGGGTGAACATCAGGACGTTGGCGGCCAAAGAAGCAATCGCGGCCATGTGCCAACTGGTGTCGTCCAGCACGTAAATCATGTTTAGCAGCGGGATGTAGAAGCCCTGCAGGTTACCGACCAGCGGTAACAGCATGGTGACGATCCACACCAGGATCCCGGCGAGCAGACCCGCGATAAAACCTCGGCGATTGGCCGTCGGCCAGTACAGCACCGACAGTACCCCCGGCAGGAACTGCAAGGTGGCGACAAACGCGACGATACCCAGGTTGGCCAGGTCTTGCCCGGCGCCGAGCAGCAGGTAGAAACAGTAACCGGCCATGATGATTGCGACGATCAGCGCGCGGCGAGTCCACTTCAGCCAGCGGTAGATATTGCCTTCGGCCGGTGGCTGGTACAGCGGCAGCACCAGGTGATTGAGGGCCATGCCCGATAGAGCCAGCGTCGTGACGATAATCAGCCCGCTGGCAGCAGACAAACCGCCGACGTAAGCCAGCAGCGCCAACGCAGGGCTATTGGCGGCGATACCGATACCCAGGGTGAAATACTCGGGGTTGGTGGTGGCCCCCAGTTTCAGGCCGGCCCACAGGATCAGCGGCACCGCGAGGCTCATCAACAGCAGGAACAGCGGCAAGCCCCAGCTGGCGCTCACCAGCGAGCGCGGGTTGAGGTTCTCGGTAAAGGTCATGTGATACATGTGCGGCATTACGATCGCCGAGGCGAAGAACACCAGCAACAGCGTGCGCCATGGACCTTCCTGCAACGGAGTGTGCAGGGCGGCGAGGGCGGTCTGGTTTTGAAGCAACCACAGTTCCAGCTGTTGCGGACCGTCGAACACACCATACAGCGCATAGAGGCCGACGCCGCCGATGGCGATCAACTTGATCACCGACTCGAAAGCAATCGCAAACACCAAGCCTTCGTGTTTCTCGCGGGTGGCGATATGGCGTGAGCCGAAAAAGATGGTGAACAGGGAGATCAGTGCACAGAACGCCAGAGCCACCCGATGCTGTACCGGCTCACGGGTGAGGATACTGATGGAGTCGGCCACCGCCTGGATTTGCAGAGCCAGCAGGGGCAGCACTCCGATCAGCATGAACACCGTGGTCAAGGCCCCGGCCCATGTGCTGCGGAAGCGGAAGGCGAACAGGTCGGCCAGGGACGACAGCTGATAGGTGCGGGTGATTTTGAGGATCGGGTACAGCAATACCGGCGCCAGCAGAAACGCGCCGGATACCCCCAGGTAGCTGGAGAGAAAGCCGTAACCGTACTGATAGGCCAGGCCCACGGTGCCATAGAACGCCCAGGCGCTGGCGTATACGCCCAGGGACAAGGTGTAGGTCAACGGATGGCGAATGATCGCCCGCGGAATCATTCCGCGCTCACTGATCCAGGCAACCCCGAACAGCGCGGCCAGGTAGGCGGCGCTGATCAGCAGCATCTGAGTGAGGCTAAAGCTCATCGGCATCTTTTTGGCTCTGCAGGATGAAGGTCACGACGATCAGGATCAGCCACAGCAGATAAGGGCGATACCAAGCGCCCGTGGCATCGATCCACCAATCCATGATGGCGGGAGAAAACAGGTAGATCCCGACGACCAACAGCAGGACCAATCGATAGATGTACATGTTGGCCTCTGATTAGAAAACTGCGGCGATGGTAACGGATGCTTGGCAAGCTGCAAGCGCCGTCAGTTCAATTGCGCTTCGGCCAGGGTGAGTGTGCGCGGGATCTGTGTGGCATCCCAGTGCCGAATGCCCCAATCCAGCAGTTCCCTAGGGCTGGCGTGAAGCAATTCGCTGCCGGGTTGTTGGCCAAGGGCGCGTAGTGCTCTCAATAGCAAAGGCGTGGCCTGGTCGGGCGTCAACGGCGGCGAACGGTAAGACTTACCCAGTTTGTTACCGTCCGGCTGGATGATCAGGGGCACGTGCAGGTAGCGCGGTTGGCGTAGGCCCAGCAGTTCTTGCAGATACAGTTGGCGCGGGGTGGAGTCGAGCAAATCGGCACCCCGCACGATATCGGTAACACCTTGCCAGGCGTCATCCAGGACCACGGCCAGTTGGTAAGCATAGAGGCCGTCGCGGCGTCGGATGACGAAATCGCCTGCTTCGCGCCCCAGGTGTTGTCTGAACTCACCCTGCACACGGTCAGTAAAGTGGTACGAAAGCTCAGGTACACGTAAGCGGATGGCTGCATCTTGCTGCTCGTGACCGGCGTTGCGGCACAAGCCTGGGTAAATCCCATTGTAGGGTTCCAGTTGCTTGCGTGAGCAGGTGCAGGCGTAGGCCAAGCCGTGGTTGAACATGTCGTTCAGCACTTTGGCGTAGGCCTCGTGCCGCTCGCTTTGTCGGACCAGTTCGCCGTCCCACTCAAAGCCATAGCTTTCCAGGGCATGCAGGATCGCCGCCTGTGCACCGGGCTCTTCGCGGGGTGGGTCGAGGTCTTCCATGCGCATCAGCCAGCGGCCGTGGTTGGCGCGGGCATCAAGATAGGAGGCGAGGGCGGCGACCAGGGAGCCGAAGTGCAAATGGCCGCTGGGCGTGGGGGCGAATCGCCCGATATAGGTAGAGGCTGTCATGGGCCGGATACTACTGGAAAATCGGTAAACGCCAGAAACAAAAATGGAGCGTTTACACGCTCCATTCGTTCAGCTCGACAGGATTACTTGCCGACCTGTTTTTCCTTGATTTCAGCCAAGGTCTTGCAGTCTACGCACAGGTCCGCGGTTGGGCGGGCTTCCAGGCGGCGAATACCGATCTCGACCCCGCAGTTTTCGCACCAGCCGTACTCTTCGTCTTTGATCAGTTGCAGTGTCTTGTCGATCTTCTTGATCAACTTGCGCTCGCGATCACGGGCGCGCAGTTCAAGGGCGAACTCTTCTTCCTGGCTGGCACGGTCGGCCGGGTCAGGGAAGTTGGCTGCTTCGTCCTTCATATGGTCAACGGTACGGTCGACCTCCTGCATCAAGTCCTGTTTCCATTTGCTCAGGATCTTGGTGAAGTGCTCGCGCATGGGCTCGCCCATGTACTCCTCACCTTTCTTCTCTACGTAAGGTTCGAAGCCATTGAGGCCTTGAGTCTGCTGTTGCTTTGCTTGGGTGGACATGAATAGACCGCCTCTCACTCTTCTAATCCATTGCGCAGGATTGCAACGTCACCGACACCTGCCGGCCCTGCGGCTGCAAGCGGGCGAACTTACCAGATAGATTCGGGGTGCGCCACTCCCGGTTGTCGAGCCTGTCGCGTCGGGGTTGCAAACTGCAGAGGCCCGTCGTGGCTGGGTATGTTTCGGCTCGAATGTTGATTTTAGTCGTTTTGCGCGCGCTTGCCCGCACCGCACAGGTGGCCGGGCAGGCAATAGAACATGTTTTACCGCGCGGGTTCGGTAGAATCCCGATTTTATCCTCACCGTTAAGGAAGGCTAATGGCTCAGCCCTACAGTGCGCGCAGTCGCGCCATCGAACCTTTTCATGTCATGGCGTTGCTGGCGCGGGCCAATGAGCTACAGGCCGCCGGCAATGACGTGATTCACCTGGAAATTGGCGAGCCCGATTTCACAACGGCGGAGCCGATCATCCAGGCCGGTCAGGCGGCGCTTGCCAATGGCAAGACTCGCTATACCGCAGCCCGAGGCCTGCCTGAATTGCGTGAAGCCATCAGCGGTTTCTACCAGCAGCGCTACGGGTTGAATGTAGATCCCGAGCGTATTCTGATCACTCCGGGAGGCTCTGGCGCGTTGCTGCTGGCCAGCAGCCTGCTGGTGGACCCGGGCAAGCATTGGCTGCTGGCAGACCCGGGTTATCCCTGTAACCGACACTTCCTGCGCTTAGTGGAAGGCGCCGCGCAACTGGTGCCGGTAGGCCCTGAAGTGCGTTATCAACTGACCGCTGACCTAGTGGCCAGATACTGGGATCAAGACAGCGTGGGCGCGTTGGTTGCCTCCCCTGCAAATCCCACCGGCACGATCCTCTCGCGCGATGAATTAGCCGGGCTTTCCGAAGCAATCAAGGCGCGTAACGGCCATTTGGTGGTGGATGAGATCTATCACGGCCTAACCTACGGCACTGATGCCGCCAGCGTGCTGGAGGTCGATGATGACGCCTTCGTTCTGAATAGTTTTTCGAAGTATTTCGGCATGACCGGCTGGCGGCTGGGTTGGCTCGTGGCGCCGCCGGCTGCAGTGAGTGAATTGGAGAAGCTGGCGCAAAACCTTTATATCAGTGCCCCGAGCATGGCCCAATATGCGGCGCTCGCCTGTTTTACCCCGCAAACACTGAGCATTCTGGAGGAGCGTCGTGCCGAGTTTGGCCGTCGTCGCGACTTCCTGCTGCCCGCCTTACGCGAATTGGGCTTTGGCATTGCCGTCGAGCCGGAAGGGGCGTTCTATTTGTACGCCGATATCAGCGCATTCGGCGGTGATGCCTTCGCGTTTTGCCGGCACTTTCTCGAAACCGAGCATGTTGCGTTTACGCCCGGCTTGGATTTTGGTCGCTATCAAGCGGGCCATCATGTGCGTTTTGCCTACACGCAAAACCTCGATCGGTTACAGGAAGCGGTGGAACGCATCGCCCGTGGCTTGCGGAGCTGGCAAGGCTGATGCGCTTTTATCCTCCCCTCGAAGAAGGTCGACTGATTCGCCGATACAAGCGTTTTCTCACCGATATCGAAACTGTTACCGGCGAGTTGTTGACTATTCACTGCCCAAACACCGGTTCCATGCTCAATTGCATGGTGGAAGGCGGGCAAGTTTGGTTCAGTCGCTCCAACGACCCCAAGCGTAAGCTGCCCGGCACCTGGGAGATTGCCGAAACGCCTCAGGGCCGTTTGGCGTGCGTGAACACGGCGCGCGCCAATCAGTTGGTCGAAGAGGCGTTACTGGCTGGTGTGATCACGGAGCTCAATGGCTTTACCGCACTGAAGCGCGAAGTGCCTTACGGTCAGGAGAAAAGCCGTATCGACTTTCGGCTGGAGTATCCAGAGGGTGCGGCCTATGTCGAAGTCAAAAGCGTCACCCTAGGCTTTGATAACACCCGGGTTGCCGCCTTCCCCGACGCAGTGACCCAGCGTGGCGCCAAGCATCTGCGGGAGCTGGCCCACTTGGCGCGCGAAGGTGTGCGAGCGGTGCAGTTGTACTGCGTCAACCTCTCCGGGATTGACGCCGTGCGCCCAGCTTTGGAAATCGATGCTTTCTATGGCGCTGCCTTGCGTGAGGCTAAAGCTGCTGGAGTGGAAGTATTGGCATACGGCGTGCGCGTGACGTCCGAGGAAATTTGCGTGGATCGCCGGTTGGACGTGCTGCTCGATTAGAGCTCTACCCACAGGCCCTGTTCGTCTTCGCGACCGCGCAGGGCTTGTAGGCTTTTACCGGAGCACGGCCCGGCAATGCACTCACCGCTTTCGATCAGGAACAGAGCGCCGTGGGTGGCGCATTGGATCAGGCTGGCGCTCTCGTCGAGGAACTTATCGGGTTGCCATTCAAGCGGTATGCCGCGATGAGGGCAGCGGTTGATATAGAAGTAGGCAATGCCGTCCCGGCGTACCGCGAATAATTTGCAACCATCGATTTCAAAACCGAGGCTGCTGTCTGGCGCGAGGCTAGAGGAGGGGCAGAGAAACTTCATTTCAATCCTTAAGTGCCTTGACGTTCAAATGCAAACAATTATCAAATGCCGGCTCGCCCGTTAGCTGACTGGGTGCTCAGTTCGATGCGCGGCAGGGGGTAACTGTCACATCAATGAGTGCCCGAAAGGCCCCGCCTTAGGAAGGAAACCCTGTTATGCGCCTGAGTGCCAGCGCTATTGCGCTTATTGTCGGATTGCTGGTCAACCCTGGGGCGCACGCCTCTGAACTGCCACAGCGTTGGGTGAGTGCCGGTGGGGCGCTGTCGGAGTGGGTGGCGGCTCTGGGCGGTGAGCCGAAGTTGGTCGGCGTGGATACCACGAGCCAGCATCCAGAGTCTCTAAAAGCGTTGCCAAGTGTTGGCTATCAGCGGCAATTGTCGTCCGAAGGCATTCTCAGCCTGCGCCCGCAGGTGCTGGTAGGCACTGAAGAGATGGGCCCGCCGCCGGTACTGGCGCAGATTCGCAGCGCGGGGGTTCGGGTTGAAATGTTCTCGGCGCAGCCGGATTTACCGACCTTGAAAGGCAATCTTCAGCACTTGGGCAAGTTGCTGGGTGATGAGGCTAAAGCCGACGAATTGTTTACCCGGTACGAGAATGCCCTCAGTCAGCAGAAAAGTTGGGTCGCGAAGGCCCAGGCCTCCCAAAAGACCCCTGGTGTCTTGCTACTGATCGGTCACGCCGGCGGCAAGCCGCTGATCGCAGGCAAGGACACGGCCGGAGATTGGATGGTGCAGCAGGCGGGCGGTAAGAACCTAGCCACGCACACCGGTTACAAGCCGTTTTCGGTGGAGTCGTTGGCAGGGTTGAGCCCGGATGTACTGGTATTCGCTGACCGTGCCCTCACAGGTGATGCGGCCCGTGCGGCGCTGTTCAAAGAGAATCCTATTCTGGCGTCGACGCCAGCCGCCAAGAGTGGACGTGTATTTGAGCTGGACCCGACATTGTTGGTGGGAGGGCTCGGGCCGCGCCTGCCGCAAAGCCTGGTGAAGTTGTCCGCCGGGTTATATCCGGCCCAGGCTAAACCAGCCCTATGACCACGCTGGTTAAGCCAAAAACGCTGTTTATCGGGCTGACGCTGTTGTGTGTGTTGGCGATCTGGCTTTCGTTGGCGCTGGGGCCGGTGAGCCTGCCGTTACTCGACACGCTTAAGGCGGCCTTGCGTTTGGTCGGCGTGCCAATTGAAGCGCAGGGCTTGGAGCAGGCCGAGCTTATTCTTGGGCAGATTCGTCTGCCGCGTACCTTGCTGGGCCTGGCGGTGGGTGGCGTATTGGCATTGTCGGGCGTAGCCATGCAAGGGCTGTTTCGCAACCCGTTGGCCGATCCGGGACTGGTGGGGGTGTCGAGTGGTGCGGCGCTCGGGGCCGCCGTCGCCATCGTCGGTGGTGCGTTTTTTGGTGGTTTGCCGGATGCATTCGGGCCGTATCTCCTGTCGCTGTGCGCATTTCTTGGCGGGTTGGGCGTTACCGCGCTGGTCTATCGACTGGGGCGGCGTAATGGCCAGACCAATGTGGCGACGATGCTGCTCGCCGGTATTGCCCTCACTGCGCTGGCCGGCTCGGCGGTGGGCCTTTTTACTTACTTGGCTGACGACGCCACCCTGCGGACCCTGGCGTTCTGGAACCTGGGCAGCCTCAACGGCGCGAGCTATTCCCGCCTGTGGCCGTTGTTGATGGTCAGCGCGGGTGTGGCGCTGTGGTTACCGCGCCGGGCGAAGGCACTGAATGCGCTGCTGCTCGGTGAGTCCGAGGCCAGTCACCTGGGGATTGATGTCGAAGCACTCAAGCGCGAGTTGGTGTTCTGCACCGCATTAGGTGTCGGCGCGGCGGTGGCGGCAGCCGGAATGATTGGTTTTGTGGGGCTGGTGGTGCCGCATCTGGTCAGATTGCTCGCAGGGCCTGATCACCGCGTGTTACTTCCGGCTTCAATTTTGGCGGGCGCGAGTCTGCTGCTGTTAGCTGACTTGGTCGCACGGCTGGCTTTGGCGCCCGCGGAGTTGCCGATTGGGATTGTGACGGCGTTCATTGGAGCGCCGTTTTTTCTTTACCTGTTGTTACGGGGGCGTGCCTGATGCTGCGTGTTGAAAACCTGCAGATCAGCCGCGGTCGAAAAACCGTGTTGGCGGATGTCACTTTGGACTTGCTGCCAGGCGAAGTGCTCGGCGTGCTGGGCCCCAATGGCGCCGGCAAAAGCACGTTGCTGGGGGCGTTGTGCGGTGAGTTGCATCCCGATCACGGCAAGGTCTGGCTGGGGCAGCAGGCGCTGAAAGACTGGAGCGGATCGCAGCGCGCCCAGCGACTAGCGGTGTTGCCACAAACCTCGACCCTGGACTTTGCATTCCGCGTAGAGGAGGTCGTCGGGATGGGGCGTCTGCCCTATCAGACCGGACGCGTGCGGGATGACGAAATCATCGATGCAGCCTTGCAAGCAGCAGATGTTTCGCACTTGAGCGGTCGCAGCTACCTGGCGTTATCCGGTGGCGAGCGCCAGCGCGTGCACTTGGCGCGGGTGCTGGCGCAGCTATGGCCGGGGGAGGAGGGGCAGACGTTGCTGCTGGATGAGCCTACGTCAATGTTGGATCCCCTGCACCAGCACACGACCTTGCAAGCTATTCGGACTTTCGCAGATCGGGGCGCGGCAGTGCTGGTGATCCTCCATGATCTGAATCTGGCGGCGCGCTACTGTGATCGTATTCTGCTGCTTGACGGGGGGCGCCCCCACGCTCTGGATACGCCCGTGCGGGTGCTGCGTCCAGAACCGCTTAAAGCCGTGTTTGGTTTGGATGTGCTGGTACAGCCACACCCGGAGCGCGGGCATCCGCTGATCATTGCGCGTTAAAGTCTGCTTTCTTACAGACAAAAAAAGACCCGGCAAGAGCCGGGTCAAATAACCGTGATTAGCCTGATGAGGAGATAATCTGAGAGTCCGAACCAATGGTCTTTCAGTTATCGGCTGATCTCGCGACCAGTTGTGATAATCATAACGATTCTCATTTGAGAGTCAACAATTGTTTTTACGTGACCATCCGCTTTCCTTAAACAGATGTTCGAAACCTACGTAAATATTGAGTGTTTTGGTCAATCTAATTCTTCTGGCGCGTTGAGATTGCATCCAGTTGCCGGTTCAACGCTTCCTTACGCTCAACGGGGATGTCGTTCCAGTGCACATCCATCAGCGCCCCTTCGATGGCATACAGCAAAACTTTCGATGCGCGGAAGCCGCGAGTCCTTACAGCTCGATACGCATCGACCGCGCCCAAGCGCCGCAAGTCGGACGCGCTGTGGATGCCCACCGCATGCAGCCACTGCGCTGACGTCTTGCCAAGGTTTTTCAGGTGTTGCAGCTCATCGTTCATCAAGCCTCCTTGCGACGGCCGAATGGTGCGGTGGGTATTCGTGACCAGGCAAGCCTGAACAGGAGTGTAGCGTTCAGTAGGAAAAGCGTGGTTCTTTGGTCCGAAACGGCCAAAAAGCTTATAAGAATGGCGCGGGGATTTTGACGGTGAGCAGGCGTGAGCTGCCCGCTACACGTTGCACGTAGCGGGCTTGAGGCGTGTGTTACTTGGTACGGTAGCGCAGACGCGTGCCGAAATTGACCGACATGAGAATTTCGTCGGCGGTCAACTCAGGCGGAAAGTAAGTGCCCGAAATCTGCGCATGGGCCAGGCTGGCGCCCTCCAGCGAGCAGTCGCGCAAATCCAAACCGCGCAGGTCGGTGGAGCGGAAATACGCGTCGGTAAAATCTACGCCGGTGACATTCAACTCGCGTAAGTCCAGCCCACGGAAGTCGCCTCCGCGCATGTCGATAGCGCCGTCTTTCGGACGCTCCTGGTTGAAACCGCGAACATCATCTTTATGCAGGAGCGAGTAGAGCGGGGTATCAAGAAGCTTGGGCTGACTCATGACAACGAACTCCTGTTGGATTTATGGCGCCATTATAGTGCCACTATTGCTCGGCCGTGCGCCCAAGTAGACGACACGACCAAGAAATTTTTCTTACAGGCCTGGCAAGCGCTGGCGAATTTGCGCGACCACCGCGTCGAGAGTTCCGCTTTGATTGGTCTCGACGCGTTTGCTCAGCAACAGTTCTTCAGCTGTGAGGGGGTCACGGTTGGCCTGCTGTGCTTCGATAACGGCCAGAGTAGCGTCGGACGGATCGTTTTTGTCTGCCTGACGTTGTGCCAGCCAACTGCTGATAACGGCCTGTGGTGCGTTGCAGTCCAGAATAAGGAAGGGCGCACCGGTGGCTTCGGCAACCTTGGCGGCGGCTTCACGTTGTTCGCGTTTCAGGAAGGTGGCATCCAGTACCACCGGGAAGCCGGCGCGCAGCACGGTATCTGCGAGGTCGTTCAAACGAGCGTAGGTTGCTGTGCTGGCGTCGGCTGCATAGATACCGGCCTGCAGCGTGTTTTCCACTTGCTGCTCGCCGAATAGGCGTTTGCGTTCCACGTCCGACCGCAGGCGCACGGCACCGAGCGCTTCCACGAGGCGCATGGATACGTGGCTCTTGCCCACAGCCGAGACGCCGTGGGTAATCGCCAGGAAGCGTGAAGGAATAGTGCTGTAGCTTTCTGCCAAGTTCGCGTAGTTGCGGTAATGGCGCAGAGTGGTGGCGCGTTGTACCGGGCTTGCTTCGCTCGGCATGCTGAACAACGACACCTTGGCGCGTACCAGGGCGCGGTAGGCTTTATAGAAGTTCAGCACTTCAAGGCCCTGATAGTCGCCGGTCAGTTCCAGGTATTGGCTGATGAAGCGGCGGGCCAGGGACTTGAGTCCGCGGTCTTCCAGGTCCATTGCCAGGAAGCCGGTGTCGGCATACACGTCGGTGAAGCGAAACGGTTCGTTAAACTCGATGCAGTCGAAAATCACCACTTGGCCGTCGATCAAGGTGGCGTTACCGAGGTGGATATCACCGTGGCATTCGCGGGTGAAACCGTCGAGCTTGCGCTGTGCCAGCAGTGGCTTGAGGCGTTCGAAGCTGCTTTCGGCCCAGGCTTGCAAGGCTTCGAGTTGAACCAGGTCTGCCTTATCGCTTAGGAACGGACGGATCTGGTCGAAGTTCTGCCGTACCGGTGCCATCACTTCGTCAGGAGTGCCTGCCGGATGCGTTTGCGGGACTTTCGGTGCCGTGAGATGGAAGTGTGCAATTTGCTTGGCCATTTCATCAATGTGCGCTGCCGTCAGTTCGCCATTGGCTTGCAGGGTGCTGAGCAGTTGGCTTTGCGGGAACTGGCGCATCTTTAGTGCGTATTCGATCACCGGGCCGTCGCCGCCCAATTGAGGCGCTTCGGCAGTGCCGGTAATCGGCAACACGTCCAGATACAAATCGTTCGTCAGACGCTGGTTCAGACGCAGCTCTTCGTTGCAGAAGTGTTCGCGCTTTTCCAGGTCGGTGAAGTCCAGAAACCCGAAATTCATCGGCTTTTTCAGTTTATAGGCGTAAGGGCCGGTCAATACGACCCATGAAATATGGGTCTCGATGACTTGGAACGCTTCAACCGGATGAGGGTACAAAGCCGGGTTTTGCAGGGCGGCGATCAGTGACTGGCTCACGGGCGATCCTTCAGAGTCTGGGGGAAATCATGGCGCGCATTATGGCTGCTACGGACGGTCGTGCAAACCGCTGTCCGGCTCATGTTGATCATCAATAAAGTGCGTATAATCCGCCGCCATGACTCGAACCCGATCTCCCCGTTCCCGTAAAAAACCTCCTTCCCGCGGCCTGCGCCCTTGGCTTGGCTGGGCGCTCAAGCTCGGCCTCGTAGGCCTTGTGGTACTCGCCGGCTTCGCCGTGTACCTCGACGCTGTGGTCCAGGAGAAGTTCTCCGGCAAGCGCTGGACCATTCCTGCAAAGGTGTACGCGCGCCCGCTGGAATTGTTCAGCGGCCAGAAGCTGAGCAAGGATGACTTCCTTACCGAGCTCGATGCCCTCGGCTACCGCCGCGAACCCGTGAGCAACGGCCCGGGTGCGGCCGCTGTCAGCGGAAACACTGTCGACCTGAATACCCGTGGCTTCCAGTTCTATGAAGGCCTGGAAAAAGCCCAGCCGGTCCGCGTGCGCTTTTCCGGTGATTACGTCGCCGAGTTGTCCTCCCTCAACGGCTCGAAATTGCCGGTGGTACGTCTTGAACCGTTGATGATCGGCGGGATTTACCCGAAAAACCTTGAAGATCGCATCCTGATCAAGCTTGATCAGGTGCCTCCGTACCTGCTGGAAACTCTGGTTGCGGTAGAGGATCGCGATTTTTATAGCCACTGGGGTGTTTCGCCGAAGTCGATTGCCCGTGCGGTTTGGGTGAACACGTCCGGCGGCAAGATGACCCAGGGCGGCAGTACGCTGACTCAGCAGTTGGTGAAGAACTTCTACCTCACCAACGAGCGCAGTCTGACCCGAAAGCTCACCGAAGCGATGATGGCTATGCTGCTTGAGCTTCACTACAGCAAGCAGGAAATCCTTGAGGCATACCTCAACGAGGTCTTCGTCGGGCAGGATGGCCAGCGCGCGGTACATGGCTTCGGTCTGGCCAGCCAGTTCTTCTTCGGTCAGCCGCTGTCTGAGTTGAAGCTGCATCAAGTGGCCTTGTTGGTGGGGATGGTCAAGGGGCCTTCCTACTACAACCCGCGTCGCAATCCTGAGCGTGCGCTTGAGCGCCGTAACTTGGTGCTGGATGTGCTTGAGCAGCAAGGCGTGGCCACGGCTGAACAGGTGGCCGCAGCGAAGAAAATGCCGCTGGGTGTGACAACTCGCGGCAAGTTGGCGGACAGTTCATTCCCAGGCTTTATCGATCTGGTTAAACGTCAACTGCGTGAAGACTACCGCGACGAGGACTTGACCGAAGAAGGTTTGCGAATTTTCACCAGTTTTGACCCGATTTTGCAGATGAAGGCCGAAGCGTCAGTCAGCGATACCTTCAAGCGTCTGACGGGTCGTAAGGGCTCCGACGAAGTAGAAGCCGCAATGGTGGTCACCAATCCGGAAACCGGTGAAGTCCAAGCCATGATCGGCAGTCGCCAGGCGAGTTTTGCCGGATTCAATCGTGCTTTGGATGCGGTGCGGCCGATTGGTTCGCTGGTCAAGCCTGCGGTCTACCTCACTGCGTTGGAAAAACCGAGCAAGTACACCCTGACGAGCTGGCTGTCGGATGATCCGCTGTCGGTCAAAGGCGGGGACGGCCAGGTGTGGACCCCACAGAACTTCGATCGCCGTTCCCACGGCACGGTGTTCCTGTATCAAGGCTTGGCGCACTCCTACAACATCTCTACATCTCGGCTTGGCTTGGAAGTCGGCGTGCCGAATGTCCTCAAGACGCTGGCTCGACTGGGCATCACCCGCGAATTCCCGGCGTTCCCATCGATCCTGTTGGGCGCCGGCGCCATGACGCCGATGGAAGTCGCGACCATGTACCAGACCCTCGCCAACGGTGGCTTCAACACTCCGATGCGCGGGATCCGCAGTGTACTGACGGCTGAGGGTGAGCCGCTCAAGCGCTACCCGTTCCAGATCCAGCAGCGCTTTGACGCTGGCTCTATCTACCTGATCCAGAACGCCATGCAGCGCGTGATGCGTGAAGGTACCGGTAGCTCGGTCTATAAGGTGCTTCCGTCCAACCTGACGCTGGCGGGCAAGACCGGTACCAGTAACGATTCGCGCGATAGCTGGTTTGCAGGTTTCGGTCAGGATGTACTGGCCGTGGTGTGGCTCGGTCGAGACGACAACGGTAAGACGCCTTTTACCGGTGCTACCGGTGCGTTGCAGGTCTGGACCAGTTTTATGCGCAAGGCCGACCCGTTGCCATTGAATATGCCGCAGCCGGATAACATCGTGCAGGCCTGGATTGATCCGCATACCGGCCAGGGTTCCGACGCTAACTGTCCGGGCGCAGTACAGATGCCGTATATTCGCGGCAGCGAGCCACCACCCGGTGCTGCGTGCGGCGGCGGTGCCCCTGCGGACGCGGAATCGGTGATGGATTGGGTCAAGGGCTGGATGAATTAAGCAAAGAGGGTTTCAAGTGAACAAGTGGTGTATTCCAGCGATTACAGCTCTGGCTTTGCTCAGCGGTTGCTCCAGCGTGCAGCGCGGCTCCATTCCCGTGGTGGATTCGAGCACTGCCGTCTCCAATAGCGACCGGATCTCGGCCAATGGCGGTTTCCGCCAGACCGTGACCAACCGTCCGGCGCAGGCCAAGCCTCAGGCCGTGCCGCAAGATTCGGGCGTGGTGGTGATGGTGCCGGGCGGCGGCGCCGCTACGTCCGCACCGATCAGTGCCGAGCCATGGACTCCAGGGCCAAGCACCTCCGGACCGATTGAGTCCACGCCCATTCAGACCGCGCCGATCAACCAGGGCACTTACAACATGCCGTCGACGCCGAGTGGCATTCCATCTTCCTCCAGTGGCGGCGGCCTTTCGGCTGACGAGCAACTGGACGGTCCGGTGCTGGCCTTGCTGACTACGGCGCAGCAACAACAGGCCGGTGGCGACCTGAACGGCGCTTCATCGAGCCTTGAGCGGGCGCAGCGAGTTGCACCTCGTGAACCGCAAGTACTGTATCGCCTGGCACAGGTACGCATGGCCCAAGGCGATGCGCCTCAGGCCGAACAGTTCGCCCGTCGTGGCCTCACGCTGGCCAACGGTCGTCCCGATCTGCAGGCCAGTCTCTGGGCGTTAATCGGAGATGCGCGCGCCGCACAAGGTGATGCCGCTGGCGCTGCTCAGGCCCGGCAGAAAGCCAAGGTCAGCCTCTGATGGATGTACGGTTTCCCGCGATTGCCGAACAGTTATTGCTGATTGAGCGCGAACTGCGCATACAAGGCTGGTGGGATGAGGTGTCCCCCAGCATCGAGGCGCTCAGCAGTGTTGAGCCGTTTTCGGTGGATACCCTGGACTTTCACCAGTGGCTGCAATGGATTTTCCTGACGCGCATGAAGCAGATCCTCGAACAGGACCTGCCACTGCCCAATGCGTCAGGGATTCTGGAGATGGCCGAGATGGTGTACGCCGATCGGCCGCGCGAGAGCCTCGGTTTACGCAATGCGCTGAAAAAGTTCGATCAATTGATCGTCGACGCTCGTTAATTGCCTGACTGCCGGTTTTTTCGGCAGTCTTGCGCATATTTCTACCGCTTGACGACATTCAGGCGAGTTTTATCCCTCCTCAAAGCCCTTTCTTCTACGTTCTCATGCGCTTAGTTGGAAAAAAGCGCAATTATTGCTTGACTTGAACGGCCTGAAACAGAAGAATCCAAAGTCCGCTGTATCGGGACTGCCAGAAGCAGGCCCGCTCAGCAGATCATGAGGCGCACATCCGCGCCGACCTGTTACACCCGCAACGCGTTACCTCGCGCTGGGTGGGAAAAGCCCGCAACACTTGGGACGATCCCAATACTTGCTCAGTCAGTGCTGACGTAGTCGGCGACCACCGTCGCTCATGCTCTGTTGAGAAGTAAACCTATTAAGACCCGTCGGTTTTCAACGGACGGTATTCTGGCGTTTTAGAGGTGAACAACGTGGAGCTTTTATCTGGCGGTGAGATGCTCGTCCGCTTTTTGCGTGACGAAGGCGTCGACTATATCTACGGGTACCCAGGTGGTGCTCTGTTGCATGTTTACGACGCACTGTTCAAGGAGCCGGCTGTTACCCACATCCTGGTTCGCCACGAACAAGCCGCGACCCATATGGCTGACGGTTACGCCCGTGCCACCGGTAAAGCCGGCGTGGTGCTGGTAACGTCCGGCCCAGGCGCAACGAATGCCATTACCGGCATTGCGACTGCTTATATGGACTCCATCCCGATGGTGATCATTTCTGGCCAGGTGCCAAGCACCATGGTCGGTACCGATGCATTCCAGGAAACCGACATGATCGGTATCTCCCGGCCGATCGTGAAACACAGCTTCATGATCAAGCATGCGTCGGAAATTCCGGAAGTCATGAAAAAGGCGTTCTACCTCGCGCAGTCCGGTCGCCCGGGCCCTGTCGTGGTCGATATCCCGAAAGACATGACCAACCCGGCTGAGAAATTCGAATACGTCTTCCCGAAGAAAGCCAAGCTGCGCTCCTACAGTCCGGCCGTTCGTGGGCACTCGGGGCAAATTCGCAAGGCGGCAGAAATGCTCCTGGCAGCCAAGCGCCCTGTGTTGTACTCGGGTGGCGGTGTGATCCTCGGCGGGGGCTCCGCCCCATTGACCGAGTTGGCCAAGCTGCTCAACCTGCCGGTCACCAACACCCTGATGGGCCTCGGCGCCTTTCCGGGTACGGACCGTCAGTTCGTCGGCATGCTCGGCATGCACGGCAGCTACACCGCCAACCTGACCATGCACCACGCCGACGTGATCCTGGCTGTGGGTGCGCGTTTTGATGATCGTGTGATCAACGGCGCGAGCAAATTCTGCCCGAACGCGAAGATCATCCACATCGATATCGATCCAGCGTCCATCTCCAAGACCATCAAGGCCGACGTGCCAATTGTAGGTCCTGTGGAAAGTGTGCTGACCGAAATGGTCGCTGCGCTTAAGGACATCGGTGAGACGCCGAACAAGGAATCCGTCGCCAGCTGGTGGAAGCAGATCGACGAATGGCGCGGTGACCGCGGCCTGTTCCCTTACGACAAGGGCGACGGCAGCATCATCAAGCCTCAAACCGTGATCGAGACCCTGTGCGAAGTGACCAAGGGCGACGCCTTTGTGACCTCCGACGTGGGTCAGCACCAGATGTTCGCCGCGCAATACTACAAGTTCGACAAGCCTAACCGCTGGATCAACTCCGGTGGTCTGGGCACGATGGGCTTTGGTTTTCCTGCGGCCATGGGTGTGAAGCTGAGCTTCCCGGACAGCGACGTCGCGTGCGTTACCGGTGAAGGCAGCATCCAGATGAACATTCAGGAACTGTCGACGTGCCTGCAGTACGGTCTTCCGGTGAAGATCGTCTGCCTGAACAACGGCGTGCTGGGTATGGTTCGTCAATGGCAAGACATGAGCTACGGCAGCCGTCACTCTCATTCCTATATGGAATCGCTTCCGGATTTCATCAAGTTGGTTGAAGCCTATGGCCACGTCGGCATTCGCATCACCGATCTGAAAGATCTGAAGCCGAAGATGGAAGAGGCGTTCGCCATGAAGGACCGCCTGGTGTTCCTCGATATTCAAGTGGATACCAGCGAGCACGTTTATCCGATGCAGATCAAAGACGGCTCTATGCGCGACATGTGGCTGAACAAGACGGAGCGTACTTAATCATGCGGCACATTATCTCCCTGCTTCTGGAGAACGAACCCGGCGCTCTGTCTCGTGTTGTCGGCCTGTTTTCGCAACGCAACTACAACATCGAAAGCCTGACCGTGGCTCCGACCGAAGACCCGACTCTGTCGCGCCTGACGTTGACCACCGTGGGCCACGATGAGGTGATCGAGCAGATCACCAAGAACCTCAACAAGCTGATCGAAGTGGTCAAGCTGGTCGACCTGTCGGAAAGTGCCCACATCGAGCGCGAGCTGATGCTGGTAAAGGTCAAGGCTACGGGTGCCCAACGTGCCGAAATCAAGCGGACTACCGACATCTATCGCGGGCAGATCGTCGATGTGAGCGCCAGCGTTTATACCGTGCAACTGACCGGTACAAGCGACAAGTTGGACAGCTTCATCCAGTCGATCGGGACGGCCTCGATTCTGGAAACGGTACGCAGTGGTGTCACCGGGATTGCCCGTGGCGACAAAGTACTCAGCATCTAACCCAAATTAGTGAATGGCCTTACGGCCTGGATATATAGAGGAACCTCATGAAAGTTTATTACGATAAAGATTGTGACCTGTCGATCATCCAGGGCAAGAAAGTCGCCATCATCGGCTACGGCTCCCAGGGTCACGCGCAAGCTTGCAACCTGAAAGACTCCGGCGTTGACGTGACTGTTGGCCTGCGTAAAGGCTCGGCCACCGTTGCCAAGGCGGAAGCTCATGGCCTGAAAGTGACTGACGTTGCTTCCGCTGTTGCTGCTGCTGACCTGGTGATGATCCTGACCCCGGACGAGTTCCAGTCCTCGTTGTACAAAAACGAAATCGAGCCGAACATCAAGAAAGGCGCCACCCTGGCCTTCTCCCACGGCTTTGCGATTCACTACAACCAGGTTGTGCCACGCGCAGACCTGGACGTGATCATGATCGCGCCAAAAGCGCCAGGTCACACCGTACGCTCCGAGTTCGTCAAAGGCGGTGGTATCCCTGACCTGATCGCGATCTATCAGGACGCATCCGGCAATGCCAAAAACGTTGCACTGTCCTACGCTGCTGGCGTCGGTGGTGGTCGTACCGGCATCATCGAAACCACCTTCAAGGACGAGACCGAAACCGACCTGTTCGGCGAGCAAGCCGTTCTGTGCGGCGGTACCGTTGAGCTGGTTAAAGCCGGTTTCGAAACCCTGGTTGAAGCTGGCTACGCGCCGGAAATGGCCTACTTCGAATGCCTGCACGAACTGAAGCTGATCGTTGACCTCATGTACGAAGGCGGTATCGCCAACATGAACTACTCGATCTCCAACAACGCCGAATACGGCGAGTACGTGACTGGCCCAGAAGTGATCAACGCCGAGTCCCGCCAGGCTATGCGCAACGCCCTGAAACGTATTCAGGACGGCGAATACGCCAAAATGTTCATCAGTGAAGGCGCTACCGGCTACCCTTCGATGACCGCCAAGCGTCGTAACAACGCTGCTCACGGTATCGAAGTCATCGGCGAGCAACTGCGTTCCATGATGCCGTGGATCGGTGCCAACAAGATCGTCGACAAAGCTAAAAACTAAGTCGTACGCATCAAGAGAAAACGCGGCTTAGGCCGCGTTTTTTCGTTTGGGGGCGGGTTCTGGTATAAAGCTGCATCGTTTGCGAGCGAACACTCGCCGCAAGTATTGGTCGAATTTTTTCACACCGTTGCAAGGTAAAGTCCATGAGCGAACGTCCCGAAGAGCCTAACCAGGCTCCTGACGCCGAAAGCCTGCTACCGATCGATGAACATGTCGAAGAAGGGCATGACGCTGAAGGCCGCAAGGTCCGGCATCGTGGCATCTATTTGCTGCCCAATCTGTTCACTACGGCAAACTTGTTTGCCGGTTTCTATTCCATTATCAACTCCATGAGTGCCCAAAGTGCGCTGGCGGCGGGTGATGCGGCGAGTGCCAGCAAGTACTTCGGTTTCGCGGCCATTGCCATTTTCGTGGCCATGGTGCTCGACGGTTTGGATGGTCGTGTTGCACGTATGACCAATACCCAAAGTGCCTTCGGTGCCGAGTACGACTCGTTGTCTGACATGGTTGCATTTGGGGTCGCGCCAGCGCTGTTAGCATTTGCTTGGGCGTTGGGTGACATGGGCAAGGTTGGCTGGATGGTTGCCTTCATCTATGTCGCGGGCGCCGCTTTGCGTCTGGCGCGCTTCAACACTCAGGTGGGTACTGCTGATAAACGTTACTTCATCGGGTTGGCCAGTCCGGCAGCGGCGGGTGTCGTGGCGGGTATCGTCTGGGCATTCAGTGACTACGGCATCCAGGGCTCGAAAATGTCTTTCCTGGTGGCGTTAATGGTTGCCGCTGCCGGAATGCTGATGGTCAGCAACATCAAGTACAACAGCTTCAAGGAGCTTGATCTCAAAGGGCGAGTACCTTTCGTGGCAATCCTGGCAGTGGTGCTGGTGTTTGCGGTGGTCTTCAGTGATCCGCCTCGGATTCTGCTATTGGCCTTCTTGGTCTACGCCGCTTCTGGGCCAGTTCAGTACTTGCTACATGTGCGGCGGGACAAAACGTTGCCTTAATGTAATTTCCCCCATACTCCGCAGTCTATTGGTGCATCAGTCCTCCAATGCTGCGGAGTTGCCATGTTAATCAAATTGCCTAAAGCGTCCGATTGCCATGAATCGGATGTCACCCCTGAATCCTTCTATTTTTCTCGCCGTAGCTTGATCGGTGGTGCGCTTGCGGGCATTGCTGCCAGCGGCCTGCCGCGTTGGGCCAGTGCAGATGACGCTGCGCGATATGCCGATGTTGAGCCGGGGAAGGCGCCGGGCTGGTTTGCTGGCAAGCTGCCTGCTACTAAATGGCAGGCTGTGACGGTTGAAGGTGAGGCTATCACCCCGTTCAAGGACGCAACCCACTACAACAACTTCTATGAATTCGGCACTGACAAAGGGGATCCGGCGAACAACGCGGGTTCACTCAAGACCGAACCTTGGAGTGTCGTGATTGATGGTGAGGTTGCCAAGCCGGGGCGTTATGCCTTGGAGGACTTCATGAAGCCCTATCAGTTGGAAGAGCGGATCTACCGGTTGCGCTGCGTCGAGGCTTGGTCGATGGTCATTCCATGGATGGGCTTTCCGATCTCCGCGTTGCTCCAGCAGGTTGAGCCAACTTCCAAGGCCAAATACATCCGCTTTGAAACACTCCAGGATTCCAAGAGTATGCCGGGGCAGCGTTCGAGTTTTGGCTTGATCGATTGGCCTTATGTTGAAGGTTTGCGCTTGGATGAGGCGATGAATCCTTTAGCGATTCTTGCCGTCGGGATGTATGGGCGCGAGTTGCCCAATCAGAACGGCGCGCCGTTACGTCTCGTCGTGCCTTGGAAGTACGGTTTCAAGAGTGTGAAGTCGATCGTGCGGATCAGCCTTGTGAGTGAGCAGCCGAAAACCACGTGGCAGAGTATTGCGGCGGATGAGTATGGGTTCTATGCCAATGTGAACCCTACAGTGGACCATCCGCGTTGGACTCAGGCGCGTGAGCGTCGTCTGCCAAGTGGTTTGTTCAGTCCGAATGTACGTGAAACGCAGATGTTCAATGGCTACTCGGATGAGGTTGCTTCTTTATATGCAGGTCTCGACCTGCGGAAGAACTACTAATGCGCTACCCCATCTGGCGCCTCGGCGTTTTTATAGCCGCGGCAGTGTGGCCTTTGTTATGGCTATATGAGGCGTGGAGTTTTGTTCTTGGACCAGATCCAGGAAAGGTGCTGGTTGATCGACTGGGGTTGGGCACTTTGATCCTGCTGTTGATCACGCTGGGGATGACCCCGCTGCAAAAGTTGAGCGGCTGGGCGGGGTGGATAGCGGTGCGCCGACAGCTAGGGTTGTGGTGCTTTGCTTATGTGGTGCTGCATCTGGCGGCCTATTGTGTGTTTGTTCTGGGTCTGGATTGGTCTCAGCTTGGGGTCGAGCTACGTAAGCGGCCTTATATTATTGTGGGTACGTTAGGGTTCTTGTCGTTGCTGGTGTTGGCGGTGACGTCTAATCGCTATAGCCAACGTCGACTGGGCAGTCGTTGGAAGAAGCTGCATCGCCTGGTATATGTGATTCTTGGGCTTGGACTGCTGCATATGTTGTGGATCGTGCGAGCTGATCTAAAGGAGTGGGTAATCTATGCATCTGTAGGTGCGCTGCTGCTGGTGTTGCGTTTACCACCGGTGATGCGCCGAATCCCCCGGCTTATTGCGAAAAAAGCACCTTCTGCAACAAAAGCGTAATTAACGCTTGACCGCAGATTCTGGGAGCCTATAATTCGCCCCACTTCCGGCGCAGTCGAAACGTAAAACTCCTTGGTAAACAATGAGTTACGCAGTTTTCGGCAGTAAGTTGCTTCAGTTCATCGAAGCCGAAAGGAAGTTGAAAAAGAGGTGTTGACAGCAGCGTGTAACGCTGTAGAATTCGCCTCCCGCTGATGAGAGATCAGAAGCGCAAGTGGTTGAAGTTGTTGAAGAAATCTTCGAAAGCTTCTGAAAATAATCACTTGACAGCAAATGAGGCTGCTGTAGAATGCGCGCCTC
>NZ_LJSA01000603.1:0-339 GCF_002742505.1 Pseudomonas sp. 2995-1 | reverse complement strand
AATCAAGCCAATAATATCTGGCATATCTGATGTTGGGAAAAAACTGCCCCCAGTAAATGCAAAGAGTGTTACTACTCCCCCTGCAAACACATGGTTAATAGAATCATTTTCGTAACGAACAGAAATTGCTGTGAGTAAAGCAGTCAATCCTCCGACACATAATGCTAAGAGGAGATTAGTAACAGCTATTCCTATCCAAAAACTCAGTTCTCCTAACGGAAAGCTACTAAAAACTAAAGTAGAGAACACAAAGAGAATAAATAACTGACAAAACGCGATTATTGATGAAGAAATGACCTTCCCACTTATGTAGACGATTGGGTGTTGATTCGTCAGTAT
>NZ_LJSA01000602.1:0-284 GCF_002742505.1 Pseudomonas sp. 2995-1 | reverse complement strand
ATGTGTAATGTGCCAATTTTACCAGGTTGAAGTAAATGACGAAAACTCAAATTAATATCCTCCCTCTATAAAATAAATGTCTTCTCTGGATATCTCACGATACCTCAGTATTTCTAATAGATTAACTAAAACACTAACGCTAATGATTGGATAATAGTTGATCTTCTTTAAGAAAATGGAAGTTGAGTACCCATCCAAATATCAATAAAACAGTATATTTCCATTTTATGGTTATTAGGTATGATCGCACTGTTGGATCTCCACAGTACTCATGGCGGTGGACC
>NZ_LJSA01000601.1:0-284 GCF_002742505.1 Pseudomonas sp. 2995-1 | reverse complement strand
TTCAACCACAATCTCAAATGGATCAAATCAGCCAAATGACTGAACAGGCAATAGCAACAGATTTACTTTTATCTGCTAAAACTGGTGTGAGAAACTGCGCATACGCGATAACAGAATGTGCAACTCCTGAAGTTCGACAATCATTAAACCAACAATTGCAACAAGCGATTACTTTCCATGATCGCGTGTCTCAATATATGATTAATAAAGGATACTATGATCCTTATGATTTGAACCATCAAGTGCAAATGGATCAGCAAACAGCGCAACAAAGTATCCAAGTT
>NZ_LJSA01000030.1:0-230 GCF_002742505.1 Pseudomonas sp. 2995-1 | reverse complement strand
GATCAGATGGCTGATAAAATCATCACCAAATCAGAAGCCGGCTCTCTTGTCCTTATGCATCCGACCCAGTCTGCACAGCAGGGCTTGGAAGAGATGATAACAGGACTGAAAGAAAAAGGGTTTCATATTGGAACCGTTTCCGACCTTCTAAGTGAAGATCGCATCATGGTCAGACAACAACAGACGTGGTACTAGGAGGATGACATTTGATTAAACGAGTAGTAAGTGAT
>NZ_LJSA01000600.1:0-285 GCF_002742505.1 Pseudomonas sp. 2995-1 | reverse complement strand
ATACAGTCTCAGCCTATCATCAATTATCCTCAAGCTGCGATATTGTCAGTTGAATCTATAGTAAAGCGTCCAGTAGTGTTAGAAAATGATGCTATAGCAGTGAGACATATGGTAAACCTCTGTATGTCATTAGACCACCGTATATTAGATGGGCTGATTTGTGGGAAGTTTATGGGACATATTAAGAGCAGTCTAGAAGCAATGAATGACAACAATGTATCCTTATATTAAGTTTAAGCTGTTAACCTGGTGGGTATAGTCCGCCAGGTTTTTTGACAGTTTAAG
>NZ_LJSA01000599.1:0-285 GCF_002742505.1 Pseudomonas sp. 2995-1 | reverse complement strand
CAATAAATCCTAATAATATTAACAAAACCCATTCCATCTATAACCCTGCTTCCTTCAATATAAGTGGTTCCTACAATATTGTACTACCATGCTATTCGACATTCTTCTCTTATTATCCATCAAAAAGTCCTAATTGTCGACAAAGCGTTTTGCATTACCCACAGCATGCCCACCAGAGTTATTGTTAAATATAACAAAACAATCGCTTGTCTGTGTAGCAATTCGATTAATCCTTTCACCTATCGACGTTAATTCATTATCACTATAATCATATAAGTAGCGGAC
>NZ_LJSA01000598.1:0-247 GCF_002742505.1 Pseudomonas sp. 2995-1 | reverse complement strand
GTTTTAGAGAAGACGAATTCAAAGTAAGCCAAATTGAACTTAATTTAGGGAGCTATTATTCCGTTTATGAAGATGTATTGGTAAACCATTTGAAGCCGACAACTGATTTGTTTCCAGTAATGTACCAGGCAGTTGAGTTATTTTTAGAGTTGCAAAAAGAACAAAATGTGGTCACAGAGTATATTTCACAACATAAACATTTACCAACACCTGATTTGCTTAAAAGATTATTCGAAGTCTTCCCAAC
>NZ_LJSA01000597.1:0-270 GCF_002742505.1 Pseudomonas sp. 2995-1 | reverse complement strand
AGCTGATATCGGTGTCCAAACGGCTATACAATCAGTTTTTCGACACTGATCAAGCTGATATCGGTGTCCAAACGGCGATTCACTCGGTTTTTCGACACTGATCAAGCTGATATCGGTGTCCAAATATACACACATTCGCTTACTCAACACTGATTCGCCTATTAAAGTCAGCGACCAACCTGAATTCCTACTACTACTACTACTACTACTACTATTACTGATTCACTGTTCACTCTTCGAACAATTTCCTTCTATCTCATTATGTAAAAC
>NZ_LJSA01000596.1:0-491 GCF_002742505.1 Pseudomonas sp. 2995-1 | reverse complement strand
CATAGGGAGTTATGCAACATTTTTAATTGAGGGGGATATGACATGTCAATTTTGCCTAAAAAGAATGAACTAGGTTTCTTTGAAATACGTCTTGAATCTATCGGCGGACTTGGAGCAAACCTAGCTGGAAAAATGTTAGCTGAAGCAGGAGTTCTGGGGCTTGGTTTAAACGGCTCCAATTTTTCATCATACGGATCTGAAAAGAAAGGCTCACCAGTAAAAGCTTTCGTGCGCTACTGTGATGCAGACACTGAAATTAGAGATCACTCTCCGATTGAACAGCCACACGTGATTGGAGTATTCCATGAAGCACTATATAAAATGGTGGATGTTGTAAGCGGTTTAGATGCAGATGGAATTGTTCTAGTAAATACAAAACGTGATTTCGACGATGTGAAAGAAGATTTAAATCTAGAATATGGGACACTGGCAACAGTAGATGCCCTTAAAATTACATATCAGGAAAAAACAAAAGTTAACACTGCAATGCT
>NZ_LJSA01000595.1:0-286 GCF_002742505.1 Pseudomonas sp. 2995-1 | reverse complement strand
TAAGGCTTAGAGGAAGTTGCCGCTACAATGGAATTACAAGCAGTCGAAGGATAAAGGAGACTCCCTTTAATAAGGGGGTCTTTTTGTATGGTTAAATCCTACTATCTATTTGGACCTATTCATAGATTCGATTATGTTATATACTGGGATTAAATTGGGAGTAGGAGGAACAAGTATGAATGAGACTACTAGACAACGGGTAAGAGATCATATCATGGCTGCAATGAATAGAAAAATAGAAAATATGACTATTACAAATCCGTTCAACGAACAGCATGTATATGAC
>NZ_LJSA01000594.1:0-287 GCF_002742505.1 Pseudomonas sp. 2995-1 | reverse complement strand
CTCTAGAGGAAACTCGTAATAATCTTATTGCCGATGTTGCTCATGATCTCAGTTCGCCTTTAACTTCTATAAAAGGTTTTTTGGTAGCTTTGTTAGATGGCACGGTCCCTTCACAACGGCGAGAAAAAGTCTATTTGTTAATGAAGGATGAGACTGAACGGGTCATCAAGCTTGTAAATGACACCCTTGATATGTCTCAGCTTGAAGGGGGACAGGTAAAAATCAAGCCTGAGAACTATAATATAACGAAGCAGCTTCAAATGACGGCCGCAAAATTGGAACCCCAG
>NZ_LJSA01000592.1:0-257 GCF_002742505.1 Pseudomonas sp. 2995-1 | reverse complement strand
TTTTCACGTCTTGTTCCATCTTTTGAAATCAGATCTGCTCTTCGAATCATTTCTGCATTAATTGGTTCGTCACCTATGTTGTTAAAAATAACATCGATTACTACAAATACTCCACTAAGTGGTGTTTCATCATTGTACTCTGGCATAATCTCAAGAGAATTTACTGTTAACTCATACTCACCGTGAGGACTCTTCATAACTCCTGTTTCCCCAAGGCTATAGATGATGTCTTCTTGCGCCTCTTCTTCTACTACTTC
>NZ_LJSA01000591.1:0-275 GCF_002742505.1 Pseudomonas sp. 2995-1 | reverse complement strand
AGTTAATTGGATCAATAAAGGAGCAAATATAAAAATGAAAAATGAAAAAGCTGTTGTTGTATTTAGTGGTGGTCAAGACAGCACGACATGCCTATTTTGGGCCTTGGAAAATTTTGAAGAAGTAGAAACAGTAACTTTTAATTATAATCAACGCCATAAACTAGAAATTGAAGTAGCACAGTCCATTGCAAAGGAATTAGGAGTTCAGAATACTGTGTTAGATATGTCACTCATTAATCAACTAGCGCCAAGTGCACTGACACGTGATGATATTG
>NZ_LJSA01000590.1:0-236 GCF_002742505.1 Pseudomonas sp. 2995-1 | reverse complement strand
CCTTTATCAGAGTGGCAAATTAAGAATTTACATCGACTTGTACTAAAAGGAATTGAAGATGAATATGTAGGTGTATATCGAGACCAGCAAGTTTTTATTTCTGGTGCCAAACATAGACCACCAGCTCCTTTCCTCATAAAGGAAGAGATGGAGAAGCTGATGGCATGGTATGAACAAGCAGAAACTAAAGAGTTACATCCGATTGAGCGTGGAGCTATGTTACATGCTATTTTTGT
>NZ_LJSA01000589.1:0-287 GCF_002742505.1 Pseudomonas sp. 2995-1 | reverse complement strand
ACTTTATGGGGCAGGAAAAATAAGGCCGAAGATAACCAACTTATTTTTCTAGGGAGAAACATATGAAAAAACAAATTAGTAATAGCATGATGAACGATGCTGCAAAGTCGTTAAAGGTCCAACAGCGCCAGAGAAGCGCTGTAGATAATCAACTCTCGAAGATTGGTGACTCATTAGACACACTGTCTGATATAAACAATCAAAACGCTGATGACATTGACGCTCTATTAACGCAAGCTGAAATGATGGTTCAGGAGCAGGGGATCGATCTAAATTCCTTCGTCCTT
>NZ_LJSA01000588.1:0-339 GCF_002742505.1 Pseudomonas sp. 2995-1 | reverse complement strand
AACAAAGATCTGGTTAAACATGCTAAAGAATATTACCCTCAAACCGATACTAACGATAAAGTGATCCTTAATCCCAAAGCACTTAATTTGCTAGCTATGTGGGTTAGAACACCGCAGGAGCTCAATAGAGTAGTCAGAATCATTTTAAATGCTAGAAATAGTGTATTGACCCAGTTAGATAAAAAAGGCGTTAAAAACGCAAAATATATCCTTAGAATCGACGGTAATCAACCACGTGATCCTGAAGAACTAAAAGCACTCAAAGAATTACGAATTGAAACAGAGGAATTGCAACGGGAAACTCCTAACTCGCCCCGGAGAGTATTAAAGGCATGGAGG
>NZ_LJSA01000587.1:0-236 GCF_002742505.1 Pseudomonas sp. 2995-1 | reverse complement strand
CCTTTATTACCTGCTAGTATGGTAAAAATGATGAGTGAGTACTTGATTCTAGAGGCTGTAAATAATGGTGACATTAGTTGGGATCAACAAGTACCAGTTAGCGATTACCTTACAGGAGCGGATTCATTATCTCATGATCGTAGACTTTCCAATGTTCCTCTTCGTCCTGATGAAAATTATACAGTGAAAGAGTTATACGAGTCAGTAGCAATTTATTCAGCCAATGCATCTACGAT
>NZ_LJSA01000586.1:0-272 GCF_002742505.1 Pseudomonas sp. 2995-1 | reverse complement strand
GGAAGAAGTCGGAAAATATGGCAAGCACGGCACCTGCGGCCACGGAAACCATCATGGCTACTTTCAGGCCGCGAAACATTTTCTTATAGGCTTCTTCAAGCATGCCTGCGCCCACGAGTTGGCCGATATATATCTGAATTCCTTTGGCCATGGCGACGGAAAACACGGTCATGACCATCATGTAGTTGTTGGTGTAAATGCGCGTTGCTAGTGCGGTTGTCCCGAGCAGGGTCACGAGCGCGGTGATGGTGATCTGGCTCGCGTTATAGGAC
>NZ_LJSA01000585.1:0-287 GCF_002742505.1 Pseudomonas sp. 2995-1 | reverse complement strand
TACTTGTTCTGCATTTGCCAATTTTTCTACATGTTCTTCTCTACCATTTTCAGCATTAATGAAAATACGGAATGTATCTTGATTAATCACTCCATAGAATTCATGGCAGAGTACTTCTTCTTCCAACTGGTTCTTAATAATTGCTAAATGATGATCCATCACTTCTAAGTTGGGGTTTAAACGTTCTTCTGCTTCTTCTCTTGTTATTTCCTCTTCAAATGTTTCTCGTTCATCATGGTTTTCAATATAAGCAAATCCTTCATACCCAATAACATCACCTTCATCTA
>NZ_LJSA01000584.1:0-335 GCF_002742505.1 Pseudomonas sp. 2995-1 | reverse complement strand
GCCCAACCAAGGCTTTTATGCCATAATAAATATCGGATAGATGCCAAAGGGAGTCCCTGTTCTGTTAATTTCCCTGCAAATGTATGTCTTAAAAGGTGACATCTAAAGTTAATCCCAGTTTTTTGAGCAAAAGCAGTAGCATAGCCCTGTAAGGTTCGTTTTGATAATCGGAATAAGGGACGATTATCAATTTCTAATTCTTCACGATACTTCCAAACTATTTCTGTTGCTTGCTTGTCGATGATCGGGATACAACGATCACTTCCTCATTTTGCATTTCGGATATCAATGTATAGTGCTTTACCTCGTAAAGTTACATCTTCAACTCTTAAATG
>NZ_LJSA01000583.1:0-288 GCF_002742505.1 Pseudomonas sp. 2995-1 | reverse complement strand
AGACATGACTACTTCAGTGCGACCTGCTCCCATTAATCCTGATATTCCTAGAATCTCTCCCTTTTTTGCTTCGAAAGAAACGTCAAACACAAGTTGCGTCCCGTCATTCTGGTACACATTCAATCCTTCCACTTCAAGAACTGTTTCTTCTGCTTCACGTTGCATCGTTGGAAAACGCTCCTTAACTCTCTGCCAACCATATGAGAGATAACCTGCTTCTCTGTAATGTCATTTATTGATGTAGTAGATATGGACTGGCCATCCCTTAAAACCGTCACTGTATCACAA
>NZ_LJSA01000029.1:0-230 GCF_002742505.1 Pseudomonas sp. 2995-1 | reverse complement strand
TTCTACTTCTGCAGAATGAGTAAGCTGAGGTTTATCTGCAAGATTTAATTTTTGTGCCTGGTCAGCTAATTGATTAGCAACTCTTATTTGATCATCTTTAACCTTTAATTGACTTTTCAGCAGTTCAATTTCATCTGTGAGTGCACTAATGCGTGCATCTTTTTCTGCAATAAGCTTATCAGTCTTATCTTGCTTAGATTCTTTGCTTTGCTTGCTATTATGCGTTTTCT
>NZ_LJSA01000582.1:0-505 GCF_002742505.1 Pseudomonas sp. 2995-1 | reverse complement strand
CCTTTATGCTTTTAATAATTCGCATCGTCAGTTATCCAACTATTTCAATCTATTGGAATCGTATCGGATCGATAATAGTAGAAGTGCTTCCAGTTTAAATATTCAATCTAACTTTGTGAACCTGCTAAGTTTATTACATAAGAAACAAACTGAAGAGCGTTGGTCTGAGACGGATGCAGAACTAATAGATAGGATGACTTCTAGATTTATTGATTATGAAAATTTAATTTCAGAGGAGCGGAAGCAATTATCAGGCCTATATAATCCATTATCACTGTTTACTGAAACGGCTTCTGTGACTCATTCTATTGATGTGAATCAAATGTCAACATTTTTTGAGGAGATTAATCGTACTAGTCAATTATATTTGCTTTATCAGCGTTTACCTGAAGAAATTGAACCCTTATCTGAAGAGGATATTATAGAGAGGCTTACGTATGTCTTAGAGCTAGATGAAATAAAAAGAGATGAAATGATGATCCAAAAAGATGAGTTTAATAGAATG
>NZ_LJSA01000581.1:0-277 GCF_002742505.1 Pseudomonas sp. 2995-1 | reverse complement strand
GAATGTAGATATCCAAATATCCTGTGCTGAACCATCAACGATCCTTGATACACGGTCCTTCATTTCTCGTGCGGCTTTATTTGTAAAAGTGATTGCTAAAATGGACCAGTGTGGAACGCCCTTTTCTTCGATTAAATACGCGATTCTGTGTGTTAAAACTCTTGTTTTTCCACTTCCTGCACCTGCCATGATTAATAATGGCCCTTCCCCATGCTTTACTGCGTTCCCCTGTTCTGGATTTAAACCTTCTAATAATTGATGTTGCATCCTTCTCACC
>NZ_LJSA01000580.1:0-64259 GCF_002742505.1 Pseudomonas sp. 2995-1 | reverse complement strand
TTTAACTTTACGCATTCACGATCAACACATTGCCGGACTGGAATCCACTCAACTGTGGGAGGGGGCTTGCTCCCGATAGCAGTGTGTCAGTCAAATCTGATCCAACTGAACCGCCCCCTCCCACAGTTTTTACCGAGTTATGCCTGTTCCAGCTGTGCGAGGCGCTCTTCCAGCGCTGCGATCCGCGCTTCCAGCTCTTCAATACGCTCCACAGACACTCCAGCCCCGCGCTCCACAGGATTCCCTCGCGCCGCGATGATTACCTCGATATCCGCCGGATCCCCAAGCGCATGGGTATACCGATCTTCCCGCTGCCCCGCCTGACGCGGCACCAGCAGCGCCAACCCGCGTGCAATCAGGCGTTCCAGTTGGTGCACCACCTGCTCGGCATCTTCGAAATCATGCATGCGTCCGCTGCGGGTCAGTAGTTCATTGACGGTCTGCGGGCCACGTAAAAACAGCAGCCCGATCAGGATCACCTGCGCCGGTACCAGCTCCAGTGCCTTGTCCACACGGTGTTCCCAACGGTCTGCGCGGCTGCCCATCACCAGGCGGGTAAAGCCTTGGCCTTCCAGTACGCGCAGGCTTTGCCCGACTTGGCCTTGGCTGAGGTTTGTCACTGGTTCACGGCTGGTCTTCTGGTTGCAGGCCAGCACCAGGGCGTTGAGGGTCAGGGGGTAGGTCTCCGGGTTGGTGGCCTGTTTTTCGATCAGGCAGCCCAGAATGCGGATTTCCGTGCTGTTCAGGCGCGGCTCAGGGGTGTCGGTGTCGTGCTCGGCGGTCATCGCGCGTTCCCTATGCAGTGGAGGCCACTAGCGTAATCCTGAAAAAATAAAAGACAAGCGCCGGGCATGGCTATAATCGCCGCTGGTTCCAACCCTGCCATTACCGATGAGACTGTCATGACTATTTCCCTGTACGCCGCATCCATCCCAGTCTTCAAGCAAATGCTTAACGCCCTCAGCGATGTGCTGAACAAGGCCGAAGCCCACGCTACTGCCAAGAACATCGAACCCAACGCTCTGTTGCAAGCGCGTCTGTTCCCGGACATGTTCGCACTGGTGCGCCAGGTGCAGATCGCCGTCGACTTCGCCAAAGGCGTTTCTGCGCGCCTGGCCGAGATCGAAGTGCCTAAATACGAAGACAGCGAAGTGACCTTCGCCGACCTGCAAGCGCTGATCGCCAAGGTCCTGGCGTTTGTCGACACCATCAAGCCTGAGCAAGTCGACGGCAAAGAAGGTATCGAGATCATCACCCGCCCAGGCACCCCGAAAGAGAAGCGCTTCAGCGGCCAGTCCTACCTGCTGACCTACGGCCTGCCGCAGTTCTTCTTCCACGTCACCACCGCTTACGCCTTGCTGCGCCATAACGGCGTTGAAGTGGGCAAGCGTGACTACATGGGCGCGTTCTAAGCTTTCATAAAAAAACCGGGGCAGTTCCCTCTGGAATCGCCCCGGTTTTTTTGTGCGCGAACGTTAAGCTGGTTGCTCTTCCTTGCCCAGGCACGCAGCGGCGGTGAACAGCACATCGGTGGAGGAGTTGAGCGCAGTTTCCGCCGAATCCTGCAGCACACCGATGATGAAGCCGACGGCCACCACCTGCATGGCGATTTCACTCGGAATACCGAACAGGCTGCACGCCAGCGGGATCAGCAACAGCGAACCCCCGGCCACGCCTGATGCGCCGCACGCACACACGGCCGCGACCACGCTAAGCAGCACGGCGGTCGGCAGGTCGACGTTGATGCCCAGGGTATGCACGGCGGCCAGGGTCAGCACGGTGATGGTGATCGCGGCGCCGGCCATGTTGATGGTGGCACCCAGCGGGATCGACACTGAATAGGTGTCTTCATGCAAGCCCAGGCGTTTGCTCAACGCCAGGTTTACCGGAATGTTCGCTGCGGAGCTGCGGGTGAAGAACGCGGTGATGCCGCTCTCGCGCAGGCACATCAACACCAGCGGATAGGGGTTGCGGCGCAGCTTCCAGAACACGATAGCCGGGTTGACCACCAAGGCCACGAACAGCATGCAGCCGATCAACACCAGCAGCAGGTGCGCGTAGCCGAGCAGGGCGCCGAAACCGGAAGTGGCAAGGGTCGAGGCGACCAGGCCGAAAATACCCAGGGGGGCGAAGCGGATAACTACGCGCACGATCAGGGTCACGCCGTTGGAGAGGTCGTCGAGCACGGTGCGGGTGGTTTCGCCCGCATGGCGAATGGCGATGCCCATGCCGATCGCCCAGGCCAGGATGCCGATGAAGTTGGCGTTCATCAGCGCGCTGATCGGGTTGTCCACGACGCTGAGCAGCAGGCTTTGCAGCACCTCGTCGATACCGCCGGGAGCGCTGACGGCGGCGTCATGGGTGACGAGCACCAACGGCGAGGGAAACCACATGCTTGCAATCACCGCCACCACGGCGGCGGCGAATGTGCCCAGCAAATACAGGAACAGAATCGGCTTGATATGGGTTTCCTGGCCGTGTTTATGGTTGGCTATCGAGGCCATCACCAGCACAAACACCAATATCGGCGCGACTGCCTTGAGCGCGGCGACAAACACTTTGCCGATAAATCCGGTGGCTCTGGCGGCTTCAGGCAACAGCAATGCCAGCAGAATGCCGGCGATCAAACCGATGACGATTTGCGTGACCAGGCTGACGCGTGTCAGCCGTTGGAGGAGGGAAGGGGCAGGAGTCATAAACAGTTGTCTCTAGTTTTTTTAGTAGGGCGCAGCATTGCAGGCGAAAGCGCTGTAGGAAGCAGGCGGCGAGTCTAGCATGCTGTAGGACATGTCCCGTTTAGTGCGGCATTCCGTCACCCACGGCGGCGAGCCTTGTTCAACTCCGGACATACTCTGTTAAGATTCGCCCCTCTCAACTTTCCTATCCGTCAGCGGGCCCTCCGGGCTGTCGTTGATGTCGTTGTTTCTGGAGTTTTCATGCTGTTTCCCATCCTGCTGCTGTCGGCCGCCGGCTTTACCGTGCTGACCACAGAATTCATCATCGTCGGCCTGTTGCCGTCGATTGCCCGGGACCTGAATGTCAGCGTGTCCCAGGCAGGGCTGCTGGTGACGCTGTTCGCGTTTACCGTAGCGGCGTTCGGGCCGTTCCTAACGGCGTACTGCGCTCGTTTCCCGCGCAAGCGCCTGTTTATCACCATCCTGATCATGTTCGCGGCAGCCAACACCGTGGCCGCGCTGGCGCCGAATATCTGGGTAATGGCCGTGGCGCGTCTGATTCCGGCCCTGGGCTTGCCGGTGTTCTGGGCCTTGGCCAGCGAAACGGCGGTGGACATCGTCGGCCCGGAATACGCCGGGCGTGCCATTGAAAAGATCGGCTTCGGCATTGTCTGCGCCACGGTATTTGGCATCCCGGTGGGCACGCTGATTTCCGATATGTTCGGCTGGCGTACCGCGTTCGCCATCCTGGCTGTGGTGGCGTTGGCCAAGGCTTTGCTGCTGTTTATCTACTTGCCAGTGACGAAACCGAAAAACGACGAAGTGACACTGCGCTCGCAGTTCAAGATCCTGCGCAACCCCTTGATGCAGGGTCATATCCTGCTGTCGATCCTGGTGTTCAGCGGCATGTTCACGGCTTATACCTACCTGGCGGACATCCTTGAACGCCTGGCCGGTTTCGACGGGACACTGGTGGGCTGGTGCCTGATGGGCTTTGGTGCTGTCGGGCTGATTGGCAACTCTTTGGGCGGCCGCGCTGTGGATCGCCACCCGTTGATCGCGTCCATGGTGTTCTGCGGTTTCATGATCGCCGGCATGGTTGCATTGGTGCCGGCGATTCACTCCACCGTCGGCCTGGCGGCAGCGATGGCGGTGTGGGGCGTGACCCAAGCGGCGATGTTCCTGGTCAGCCATGTGCGACTGATGAAGGCCGCGCCCCATGCGCCGGCGTTCGCCGCGTCGCTCAACATTGCCGGGGCCAACCTGGGGATTGGCTTGGGGGCGTTGGTCGGCGGGCACGTCATCGACACCTTTGGCCTGGGCAGTCTGGGCTTTGCGGCGTCCGGGTTTATCCTGGTGTCGATCCTGCTGGCGCTGTGGCTGATGACCGCCAAACAGCCGGTCGCGTCCGGGGCCTGAGTCTTCAGGGCAGGGCGGTGAACAGCTCGCGCCTTGCCCCTTCGGTAATCGCCACGATGCCGGGGTGCTTGACCTTGCGTTCCACCGAGATCGCGTAGAACGACTCGGTGACCGCATCGGTCTGACCGATCAGCGCCACGCCGTACTGGCGCACCACCTCCTCGGCGATCACGCTGGGAGCGATAAAAATCCCGCTGCCGGATTGGCCAAACGCCTGCATCAGGGCGCTGTCATCGAACTCGCCGATGATCTTCGGCTGGATCTGCTGCTCGGCGAACCAGCGTTGCAAGCGGCTGCGCACTACCGTCTCCGCGCCTGGAATCAATAGCGGCGCGCCGTGCAAGCACTGTGGGAAATCGCCGCCATGTTGGTCGGCCAATGCCTGAGTGGCAAAAAAGCTGATGCCACATTCCCCCAATTTCTGGCTGTAGCCCTTGATGTCGAGGTGCGACGGCATCGGGCTGTCGGAGATCACCAGGTCCAGGCGCTGGATCGCCAGGTCGGCCAACAGGCGTTCGAGTTTGTCTTCGCGGCAGGTGATGCGCAGCGGCTCGCTCAGCTCCATGGTCGGTGCGATCAGACGGTAGACGATGGACTTGGGCACCACATCCGCCACACCGACTCGGAACACAATCTGCTGTTGATCGGGTTGCGCGCGCAGCATTGCTTCCAATTCATTGCCGGTCTGGAACATGTGCTCGGCATAGGGCAGAGCCTGGCGCCCGGCTTCGGTCAGCTCCAACTGGCGGCCGACTCGTTGAAACAGCGCGATACCGAAGGTTTGCTCCAGCAGGCTGATCTGCCCGCTGATGGTCTGGGGCGTGAGGTTCAGTTGCTCACAGGCGCGCACAATGCTGCCGGTTTTGGCCACGACCCAGAAGTAGTGCAATTGTCGGTAGTTGAGCATGGCAGCCATCACTTCGTAAAAACCGAAGTATATGCTAGAAAAATACGAATTTTACTGAAGTGTTCGCGTGCATAGAATGCCTCGCTATCGCGGGGCCACTATTTGGACCCAATGGTTCTAACGAGGAATACATGATGAAGCTCAATTCCCTGGGCGCGGCATCGTTGCTTGCGCTTACCTTGGTAATGATCAGTGGTTGCGATCAGGTCGAGAAAAGTGCTCAGCAGGTCTTGGGCAAGGCCACCGAGTCGGCCAAGCAAGCCATCGATGACACCCACAAGGCTGCCGAGCAGGCATTGAGTGAAGCGACACAAGGCCTTATCAGTCCGCAAAAAAAGGACGATCAGGAAGAAAACGAGTCTGACTCGAACAGTAAAGAAGCTTAATTTCCCGGCACAACCTCAGGACTGACCTATGGATTACCTTTTACAACTGGCCGCCAGCCCCACCGCCTGGGTTGCACTGGCCACCCTGATCGTCATGGAAATCGTGCTGGGCATCGATAACCTGATCTTTATTTCGATCCTCACCAACAAATTACCCGAGCAGCACCGGGCCAAGGCACGGCGCATCGGTATCAGCATGGCGCTGATATTGCGCCTGGGCCTGTTGAGCACTATCGCGTTTATCGTGCAGTTGACGGCACCGGTGTTCGAAGTACTCGGCCAGGCGTTTTCGTGGAAGGACATGATCCTGATCGCCGGGGGTCTGTTCCTGGTGTGGAAGGCTACCACCGAGATCCATCACAGTATGGACCCGGAGCCTGAAGAGAAAGCGTCGGTTGGCAACACCGTGGCCATTGGCTTCGCCGCGGCGATCGGGCAGATCCTGCTGCTCGACCTGGTGTTCTCCATCGACAGCATCATTACCGCCGTGGGCATGACCGAGCACTTGCCGATCATGATCATTGCTGTGGTGACCTCGGTGATCGTGATGCTGGTGGCGGCTGAGCCGTTGGCCAAATTCATCAACGACAACCCGACCGTGGTGATGCTGGCCCTGGGCTTCCTGATCATGATCGGCATGACGCTGATCGCCGAAGGCTTCGGCGCCCATGTGCCTAAAGGCTACGTGTACGCAGCCATGGCCTTCTCGGCGGCCATCGAATGTTTGAACATCGCACGACGCAACCGTCACAAGCGTTTGCTCGCTGCCCGCCAGTAATCGCTGAAACCTGAAAGCCGGCTGTGCTCGCAAGCGCCCAGCCGGCTTTTTGCTGTCTGGTAGACTCCCCCCACTTGTTACTTTGAGGTCCACCATGAACCAGCCGATTCGCCTTACCCAGTACAGTCACGGCGCGGGTTGCGGTTGCAAGATCTCGCCCCAGGTATTGGAAGTTATCCTTGCCGGCAGCGGCGCACAGAACCTCGACCCCAACCTGTGGGTCGGCAATGCCTCGCGGGACGATGCGGCGGTGTATGCCATCGACGACGAGCGTGGTGTGGTCTCCACCACGGACTTTTTCATGCCGATTGTCGATGATCCCTTCGACTTCGGCCGCATAGCCGCTACCAATGCTATTAGCGACATCTACGCCATGGGCGGCGACCCGTTGATGGCCATCGCCATTCTCGGCTGGCCGGTTAACGTGCTGGCGCCGGAGATTGCCCGGGAAGTGATTCGCGGTGGCCGTTCGGTGTGCGACGCCGCCGGTATCCCCCTGGCAGGCGGCCACTCCATCGACGCGCCGGAGCCGATCTTCGGCCTGGCCGTGACCGGCATCGTGCAAAAGCGCCATATGAAGCGCAACGACACCGCCACTGCTGGCTGCCAGCTGTACCTGACCAAGCCCTTAGGCATCGGCATCCTCACCACTGCCGAAAAGAAGGGCAAGCTGCGCGAGGCTGACATCGGCCTGGCCCGCGACTGGATGTGCACCCTCAACAAGCCCGGTAGCCGTTTCGGCAAGCTGGCCGGCGTGACAGCCATGACCGACGTCACCGGTTTTGGCCTGTTGGGCCATCTGGTGGAAATGGCTGACGGCAGTGGCCTGACTGCACGCATCGAATATGAAAAAGTCCCACGCCTGCCCGGGGTCGAGTACTACTTGGACCAGGGTTGCGTACCCGGCGGCACCTTGCGCAACTTTGACAGCTACGCCAGTAAAATCGGGCGCGTGCAGGAGTTGCACAAACGCGTGCTATGCGACCCGCAGACCAGTGGCGGGCTGTTGATCGCCGTCACCCTCGAAGGTGATGCCGAGTTCCACGCTGTGGCGAAGGAACTGGGCCTGAGCCTGGAGCCGATCGGCGCACTGGTTGAGCGACAGACCAACGCGGTAGAGGTGTTTTGATGGCAACTGACATCACCGATTACCGCGACATTTTCCTCAACGACCGGCCGATGATGGATACGCGCGCGCCGGTGGAGTTCATCAAGGGCGCGTTCCCCGGCGTGGTCAACCTGCCGCTGATGAACGATGACGAGCGCCAGCGCGTCGGCACTTGCTATAAGCAGCAAGGGCAGCAGGCGGCAATCGTCCTTGGGCACCAGTTGGTCAGCGGCAAGGTGCTTGAAGAGCGCCTGGCACGTTGGACCGAGTTTGCCCAGGCCAACCCGGACGGTTACCTGTATTGCTTTCGTGGCGGCCTGCGTTCGCAATTGGTGAAACAGGTGCTCAAGGACGAGTCGGGTATCGACTATCCGCGGATCGGCGGTGGCTACAAGGCCATGCGCACGTTTCTGTTGGAGACCGTGGACCAGGCGGTCGAACAGTGTGATTTCGTGCTGTTGGGCGGCCTGACCGGCAGCGGAAAGACCGAGGTCATCAATCAGTTGAACAATGGCCTGGACCTGGAAGGCCACGCCAATCACCGTGGTTCCAGCTTCGGCAAGCGCGCGAGCGGCCAGCCGTCCAACATCGACTTCGAAAACCGCCTGGCAGTGGACGTTCTGAAAAAACGCGCACGTGGCATCGAACAGTTTGTGCTTGAGGACGAAAGCCGCATGATCGGCAGCTGCGCCTTGCCGCTGAACCTGCACCGGGGCATGCAGGTGTATCCAATGGTGTGGCTGGAAGAAAGCCTGGAAAACCGTGTAGAGCGGGTATTACGCGAGTACGTGACCGATCTGTGTGCGCAGTTCTCCGTAGCGTTTGGCGAAGCGGGTTTCGAGCGGTTTGCCGAGCGGCTGACCCAGAGCCTGGCCAATATCCACAAGCGTCTGGGGGGCGAGCGCTATCAGCGTTTGCACGCGCTGATGCAAGCGGCCCTGGCTGAACAGGCCCGCAGCGGTAGCGTGGATTTGCATCGGGGTTGGATCGTGGGGTTGCGTGAGTACTACGACCCTATGTACGCGTTTCAACGTGAGAAGAAAGGTGCACGGATCGAGTTTGCCGGGGAGCAGGCAGCGGTGGTGGAATACTTGCGCGAGCGTGGGGCTCGCTCGCGCAACCGCCATCAGCCTAACCACATAACTAAAGAATGACCGCCCCGATCAGCCCACACACCACTCCCACCAGCATGGTCAACCCGGCCACCGTCACCAGCACCCGCGCATCGAAATCCTTACGCAGCATCAACAGCGACGGGAGGCTTACGCTCGGCAGGGTCATCAGCAAGGCCACGGCCGGGCCGGTGCCCATGCCCAGGGCCATCATGGTTTGTACGATGGGGATTTCAGCCGCTGTAGGAATCACAAACAACGTGCCGACAATCGCCAGCGGCACCAGCCATACCAGGCTGTTGGCCATGGCGCCGTCCACATGGGGGAACAGCCATACACGCGCAGCACCCAGGATCAGCACCGCCAGGATGTAGATGGGGATTGTGTTCCAGAACAGCTGCCACAGGGTGCGCAACCAGCGGCTCAGGAAAGGTTGCGCCTCGATGGTGCTGACGTCGGCGACAGCGTCCAACGCCGCTTCAGGCATCTGGTCCGGGCGAGCAATGCGCTGCGCCACCAACGACACGCCCACCACCAGCACAATTCCCGCCACCAACCGCAACGCGGTAAATCCCCAGCCGAGCACAAAGCCCATGAACACCAGGGTGGCAGGATTGAGCACCGGGTTAGCAATCCAGAAAGCGAGCGCCGCGCCCACCGACACCTGCTGGCGCCGCATGCCCGCCGCCACCGGCGCCGCGCAGCAACTGCACATCATCCCCGGCAAGGCGAATAACCCGCCGAGCACGGTCGAACCGAGGCCGGCGCGGCCGAACAGGCGCAGCAGCCAGTCACGGGGGATCAGCACTTGCAGCAGCGAGCCCAGGATCACCGCCAGCACCGCGGCTTTCCAGATCGCCAGGAAATACACCTGGGCATAGGCCAGCGCTGCCGCCAGGGGCGAGCTTTGTTGATCGTTGAGAATCGAGGCGCCGATGCTGTGATTGTCGGCCGCTACAAATGCCTTGAAGTAGTAGGGCGACCACTTCACGTAATAGAGGCCTATGCAGGCCACCAAGAGGAACAGCGCTGGTTTCCACCAGAACGACCAGCCCCGTACGGGCTGGGTGGAGGAGAGTTTAGACATGCTGATGATCCGCCGGTGAGTCAATAGCGACGCATCATACGCTGTCAGCTATCGGCACTCACCTGTGTCGGTTCCGGGCAGGTTTCATCGCCGTCGTTCAAGCCCTGCTTGTAGTTGCGGCTCAGCAGCGAGGCCTTGCCGTTGTGCCAGGTCAGCGTCAGTACATACAGCGTGTCGTAGTCACTGCCCGACCAATCGTCGGTAATTGTGTGTTTTTCGCCGGACGCTTCACTCGCCACCTTATTGATCAACTCCGGCAGGTAACCGTGGGACCAGGCGGTGTAGATGGTGGCGTTGTGGTATTTGTCTTCGACCAGCTCATCGGCGAGGTCGCTGGTGTCATTCGCCGAGAATTTGATATTCACCGGCAGGCCCAACTTGATGGCGCTGGGGCTGATGGTCATCAGTGGGCGGATGTAGCTGTAGGAATTGTCCAGCTCACCTTCCTCGACATTGCGCGTCGGGTTGGCAGCAAACACAAAGTTGGCCTTGCCGAATTTTTCCGGCAGCAGGGTGGCCAGGTTCATCGCGCGGTTCAGGCCCTGGCAATTGAGCTGGCCGAGTCCGCCGGCGGGTTTTTCGCCGTGGCGCAGGAACACCAGGGTTTGCACACCGTCCACCGGTTGGGCGCGGCTTTCACGGGCATCGAGGGCTGCAACCATGGCGCCGCTGACCAGCAGCAGCGGCAACATGACATACGAATAGTGTTTGAGTCGTTGCACAAGGCGCAGAGGCTTGATCTTCATTATAGGTTCGAGTCTTCGTGCGTCACGTTAAGGCGGACAAGCCTGGCCCCAATGACGCCGGTGGCGTCCTGCGGTATTCCGTGTCGTTATAGCGAGGCGCCTCCATTCACCGTTTAAGCGCACTTATGAGTGCCGGCAGGCGTATTGGTTCGCCTGCGCGGGATAATAGCCCGCTAATGTTGCGCATTGATGACCCATGCAGGACACCGGGGAGATGTCTATCATGGGGACTTTCTGCCTAGCCAGGGATTTCCTGATGAACCCACTTGCCGCATTCCCAATCAATAGCAAATGGCCTGCCCAGCACCCCGAGCGCTTGCAACTGTACTCGTTGCCCACGCCCAACGGGGTAAAAGTCTCGATCATGCTCGAAGAACTGGGCCTGCCTTACGAGGCGCACAAGGTCAGTTTCGAGACCCAGGACCAGTTGTCCCCCGAGTTCCTGTCCCTGAACCCCAATAACAAAATCCCCGCGATCATCGACCCCGACGGCCCGGCTGGCCAGCCGTTGGCGCTGTTTGAATCCGGCGCGATATTGATTTACCTGGCAGAAAAAACCAGCCAGTTGCTCTCCGAAGATCCTGCGACACGCTATGAAACGATTCAATGGCTGATGTTCCAGATGGGCGGCATCGGCCCGATGTTCGGCCAGTTGGGCTTTTTCAACAAATTCGCCGGCAAGGCCTACGAAGACAAGCGACCCCGCGACCGCTACGCCGCCGAATCCCGCCGCCTGCTCGAAGTCCTGGAAAAACGCCTGCTCGGTCGCACCTGGATCATGGGCGATGACTACAGCATCGCCGACATTGCTACCTTCCCATGGATTCGCAATCTGATCGGCTTTTATGAATCGGGCGATATCGTGGGCATCGCCGACTTCCCTAACGTACTGCGCGCGCTGGACGGTTTTGTTGCCCGCCCGGCAGTGATCCGTGGCCTAAATATTCCGAGCTGAAGCATGCCGACTTTCGATTTCAAACAACTGGATGTGTTCAGCCGCGTGTCGCTCAAGGGCAACCCGCTGGCGGTGGTTTTGGGGGCCGACAGCCTCAGCGATCAACAGATGGCGGACTTCGCTAAATGGACCAACCTCAGTGAAACCACGTTTTTACTCACACCGCGCGATCCTCGTGCTGACTACCGAGTGAGAATTTTCACCACTGTGCATGAGCTGCCGTTTGCCGGGCATCCGACGCTGGGCAGTTGCCACGCGTGGTTGACGGCGGGCGGGGTGCCCAAAGGTGAAGAGATCATCCAGGAGTGTGAAATCGGCCTGGTGCGAATCCGTCGTCAAGGTGATGAACTGGCGTTTATCGCGCCGCCGTTGTTGCGTTCGGGGCCGCTGGAGGAAGACCTGCTGGAGCGTATTCGCCTGGGGTTGGGCCTGGAGCCGGGCTGCATCCTACGCAGCCAGTGGGTCGACAATGGGGCGGGGTGGCTCGCCGTGATGTTGGTGGATCGTGATCAAGTCCTGGCTTTGCAGCCGGATTATTCACAGCTGAAAGGGCTGGCCGTAGGCGTGATTGCCCCCTGTAACCCTGAACAAGACGACGTGGATACCCAATTTGAAGTGCGTGGCTTTGTCGCAGGCGACGGCGCGCCGGAGGATCCGGCCACGGGCAGCCTGAATGCAGGCGTTGCCCAATGGTTGCTGGGTGAAGGCCTGGCGCCGGAGCGCTACGTGGTCAGTCAAGGCACAGCCATGGGGCGCGCGGGGCGTATAAGCGTCGAACGCCAGGGCGATGAAATCTGGATCGGCGGCGCTGTTGCGGTGTGCATCGAAGGGCGTCTACAGCTCTAGATCAATACATTATTACGAGCGTCGCAATACACTGTTGGCCCCTTGGTATTTGTGCTGCCGGGGCCTGGGGGCATAAGCTTTCGCCCCAAAGTTTTAGCCTTTATGTCAGGAAAACCATGACCAGCCAGTTCCCCCAAGCCCGCCCACGCCGCCTGCGCCGCTCTCCGGAGCTGCGTGGTTTGTTCCAGGAAACCGAGTTCACCCTCAACGACCTGGTGCTGCCGATTTTCGTTGAAGAAGAAATCGACGACTTCGTGCCAATCACCAGCATGCCGGGTGTGCAGCGCATCCCTGAGAAAAAGCTCGCTGCCGAGATCGAGCGCTATGCCCGTGCCGGTATCAAGTCGGTGATGACCTTTGGCGTGTCTCACCACCTGGACGCCAACGGCAGCGATACCTGGAAAGAACGTGGTCTGGTCTCGCGCATGTCCTCGATCATCAAGGACGCCGTGCCGGAAATGATCGTAATGTCCGACACCTGCTTCTGCGAATACACCGACCACGGCCACTGCGGCGTGATGCACGGCGCCCATGTCGATAATGACGCGACCCTGATCAATCTCGGCAAACAAGCCGTAGCCGCCGCCCGCGCCGGCGCCGACGTGATCGCCCCGTCGGCCGCCATGGACGGCCAGGTCCAGGCCATCCGCCGCGCGCTGGATGACGCCGGTTTCATCCATATTCCGATCATGGCCTACTCCACCAAATTCGCCTCGGCCCTCTACGGCCCATTCCGCGAAGCCGGCGGCAGCGCCCTCAAAGGCGACCGAAAGAGCTACCAGATGAACCCCATGAACCGCCGCGAAGCCGTGCGCGAATCGCTGCTCGACGAACAGGAAGGCGCTGACGCTCTGATGGTCAAACCGGCCGGTGCCTACCTCGACATCATCCGCGACATCCGCGAAGCCTCACGTCTGCCGGTGGCGGCTTACCAGGTGAGCGGTGAGTACGCGATGATCAAGTTTGGTGCCCAGGCGGGTGCGATCGATGAGGATCGGGTGGTGCGTGAGACGTTGGGTTCGATCAAGCGCGCGGGTGCGGATTTGATCTTTACTTACTTTGCGATGGACTTGGCGTTGGCTGGGATCTGAGGGCGGCGTTTAACACTGTGGCGAGCGATATTGGTCGCTCGCCATGCCTACTAATAACGGTTGATTATCTTTTTGCTTCGCTCAAGGTTAAATAGACATGTTGTAGCCATAACATCCCATTTTTCCATTCGTGAGGATAATAGTAGTTACAACCTATGCCATAAAAAAGAAAATCTTGAATTTCCTGTTCGGACTGTTCAGCTAACATTAATTTATTGAGCTCTTGCTTTACGTTGGTTATTGTTTCTCTATCTGATTCAGATATAAAGCTCGCAATAACTTCATCTGCATTTTTATATTCATCTACCCAGTCTTGATGAAAGTAACCAGCTAGAAATTGTTGTAGTTCGGGGAAATCTTTATTCATGGGTTTGGATATCCAGTATGGATTCTGTAGCCGTCTGGCATCTTTTTGTCTCTGCGAATGATAAGGTAAATTTCTTTCCCAGGAACGGTTGTCAGAGAACCTCTTTTTAGGCTGGTGCCTACACCTTCTTTAACCTCTTGAGTAATGACAATTTGATTATCCTTTCCTCTGAGAAACTTGCTTATTTTTGCGTGGTTTTGGGCGAGCACTTTTGAAATTGCTGACTCAGCTGTTGCACGATCAGGGAAAGTAGACGCGGTAGGCACGTGAGGTTCTTGCTTCAATCGTTCAGCGAGTTGTTCATCCGTCCTGCCAACATGCTTTTGTATGAGGTGTCCGCCGGCCGCTTCGTGGGCGTCCAAGCCCCCACCAGGAACGATTACGCTATACGGGCCTTCAGGGCAGTTAGTGGTCTTACAACTCAACCCTAATGGATCCACCCACCCCGTAGGATTAGGCACGTACTGGTACGCGTTGATCCCCCCCGCCAACTTCACCGGATCCGGCGTCAGGTAACGACCAACATCCGGATTGTAGTAGCGATGCCGGTTGTAATGCAGTCCGCTTTCCTGATCAAAGTACTGACCCTGAAAGCGCAGCGGATTGTCTATTTTGCCTCTGTCGAGACGGCTGATCTGGCCGTAGGCGCGGTAGTGCGCGGACCAGACGATTTCGCCGTTCGGATCGGTCAGTTCCTGCGGTGTGCCGAGGTGGTCGAGTTGGTAGTGGTAGGGCTTGGTTTCCTCAGGACCCAAGCCTTCCAGCAGTGCCAACGGGCGGAAGCTGTCGGGTTCGTAGACATAGCTGCGGTGGCTATCCGTACGATGCTCGGCAATCAGCTTGTCGCCTTGCCAGAAAAACTCCGTGGTTAAACCGTCGACGGTTTTGCTGATACGTCGGCCGAACGGGTCGTAGCGGTAGCTGGCGGTTTGGCCGTTGGGCTGGGTAATGCCAATCAACCGGTGTTGGCAGTCGTAGCGGTATTCGGTGACCAGCGCGTGCCCACGGCCGCGCCGTTCGCGGATGAGGTTGCCGAAGGCGTCGTAGTCGTAATGCCGGTCGCCTTGGATCATCAGGCGGTTGCCGGCAACGATGTCGGGGCCGGGGCGGTCGTGCATGAGCAGGTTGCCGGCCGGGTTGTGGCCGAAGCGTTCCTGTAGGTCTTGGGAGTGATCGGCGCGGGTGAGGCGGCCTAGTGGGTCGTAGTGGTAGTGGTGTTCGCCTTTGCGGGTGTCGAGCAGGCGGGTGAGGTTGCCGGATCTGTCGTAGTCGTATTGGCGTTGGAGCAGGTGGTGTTCTTGCTGCGTTACGGCATGGGCATGCAGGCGGTGTTGGTCGTCGTAGTGGTAGTGGCTGAGCAGTTGGCCTTGTTGGCGTTGGTGTTCCTGGCCGGCTTTGAACAGGTGCGAGGTGAGGGTTTTGCCGTTGAGTTCGACGGTGGCGAGGTGGCCGCCTTTGCTGTGGTTGAAGGTGAGGCGGTTGTTGTCCGGCAGGCGCAGGTGTTGAAGTTGGCCGCAGGCGTCGTAGCCATAACGCAAGGTGCCCCAGCCTTGATGCTCGGCGGTGAGGCGGTTTTGCTGGTCGTACTCGTAGGCCAGCGCCCAGTGGCCGTCGTCGACGCTGAGGAGATTGCCTTGGCGGTCGTAGGCGTAATCGGTCTTGCTGCCGTCGGGTAGCGTTTTTCTTACGAGGCGGCCGGCGTAATCGCGTTCATAACGCGTGACGAGCTGACTGCCGTCGTCGCCGTGTTCGGTTTTTTCCTGCAGGTTGCCGTTGAGGTCGTAGACGTAGGCGGTGCGTTGCCCATCAAACCCGACTTCCTGCTGGATCAGGCCGTTGGGGTGGTAATCCAGCCGGTAGGTTTCGCCGACTTCGTTTTCAATTTCGGTCAGCAGTAGACGGACGTTGTCGTAGCGATAGTTGACCTGAGTGCCATCGGCGTTGATGCGACGGCTGATCAGGTGCAGGCCGTCGGCGTATTCGTAACGGGTAATGCGCCCCAATTCATCGCGTTCGGCGGTGATTTTTCCGTAGGGGTTGTAGCTGTATTCCCGAGTTGCGCCGCCGGGCAGGACAATACGAACCAATCGACCGACTGCATCCCACTGATACTGGGTCAGCGCGCCATGTTCATCCTCGCGGGCAATCTGCCGGCCCAGGTCGTCGTAGCGATAACGCTTGATCCCACCATTGGGCAGTTGCTCTTCAACCCGTTGGCCGCGTTCATTCCACACCAACCGCTGACAACTGTGATCGGGATGCCAAACGCCAATCAGTTGCCCGTATTTGTTGTAGCTGTAGTCGGTGATATGGCCGTCGGGATCGGTCCTACGGGTAACGTCGCCCTGGTCGTTACGCTCGTACTTCCAGACCGCTGAGCCACGCCTTACAACCCGTACGAAGCCATTGTCATGCTCGTAGGACGTTGGCTCATCGTCTCCAGGAAACAGCGCCACCAAACGTCCGGCATCGTCGTACTGATACGCCGTTACTGCACCGAGCGGATCCTGCTCGACCGTCAGTCGACCCTGGGCATCGTAGGATTTGAAATGCTTAGCGCCGTCCGGATCGATGCGCTGCACCAGCCGTGCGCGGTCGTCGTGGACGTAAATTTCCTGGCTATCATCGGCGTTGTGAACGACAACACTGCCGTCGTCCCCCCAGACATACCGCGTATCCATCTGCGAAAAACTGGCCCAATGCCGGACACATCGCGCCGCTTTGCCGGACCGTTCCCACGCCCAAAAGAAACTCGCCCCACCGGCCAGACCGCGCTCAAGAATCACGTGCTGATCGTCGTAGCGGTAAGCCTCGCTTTCGCCTACCGCATTGGTCGCCGAAACCAATCGGCCAATGTCGTCATAGGCGTAGGAAACAACACTCTGCTCCGTGATCCAGGCGTAAGGCTCAAGTCCCTTGGCCCGCTGAACCTGGTAGTCCACCGCCATGATGCGGCCCGACTCGTAACGCAAGAACAGCGAAGAACCCGCACCGTTATCCAGCCGTTCAATGCGCCCTGAAAAGTCCCGGGAAATCCGCAGCCGGTTGTCGTACGCATCACTGATCGAGACCAACGCCCCGTCGCGAAAGTGATAAAACTGCGACGCCTGGGCCAGCACCAACTCATCCGGCGACGCGCCTAAATAGATCGCTGCTTCGGCCAGGCTGTTGGTGATCGAGGGGCGAGCCACCGTTGGCAAGGGCAGGGTGGTCGAACGGTTTTCATGGTCCGTCCACGTCACGGAATCGCCCGACACAACAAGCCGATGCGCCAGCGAATGACTCCATCCAAACCCCAGCCCACAATCCACTTCCACCGCACTGGTGCGATACAACCGCGTCCACTCGAACGGCAAAATCCCGTCCAACGTGCCATCGGTGAGCGTGAGCAATTCCTCCCCGGTAACCATCGACACGGGGCAGCCGTTGGTTACCGTCTTATCCGAAGAAGCCGCTGCATCGCCCTTCGGATTCGTCGATACAGCAGGCACATCATCGACAGGCTCCTGCCTGACCAACGCCGTCTTCTGTGTCCTGTTACGAACCGCCGGCACCGGGTTGGAAATCAACTGATCCCCAGCCTTCAACGGTGCAACCGGCACCGCCTTGATCGGCGTCGCCGCACTGCTCAACAACAACGGCTTGAGCGCCTCGGCATGGGCATCCAGCTTCGGCCCCACAAGCTGCTTGGCCAGCAACTCCAATAACGCCCGCGCGCGGCCGGATTTGATCGAACTCAGCGTCTGCGCACCCACGCGTACCGCCACACCTGCGCCCGCCGTCGCCCACATCAGCAGCAGGTTGATCAGCACTTCACCGGTGATCTCGCCCAGTAATTCATACATGTCTGGCGGCGGTAGCAGACGTATCCAACTGACGATCGCCGAGACATAGATGAACAGCAGTGGCTCATCGCTCAGCACCAGCAAGCCCTTGGCAATCGCGTCTGCACCCTGTTTCAGCAGCTCATCAAGCTCGGCCTGGGAGAGGTAGTGCAGCAGCTTCTCGCTATTCGCTTTGAGATCGGCGAGCAGGTCATAGAGCTGGGTGATGTTGTCCCACAGGTTGTAGAGCGCATTGGCCATCCCGGTTGAAAATGCCACGCCCTGCATCGCGCTGCGTTCCAAGGGTGTGGCGTTGGCAAAGTCTTGCCATTGGGGTTGGAACGTCTCCGTCCACTCATCCCGCAGACGACCCTCCAACCCCGCAATCACCGTCTGATAAGACGCATACAGCGCCTTGACGTGATCCTTGGAAACGTTGGGATAGAAGGTGATTTGGTAGAGCTGATTGCGATCACACTCGGTGATTTCGAGGATGCCGCTGGGGCCGATGGTTCGATACAGCGGCAGACCCATTGGGCTGCCGTCCGCCGCGATGGCTTGCAGCATCACCGGCGTATTGCCGATAGGCACGAAGCGCGTGCTTTCGAACATATGCACCAAGGTCAACGAGCCTTGGGCACTGCACATCGCAACTGTTTTGCTCGGGGCTTTGGAAGAAACCGGCGCGACCAGCGCCACCTCGTCCCCTACCTTGAAGACCTGCTCGACTTCCAATGCCGAACCGCTCCAGAAGCTTTCGGCCCAGGTATCAAAGGTGTTCAGGCAATGACGGAAGTCCCCAAAGACGCGCTCAACATCCGGCGCCTCGGGATCCATGGGTGCCAGGACAAAGCTGGCAATGACGGGAATCAAAAGACAGCCCCATCAGTTGGGGCCTTAACGAAAAAAACCATCTGCAATCCCTCGCACTGTGTATTCAGGCGAGGGACTTTGCAGGCGTTTTCCGCAGCGGGGAGTAGCGCTTATCCGGCGCTTGCGTGGGAAGTTTCCGCGGCGTTTACACCCCTTCGGTCATACAGCAGGCAGGGACGCGAACCCGCGTTAGACTTACCGGTCAATATCCGCAACGCCTGGCCCATCGTCCTCAAGGAAGCCCCATGTCCCCACGCCGCCTGATCCTGTGCCTCATCCCCTTGCTGGTGCTGGCCGGTTGCTCCACTTCACGCGGTCCGCAGCAACCGGAGCGCAGCGAGGCCGAGGTGAAGGCGCAGATCGTGCGTCTGCTTCCAGCCAAGGTGGCGGATCGCAATGGTTGGGCCCAAGACATCTACACCGCTTTCGACACCCAAAAGATCTACCCCAGCACCGAGAATATTTGCGCTGTGCTGGCGGTGACTGAGCAGGAGTCCACTTATCAGGTGGACCCACCCGTACCCAATATGGGCAAGATCGCCCAGGACGAAATCCTGCGCCGCGCCGGCAAAGTGCATGTGCCGGCGTTCGTGGTGCGCAGCGCGCTGCAATTGAAGTCGCCCACCGGAAAGTCCTACGCCGACCGGTTGAGTGCGGCACGTACGGAGAAAGACCTCAGCGCCATCTTCGACGACTTCATCAGCATGGTGCCCTTGGGCAATACGTTGTTTGGTGGCTTCAACCCTGTGCACACCGCTGGCCCCATGCAGGTCAGCATCGACTTTGCGCAGAAACAGGCGCGGGGTTATCCCTACACGGTGGACGGCACGATTCGTCGGGAGGTCTTCACTCGGCGTGGCGGCATGTACTTTGGCATCGCCCACTTGCTCGGTTATCCGGTGAATTACGACCAGCCGCTGTACCGTTTTGCCGACTTCAACGCGGGCTGGTATGCGAGCCGCAATGCGGCGTTTCAGGCAGCGGTCAGCCGTGCTTCAGGGGCTGAGTTGGCGCTGGATGGGGACTTGATCCGCTATGGATCACTGCTGCCGGGCACCACCGAACTGGCGGTGCGCTCCCTGGGCGCCAAGCTGGACATGCGTAACCCCAGCATCCGCAGCCAACTGGAGCAGGGCGAGCAGTTGGATTTTGAGGACACCACCCTTTACAAGCGTGTATTTGCGTTGGCTGACAAGGCTGCTGGTAAACCGATGCCTCGGGCGATCCTGCCGGGCATCGTGCTCAAGAGTCCAAAGATCACTCGCAACCTGACCACGGCATGGTTTGCCAAGCGGGTGGATGAGCGGTTTCAGCGCTGTATGAAGCGCTGATCACCTTTGTGGCGAGGGGGCCAGAGGACGCTCACTGGCCACAGGACGCCTGCCCCTCACGACAAACTTACGCCACAGCCAAACCCACAACCACACCACCGGGAACGCCAGGATCACGAACGGCAGCACATAGCTGGCGCGTTCCAAGGCATCTGCGGTGCCCTCTACCAGATTAGTCCCCAGGTTGCTGAACATCCGGCTGAAGCGTGAAGCTTGGTTCGCGCCATCGGATGAGCGGAAGTTCAAGGTGACGCGGTTGGTGTCGAGACGACGTTGCTGGCCGGCGGCAATCTGGGCAAGTTCCTGCAGGTCGTTTTCAATGCCGGCCTGTTCCTTGCTCAAGGCGATCAGGTCGCTAACGGTGATGTCCTTGCGCTTGGCCAGTTCGTCGAGACGTTGTTGCTGGGCCTGCAGGCGGGCTTGGCGGCGGTTTACATCGGCAACTGCGTCGGCCAGGTCTTCGGCGGTGGTGATGCGCTGGCCAAGTGTGCCGCCTTCAGCCGCCATGGCGACTATCGGTTCCACACCCGTTGGTGCGATGCGCAAGATGATCTCGCCACCGCTACCGTCTTCGGTGATACCCAGGATATTGCACGCGCCAAACCTCGCTGTTTCACACGCCTCACGGGTGGCCTGCATCCTTGGCGCGAGCAGGGCGCCGGGCAGGGCCAGGGTCAATTCATGCTCATAGGCCAATTGGGCACCGGCTTTGCCTTGTTCACCGTTGATCACCGTGGCGCGAGAGTGATCCTTGGGGGAGCAGCCGGCCAGGGCCAGGCCGGTCAGCAAGATCAACAGTGGCACGCGAAGCGATTTAAGGTTGCCGTCCGGATGGCGCATTGCAGTTCCTTGAGGTGTACGGGGAAATTGGCGGCGATTAAAGCGGGTCTGGCGGATTAACGCAAAGCATCGCGCAAGATTTGCGCAGTTGATGGTGATGGCTACCGTTTGGAGCGTGGCGTACATGTCAAACCTGACGCCAAGGAAGAACTGCCATGATTGCTCGCGCCGTGCCTGAAGGTTTTGCCCCTCTGCCTCGTAGCAGCCCATTGCTCGACCTGCTTGGCCCTGCGTATTGCCGGGGGGAGGGATTGCAACTGGAAGTCGGCCTGCGCGCCGACAATCGCCACGCCAATGGGCGCGGCACGGTGCATGGCGGGGTCTTGGCAACCCTGGCGGATATCGGCATGGGCTACGCGATGGCGTTTTCCAGTGAGCCGCCGTTGCCGCTGATTACTGCGAGCATGACCGTGGATTACCTGGGGGCGGTGCAGGTGGGCGAGTGGATTACCGTGCGCTTGGAGCATCACAAACGTGGGCGGCAGATGGCATTTGGGACGGTGAGTTTGCAGGTGGGGGAGAAGGTTGTGGCGCGGGCGAATGCGGTGTTTGCGGTGCCTCAGTCTGACACCCAATGAAGATCTGATGTGGGAGGGGGGCAAGCCCCCTCCTGCATTATCAGCCGCGTTCGAGGGCGAGGGCTACGCCTTGGCCGCCACCGATGCACAGCGTTGCGAGGCCTTTCTTGGCGTCGCGCTTGATCATTTCATGCAGCAGGGTCACCAGCACGCGGCAGCCTGAAGCGCCGATGGGGTGTCCGATGGCAATGGCGCCGCCGTTGACGTTGACCTTTTCGGCGTCCCATTCCAGCTCTTTGCCCACCGCCAACGCTTGAGCGGCGAAGGCTTCATTGGCTTCGATCAGGTCCAGGTCACTCAGTTTCCAGCCAGCTTTATCCAGGCATCGACGGGTGGCCGAGACCGGGCCGATGCCCATGATCGCCGGGTCGACGCCGGCGTTGGCGTAGCTGGCAATTCGCGCCAATACCGGCAGGCCGAGGGCCTTGGCTTTGTCGGCACTCATCAGCAGCACCGCTGCGGCGCCGTCATTGAGGCTTGAGGCGTTGCCGGCCGTGACACTGCCGTCTTTCTTGAACGCTGGTTTGAGCTTGGCCAGGGATTCGGCGGTGGTGCCGGCGCGCGGCTGTTCATCCACGGCGAAGGACACGGGGTCGCCCTTGCGCTGGGGGATCAGGATCGGTGTGATTTCGTCCGCAAAGCGCCCGGCTTCGATGGCCGCGCTGGCTTTTTGCTGCGATGCGGCAGCGAACGCGTCCTGGGCTTCACGGCTGATGTTGTACTTGTCCACCAGGTTTTCGGCGGTGATGCCCATGTGGTAGTCGTTGAACGCATCCCACAGGCCATCGGTGATCATGCTGTCGACCATTTTGGCGTGGCCCATGCGCAAACCGGTACGTGCCGCGGGCAATACGTACGGGGCAAGGCTCATGTTCTCCATGCCGCCGGCGATGATCACGTCCGCGTCGCCGCAACGGATGGCTTGGGCGCCGAGGTGAAGAGCCTTGAGGCCTGAGCCGCAGACCTTGTTCAGGGTCAGGGCGGGCACGGCGTGGGGCAGGCCGGCGAGGATCGACGCCTGGCGCGCCGGGTTCTGGCCTGAGCCTGCGGTAAGTACCTGGCCAAGGATCACTTCATCCACTTGAGCCGGGTCCAGGCCGGTCTGCTCCAGCAGGCGACGGATCACGGCGGCGCCCAGTTCCGGCGCCGGGATGCTGGCCAGGGAACCTTGAAAGCTGCCCACGGCGGTGCGGGTGGCAGCAACAATCACGACGTCTTGCATGGAATCTGTCCTCACTGGAAGTGCATTTCTGGAACGTGGTCCGGGACGATCAGTTTACCGGCGGTCTTGCTCACAATCTCTTCAACGCTGACGCCTGGTGCGCGTTCCTTGAGGACAAAAGCGCCATTTTCGATTTCCAGGTACGCCAGGTCGGTCAGGACACGCTTGATGCAGTTGGCGCCGGTCAGCGGTAGGCTGCACTGGCTGAGCAACTTGGATTCGCCGTCCTTGGACGCGTGAGTCATGATCACGATGATGTTTTCCGCGCCTGCCACCAGGTCCATGGCGCCGCCCATGCCTTTGACCAATTTGCCAGGGATCATCCACGAGGCGATGTTGCCGTGTACGTCGACTTCAAACGCGCCAAGCACGGTGAGGTCGACGTGGCCGCCGCGAATCATCGCGAAAGACTCGGCAGAGGAGAAAATCGACGCGCCGATACGCGCGGTCACGGTTTGCTTGCCGGCGTTGATCATGTCGGCATCGATGGTTTCTTCGGTAGGAAACGGCCCCATGCCCAGCAGGCCGTTTTCCGATTGCAGCATGACTTCCATGCCTTCGGGAATGTAGTTGGCCACCAGGGTCGGAATGCCGATGCCGAGGTTCACGTAGAAACCGTCCTGCATTTCGCGGGCGACGCGTTGAGCCATTTGTTCGCGGGTCAGAGCCATGGTTGTGTTCCTCTTATTCTTAGGGCTGGAGGCGGATTATTTGCGCACGGTGCGCTGTTCGATGCGCTTCTCGAACGTGCCGCAGATGATCCGGTCGACGTAGATGCCAGGGGTGTGGATCTGCGCCGGGTCCAGCTCGCCCGGTTCGACGATTTCCTCGACTTCGACCACGGTGATCTTGCCGGCAGTGGCGGCCAGCGGGTTGAAGTTCTGGGCGGTGTGGCGATAGATGACGTTGCCGAAGTGGTCGGCTTTCCAGCCTTTGACGATGGCGAAGTCGCCGGTGATGGATTCTTCCATCAGGTACGGACGACCATTGAATTCACGGGTTTCCTTGCCCTCGGCGACGGGGGTGCCAACACCGGTGGCGGTGAAGAAGGCCGGGATACCGGCACCGCCTGCGCGCATTTTCTCTGCGAGGGTGCCCTGGGGGGTGAGGACCACTTCAATTTCGCCGCTGAGCAGTTGTTTCTCGAACAGAGCGTTTTCACCCACGTAGGAGGCGATCACTTTGCTGATCTGTTTTTCTTCCAGCAGCACGCCCAAGCCGAAACCGTCGACACCGCAGTTGTTGGAAACGACGGTCAGGTCGCGGGTGCCTTTGCGCTTGATCTCGTTGATGAGGTTTTCTGGAATGCCGCACAGGCCAAAACCGCCGGAGAGTACGGTCATGCCGTCTTCCAGGCCTGCCAGCGCTTCTTCATAGGACGCTACGCGTTTATCGAAACCTGCCATATGCACCTCTTTTATTGTGTGTGGTCCAGCCAGTGAACCGAGTGTTGCGCTGACGGATTGATTTGTTAAGTTGTTTTTTAAGGTTGATTGATTTAAAAAACAGCATAGTTCATTCCCCCTCGGAGCAGCGTCATGACCGTTAAGCAGATGCGGGCGTTTCTCGCCGTGGCCCAGAGCCTGAGTTTTGCCGCCGCCTGCGAGCGCTTGCATCTCTCTCAATCGGCGCTGAGCCTGACGATCAAGGGCTTGGAGGAAGGATTGGGTGGCCGCTTGTTCAGCCGTAACACCCGCAACGTTGCACTGACCCCGGAAGGTGAATCCCTGTTGCCCCTGGCGCGCCGGCTGATTGCGGATTGGGACAATGCCGAAGATGAGCTGCGCCAACGGTTCACGCTGCAACGCGGTCGGGTCACGGTGGCGGCGATGCCATCGTTTGCAGGCAATTTGCTGCCGCCGATCCTGAAGATATTCCGTGCACGTTACCCCCAAGTGAATGTGACAGTGCATGACTTGATCAATGAGCAAGTGCTGGAGATGGTTCGCGACCGTCAGGTGGAGCTGGGCGTCGCATTTGAGCCGTCGGAAGGCTCGTCTTTGGCATTCACACCGTTGTACTTGGATCGCTTTATTGCCGTAGTGCCGGGTGATTCGCCTTTGGCGCACTGTGCCGAGATCGATTGGGCGACGTTGCTGGAGCAGCCGTTCATCACGTTGCAGCGACCGTCCACGGTACGAGTGATGCTGGAAGAGCACTTGGGCGCCTTGCGGATGAAACTGCCCGTGGCGCTGGAAAGCCATCAACTGGCAACGGTTGGCAAGATGGTTGCCAATGGCCTCGGCGTCAGCGCCGTGCCTGCGTTGTGTGCCCAGCAGATGGAAGAGGCTGGCGCCCATTGCATCACCTTAAACAGCCCGGTGATTGAGCGGCCGATTGGTGTGCTGACCAAGCCTGGGCATGAGCTGTCGGCGGCGGCGCAAGTATTGTTTGATATTTTTCGGGATGAGGCGGGGAAGGGGCGGTTTCCGGCGTTGTTATAAGGCAGCAATTAAAAAGCCCGCTCGAACTAACGAGCGGGCTTTAATATTTAATGCTGAGTGATCAGCAGTATCTATCAATCACTTTTACTTGCGATTGGCCTTTAAGGTTCTGCCATTCGGTATTGAGTGTATGAAAGACCTGTTCGATAAAGTTGCGATCAGCCGCGGCCTTCTTGCCGACATAACCCTGGCCACGGCGGTACACCTTCAGGCGCGCTGCCAGTTCACGGTTATTGCGGTCAAACTCGGCTTCTTCGGTATTGGGCTCCAGGCAGTCAAGTTGCACTTCGCCCGATTTGCCAATCCACAAGATATGGTCGTCGAGCGTGTCTTTCTGCGCTGCGAACATCTCAGCCAATTCATCGATAGTTGGTTGGTTGTTCAGATTCATGTGTAAGCCCCTTGACCAGTTGGCGATCTATCAGTTAATTCCGTTAAAACTGCTTAGTTGTCTCCGGTTCTGAAAACCGGGCGTCAGTGACGGTCTGCCGAGTACGGGCAGGGTCTTGAACCTGATGCATGTAGTCTTGCTGATGAACTGCTACGCAATGGTTTCATAACGAAGACAAGCAGCGTTTGAGCTCCTTGTACCCATCCCTCCGGGGTGGGTCAGCTTCATCAATCTGCCTTGTGGGCAGTGCACATCCGGAAAAAACAGCTCGGCGGTCAGACGAGCTCTTTCAAAACGCTTGTTACCAACGCTCCCGATCCGGGAGACGTCTCGATAATGCAAGGACAAAAAGGTTACGTCAACGGTTATGTAGTGATTATTTTTATTCACTACATAAATCATTGTAGGGACGGGGAAATGCGGGATAACGTGACTTGGGCGTCACTTTTTGGAGGTTTGGTTCGATCTTCGAAGGCTTGGCGAGCATCCAGGGTGAGCGTTCCACACGTCAGATAAGCCGTTCTGCCAGCAAGGGCAGTAATACCTCGCACGATGCTTGGACCTTCATCTGCAACAACTCATCCCCACGGGTCTTGCCCAGGTTGATGGCGATCACCGGTTTGCCTTGCTCGACCATTGCCTTGCACAGACGAAATGCCGAATAGGCCATCAGCGACGATCCCACTACCAGCAACCCCTCGGCATGTTCCACCGCAGCCATCGCTGCGGCGGCCGTTGCCGTGGCGACGTTTTCACCGAAAAACACTACGTCCGGCTTGAGTCGTTGACCGTGGCAATAGGGGCATCGGGGAACTTGGAAGCGCTCTTCAAACGCAGGGTCGAGGAGGGTATCGCCATCCGGCGCTTGAACGGCATCAACGCCCGCCAGATAGGGATTCTCGGCTTCCATCAACCGTTGGATAACGTTGCGATCACTGCGCTGCTGACAGTCCAGGCATAGCACCCTGTGCAGGCTGCCATGCAGTTCGATCACGTCGTGGCTACCGGCTTGGTCATGCAGCGTGTCGACGTTTTGCGTGATCAGCCCGCTGATGCGCTGGTGTTGCTGCAGCGTCGCCAGCGCCATGTGCGCCTTGTTCGGCGTGGCAATGCGTACCCTTGGCCACCCCAGCATCGCGCGTGCCCAGTAACGGCGACGAGCCTGTGGCGTGGCCAGGAATTCCTGGTACATCATCGGTGCCTTGCCTCGGCGCACGCCCTCGCTGTCGCGGTAATCGGGAATTCCCGATGACGTACTGATCCCTGCACCGGTCAGCACCAGAAAGCGCCGTTCGGCCATGTCCCGGTGCAGGATGTCGAGATGGTCTTCCTGGTGTTCCTGGCTGTCGAGCATGGGGTCTCCCTATTCGCCGCGGATGTACTGCTCCAGCTGTTTAATCAGGTCTGCCTGGTCGGCAATGGCTTCCTTCACCAGATCGCCGATGGACAGCAGGCCCAACAGCTGACCTTCTTCGACCACAGGCAGGTGGCGAAGGTGACTGTCGGTCATGATATTCATGCACTCATCGACCTTTTTGTGAGGGGCGACGCATATCACCGGCGAACTCATAACTTCATCGACCCGCGTCGTTACCGACGATAGACCTTTGAGAATGAGCTTACGTGCGTAATCGCGCTCGCTGATGATCCCCACCACCACGCCTTCCTTGACGACCGGCAAGGCCCCGACGTTTTTCTCCGACATCCGCACCAGCGCTTCAAACACGGTGTGGTCCCATTGGATGGTGTGGACGTCCTGGTTTTTAAGATCCTTGGCTTTGAGTACTTCTGCGACAGTTTTCATGGCGGCCACTCCGGTGTTGTTATCAGGTAGTCAAGGTGCCCTAAAGAATCCTAGACGGCCTGCGCGGGAGCAAGGTCCAAAGCGGCGTTAAACCCGTCGAAAAACGTCATTCGCCGGATTTTTTTGCGGTTTACCCCGCAGTTGTCGGCTTTTTGGCGCGCTTTGGTCCGGTAGCGGTCTTGCGGGGGGCGCTTTTGCGTTTCTTTTTCCACGGGGCTGTGCCTCGACCTGCGGGGCTCGCCGGACCGGTGATGATCATGCGCATACCATTGCATCGCGCCACTTGTTTGCTCATCCAGGCCGCCTGCTTGGCGACGAACTCTTCCAGGCTCATTTCGCCGCTTTGCACCATGTCCAGCGCTTGTTCCCAGATTGCGGTGGTGCCGGGGTCAGCGATGGCGCGGGGCACTGCGTCGATCAGGCTGAACGCCGCCGGGGTAGCCGACAGCGCCTTGCCGTTCTTCACCAGGTAACCTCGATCAAGCAAACCCTGGATAATCCCGGCGCGGGTCGCTTCAGTGCCGATACCAGTGGTGTCCTTGAGTTTTTGTTTGAGGAGCGGGTCTTCCACCAGTTTGGCGACGTTTTTCATTGCCTTGATCAGGTCGCCTTCGGTAAAGGGTTTGGGCGGCTGAGTCCACAAATCCTTGAGGTTGACCTTGTCCACTGCGTAGTCCTGGCCCTGTGTCAGCGTCGGTAAGGCCTGTGGCGCAGGTGTCTCACGGCCTCTGGTCGGCGCCAACGCTTCGGGCAGGGCGCGCTTCCAGCCTGGCTCTATCACGACTTTGCCGACCGCGCGCAATGCGAAACCTGCGCAGTCGAAATCCGCCTGGGTGCGATCGTATTCATGGTTGGGCAGGAACTGCGCCAGGTAGCGCGCACGAATCAGCGTGTACACCGCGCGATGTTTACCGGTGAGTTGCCCGACGTCCTTGCCAGCGCCCGTGGGGATGATGCCGTGGTGAGCGCTGACCTTGGCGTCGTTCCAGGCCCGCGAGCGGCGTTGGGGGTCGATATGGGGCATCAGCTCGTTGACTGCCGTATCGGCACGGCCCAGTGCGGCGAGAATCTTTGGTGCGTCGCTGTGTTGGCTCACCGGCAGGTAGCCGCAGTCACTGCGCGGGTAGGTGATGACTTTGTGGGTTTCGTAGAGGGATTGGGCGATGTCCAGGGTTTCCTGGGCGCCGAGGCCGAGCTTCTTGGAGCAGATCTCCTGCAAGGTACCCAGGTCGAAGGGCAGGGGCGCCACTTCGCGCATGCGTTCGGTTCGCAGTTTTACCAGGCGTGCGCTGGAGGCGCGGGTCATGGCATCGGCGGCTTCTCGGGCAAGTTGCGGGTTCAGGCAGCGGCCTTGGTCGTCGCAGGCATCTTCGGCAGCCCGCCATTGGGCGGTGAAGGTCATGCGTTCGTGGCGCAGGTCCACATCGATGGCCCAATAAGCCACGGGGACGAAATCGGCGATGCTGCGATCGCGGTCCACCACCAGACGCAAAGTCGGGGTTTGCACCCGACCCACCGGCAGCACACCTTGATAACCGGACTGACGCCCAAGGAGCGTAAACAGGCGACTCATGTTCATACCGATCAGCCAGTCGGCGCGGGAGCGGCCCAGGGCCGAGTGATACAGGCTGAAGGTCTCTGCACCCGGCTTGAGCGCCGCCAGGGCTTTGCGAATGGAGGCGTCATCCAGTGCCGACAGCCACAAACGCTGGATCGGCCCGCGATAACGACAGTGTTCCACCAGCTCCCGGGCGATCATCTCGCCCTCGCGGTCGGCGTCGGTGGCAATCACCAACTCCTGCGCTTCCCCCAGCAGGCGCTTGACCGCTTTGAACTGGCTGGCGGTCTTGGGCTTGACCAGCATTTTCCATTTTTCCGGGACGATTGGCAGGTCGGCCAGTACCCAGCGCTTGTACTTGGCGTCATAGGCATCGGGCGGAGCGGTTTCCAGCAGATGGCCGATGCACCAGGTGACGGTGACCCCATTGCCCAGCCAGCAGCCATCGCCCCGGCGACTGGCGCCGAGCACGGCCGCGATGTCCTTGGCCTGGGAGGGTTTTTCACAGAGGTACAGCCGCATGGTCAGCCCATTCGTTACACAGATGAATGGGGAGCAGAATGGGCAAAAGAAGGGATTTGATCAACCTTTATCTGGATGGATATACAGCAAATTATGTGAGCACTGCGAAGCCAATATGCGAGGGGGGTTGCTCCCGATTGTGGTCTATCAGTCACTGTAACGGTGACGGAACCACTGCTATCGGGAGCAAGTCCCCTCCCACAGGGGACTGTCGCCGTTCTGTAGATCAGTTGTTATCGATATCCACATGCCGCGTTTCTTTAAGGAAGAACAGCCCGACAATCAGGCTCACCCCGGTAATCACCACCGGGTACCACAAGCCGTAGAAGATATCCCCTGTGTACACCACCAGCGCAAACGACACGGTCGGCAGGAACCCGCCAAACCAGCCGTTACCGATGTGGTATGGCAGTGACATCGAGGTGTAGCGGATACGCGTCGGGAACAGTTCCACCATCAGGGCCGCCAGCGGGCCGTAGCACATGGCCGCGATCAGGATCAGCGCAACGATCAGTACCACCACCATGACTTTGTTGACCTGAGCCACATCCGCCGAAGTCGGGTAACCGGCCAAGGTTACCGCGCCACGCAGGGCTTTTTCGTCAAAACCGTCGATACGCACGTCGCCCACGCTCACCTGCACCGGGCTGCCGGCGGGGGCGGCGGCGCTGCTGTAGGGCAGGCCTTGCTTGACCAGGAAGGTCTTGACCTTGTCGCACGGGCTGTCAAATTTTGCCTTGCCCACGGGGTCGAACTGGAAGGTACAGGTGGCTGGGTCGGCCAGTACGGTGATCGGGGCCTGGGTACTGGCCTGGTCCATCGCCGGGTTGGTGTAGTGCGCCAGGCTCTTGAAGATCGGGAAGTACAGCAAGGTAGCCAGCAGCAGGCCGAGCATCAGCACCGGCTTGCGCCCGACTTTGTCCGACAGCCAGCCAAAGAAGATAAAGAACGGCGCGCCGATCACCACGCTGATGATCAGCAGCATGTTGGCCAATGCAGGGTCCATCTTCAGGAATTGGGTGAGGAAGAACAGCACGTAAAACTGCGCCGCGTAGAAGGTCACCGCTTGCCCGCCGTTAATGCTGAACAGCGCAATCAGCACGACCTTGAGGTTTTCCCACTTTCCGAAGGACTCGCGGATCGGCGCCTTGCTGGCCTTGCCTTCCTCTTTCATCTTCAGGAAGGCCGGCGACTCGTGCAGGCTCATGCGGATCCATGTGGAAATGCCCAGCAGTACGATGGAAAACAGGAACGGAATGCGCCAGCCCCACACTTCGAACTGGTCGCCAGTGAAGTAGCGGCAGGCCAGCACCACCAGCAGCGACAGCAGCAGGCCGAGGGTAGCGGTGGACTGAATCCAACTGGTATGGAAGCCACGTTTGCCGGCGGGTGCATGCTCGGCCACATAGGTCGCCGCGCCGCCGTATTCACCGCCCAACGCCAGGCCTTGCAGCATGCGCAGCACGATCAGAATGATCGGCGCCGCAATGCCGATGCTGGCGTAGGTCGGCAGCAAACCGACGCAGAAGGTGGCGACACCCATCAGGATGATAGTCACCAGGAACGTGTACTTGCGCCCGATCATATCGCCCAGACGGCCGAACACCAGCGCGCCGAACGGGCGCACCACAAAGCCGGCTGCAAAGGCCATCAAGGCAAAGATAAATGCCGTGGTGTCGTTGACCCCGGCAAAGAACTGCTTGCTGATCACGGCCGCCAGCGCGCCGTAGAGGAAAAAGTCATACCACTCGAACACCGTCCCAAGGGACGAGGCGAAGATGACCTTCTTGGAGTCGTTGCTGGCGCTCGCGTCTCTCGTCGAGCCCAGGGTTTGAGCGTGTTCTGACATCGGGTAGCCCTCACAGTGATTATTTATTGTTGTTCCACTGTCGGCGCCAGGTTTGGCGCCGCTATTCAGATTGCATGAACCAGTTCTTTCTCCGGGGCGAGACTCCTTGTGTTCGGCGAAAGGATCAGCTGCGCGGCCTTTTCCGCGATCATCAGCGTCGGTGAACAGGTATTGCCGGACGTAATGCGCGGCATGATCGAGGCATCGGCGATGCGCAGGCCGGGCACGCCATGCACCCGCAGTTGCGCATCGACCACGGCGTCTTTGTCGCTGCCCATGCGGCAAGTGCCCACCGGGTGGAAAATGGTGGTGCCGATACGGGCGGCGGCTTCGTGCAGTTCCTCTTCGGTTTGCAGCGAGTCACCGGGCAGATACTCCACCGGCTTGAACTGGCTCAGGGCGGGGGCAGCGACGATGCGTCTGGTCAGGCGAATCGCGTCGGCGGCCACGCGCAAGTCTTGCGGATGGCTGAGGTAGTTGGGTTGTATCAGCGGCGCATCCGCCGGGTTGGCCGAGCGGATATCAATACGGCCACGGCTCTGCGGGCGCAGATCACACACCGAGGCGGTGAATGCCGGGAATGCGTGCAGCGGCTCGCCGAAGCGCTCCAGGGATAGCGGCTGCACGTGGTATTCGAGGTTGGCCGAGGTTTGTTCCGGGCCGGAGCGGGCAAACGCGCCGAGCTGACTGGGCGCCATCGACAGCGGGCCGCTGCGGTCGTACAGGTAGCGCAGCCCCATGCCCATTTTGCCCCACACGGTGCCGGCGATCTGGTTCAGGGTGCGGGCTTTTTCCAGCTTGTAGATCAGCCGCAGTTGCAGGTGATCCTGCAAGTTGCCGCCAACGCCAGGCAGTTCATGCAGCACATCAATGCCCAGAGGCTTGAGTACGCTGGATGGGCCGATGCCTGAACGTTGCAGAATGCCTGGCGAGCCCACGGAACCGGCGCACAGCACGATCTCCTTGCACGCCTTCCAACTCATCTGCTGACCGTTTTGACGCCCGACCACCGCCGAGGCGCGACCGTTTTCCAGGACCACGCGGTCGACTTCGACTTCTGTCAGCACGGTGAGGTTGGGACGTTGGCGGATAGGCTTGAGAAACGCCTTGGCCGCGTTCCAGCGCACGCCGGCTTTCTGGTTGACCTGAAAGTAACCGCAGCCCTCGTTATCGCCCTGGTTGAAGTCATTGATAGCGGCGATGCCGCTTTGCGCTGCCGCCTCACGAAATGCATCCAGGATCGGCCATGACAGGCGCTGCTGCTCGACCCGCCATTCACCGCCGTCGCTGTGGAATTCCGAGCCACCGGCAAAGTGGTTTTCGCTCTGCTTGAACAGTGGCAGCACATCTTTCCAGGCCCAGCCCGGGTTACCTTGCGCCGCCCAGCCGTCGTAATCCTGGGCCTGGCCGCGCATGTAGATCATGCCGTTGATGGACGAGCAGCCGCCCAGCACCTTGCCGCGCGGGTAACTCAGGGCACGGCCTTGCAGGCCTTCCTGGGCTTCGGTCTTGAAGCACCAGTCGGTGCGTGGGTTGCCGATGCAGAAGAGGTAGCCGACGGGGATGTGGATCCAGGGGTAATTGTCGCGGCCACCGGCTTCGAGCAGGAGCACGCGGTGGGCAGGGTTGGCGGACAGTCGATTGGCCAGCAGGCAGCCTGCGGGGCCGGCACCTACTACCACGTAATCGTATTGTGCAGCTGCAATGGGCATCTGAGGCCTCGCTTGTTTTTCTTATTGGTTCCATCCTAGTTGTTAGTTTTCGTCTTAAAAATGTTAGTTTTTACCCAGCTGCTGTGCGTTTTTAAACAGCGTTGCCCTGGCTGATTGAATGGAGGCGATATGTTCGACTGGAATGACCTACGGTTCTTTCTTGAGCTCCAACGCAGTGGTCGTCTGCTTACTGCCGCGCAGCGCCTGAAAACCACCCACGCCACCGTGGCCCGGCATATCGAGGCCATCGAAAAAAGCCTCGGCACCGCGCTTTTCGTGCAGCACGCCCAGGGCTACGAACTGACGCCTTCCGGCGAGGCCCTGCTCAAACACGCTGAAGCCATGGAAAACGTTGCGCTGCTGGCCGAAGACGAACTCACGCATTCCGCCGCGCCGCTGGGCAAGATCCGCCTCGGCGTGGCTGAAGGCCTGGGCGTGATGTTTCTCGCCAGTCGCATGGGCGGGCTGTTTGAACGTTATCCGGGATTGGAAGTGGAACTGGTGGCGGTGCCGCGCTTTGTCAGCATCCTCAATCGCGAAGCGGAAATCAGCATCCACCTAGAACGCCCCAGCGTCGACCAACTGGTCACCCGCAAACTCACCGATTACCGCCTGGCCCTTTACGCCAGCCGCGCTTACCTGGACCGCAACCCTGCCATCGAAAAACGCGAAGACCTCGCTGCCCATTCCTGGATCGATTACGTCGACGACCTGTTGTTCAGCCAGGAGCTGAAATTCCTCAGCAGCTTCTGCCGTAACCCCAAAGTGGTGTTTCACAGCACCAGCGTGATCGCACAACACCAGGCTGCGCGCTCCGGATTGGGCATTGCGGTGTTGCCGTGCTTCATGGCTGCCGGCGATCCGGAGCTGGTCGCGTTGCTGCCGGGGGAGGGGATCCAGCGCAGCTACTGGATCAGCTCGCGCAGGGAGCTGCACAAGTCGGTGCGGCTGCGGGTGTTGTGGGATTACGTGGTGGAGTTGTGCGCGCGGGAGCAGCCACAGTTGCTCGGCGAGTCGACCTGAAGAAACCGAAGCAAAACTGTGGGAGTGGGCTTGCTCTCGGTAGCGGTGGGCCGGTCGCCAGATGGGCTGGCTGATACACCGCTATCGGGGGCAAGCCCCTCCCACATTGAGCGGCGGTGTTGGCTAAACATCGGGTTAATCGCGCAATTCGAATTCAGCGCTGCCGAGCCTTTCTCCATTCAACAGCACATGCACCCTATGCCGACCGGGATAGTGCTTGCGTGTAGTCAGTTCACGAATATGTTGCTCGCGGCGCAGGCTGTGTCGTTCTCCCGCGCCCAGCGTAAACGCCTTGAGCTTGAACACCTTGCTCGCGCTATGCCCGGCGCTTTTTACATAGTCGATGGCGTAATCCACCACCAGTTTTTGCGCAGTGGCCGCGGTGGATTCCAGGCTGAACGACAGGTTAATCCGCTCGCCCAGATTGATCACCGCCGGCGTCACGCTCAAGTTATGGAGCTTCACCTCGGCCCTGGCGCCGGCGCCCATGATGGTCAGCGCACGGGTGTTGCCCTGTTTGATCAGGCTGCGCAGCGCATGACGGGCAATCCAGGCAGTGTGCGGGTTATCCAGGTTCCAGCCTTCGATCAGGCTGAGCACCCATTCCGGATGGTCCTTGGTGATGTCGTTGAGGTGATTGGCCACGGACTTGCGCACATAAAGGCTCGGATCGGCCTTTAGGTTGTCGAGGATCGAGGCGCATAACGCTGGGTTGGCCTGCACTTCGGTCAGGCGAAACGACCATGGCAAACGGGGCCGCGAGCCTTCGCTGGCCAGGCGGCGTACGTGGTCGTTGTCATCCAGGGACCATGCCTGCATCACTGCCAGGGAGCGTTCGAAGTCGTGCAGCAAGAAGTGTCTTATCGCGAACTCGGCCGAGCCAAAGGTGGTGAAGTACTTGAGCGCCGCCATGGAGCGCTCGAAGTCAGCCAGGCCGTAACTTGCCACGTAGTGCGGTAGAAACAGGCTGACAAATCCACTGTTCAGGCGTGGCGCCAGGGCGTAAAGCAGCTTGAGGCTTTTGGGGTAATCCAGGGGGATCACCGTGTGTAGGCTTTCGCTGACCCGTGCCATGCGCTGCATTACCGACAACTCGTCCAGCCCGGCGGTGGCGTGTTTGAGGAAACCTTTGGCGTCGAACGCGGGATACACCGCCGTCATTTCAGTGGCGATGTGTTGCAGGCGTTCGACGTTGAAGATTTCCTTGAGGGTCGGGGCGCTTTGGTCGGTCATCGGTGATTCCATGGCGGTTGAGTCAGAGAAACCAGCGGTATTCCCGCGCGTGGATCTCTTGCTGGAAGGCCAGGTGATCCTGGCGTTTGTTCTCGCAGTACACGTCGACAAATTCGGCGCCCAGCTTATCGCGCAATACTGGCTGATGCTGCATGGCGCGCACGGCATCAAGCATTTCCACTGGGAAGTCGGTGCCGCTGGCGCGGTCCTCGTTCAGTGGCGCGATGGGCTCCTGTTTGGCTTCCAGGCCATGTTCCAAACCGATGAGGATCGCCGCCAGCACTAAGTACGGGTTGGCGTCGGCGCTGGCCAGGCGGTGTTCGATGCGCAGGTTGCGCGGGTCAGACTCAGGGATGCGCACGCACGCGTCGCGGTCCTCAAACCCCCAGCAGGCGCGGGTGGCAGCGTTGACCGTGCCGCCCAGGCGGCGGAAAGCGTTGTGGTTGGGCGAGAAGATCGGCATGCAGTGGGGCAGTAATTCCAGGCAGCCGGCCACCGCATGGCGCAACGGTTGTTGCTGATGCGCCGCCAGCAGGTTGTTGCCCGCGCCGTCGTAGAGGCTGACATGCACGTGCATGCCGCTGCCGGGAAATTGCAGGTAGGGCTTGGCCATGAAACTGGCGCGGTAGCCGTGTTTGAGTGCCACGCCCCGGGTGCTGCGACAGAACAGGGCGGCCCAGTCGGCGGCGCGCAGGCCGTCGTCGAGGTGGCCGAAGTTGATCTCGAACTGGCCGGGGCCGAGTTCGGCAGTGATCACCGTGATGTCGATGCCCTGGTCCTTGGCGGTCTGGGCCATATCGTCGAGTACATCGTTGAAGCGTGACAGCCGTTCGATATGCAGGTTGGGCTGGTCGTCGGCGTCATCGCTCAGTGGGTCACGGGCAAATTGCGGCAGGCCGTTGTCGAGTTTCTTGTCGAATAGATAGAACTCCAGCTCGAAGGCCACTACCGGGTGAATACCTTTGTGGTGCAGGCGTTCCAACACCTTGGCCAAGACTTCGCGAGGTTCGAACTCGATCGGCGCGTCGGTACCGTCCGAGGTGATCAACATCTGGCCCAAGGGCTGCGATTCCCAGTTCGCCGGCTTGAGCGTGCCCGGCACCAGGCGGCGGTTGGCGTCTGGGTCGCCGTCGTTGAAGCAGTAATCGCCGATCTTGAACAACCCGCCCTGGGCGCCCAGCAGCACCGCGTTCTGTGGCAACTTGAGCGGGCTGCCGGAGGCGACCTTTTCCAGCATTTCTATGGGATAACGCTTGCCGTAGAAATGCCCGGGGATGTCCAGGGCGATCAGGTCGACGTAGCGCACGTCGGGGTGGTTCTGGCGAAAGGTCCGTACTTCGGCCAGTAACGTGGCGGCATGGCTTTTCACGGGTGCAGCTCCTAGTTGTAAACCCACAACACGCGGGCGGGCAGTTCAGTCAAGTTGGCGTAGCGGCAATGGGCAAAGCTGGCGAGGTGGAAGCTGTCGCCAGGGCCGAGGGTGACCGAATCGGCCTCGCCTTCGACCCACAGTGTTAATTCACCCTCCAGCACAAAACCGGCCTGCTCGGCGCGGTCGCTCATGGTCTGCTCACCACTGTTGGCACCGGGAGCAAGCAGGCTGTCGAGCATCGAAAACGCGCCGTTCATGCTGGGGGAGACCAGGATGTCGGTGATGCCATTGGCGTAATACACCGTGCGCCGCTCGTTGGGGCGCGTGATCCAGTCAATGGCCTTGGGTTTGGGCTGGCTGTAGAAATACGTGGTGGGCACGTCGAGGGCGTGGCTGATGGCAGTGAGGTCCGCCACGGTCGGACGTGACAGGCCGCGTTCCACCTGTGACAGAAAGCCTACCGAACGCTCGATCTTTTGCGCGAGTTGGGCGAGGGTCAGCTTCTTGTGCTTGCGCAGGTCGTGGATCAGGATCGCCAGGGCGTCGAGTTCTTCTTGCTGGTTCATGAAATTTATATCGAGAAATTTCATGAAAAATTACAGGTTTTATTTCATGGAGGCAATGGGGGCGGTGAAGTCGTCGGTAGATGTCTTTAAGCAGCGTTCTTTGCTGAATGATTGCGAACCCTCGCGGTCCGAACCTGGGTACGTGTCATTAATTGAAGGAGCACCCATGAAGTCTAAAACCCTAGCTGCCTGCCTGTTGGTCGTCGCCAGCCTGTCCACCGCCAGCTTTGTGGTACAGGCCGGTGATACGCCTCAGGAAACTGTGCAACCTTCCAACATCAACACCCGTGACCTGAAAGAAGGCGATCGCGCGCCGGATATTCTGATGCGCAAGGAGTCGGCCGTGAGCGACTGGAAAAAGCGCGGTCTCAAGCAGCCCGAGGACGAAAGCCAGTGGGCGCGGGTGGGCGATAAATACGTACTGCTCAAGACCACCAACGGCACCATTCTGGAGATCACACCCGTCAAGAAGTGACCCTCCTTTTTGCCTTGTTCTTGCGTTAAGGTAGCCGACCGCAATGGTCGCGTTACCTTCAAAGAATGAGAGCAGGATGCTTGCCACAATAAGAAACTACCCCCGCACCGTTAACCTGTTGCTGAGCGCCACGTTGCTGCTGACGCTGGCCAAGGCGATTACGTTTCCCTACTTGGTGATCTACCTCACCCATCATTTCACCCTCGACATCACGCAAGTTGGCCTGGTGATCGGCAGCTCGTTGATCGTCGGCTCGCTGCTCAGCGTGTATGGCGGTTTTCTAGTCGACCGCATCAACAGCTATCGGTTATTGCTCTGGATGAGCGTGCTGTTTCTACTGGGGTTTATTGGCACGCTGGTGGCGCAGAACATCTGGACGTTTTATAGCTGCCTGATCCTGATCAACCTTGCGTACGCGGTCATCGATATTGCGGTGAAGGCCGGCTTTGCGAGCCTGCTGCCGGAAGAGGCGCGCAGCGAAGTGTTTTCCATCAAGTACACCCTTACCAACATTGGCTACGCGGTCGGGCCGTTTTTCGGTGCGATGGTGGCGAAGATGGATATCAGCCTGCCGTTTATGTTATCGGCGCTGCTGGGGGCGGGGTTTTTCCTGCTGTATTGGCGCTGGGGCGATCGCACGTTAACCACAGTGGACGTGGCGCAAAAGCCAGTGTCGTTTCTTGCCGTTGGCCGTGTATTGCTGCAGGACCGTCGGCTGGTGTGCTTCACGATGGGCGGTGTGCTCAGTGCAGTCGTGTTCGGCCAGTTCACGGCCTACCTGTCGCAGTACCTGGTGATCACCACCACAGCGCAACACACTTACACCGTGATCAGCGCCGTGCTCACCACCAACGCGGTGATGGTGATCGCTTTGCAATATGTGATCGGCCGGCGCATATCACACCGTCATTTGAGCCAGTGGCTCATCTTCGGCTTGAGCATGTTCATGTTGGGGCTGATCGGCTTTGCGCTGTCCACCAGCGTGATGTGGTGGGTGCTGGCAATGGCGGTGTTCACGGTGGGGGAGATTATCGTGTTCCCGGCCGAATACATGTTTATCGACCGGATTGCCCCGGACCATTTGAGGGGCATGTACTACGGCGCGCAGAACCTGTCCAACCTCGGCGCAGCCCTGGGGCCGGTGTTGTGTGGGCTGGTACTGGCCAACCTGCCGGCCCACACGATGTTCTACATGCTGGGGATGTTTATCGTGGCCGGCGGTGTGTTCTATTTCATTGGTTCGTCGTTGAAGGGAAGTCATTCAGCGTGAGCTTGCCCATGGTGTTGCTCTGCAGTTCGTAGCGCAGTTCTTCCACCATTTTTTCCACTTCTATCGGGGTCTGCAGCCGGTTGGTGCTGATCCCGGTAACCACCAGATCAACCCGGCCGGTATCGGCGTCGTAGACCTTGAGGGTCAAGGACGCATCCCGGCACAGGGTGAACTCGCAGGTCAGTGGCGACAGGCCTTCTTCGATGCAATTTCGCAGTTGGGCGAGGGTAAACATGCGTGTTCCTTCAGGGCATCCAGTTCGATGCCTTGAAGGTTATTGCTTACGCCGCCCCGCCATAAGTTGAATTCGCACTAGCTGCACTAGTGCATTTGCACTGTCAGGGCTTGTTTTTCAGACGCAGTTCACTCGCGAACAGCCCGCGTTCGCGGGCCCAAACGATGGCCGCGCTGCGGCTGTGCACCCCCAATTTGGAGTACACAGTGGCCACGTGGTTGCGCACGGTGTTGGGCGCCAGTTTCAGGCGTGAGGCGATCTCTTTGTCGGCCAGTCCTTCACAGATCAAGCCCAGCACATCGCGCTCGCGGGCGGTGAGGTCGGTGAAGTTGACGTTAGGCAGGTTGGGGCTGTTGACGCTCTTGGCGTTAGCCAGCTTTTCGATCAGGGTCTGGCTGAACCAAGAGGCGTCCTGCATCACTTCCTCGATGGCCGCCACCAACTCCAGTTCCGAGCGCTTGCGTTCGGTGATGTTCATCAGCACCAGCAGGTAGCAGGGCACGTCCTGGATGATCACGGTGTCGGCGGAAACCACGCAGTCGATCACTTCGTTGCCCTTTTTGCGCACCTTGAGGTCCTGGCCATCCAGGTTGCCGGCTTTTTCCAGGGTGGTGAACAACTGTGTGCCTGCCTGGGGGCTGTCGATAAAGTCGATGTCTTCGATGGACTTACCGATCAGTTCTTCGCTGATATAGCCAGTGATGTTCATAAAGGCTTCGTTGACGTCTACCACCTGGCGGTTAGCGGCGTTACACACCAGCGTGGGCACCGGCGTGAGGCGGAACGACTTGGCGAAACGTTCTTCACTTTGGCGCAGGGCCACTTCGGCCTTGCGTCGAGGCTCAAGGTCGGTGAACGAAAACAGCATGCAGTCTTCTTCGTTCATGTCCAGCGGCTGGCCGGCGACGATCACCAGTTTGCTGCCGCCTTCGGGCAGTTTCAGTTCGGCCTGCATCTGCGGGATGGTCGCGCCTTCGCCCAAGCGCTGGATGGCCAGGTCTTTGCGCTCTGCCTGCTCCAGCACATCCAGTTCATACACGGACTTGCCGATGACCTGGTCGCGGTTGTGGCCGGTCATCTCCAAAAAGCCCTGGTTGACCTTGATGTAGCGCAGGTCGCTCAAGCGGCAAATCACCGCGGGCGCGGGGTTGGCGTTGAAGGTTTTTTCGAAGCGCTGCTCGGCGCTGGCCCATTCGGTGGCGTCGCTGAGGATCAACACCAGTAACTCCGGCTCGCCGTGGGAGTCAGTGATCACAAGGCTGCGCAGGCGGTGGACCCAGGTTTTGTCCGGCTCGGCGATGGGCGTGACTTCCACCACCACGTCGCTGAATTCATCGCCTGCCGCCGCGCGGGCCAATGGGTAACTATCCGGCTGTACGGGATGGTTATTGCGATAACGCAGGGTAAAACGCTCGGCGTAGGCCTGGGCGTTCGCACCCAGTGCCTCCACGTCATCCACACCGTGCATGGTCAGCGCGGCTTCATTGGCCCACAGGATGGTCTGGTCGACTTCCGCGAGGATAATCCCATCGGAGAGCCCGGAGATAATCTGCTGCAGTTGGCGGCGGTTGGTTTCTTTGGCAAGTACATCCTGGGTCATGATTTCTCCGGTGTAGGGGCGCATGGACGTACGACATCCTGCCTTCACGATAGTGCAAAGAAACTGAGTACGGGGGAGTGCGAATGCACCAGGCGCACTGGTGCATTTGGGCCATGACTGAACGTATGTCGTTTCGCCAGACTCCATCCATCAAGGCATTTCGCCTTGCCTCAACAACATGTGAAGGACCTCTGTATGACCACTGTCTATGAAACCAATCGCTCGTTGTTTCGTGTGTCCTGGAGCTCGGTGCTCGCCGGTAGTGCAATTGCCCTGGTGACCTACCTGGTCCTCAGTGTGTTGGGCACTGCCATCGGTGCCAGTGCGGTTAACCCGATGCAAGCCGGTAACCCGCTGAGCGGTTTCGGCACGGGGGCCGGGATCTGGCTGTTTGTCTCCACATTACTTGCCATCGGTGTGGGTGCCTTCGTCGCCGGCCGCACGGCCCCGGATCGTGGCGGCCTGCACGGCGTGCTGACCTGGACCGTCACCACCTTGCTTACCACCTGGCTGTTGGCAGGCTTGGCCGCCAGTGTGGTTGGCACCGCCGGTAACGTGGTTGGTAAAGGCTTGTCTGCTGCCGGTAGCGGGATTGCCGCCGCCGCGCCTGGCATCAGCGATAGCGTCAAGCAGCAACTGAACGAGCAGGGCATCCAGCTGGACTGGAAAAGCCTGCAAGGCGAACTGGACACCTTGCTCAAGCAAAGTGGCAAGCCTGAGCTGGACCCGGCCAATGTCGAGCAGAAAACCGACCAGGCTGCCGCCGATGGCAAGCAGACAGCGACTACCGCAGCGACCGATCCTGCCCAGGCCGGCGATGCGCTGAAGCAGTGGTTTGAGCGCGTCAAAGCCTCCGGTGAGCCAGCGCTTAACGCGGCTGACAAAGAAGCCTTGGTCAATATCGTTGCTGCCCGTACCGGCAAGAGCAAGGAAGAAGCCACACAGATCGTCGACAACTATGCCCAGGCTTATCAGCAAGCCATGCAGAAGGTTGACGAGCTGAAACAGCAGGCTGAGCAGAAGGCCCGTGAAGCAGGTGAAGTCGCGGCCAAGCAATTGTCCCGCGCGGCCTGGAGCACGCTGGCGATGCTGTTGCTGGGTGCGGCGTTGAGCTTCTTTGTAGGGCGCATGGCATTGACTAACCGTCGCGTGCCGTTGGCTTAAGGCCGGCGATAAGGTGGCAGGGACGCCGCTTTACGGGTTGAAGCTACGCTCGACCTGATGGTGATGCGCGTAAACGGGCGACCTTTTTACGCGCATCACGCAAAGGTGACATTAGAGCGCAAGCAAAGGCGTCTAACTGATACTTCTCTTTTGTGCAGGCGCGTTCGCAGATGTATGCGGGCCACTATGCGAGGTGCAAGGATGCTTGGGGTGAGGTTCAGGAGTCGATGTTGGCAATGGCTTTAAAGGGTTGCTGTTATCCCTATGGCAAGCGGGTACGCTCACTCGCCACAGGGTATTGCTTGAAGCGTACTTGCTTAATGCGGCCGCATGCATTTCGGCAACCGATCGACCCCCACGTCCGTCAAGTTCCCAACCATCCCACTACCGGCACAATCATCAACGTACTCAATGCCATCGACATCACATTGCCGATGTACGGATGAAAGTGAGCAGGCAACTTAGATGCGATGGCACAGGCCAATGGTGGTGCGATCAGTGCGCCGAGCATTGCACTAGAGCCAATCACCATCCAACTGCCACCATGGGTAAGTACGGCTGCGGGTACCACAGATACCAAGGGAACATAGGTTGGATACCAACCCCGCTTGATCCATTGGCGTCGCCAGATCACGACCCCGATGGCAGAAGTCAGTGCCTGCGCACCTAGCAAGTGTAGAAGCAAGCCTGAACCATAGGCCGGACTCATGGGGTTGAGTGCATAGGCGAGCAATACCCCGGCTAACAGCCCGAGGCTGGCTAGCTCATTCCCGAAAAACGGTGCTTCGGAAAAGTCCGCCAACACGCGGCGCAGGCTCCAGATTACGCCATACGATTGCGGTGGAGCGGGTGATGGCCTAGTGGGGGCGATGTAGTCTGAACGCACCAACGATGGCACCTGGCGACACAGTGCAAACGCGATAACGCTTCCAGACGCCATTCCAAGCACATTGCCGATAACTGCCGGCAATCCCAATGGAATGCACACGAAATTGACGAGCAGTAGGCATGCCGGTGTAACCAGCAACGCGCCCAGCACCGCACCATTGAGTGCGACTTTCCAACCCCCGCCAAACATCAACACCATCGCGGCTGGCAACGAAACAAACGCCGCAAATGTTGGCTGCCAGGTTTCGGCGGTGACGCTCCAACCCCACAGCACGTTGCTTAGCAGCAACCCGATCAAAGAACTTGTTATCAGCCAAGGCCATAATCCGCTGCCATAGCAAATGGAAAAACCCTGCCAGGCTTTTTCGCGCTTGCTCGCCCACCATGCAAGGTAAGCGCCGCTCAACAGGCCAAGTGATGCAAGTTCATGTTTATAGAAGGCAACCTCGCTGATATCTCCCACTACCCACCGCAACCAGGCGGCCGGATGGGGGAAGCCTGTAATCATCTCGCTGTATCCCGGCCAGGAGCCTCGATGGCTGAATACGACCCACAGCACCAGCGAGCTGACGATCAAGCCTACGATGAGAACCGTAGTATCGGCTCTTGAGCCAGTTAAGGTTTTTTTGGCAAATAAGGTTTCCATGGCATGCCCTCTTTTCAGCGAGGCAGGGCAGAGTGTTTGGAATATCCGAGCATCTGATCGTAAAGATCATGGCGTCGGTCTCTTTGCAGATCGTTGAGACTGTTCCAGATCGGTGCGCTGCGGGCGCTGGTGATGTCGATATCGGCGAACAAAATCTCCTGACGATTTGCCGATGCGACTGCGCCGATCGGCCAGCCATTGGTTCCTGCGATCAGCGAGCATCCAAGGTAGCGCGCATCCCGCTCCTCACCGATGCGGCTGGCGGCAGCGATAAACACGTTGTTCACATGGGCTGCTGTCATCGTCAAATACGACGCCATGCACTTTCCGGCGTCATCGAAAAGAGGTGGTGGCGTCCACACCCAGTTGTTCAGACTGCAAATGATATCGGCACCTTGCTGACTGAGAATGCGCGGTACCTCAGGGAACCAGATGTCCCAGCAAATCAGCAGGCCGATGCGACCAATCGGCGTTTCGAATACCGGAAATCCAGTATCTCCAGGGGTGAACCAGAGTTTTTCCAGGTTCCACAAATGGGCCTTGCGGTACTTGCCTATAAACCCACCGGGACCTATCAATACCGCTGTGTTGAACAGCTGCATCCCGTCGATCTCGCTAAGACCGGCCACCAGATACACGTTGTGCTGACGGGCAAAATCTATCCACTCCCGCATGCTCTGCCCGCTGGGTACCGTCTCCGCATGATCAAAGGCGTCTTGGCGACTGCTGAAGAAGTACCCGCAGTTGGAAAGCTCGGGCAGTACGATCAGATTGGCACCGCCGTTTGCTGCTTCGGTGGCCAGCACGAGGCTCTGGCGTAGGTTTTCACTTCGATTGCGCACGCCCACCTGGGGATCGAACTGAATGACGGCGACGCGGGCAGGGCTTGTTGGTTCGCTCATGGGTTGACCTCTTATTTTTATGCAACCGGGGTTGGTTGGATGTTTATAAGAGGCGATGAAGTGTTTAAAGGGTAGTCAGATGGTTCCTGTTGCGTTGTAGTCGCTTTCTTATACTTTGATTTAGCTCTCCGTTCTGTACTCAGGATAGTCACGCAGGCTGAAACCACCGTTGAAGTTTGCTCGGGTTTTGCTGCAGATATTAATTACAGTATCGATGGCTCCTCTGAAACACGGCTCTGTCCACCCGGCATCAACAGAGAAAGATTCACCGCAAAAATAAAGGCCCGATACGTGAGAGAAGTCTCTATTGTATTTCATAAGGCCTACAGCGTCGTAGTAGGTACCTGCCCGATATAGTTTCGCACAACCAAGGGAGTTTTTATCATTCATCCATCGCTGAACAACTGCTTGTTCGCGCCCGATGTAAGGCGAGATAATTTCTTTTATATTTGCCGACTTTAAAAGAATTCTGTCTAACTCTTCTATGCATTTGTCGACGAGCTCCTTATCGTTGAATAATGATAGTTTTGTAGCGTCATCTTCCCAGGTATAGCTTAAGAGTATGCAGTCGTAGGTGCTGTTGTCGTTGTAGCGATACATGTAGACGTCATGTATAAAGCTGTCGGTAACAATAGCTTGAGGTATGTTTTTGTTGTGTGAGAGAAATGATTTTTTGAGTGGGGCATATACTTTGCAGCTCGTTTCCCAATGTGCTGTTTTGTAAGCGGAAATTGTTTCGTGTGGCAATAGTTCTGGACTAAAATTCTCGAGTGATATTTGTGTTTCTATCAGCCATGAAGGAAGGGTAATTACAACGGAGTCTGCATCGACGAAGTTGGTTTTGGCCTTGTCTAGGTGTGTGGCGCTACGGTCGAAGTAAACTCTTATCTTTCCAGTCTCAAGTTTTTCAAGCTTTATTACGGTGCTGCTGGTTAGTAAGCCTGTGGGGCTTTTGATTAAGTGCTCGTAAAGTGATTCCTTCACTTCATCCGGTTTTATAAAAAGTAGGGACTCGGCGAGAGAGGCAAGCCCTACATAGTTTGGTTTGTTGAAGCGAAGACCCTCTGAGTCGTATGTTTCTGAAGCTTCCAGGTAAGGTGAGGCGACAGGTACTCCCTTCGCATCCACACGTCCGTGGATCAACTGAAGATGGCTACTAAAACCAAATATTGCAGTGCGTAGGGGATATATCGAGCAAACATCATAGAAGGCTCCCCAACTGCCATCCCCAATTCCTATAGAGTAGAAAATCGCAGATTCTTGCGAAGTCATGCCCATTCCTCCAAAGTTGCCAGGGTCATTTTGGCGCCAATGGTTTATGACGGGCATCTTTACCAAGTCACGGAATGAAATGCCTTCGTATTTTTTGACTATAGAAGCCCACATGCTTTCCCAGCCTCTGGAGCCATAATGCTCTGATACCTTTAGCGTCATGCGCTCGGCAAATGTTTTCCACTTAGCAAAGACGACACCCAATAACTCACCGGGCGGCGCTGTTTTGCCATCCGTATTTTTCCAGATTAGCATCGTCGGTTCTGTGCCCCCCTCCAAGCTCCCCTCTCGCAGATATATTCCCGTTGATTGGACTGTAGGGCTGCCAGGATTTGGGAAGTCAGAATGGACAAGTTCGAACTCTTTGGCGTAATAGGCCATGAGCGAGCGACCGTCTTTCGGATGCTCGTTTGACTTGTTGAAAAAGGGCATTCTCATTGCGCCCATCTCAAAGGGAGGCCGCCCGGTGGTATTCGTATTATGTTTTCCGAGCGCTGTCAGATGTCTACCACCAATACGCTGTGATTTTTCAATTAATGTAATGTTTGTGAAGCCACATCTATGTAATTCGCGCGCTGTCGTTAAACCGGTGATTCCGGCGCCGATAATACATATTTTATGTAGGGTATCAGTCGCTGTGGCGATGCCGTTTTCCTGTTCTACTAAAGCACGATAGTCAAAGCACAAATCTGGCGGGTTCGGGAACGTACCTCTCCATTTATTATCGGTGGAGCGCTTTTCTCGATGACGTCGCTCAGCGATGTCCGCGGGATAGTTAAAATTAGATCCGATGGTCATGTTTATCTGCTGTTTGAATGGGTTGTTTTATAGGTTGAGCGTGAGCAGTGCGGAAGAAAATAAGCAGGATGTGATTTTTGGTTAGGGTATGTTGTGATTATGCGTAGGCCGAAGGGAAACTTGCGAAGTCAACTGTTCCCACACTTGCCAATCCCACCCAATTCTGGGAAAAACCCACCCTCTACGCCTTCAACGAGAACCCCCATGAGCAACAACGAACTCCAGATCACCGACACCCGCCCTGGCACCGGCAAAGCCGTCGTCAAGGGCGCGCTGATCACCACTCAATACACAGGCACCTTGGAAGATGGCACGGTGTTCGATTCGTCTTGGGAGCGGGGCAAGCCGTTCCAGTGTGTGATCGGTACCGGTCGTGTCATCAAAGGTTGGGACCAGGGCTTGATGGGCATGCAGGTGGGTGGTGTGCGTACGTTGTACGTGCCGGCGCATCTGGCTTATGGCGAGCGCTCCATGGGCGCGCATATCAAGCCCAACAGCAATCTGCGCTTTGAGATCGAGTTGTTGGAAGTACTGACGCGGGATGAATGAGAAGAGTCGAGCGATATGGATATCAACTGCACCATCAAGGACGTTTATATAGTTGAACTGGGGGCCGGCGATGAGGCTGAGCTCCAGCGTTTTTTTGAGCGGGCGCCGGATTACTTCATGGCGGTTAACGGCGAGCCTGCCAGGCCAACCGAAGCGCACGAAGCGTTGCAGAACCAGCTTCCGCCGGGCTGGCGTTGCAGCCGGATCTACTGGTTGGGTTATCGCGGTGCGGACGGGCAACTGGTCGCCGTAGTGAATATTGCGGCCGATTTGCTCGCAGATGGCGTATGGCATATCGGTCTGCTGCTGGTAGATGCCCGTTTTCATGGCACTGGACTGGCGCAGCAGGTGCATGCGGATCTTCAAGCGTGGGCGATCGAAAATGGCGCTCGGTGGCTGCGGCTGACAGTGGTTGTTGGCAATACCAAGGCCGAGCGTTTCTGGCCGAAGCTCGGCTATGTCGAGGTGCGCACCCGCGAGGGAATCAGGATGGGCCGCCAAGTGAACCATGTGTCGATCCAAGTCAAGGTTCTGGCCGAAGGGCAGCTTGATGAGTATCTGGCATTGGTTGCCCAGGATCGCGCCCTCCCACATTTTGATCCTCAGTGAGCTAAGGAAAACGCCTACCTGAACCCATCCTGAAGAATCTTCTTATTCATCCTGCGGAAACTTTCCTACGGTTTACTCTCCTGAAGTCGGGGCGTAAGCTTCGCGCGTTTTCATCAATAGCGGAGACCCTCAGTGGGTACTTGTTCGAGTGACAGTAGTCGGCCGGTTTCGGTAACCGGCATAGGCTTGGCAAGGTAACGCGCATTTATCCGATGCCGTTGTCTCGCCATCAAAGCGAGAAGCGGCATCCCGACAGCGGCCAGTTCTGGTCCTGTCTCGATCCTCTTTCATCGACGCTGACCAGCACCTGAGTGACCTCAGGATGCTACGGACGCGCCTGCCTTTTGCGGCGGGCGGGCCAAGCTTACTGCGCCTGTCTGACAGGCGTGGTGCGCAGCGGCAGTGCCTGCACGACGGTTTTTCCTCGCGCAGGAGTAACACCATGAACCTCACTCTGTTGAAAGAGTTCTTCGCCGGCTTCCTGCGGACCCGGCACATCGCCCGGCACTTCCGTCGCCTGGCCATGCTCGAAACCGTCACCGACGCCAGCGTCAGCCGCGAAGTGCCGCCGACCCTGGCGCAAACCCTGGTGGCCGCGGCCAACAGCAGCACCACGCAATTGCTCGGCACGTTGGGCAGTCATGCCGAGGGCTTGAACACCCAGGAAGCCGATGCCCTGCGTGTGCAACACGGCCTCAATGAAGTCGAGCACGAGCAGCCGCTGCCGTGGTGGGTGCATCTGTGGCACTGCTACAAAAACCCCTTCAACCTGTTGCTGACCTTGCTGGCGGTGATCTCCTGGCTGACCGAAGACATGAAGGCCGCCACGGTGATTTTCTCCATGGTGGTGCTCTCGACGCTGCTGCGTTTCTGGCAGGAGGCCAAGTCGAACAAGGCCGCTGATGCCTTGAAAGCCATGGTCAGCAACACCGCCACGGTGCTGCGTCGTGATGAGGCCAAGCGCGTCGAGTTGCCGATCAAGCAGTTGGTGCCCGGCGACCTGATCGTGCTGTCGGCCGGTGACATGATTCCCGCCGATTGCCGCGTGCTCAGTGCCAAGGACCTGTTTGTGAGCCAGGCGGCGATGACCGGTGAGTCGATGCCGGTGGAGAAGTTCGCCCAGCATGAGGACGCCAATACCCGCAATCCTCTGGATCTGGACAACATCCTGTTCATGGGCACCAACGTGGTGTCCGGTGCGGCGACGGCGGTGATCCTGACCACCGGCAACAACACCTACTTCGGTGCCCTGGCCCAGCGCGTGACCGCCACTGATCGCGCTACCACTTCGTTCCAGCATGGGGTGAACAAAGTCAGTTGGTTGCTGATCCGCTTTATGTTTGTGATGGCGCCGTTGGTGCTGTTTATCAACGGCTTCACGAAGGGCGACTGGACCGAGGCGCTGCTGTTCGCGCTGTCGATTGCCGTGGGGCTGACCCCGGAAATGCTGCCGATGATCGTCACGTCCACCCTGGCCAAGGGCGCGGTGTTTTTGTCGCGCAAGAAGGTCATCGTCAAGCGCCTGGACGCGATCCAGAACTTCGGCGCGATGGACGTGCTGTGCACCGACAAGACCGGCACCCTGACCCAGGACAAGATTTTCCTGGCGCGCCATGTGGATGTGTGGGGTGAAGAATCCGACGACGTATTGGAAATGGCCTACCTCAACAGCTACTACCAGACTGGCCTGAAGAACCTGCTGGACGTGGCGGTGCTGGAACATGTGGAGGTGCATCGCGAGCTTAAAGTCGGCACCGCCTTCCATAAGGTCGACGAGATCCCATTCGACTTCAACCGCCGCCGTATGTCGGTGGTCGTCGCCGAGCAAGGCTTGCCGCACCTGCTGATCTGCAAGGGCGCCGTGGAGGAGATCCTCTCGGTGTGCAACAGCGTGCGCCACGGCGACACCAACGAAGCACTCACCGATGAGCTGTTGGCGCGCATTCGCCAAGTGACCGCAGCGTTCAATGAAGAAGGCCTGCGTGTGGTGGCCGTGGCTGCGCAACCGATGGAACCTGGGCGCGACACCTACAGCTTGGCAGATGAGAACAACCTGACATTGATCGGCTATGTGGCCTTCCTCGACCCGCCCAAGGAAAGCACCGCGCCTGCGCTGAAAGCCCTGAAAGCCCACGGTGTTGCGGTCAAAGTACTGACCGGTGATAACGAACTGGTCACTGCAAAAATCTGCCGCGAAGTGGGATTGGAGCAACAAGGTCTGTTGATGGGCAACGACATCGAAGACATGACTGACGCTGAGTTGGCCAGGGCCGTGGAAACCACCAATGTGTTCGCCAAGCTGACGCCCAGCCATAAGGAGCGCATTGTGCGCCTGCTCAAGGCCAACGGGCATGTGGTGGGTTTCATGGGCGACGGCATCAACGATGCACCGGCGCTGCGCACGGCGGACATCGGTATTTCGGTGGACAGCGCGGTGGACATCGCCAAGGAAGCGGCCGACATCATCCTGTTGGAAAAGAGCCTGATGGTCCTGGAGGAGGGCGTGCTGGAGGGCCGCCGCACTTTTGCCAACATGCTCAAGTACATCAAAATGACCGCCAGCTCCAACTTCGGCAACGTGTTCTCGGTGCTGGTGGCGAGTGCGTTTATCCCGTTTCTGCCGATGCTGCCGATGCACCTGCTCGTGCAAAACCTGCTGTATGACATTTCCCAGATTGCGATCCCGTTCGACCACGTCGATGACGAGATGCTGGCCAAGCCGCAACGCTGGCAGCCGGGGGATGTGGGGCGCTTCATGCTGTTTTTCGGGCCTATCAGTTCGATCTTTGACATCACCACGTTCGCACTCATGTGGTACGTGTTCGATGCCAACACACCAGACCATCAGACGCTGTTCCAGTCGGGCTGGTTTGTGGTGGGGCTGCTGACCCAGACGCTGATCGTGCACATGATTCGCACCCCGAAAATCCCGTTCCTGCAAAGCCGTGCGGCGATGCCGTTGATGGTGATGACGGGCGTGATCATGGCCGTGGGGATTTTCCTGCCAATGGGCCCGCTGGCGCACTACTTCAAATTACAGGCGCTGCCGTCGCTGTACTTTATGTTTTTGCCGGTGATCCTGCTGGCGTACATGGCGCTGACCCAAGCGGTGAAGGGCTATTACATCCGTAAGTTTGGCTGGCAATGAATAGGGAAGCTCTCCTATGCAAGCAATCAACAACATCAACCTCAACTCCCTGATTGACACCCTGGTCAGCCTCACCGCCGCGTTTATCCTCGGTGGCCTGATCGGTTTCGAGCGCCAGTACCGGCAGCGCACGGCGGGCCTGCGCACCAATGTGCTGGTGGCGGTGGGGGCAGCGATTTTTGTCGACATGGCCAACCGACTCGGTGGCGCGGAAGGCGCGGTGCGAGTGGTTGCGTATGTGGTGTCGGGCATCGGCTTTCTTGGTGCCGGCGTGATCATGCGCGAAGAAGGCAATGTGCGTGGCCTCAATACCGCCGCCACGCTGTGGGCGTCGGCGGCCGTGGGGGCGTGTGCCGGTGCCGACCTGGTGCTCGAAGCGTTGCTGGGCACGCTGTTTGTGCTGGCGGCCAATACCTTGCTGCGGCCAATCGTCAATAACATCAACCGCCAGCCGCTGGATGTGGTGTCGGCGGAAGTCACCAACATCCTGTATGTGATTGCCCGACGTACCCAGCAAACCGCGGTATTGGCGTTGCTGGAATCCGAACTCGCGCGCTGTAACTACCCTGCCAGTGATGTCGACGTGCGTCCGTTCGGCACCGAGGAGGTTGAAATCGAAGCCACACTGGCGGTGACGTCGGTCGACGGTGACGAGTTGGACGCCCTGGTGGTGCGGATTTCCAGGTCGACGCTGGTGGTACAGGCCTTCTGGAGCCCGAGTACCACCGAGTAACGTTCGATGACTCAACCTTGCTGTGCCGAGGAAAAGTCCTACATTTAGTCGAGATTATCCCTTCATTGGAAAAAACAGTCGGTTGTTAAGGTTGCGCGCTTGCGCCTGCTCAGGAATCAAGGCGCGGCTTTACGTGTTTACTGTTTTTTTCAAAAGGAGGGGCCTTTACTGCCTGAGTTGTTGTAGGGAGTAATCAGCACCGTTTGTCGGAACTGTTACTTTTCACAGGTAGTTGGGTCTCGCGTGATATGTAAGCGTACTGATCTTCTCAGGGGAGTCTTATGAGCAACAAAGCTTTAATAGTGGATGACCACCCTTTTATACGCGCCACCGTCAAATATCTGCTGAAGCAGGAGGGCTTCGACAAAATCTACCAGGCGGGTAACGGCGCTGACGCCATGCAGATTGCTCGCGAAACCCGCCCTGACCTAATCATTCTTGACCTGGCGATGCCTAAGCTCGGTGGGTTGGAGGTGATCAGCCGGATCAAGGCGCTGGAGCTGCCTTGCAGGATCCTGGTGCTGACCTCTTATCTGGCGGTGTTCTTTTCGACTCGTTGCATGCGCGCTGGTGCGATGGGGTTTGTCGCCAAGACAGGTGAACTTGATGAGCTGCAGAAGGCGATCAGGGCGATCAGGTCTGGCTACAGTTGCTTCCCCAGCCTGCCCACCAGTTCGGTGCGTCGCGACGATTTGCAGTCCACTGAGCAGGAGTTGGTGGCGGCGCTGTCTGACCGCGAATTGACGGTTTTGCAAAAGCTGGCGCTGGGCCTGGGTAACAAGGAGATCGCCGAGGACATGCTGTTGAGCCATAAGACCATCAGTACCTACAAAACGCGGCTCAAGGAGAAGTTGCGCATGTCCTCGGTGGTTCATCTGTCCAAGTTTGCCCAGCGCAATCATCTGATCTGAAATGATTACCTCCCGGCTGGCGAAACACGCGGCCATCCTGCTGATGGGGCTGTTGCCTTGGGCGGCGATGGCCATCGAAGCACCCCGCGACCTGAGACTGCTGGGTCACTCCACTTTTGCAAACCCTTCTGTAGTGTTGGACGAGGCCGACTGGCGCTGGCTGCGCGAGCGGCGCACGCTGTCGATGGGCGTGTCGGCCCCTGATTTCGCCCCCTTTGACCTGAGCAGCAATAACGATGAATTGGAGGGCATCACCGCCGATTATGCGGCACTGGTCGCCCAGGCACTGAATGTCTCGATCGACGTGAAGCGGTACGACACCCGCGATGAGGTGATCGATGCCCTCAAGGCCGGCGAGGTAGATTTTGTGGGGTCGGCCAATGGCTATGAGGCGGCTGACTCGGAGTTGGTACTGTCCCGTTCTTACGCTAATGACCAACCTGCGCTGGTAACGCGCGCAGGGGAAAGCCAGGCGCTGAAAGCTGACCTTTCGGGTAAGCGCGTGGCGATGCTCTACCACTACATGCAGCCCGACGCCGTTCAGACGTTTTATCCCAATGCACAGTTGCTCTTATTTGCCTCGGCCTTCGAAGCCATAGGTGCTGTCGCGTTCGGCCAGGCCGATGTGTACCTGGGGGACGCTATCAGCACTCGTTATTTGATCAACAAGAACCACCTCAACAACGTGCGCATGGCGGATTTTTCCGCACTGGAGGTCAACCCTTTCGGGTTCGCATTCGCCAAGGACAATACACGCCTGTTGGGCATCATCAACGCTGCTTTGGCCGACGTTCCGGCCAGCCAGCAGCTGGAAATCCTACGTCGTTGGAGTGCCGGTGGCAGCGGGTTTCTGGAGGCGGATCAGCTGCGCTTAAGTGAAAGCGAGCAACGCTGGCTGGAGAAGAACCCTCGGGTGAAAATCGCGGTGCTCGACAAGTTTGTGCCGCTGTCTTTTTTCAACGGGCAGGGGCAATTCGAAGGGTTGAGCGCCGAAGTACTGTCGCGCATCAGTTTGCGCACAGGCTTGAAGTTCGATGTGGAGCGCGGCAGTTCGTTGCCCGCGCAAATTGATCAGGCCAGCGCCGGTCGTGTGGACATGCTGGCGGTCGTCACCCCGAGTGCCGAGCGGTCCGAAAAGATCCGTTTTACCCGACCTTACCTGTCCAACCCCTATGTGTTGGTGGTGCGTGCCGACGACGAGCAACTGGTGACCCTGGAAGATATGCCCGGCAAGCGCCTGGCAATCGTTAGCGGCGACAGCCTGGTCGCACAAATCGCCAAGGACTATCCCAATATCGGGTTTGTCGACGCGCAGAACCCTGAGCAGGCAATGGAATGGGTGGCCAATGGCAGCGTCGATGCGACGGCGGTTTCGCTGATCAGCGCGCGCTACATGATCGCGCGCCATTACCTTAAGCGTTTGCGTATCACCAGTACGGTCGGGAGGGAGCCTGCGCGGATTACGTTTGGAGTCAACCGCAGCGAACTGGAGTTGTACTCGATCCTCGACAAGGCGTTGTTGAGCATTTCACCCGAAGAAATGGATGAGCTGACCAACCATTGGCGCAGCGAGATCATCATCGAAGACAACTACTGGATGCGTCACCGCAATATGATTATCCAAGGGTTCGGCTTAGCCGCGCTGCTGTTGCTGGTGACGCTGGGCTGGGTGTTCTACCTGCGTAATCTGATTCGCAAACGCGCCCAGGCCGAACGTGCTTTGAGCGACCAGATGCGTTTTATGAGTGTGCTGATTGATGGCACGCCGCACCCCATTTATGTGCGTGATCGCCTGGGTCGCTTGATGGCCTGCAATAACGCCTATCTCGATGTATTCGGGTTCAAGTTGGAAGACGTCATCGGTAAGACAGTGGTGGAAACCGATACAGGTAACCCGCCCCAGGCTCGTTCGTTTCATGCCGATTATTTGCGTTTGATGGAGTTGGGTGAGCCGCAGATCCATGACCGCGTGCTCAAGGTGCCGGGTGGTGGCGTTCTGACCATTTACCAGTGGATGCTCCCGTACCGCGATAGCAATGGCAGTGTCGTGGGCATGATTGCGGGCTGGGTGGATGTCAGCGAGCGCCAGCGCCTGTTGCGCCAGTTGCAGGAAGCGAAGGAGGAGGCTGACGCGGCCAATCGTGCCAAGACTACGTTCCTGGCGACCATGAGTCATGAAATCCGCACTCCCATGAACGCAGTGATCGGCATGATCGAGCTGGCGCTGAAGAATGCCGAACAGGGCAGGGCTGACCGGGATGCGCTGGAGGTCGCGTCGGTGGCGTCCCGGGGCATGCTGGAGTTGATCGGCGATATTCTCGACATTGCACGGATCGAATCCGGCCACCTTTCCCTTAGCCTGGAGCCAGCCAATCTGCACGAACTGTTGGCCTCCGTGGCGCGGGTGTTTGAGGGGTTGGCGAGGGACAAGGGCCTGTTGCTGCGAGTGGAACTTGACCCGTTGATAGATCGACCCGTGATCGTCGACCCGCTGCGCTTCAAGCAGGTGGTGTCCAATTTATTGGGCAATGCGATCAAGTTCACCGCCTCCGGTCAAGTGTCGCTGGGCGCCCAGGGCGTACCTGTGTTGGACAGTGACCAACTGAACGTGCGGTTGTGGGTGGAGGATTCGGGCATTGGCATCAGCGCCGAAGACCAGCAGCGCTTGTTCAACCCCTTTATCCAAGGCAGTAATAATGAGCAGCCAGGGCGAAGTGGGTCGGGTCTGGGGTTGGTGATCAGCCGTAACCTGTGCGAGATGATGGGTGGTCAACTGCATTTGAGCAGCGTGCTGGGCAAGGGCACGCGAGTGGACGTGACATTGGCGCTTGCGATGACCACCGCCCTGCCGGTCTCTGCACCGGTCCCGCATATACCGCCTGCCCGTGGGTTAAACATTCTGGTGGTGGATGATTACCCAGCCAACCGCTTGTTACTGGCTCGACAACTGAGTTTTCTAGGGCATCGCATCACTTCGGCAGAGGACGGTGCCCAAGGATTTGCACTGTGGCAGGCCGGACATTTTGATGGCGTGATCACCGATTGCAATATGCCCTTCAAGGACGGTTACGCGTTGGCGCGTGACATTCGTGCACAAGAGCACCAGCTTGGGTTGACGCCGTGCCTGTTACTTGGGTTCACCGCCAACGCACTGCCGCAAGAGGCTGAACGCTGCCGGCAAGCAGGCATGGACGGTTGCCTGTTTAAACCTACCGGCCTTGAGGACTTGCGCTTGGCCTTGGCATCACGGACCGCCGGAGTCGCCACGGATAACGCCGGAGCAGCGTTTGATTTAAGCCCGCTGCTCACGCTGACGCAGGGCGATGACGATGCTCTCAGCGAGCTGCTGACGCCTTTGCTGGACAGCCTCGAAGAGGACCGTGCTTTGCTGTCGACGCTGAAAGGGCAAGGCGCTTTCGCCAAGCTTCACGACCTGGCTCATCGTGTCAAAGGAGGCGCGCGCTTGGTCAAGGCTGAGGTGCTGACCTCCTGCTGCGAGACCTTGGAGGGCGCATGTGAGCGGCGTGATAGGGGGGCGTTGGACGCTGCAGTTGAGTCCGTAGACGCGGCCATCGAACAGTTGCAGCACAGCCTGAGTCGTTATGGCAATCAGGCTTGACTGAGGAGGAGGGCCATTCGGTTGATTTGGGAGAACTCCTACGCGAAGCGGGAATATGCCTGATTTTGTCTTCGGGATATGTCTGGAAAATAGGCGTCGCTCACTGACGAGCGCTGCCTGCCCAGGTGTTTGCCATGCCGAACAAAGCACTGACCATCCTGATTGCTGATGAACAACACCTGCAACGGTTGTACATCGAAAAAATGCTCAATCAGTTGGGGTACCACCGGATCGTGCCGGTACAAACCTTCGAAGAAGTCCAGATACTCACGGCTATCCCAGCCGAACCCTTTGACGTGCTGATTATCAGCGCGGGTTTGATAACCCATGGCTGCGGGCCCCAGCCCCAGGTGCGCCATGTACTGGTCTACGATCACCTGGATTTGGGGGCACCCTGCGGCGCAACATCGGCGGTGGTGGTACGGCTTCCCGGTGTGCCGGACAACGTCAATCTCGAACACTTCATGGACATTATCGACCCACCCGAGGCCACGGTCGGCCTGCGGGTGTTGCCGTGGCTGCGCGAGTTATCGCGCAAAACGGTGGCGGGGGTTTAGTCCCACTTCGGCGCGATGCCCTTGGGGCTGGTCAAGCGGTGGCCACGTTCCAGCCCGGCAATCTGCGCCATATCGGCAGGGCTCAAGGTCAGCTGCATGGCCTTGAGGTTGCTTTCCAGATTGGCGTGTTTGGTTGACGAAGGGATGACCGCGTAACCCAACTGCATGGCCCAGGCCAGGGCGACTTGTGCCGGGGTGGCTTGGTGGTGCTTCGCGATCTGCTGGATCACGGGGTCTTTGAGCACTTCGCCGTAAGCCAGAGTCATGTACGAGGTGATCTGGATACCGTTGGCGGTGGCAAAATCCACGACGTGCTGGTTTTGCAGGTAGGGGTGCAGTTCGATTTGGTTGGTAGCGATGTGCTCGGCGCCCACGGCTGCGATGGCCTGCTTCATCAGGTCGATGGTGAAGTTGGAAATACCAATCTGGCGCGTCAGGCCCATGCGTTTGGCTTCCAGCAACTGCCCCATGAACTCGGCGACGGGCACTTGGTCTTCCGGCGACGGCCAGTGGATCAGGGTCAGGTCCAGGTAATCGGTCTTGAGCTTGCGCAGGCTTTCCTTGAGGCTTGGGATCAGTTGGCCTTCGGCGAAATTGGCGATCCAGATCTTGCTGGTGATAAACAGCTCACCCCTTGGGATGCCACTGTCGGCGATAGCTTGGCCAACATCTGCTTCGTTCTCGTAGATTTGCGCGGTGTCGATGGCCCGGTAGCCCAGTTCAAGGCCGGTGCTGACGGATTCGATTACCACTTGGCCTTGCAGGCGAAAGGTGCCGAGGCCGAAGGCGGGGACTTTTTGCGTGAGGATAGACATCAGTAACTCCATTAGGGCTGTAGGCAATGGAGTCAAGTATCCCCTCGTCGTTCCTTTGCAAACACAGTCGAATCCGAAAAGGACTCTTGACTGAATGTCACGAATGGCAAGTGTGTGGGGCTGGGGCATGAGGCGCTGTACCCACTGTAGCAGCGCCTTGAACGATCAATCTTAAGCGCGCAGGCGCTCGGCAGCCGCTCGCAACAACTGCTCGGTGGCGGTCCAGCCCAGGCAGCCGTCTGTCACTGACACACCGTATTTCATCGAAGGGCTCAACGGCTGGCAGCCTTCGAACAAATGGCTTTCGAGCATCATGCCGATCAGCGAGGTGTCACCCTGCAAGCGTTGCTCCAGCACGTCATTGAAGACGGCCGGCTGACGCAGTGGATCCTTGCCGCTGTTAGCGTGGCTGCAATCGACCATGATCCGTGGCATGACCTTGGATTGGGTCAGGCCGTGCTTCACCTCAGCCACGCTCTGAGCATCGTAGTTCGGCCCACGGTGACCACCGCGCAGCACCAGGTGGGTATCGGGGTTACCTGAGGTCTGAATGATGGCCGGGTGGCCCTGGCTGTCGACGCCGAAGTGACGGTGCGGATGGGACGCCGAACGCATGGCGTCACAGGCGATCGCGACGCCGCCGTCGGTGCCGTTCTTGAAGCCCACGGGCATGCCCAGGCCGCTGGCCATTTCGCGGTGGATCTGTGATTCCGTGGTGCGCGCGCCAATCGCCACCCAACTGAGCAGGTCATCGAAGTAGCCGGCGGCCATGGGTTGCAGCAGTTCAGTGGCGACGGGCAGGCCCAGGCGCAGCATCTCGCGCATCAGTTCGCGTGACAGGGTTAAACCGGCGGCCATGTCATCACTGCCATCCAGGCGAGGATCGTAGGCCAGGCCTTTCCAGCCGATCGTCGTGCGTGGTTTTTCGACGTAGGCGCGGATCACCAGCAACATCTGATCACTGACCTCAAGGGCCAGTTTCTTCAGGTTGCGGGCGTATTCCATGGCCGATTCCGGGTCGTGGATCGAGCATGGGCCGACGATCACCAGCAAGCGGGAATCTTCGCCATTGAGGATGGCGCGCACGGCTTGGCGATGGGCGTGGATCTGTTCAGTGAGGAACGGGCTGAGGGGCAGTTGGTGCTTGAGCTCAAGGGAGCTGGGCAGACGCTGGGTCAGGGTTTCATTGGCGCAAGTCAGAGCGGCAACGGGTAGAGCGGCGACGGAGGAGTTCATATTCATTGCTTCCTGGTCAAGCGGCGGGCTATTCCCGCGCGCTTGGCCTACTGGGGTGTTCGACAATTGGCCGTATCGGCTACGTGTGTTGGCTTGCCACCAATAGGTGACCGATCGGAGGCGGCAGGCTGTCCCGAGCGGAGCTTGCTAAATCGCCATGCAGTGCAAGTGTCGTAGCGGTAATAGGTGGCGTAGTTCATGTCGTGATTCCTTTAAGTGTTCTTGACCAAGTTGAAAAGTGTATGGAGGCCTGAAAAACAAAACCCCCGGTCGGGGAGCCGACCGGGGGTTAGATTTCTCTGGTAGGCGACCCCTTGAGTAGTGGGCGCCGATTTCAGGTATCAGGCGCGGCAGTGGCTAAACCAATACCCAAAATAAAAGCTGACCAGTGCGCTCGAACCGTTCACACGGGTAGCCGACACCGAGCGCTGGGCGCTGGCAGCAGTGCAAACCTGAGTGTGGGTGAGTTGCAACATGGTGTGTCTCCAAATGATGGTCGGAGCTTACTAGAGGCAAGCAGGGAGATTCAATCAGTAATTTCTATTGTATGGGGGTACTTACGGCTATGGGGTGAGTGCCGATATGCTGGTCACACTCACATACCGATTGCTTGGACGCGACCATGACTGCCTTCAGCCTTGCTGCTGCTCAATCCATTTCCATTGCGGGCGATGTGCCGGCAAACATCGAACGTCATTTGGCATTTATGCGTGCCGCAGCGGAGCAGGGGGTGCAATTGCTGGTATTCCCCGAGTTGTCGTTGACGGGCTATGAGCCGTCGCTGGCCGCTGAACTGGCGATTGCGCCAGAGGATCGGGTGCTGGCGCCCTTGCGGGAAATGGCGCAGGAGCTGCGACTGACGGCGGTGGTGGGTATGCCGATCCGACTGGCGCCAGAGGCGGGTGTGTTGATCGGTGCTCTGGTGCTGGGCGCGGACGGCTCCCTGGCGGTCTATACCAAGCAACATCTGCATGACGGCGAAGAAGCCGCGTTTGTCCCAGGGCAGGGCGGTGCTGTTGTTGAATTTGGGGCTGACCGGATTTCACTGGCGGTGTGTGCAGACTTTTCCCACGCCAGTCATCCGCGTGCTGCGGCGCAAGTGGGCGCCACTGTCTATGCCGCCGGTGTGCTGATCAGTGAAGGCGGCTACGCAACTGACAGTGCGCTGCTCCAAGGCTACGCCGCTGAATATGGCTTGCTGGTGTTGATGGCGAATCATGGTGGGCCTTCGGGTGGCTGGGCCTGCGCGGGTCGCAGTGCGATCTGGGCCGCCGATGGCAGTTTGCTTGCTGTTGTGCCCGGGGTAGGGAATGCGCTGCTGATTGCGAGTCGCCACGCCGAGCGTTGGACCAGCCAAGTGATAGCTCTGTAAATGGCCTTTCACCTGCGCGCTGCGACCGACCAGGACCTGTCCTTTGCACGAACGCTGACCCAACAAGCCATGGCCCGCTATTACGTTCAGTACGGGTTGTGGTGGTCCAACGATGGCTTCGACACCGCGTGGGCAGGTCGGGAAAACTGGCTGATTTGCCGGGACGACACCGTTTTGGGGTTTATCAGTCTGAGCCGTGATAGCCGGGCGCTCTACATTCGGGAGTTGCATCTGCTCGAAGACTGTCGCGGGATCGGCGCCGGGAGTTGGGTATTGGCGCAGATGACGCTCAAGGCGCAGGTGCTGGGCCTGTTGCGCCTGACCGTGTTCAAGACGAATCCGGCCAAAAAACTTTATCTGCGTATGGGATTCAATATCGTGGGCGAAGAAGACTACTTCTTGCGTATGGAGCGTGTCTGCAGCTAAACCATGCGTTCAATCCTAATAAGCGCATACTGGCTTCAGGAGTTGACTTCCTGATCGGCGTTTTGGCCATCAGCCTCAGAAAGGATAATCCCTTCTTTCATACCCAAAAGGACCGCTACCTTGTGGGCCTCCCCACGCCGTCCCTTTTTGCGCCCAGCGAGCACTTGATAGGTGGTTGCCGGATCGACGCCATGTTCTCGAGCGAACGCTTGAACTGACTTGCCTTGGTGTTCCAGCCAGGCCTTGGCTTGTGCTGCGGTACGGATTCCGGGCATAGTTCAAAACCGTTCAAGTTTGTTTAAATAAGGGATGAGAGTGTCACCTCTTGGGGTGTGCCAAACAGGATCATACATCCAAATGAGTGGAATCGGTTTGCGTTTGAGGCAAGAAAGGGAGCGACTTGGTCTGTCGCAAAAAGTATTTGGTGAAATCGGAGGCGTTGAAGCCAACGCACAAGGTAAATACGAAAGTGGAGGACGTGCACCTAAAGCGGACTACTTGTCTCGCGTCGCCGCGAGAGGTGTGGATGTGCTGTACGTTTTGACTGGCGCAGCCACGCCGATTCAATTGGAAAACCTGAGCCACATCGAAGAGAAGGTACTCGGGGATTACCGCGCAATGTTCAAGGAAGACCAGGCTGCGATCCGTCGCCTGACCTCTACTTTGGCCGAGCATTCATCCTCGATGAATGGAAAAGCCAAGCCAAACCCCCAGGATTCCTGACGCTTCGCCCAGCAAATTGAGCCATCCGCCTCCCGGCGGGTGGTCGTCGCTTAACCAAACTCCATATATATGACGCGTGCAACTAGGTCTGCGCCTTGGTTTTTTGCTAAGGTGTTCGGCAACCTATAAGACCATTTCGCGAGGTGTCTGCTTGATTAGGGTGCTAGTAGTCGATGACCATGATCTCGTTCGTACAGGCATTACACGAATGCTGGCTGACATCGATGGCCTGCAAGTAGTCGGCCAGGCCGAGTCGGGGGAGGAATCCCTGATTAAGGCCCGGGAGTTGAAACCCGATGTGGTGTTGATGGACGTCAAGATGCCTGGGATCGGCGGTCTTGGTGCAACGACCAAATTGCTGCGCAGCCATCCGGACATCAAAGTCGTGGTGGTGACTGTGTGCGAGGAAGACCCGTTCCCGACACGTCTGCTGCAGGCTGGTGCTGCGGGTTACCTCACTAAAGGGGCAGGATTGGCGGAAATGGTCCAAGCCATTCGCCTGGTGTTTGCCGGCCAGCGCTACATCAGCCCGCAGATTGCTCAGCAGTTGGCCATCAAGTCCTTCCAGCCTGTCAGCGACTCGCCGTTTGATGCACTGTCGGAGCGGGAAATCCAGATCGCCTTGATGATCGTCGGTTGCCAGAAGGTCCAGACGATCTCCGACAAACTGTGCCTCTCACCCAAGACCGTTAATACCTACCGCTATCGCATTTTCGAGAAGCTCGCCATCAGCAGTGATGTTGAATTGACCCTGCTCGCGGTGCGCCACGGCATGGTGGACGCCAGCGCCTGACATGACCACACCGTTTGATCCGAGTGCCTTTCTCTCAACCTGCAGTGGCCGCCCTGGCGTGTACCGCATGTTCGACAGCGAGGCCCGCCTGCTTTACGTCGGCAAAGCCAAGAACCTGAAGAATCGTCTGGCGAGCTATTTTCGCAAGAGCGGTCTCGCGCCGAAAACCGCCGCCCTGGTAGCGCGCATCGCCCAGGTCGAAACCACCATCACCGCCAATGAGACCGAAGCGCTGTTGCTTGAGCAGACGCTGATCAAGGAATGGCGGCCGCCCTACAACATTCTGCTGCGTGACGATAAATCCTACCCCTATGTGTTTTTATCGGACGGTAATTTCCCGCGCCTGAGCATTCACCGCGGGGCGAAGAAGGCGAAGGGCAAGTACTTCGGGCCTTATCCCAGCGCTGGGGCAATTCGTGAAAGCTTGAGCCTGCTGCAAAAAACCTTTTTTGTGCGCCAGTGTGAAGACAGTTTCTACAAGAATCGCACGCGGCCTTGCCTGCAATATCAGATCAAACGCTGCAAGGCGCCCTGTGTGGGCTTGGTGGAACCGTCGGAGTACGCCGAGGATGTGCGCCATTCGGTGATGTTCCTAGAAGGACGCAGCAATGCGCTCACCGATGAGCTATCGGCAGCCATGGAGCAGGCGGCGAGTACCTTGGATTTTGAGCGGGCTGCGGAGCTACGCGACCAGATCTCCTTGCTGCGCCGTGTCCAGGACCAACAAAGCATGGAAGGTGGCACCGGCGACGTTGACGTGATCGCGGCCTTCGTCAACCCGGGCGGCGCTTGTGTGCACCTGATCAGTGTGCGCGGCGGGCGAGTGCTCGGCAGCAAGAACTTCTTCCCGCAGACCGGTATCGACGAGGAAGTGGCCGAAGTCATGGCCGCCTTCCTGGGCCAGTACTACGTGAGCAGCCCTGAGCGCGACCTGCCGTCGGAGCTGATCGTCAACGTAGTGCACGAAGACTTCCCCACCTTGATCGAGGCGATCCACGAACTGCGTGGCCGCGAGCTGGACATCAGCCACCGCGTACGCGGCACCCGCGCGCGTTGGCAGCAATTGGCGGTGACCAATGCCGAGCAGGCCCTGAGTGCGCGCCTGGCCAACCGACAGCATGTGGCCGCACGTTTCGACGCCCTGGCCGAAGTCCTCAATCTGGACGAGCCACCACAGCGCCTGGAGTGCTACGACATCAGCCACTCCAGCGGCGAGGCCACCGTAGCCTCCTGTGTGGTGTTTGGTCCGGAAGGGCCGATTAAGTCCGACTACCGGCGCTACAACATCGAAGGTGTGACCGCCGGCGATGACTACGCCGCCATGCACCAGGCTCTCACGCGCCGCTTCAGTAAGTTGAAGGACGGGGAGGGCAAGTTGCCGGATATCCTTCTGGTCGACGGCGGCAAGGGGCAACTGTCCATGGCCCGCGACGTGCTCAACGAGCTGGCGGTACCTGACCTGATCCTGCTCGGCGTGGCCAAGGGGGCCACACGCAAAGCGGGTTTCGAGACGTTGTACTTGAATGATGCCGCCCATGAGTTCACTTTGAAGGGCGATTCGCCCGCGCTGCATTTGATTCAACAGATTCGCGACGAAGCTCACCGTTTCGCCATTACCGGCCACCGCGCCCGCCGTGGCAAAACCCGGCGAACCTCAACTCTGGAAGGGGTGGCCGGGGTCGGCCCGACGCGACGTCGCGACTTGCTTAAACATTTTGGTGGCTTGCAGGAGCTGTCCCGTGCCAGCATTGACGAGATAGCCAAAGCACCCGGTATCAGTAAAAAGCTCGCTGAGCTGATTTATGCGAATCTGCACAGCGAATAGAATGCCTTTCCACCTCGTAGCCAGTTGTGCCGATGAATATCCCTAATCTGATCACCGTTCTACGCGTCTTGCTTATCCCGATTTTCATTTTGTTGTTCTATCTGCCGTACGAATGGAGCTACTTGGCCTCCAGTTCGGTGTTCGCCTTTGCGGCTGCCACCGACTGGCTTGACGGCTACCTGGCCCGCCGCTTGGAGCAGAGCACGCCTTTTGGCGCGTTCCTGGACCCCGTGGCCGACAAGCTGATGGTGGCTGTCGCTCTGGTCCTGCTGGTGCAAGAGCACGGTAATCTGTGGCTGACACTGCCGGCCGCGGTGATCATCGGTCGTGAGATCGTCGTCTCGGCTCTGCGCGAATGGATGGCCGAAATTGGCGCCCGCGCCCACGTAGCCGTGTCCAACATGGGGAAATGGAAAACTGCCGCGCAAATGCTCGCGCTGGTCATCCTGCTGGCGAACCCGTCGGATTTCTCCTTTTGGGTATTGCTGGGCTACGCCTTGCTGCTTATCGCCGCCGGTCTGACCCTGTGGTCGATGCTCCAGTATCTGCGCGCTGCCTGGCCACATCTGCGCACTACTGTTGAAAAGAAATAAAACTTTTTTGAATCAAGAGGTTGACTGGTGCTCAGGATTCTATAGAATGCGCATCACCAAGCGGGAATAGCTCAGTTGGTAGAGCACGACCTTGCCAAGGTCGGGGTCGCGAGTTCGAGTCTCGTTTCCCGCTCCAAGCATTACGAAAAAGCCACTCAATAGAGTGGCTTTTTTTTGCCTGTGATTTATGGAATGGACGCTTCGGCGTCTTTTTTCGTTTCTGCGCAAAACCACTGTAAACCAGGGTAATCCCGTACGTTTGAGTGGTGTCTTATGGCGTTTTTACGGGGCGCCTGGAAATCGTATGTTGGCTTGCCTCTTCAGGTTACCGGAGGAGCATTAGGTGCTGACTTCCTAACAGGAACTCAGCAACTTTGACGGCTTGTCACCCATGCTGATCCGCTAGTTTGTGTTCCAGGTAGTGAATGTTCACACCACCTTCGCAGAAGCCTTCATCACGAACCAGGTCCCGATGCAGCGG
>NZ_LJSA01000579.1:0-289 GCF_002742505.1 Pseudomonas sp. 2995-1 | reverse complement strand
ACACGTCTCATTATGAAGCACGATCTTTCCATCTCACGACAAGCGATAGCAAAACATCTAACTGTATTGGAAGATGCCGAGCTAGTAAAATCGAAAAGAAAGGGGAAATATCGAGTACTTATATTTAACAACGAACCACTTAAAAACTTGCTGAAAGGATGGATTGAGTAATTTTTCTAAAAACATCTAACTGTTTTTAAGAATTCTGCTTCACTCTCGATCAATAAGTAAAGCAACAAATAAATATTATGGGAGGAAAACATTTTGAAAATTATTGTTACTAGTATAT
>NZ_LJSA01000578.1:0-347 GCF_002742505.1 Pseudomonas sp. 2995-1 | reverse complement strand
GTAACCATGACCACCAAATCAAAGGACCTACACCAGTAAAATTATTGATCTATAGTATCTTCATACTACCTATATTATTCGGATTTATTATTCCAGATAGAGCATTGGACAGTTCCATTGCAGCAAACCGCGGTATCCAATATGGTTCTGGACTTGTTATTAATCAAGTAAGCCCTCAAATTAATGATGATGAAGAGAACTCATTAGCTCGGGCTGAAGCTTTCTTAGAAGATCCAGAAGCATATTTAAACAGTCTTGATCAGTTCAGTGAAAATTATATTGAAGAAGAACATAATCCTTATGCTATTGAATCCTTATACGATCAAGAATGGTTCAATGAATATTAC
>NZ_LJSA01000577.1:0-290 GCF_002742505.1 Pseudomonas sp. 2995-1 | reverse complement strand
GTAATAATAGCACCAGCTTTTTCAATAGCACTCATCATATCTCGGTCAGTATTTGAAGTAACTAGGATATCGCCATCAGAAACTCTTTCCAAAGCATCTGAAGCTGTATTTGCAATTACAACTTTCCCTGTTGCTGATTTACGTCCTATTCCTTGTCCCTTTGCAGTAACTTCACCTACAACATGAACTTTCATGATGTTTGTTGTACCAGTTTCATTAATAGGAACTCCGGCAGTAATTACAATTAGATCTCCGTGCTTCACATAACCTGATTTTAATGACCCGTCAAC
>NZ_LJSA01000576.1:0-279 GCF_002742505.1 Pseudomonas sp. 2995-1 | reverse complement strand
AGCTTTATCCGAAGATTCCCCTCCATCAACAACTCGTGTGATTACTTGTGCTAAAGCTGTTGAGATACGGCTACTTCCTGGACTTCCTAATAAAAACTGAGGTTTTCCGTTTTTGAACAATAAGACCGGTGCAACACTGCTCCAAGGTTTTCCGCCAGGTAAAAGATAATATGGATGAGTCATATTTTTATATTCAAAAGCACTCATATAATTGTTATAAAAGAAGCCTAATCCATCGGCCACGGTTTTACTCCCAAATACTAATTCAATGGATTGGGC
>NZ_LJSA01000575.1:0-506 GCF_002742505.1 Pseudomonas sp. 2995-1 | reverse complement strand
CCATATATCTAGTAATCCAACAACATACTTTGGTTCAAGTACAGAGGCTGTAGTAAAGGAGTTCCAAACGTATTATGGTTTAGAGGTGACAGGGAAAGTAGGACAGGAAACTTTAGCAAAGTTGGATGAAATACTTACAAGCCCATTGAGAAATGGTGAAAGACACGAGTCTTCCATTCAACTAAAACTAGATTTATCTATGCTGGGCTACCATGTTTCGGATAATCCAACAACATTCTATGGATCAACAACCGAAGCGATGGTAAGAGATTTCCAAGCAGACCATGGCTTAAGAGTGAATGGAATAGCTGATCAAGTTACGTTGGCAAAGCTAGAAGAATTAGTCACTAAACCAATGCAGTTTGGTATGCGTCGTTCAGATGTCATTACATTAAAAGAAGACTTAGAAGTAGCAGGTTTCCATATATCCAATAATCCGACAACATACTTTGGTCCGAGTACAGAGGCAGTAGTAAAAGAGTTTCAAACATACTATGGATTAGAGG
>NZ_LJSA01000574.1:0-290 GCF_002742505.1 Pseudomonas sp. 2995-1 | reverse complement strand
AGGTATACTCTGTATCGATTCCACTTGTTACGATTCCGCCTCTGTAGAAACAAATTGCAAAGTTAAATTCTTTTCTTTCACCAGCCGGCACTTCCATCAATAATGCACCTGTGAGGCCTAGGCCGAACCCGTAGTTCACTTCATGCTTTACTGTTAATACTTTATCAATGGAAAATCCAAGTCCTGCTTTTACACCGTCGTCGTTAGAAACAATTGCAGTGTTTGGACCTTGACCTACCCCAACGAATTCACCGTTACTTGTATCATCAAGGCGACGCATTGCATGTACA
>NZ_LJSA01000028.1:0-230 GCF_002742505.1 Pseudomonas sp. 2995-1 | reverse complement strand
GTATGAGGGATAGCAAATTGCTGTCTCTCATTTTTTATGTTTGACTAGGACAAGGTGTGGGAATAGCATCAATAAGACTCGGAAAGGTGTGGTAGTACAAATGAAATTCCAAGCTTTTTTCAGTAGTGAAAATGATGCTCTTGCCACGTCCGCTAAATTACAGAAGTTAAAAGTAGCAGATGAGATGATAGACAGAATACCTGAAGGACAAGATTACACTTTATTTGTCC
>NZ_LJSA01000573.1:0-291 GCF_002742505.1 Pseudomonas sp. 2995-1 | reverse complement strand
GTTTTGGAGCTTTCGATGGCCTATTTCTGAGTGGAATGGATAGAGTTCTCCCACTGGAAGGTCGCCGATATCATCTGGTATTTCGTTAATGAGCTCTGAGACTCTTGCTCTCGCTCCCACTTTCACGTAGTTTTTGACTAATTCATTCATATTCGTATCGTAATCGCAGAAAGTCGTCGTCCCTGCTTTGATTCCTTCGACGATATTCATCATGGAGCCTTTTTTACTATCTTCGGGGGTAACGTGTTTCATAAATGGCCATAGGCCGTCTTGCATCCAGTTGTGCATATC
>NZ_LJSA01000572.1:0-233 GCF_002742505.1 Pseudomonas sp. 2995-1 | reverse complement strand
TTCAAAGACTAATCAAAGCAAAATATACTAACTAAATATAACTTCGTTAGGTGAGGCTCCTGTGTGGAGATATGCTGCTGCCCAGAAACGTCTAAAGACGCCAATGGGTCAACAGAAACCATCGACATAAGGTGGTTCTTAATGTAGCTGGATTACTTTATTTTTCCTATGCCACACAGTGCTAAAGCTCTACGAATGAAGGCTATCTATTGAAATTCAACAATAGTTTAGAT
>NZ_LJSA01000571.1:0-291 GCF_002742505.1 Pseudomonas sp. 2995-1 | reverse complement strand
TTGGTAGCCAATAAGGTGACAACGGTTGTATAGCCAGCCGTCTGAAATTCTTTTATTGTGCCAACCGGTCGGATCTACGAATAATGGTTCACGTTCTGTATGTGGCATCAACTTCTTGTTAAGCAATGCGTTAGCAGCATGTGCACGATTCAAATAATCAAGGTTGCTGTACTTTTGCCAAGGACCATGTTTCTTTGACTTTGTTGCTTTGCTAAATGATGGTTTATTGCCATTGACAGTGACAATATCCTTGCCGGAATAATTAAGCGTGTGTAAGCTCTTTACGCTTAC
>NZ_LJSA01000570.1:0-436 GCF_002742505.1 Pseudomonas sp. 2995-1 | reverse complement strand
GCCCCAACACTCGGCACCTCGCCTAGGCTCGGTGTGCCCTCACTCCGGCTTGAATCCGTGGGCCGCCGCGATGGGCCATCCATGGCCCAGCGCGGCTAACCCGGCGTCCTGCCGGGTTACCCACGGATTCAAGCCTGCGTTCGGCCAGCGTGTTTGACGGGGCGCCTGAGATCAAGATCAAAAGCGCAGATCAAAAGACCGCTGACTTCGTCAGCGAAAAGGATGTAAGAGCCAAATCAAAAGCAAATCAAAAGCAGATCAAAAGCAGAGCAAAAGCAGAGCAAAAGCAGGACAGCAGGCCAGGACCTATCTGTCTGATCTATAGAGATCAAACTGTGGGAGGGGGCTTGCTCCCGATAGCAGTGGGTCAGTCACAGCTGCATCAACTGACACACCCTCATCGGGAGCAAGCCCCCTCCCACATTTGGACGGAGTT
>NZ_LJSA01000569.1:0-292 GCF_002742505.1 Pseudomonas sp. 2995-1 | reverse complement strand
GGAATTCCATTGTACAGCTTCCTGATGCTCTAGAGACCATTAATTCTACACAAGCAGAATACAAGCATCTTCTTTCTGATCGATTTGAAGACTTGAAGCAGTTTAACCAGGAATTTAATAATCACTTAAAGTCACACTACGCAGATTCTAAAGCGTTTGAGAAGCACTTGAATGATGCTACAAATTCATTTGAACAGATAGGTATGAATAATAGTCAAATGCTTAATGAGATAAATCGGGTGATCACGCAAATGTCTGATTCCTTCAACCATAGAGAAGGACAGATTGAATC
>NZ_LJSA01000568.1:0-287 GCF_002742505.1 Pseudomonas sp. 2995-1 | reverse complement strand
ATTTTAAGGATTGTAAATTTTTCTTTTATATCATTAATAATCTTAGTTTGATGGGATAAACAATTCTTCCACAAAATAAATAAATGGTTTTCAGGTTCATTCATTGTTGTCTCTCTCTCCTTATAAAAGTAGTATCTATTTCCATATTTTATGCATGAATATCATCACGGTGAAACCAAATCACTCACAAGTTTAGGCTATTTCTTTAGTACCAACGACATGAGGTCTTCACAAAGTGTAATTAAAGGAGTTTGAGAGGAGGAAGAATTAGTTGCATAATTCAAAGG
>NZ_LJSA01000567.1:0-292 GCF_002742505.1 Pseudomonas sp. 2995-1 | reverse complement strand
ATTATCAACTGCCTCAGTGGCTCTTTACAAACGAAAAATACAAGGATTTGAGCAACAATGCACGCATTGCTTATGCACTATTAAAGGACCGCAATCGCTACTCTATCAAGAATCATTGGTTTGATGCAGACGGCAATATTTATTTTATTTTCACTAATAAGACATTAGCAGATATGCTAAACGTCACTGAACGAACTATTACGTCCGTTAAGAAAGAATTAGTGACTCACAGACTTCTTTACATTAAGAAGATGGGTTTTGACAATAAGATCAAGCAAAACCTTCCTAGCAG
>NZ_LJSA01000566.1:0-498 GCF_002742505.1 Pseudomonas sp. 2995-1 | reverse complement strand
CGGGAACTTCATAGGATTTTATAATGTTCGCCTTATGCCCAGCCTGGATACGCATAGCGAATGGAATCTGGTTTCCCACCCAATGATCCATTTTTTTGTAATCCACATAGCCACGGTCCATCACATGAGTCGCGTGAGGATCTATTACGAGCTCAAGCATGACTTCACGATCATCCACATTTCCTGTAGAGGGAATAACCATGTCGGGATAAGCTGTGCCGGGATCCGTTACCACAATCCGAGTATGTAGCTTCACGCAATTACTATGCTTTGTAAAATACGTCCATTTTCCTAATGTAGGTCCAAGAAGCAGAGAAGAAGAATCTACTAGATGAAGACGCCCCAAAGAAGGGATCCCTTTTCTGTTACTTGTCAGCTTATTCAATTCGCTAACAGCGGCAAGAAATAACTGTCGTGGAAGAATGGAAGGTAAAGCATTGACTCGACGACAAAGTTGAGAAGCACTAATACTATTGAGCCCAAACAGTTCCTCCGTAC
>NZ_LJSA01000565.1:0-293 GCF_002742505.1 Pseudomonas sp. 2995-1 | reverse complement strand
ACACTTTGAAGAAGAAAACGATGAAGAGTCGATCATCGATACAATAACCTCTGATTTTTTTGTTCAGATTGTCCTTTATATAGGTTCACCAATCACTACTGTTGAATTATTACAAAATCAATTCAACTGGGAGACTTCTGTGTTCCATATTGTTCGAAGTATCTCACCAACTAAACGAATTTATCACGAACATGAAATCATATCTTATTATCTCCTCAAGGATATGTCAGAGGAAACAAAAAAAGTCACTATGGAAAAATTAGAACCGGTCTTAGATGACCAAAGCCTATTAG
>NZ_LJSA01000564.1:0-294 GCF_002742505.1 Pseudomonas sp. 2995-1 | reverse complement strand
AATGAAAGCGAGTATTGCGGAAAAAAATGCAGATAGAAATGATTTGGGCGACAGTGTAGGGTGATGTTAATATGAATGAAAGGATAAACACTCTCCCTATAAATAAGACTAAATCTATTACTAAGTTCTAGCTACTGAAAATACTGTACGTCAACTAGAAATTCACAACTATTAAGAACGATTTTCTCAGTTATATTATTATTCATCTCTTAGATTAACTAGAGTTATAGATTTAAATGATTGGATTAATCTTAAGATATTCAAGAACTATTTGATGGGTGGTTCTGATATAAG
>NZ_LJSA01000027.1:0-230 GCF_002742505.1 Pseudomonas sp. 2995-1 | reverse complement strand
TTGCTGACAGCGTCTTCAACCAACGGATTGGCGGTTACTTCGATGGTCGGCAGGTCGTTGACCAGCGTCACGTCCGGAGTAGCGGCGGCAGTTGCGCTGCCTTTGTCAGCATCAGTCACGGTCAGATCGAACGCTGGCAATTTGTTGCCCGCGTTAACGAAGTCAGCACCGGCCTGAGTCAGGACAACGTTGTTGCCAACGATGGCGTAGTAACCGTCTTTATTGCTGTC
>NZ_LJSA01000563.1:0-294 GCF_002742505.1 Pseudomonas sp. 2995-1 | reverse complement strand
CTACCATATACATTACTTCCTCGATACTCGGGAAAAATACATCTATATTTGGTAGTACACCTTTTAAAATTTCCCCCCAGTCAACATTACCTGAATATGTGCTCGCATCAGGCATTGCCATATCTAATGTAGTAACAAGATCCTTTGCTTTTAATGTTTGAAAAAGTTTGATTAGCTCCTCTCCATCTTTTTCATACATCCTTTTCATCAGGGGTGGATAGCCAAAATGAAATATCTTAGCTCTTGATACTGTGTTCAAGTTCACATCGCTGGATTGAAATGTATTATTTGTAC
>NZ_LJSA01000562.1:0-306 GCF_002742505.1 Pseudomonas sp. 2995-1 | reverse complement strand
CCCATATATATAGTAACTTGCCAAGCTAATGCTGAAGTCCAAATTAATTTTCCAGTAACTCTTTTACAATTATTAATATTCTTCTGATTATAAACTGTCTTTTTAGTCTGTGGAATCCAAAATACAATTCCTATTATTGCAATAATTCCCCAAACTAATAGTGCATATTTCCAACCTAAATTAATCTCTTGTGACAATGGAATACTTACACCAGAGCCTACTGCAGCAAATGAAGACATTGCAGTTGTATATATTCCTGTCATCAAGCCAATTTTATGAGGATACTTGCTTTTTACTATACTAGGT
>NZ_LJSA01000561.1:0-366 GCF_002742505.1 Pseudomonas sp. 2995-1 | reverse complement strand
TCCTCGAAGATGACCAGGGCAAGCAGATCCCCACCGACAAATCAGCGGCAAGTATGGTGCTCACCATCGCCGATGACCCGGCCCAAGCGTTTAACAGCGTTCTACTGAAGGCTGACGCCGGCAAGCAGGTTGAAGCCGCGCGCCTCAACCTGCCCGGCAACGACACTCTGCTGTACGGCACCTACACGTCGTTTTCCAAGCAACCAGCGGTATCGCGAAACAACCTGCTGACCCGTACCGTCAACTTGGCCCTGCAGTCGGAGCCGACCCGTTACCTGACTGCGGTGGCGTAACCCATGGCCAAAATTCGTATTGCGCAAAGCGCTACGTTCAATGCGCCGGTGCTGATCCCGATCGTCGGCAGCG
>NZ_LJSA01000560.1:0-258 GCF_002742505.1 Pseudomonas sp. 2995-1 | reverse complement strand
ATCTATCTCTTCAAGCCATTCCTTATATAACAACGCTTCTTGTACAGTCACGTTTTTAATCATAACTTGAGCATTAGAGAGTGTACTATTGAATTCTTCTTCCATTATCTCTATTGCTACTGTAGACGGTGCATCTTCAGGGATGTAGTCATTCATATTATAATTGATTGAAACAAAAAACAGTGCAACTGCACTGATGAGTGTTAATAATGTAAAAGTAAATACAATAGATTTATTATACTTTATAATTTTTGATGC
>NZ_LJSA01000559.1:0-230 GCF_002742505.1 Pseudomonas sp. 2995-1 | reverse complement strand
CTAAGAAAATGGGTGCTCCTCAAGGCTTCGTTCCTCCATACTAATCATCCTGATTCGAAGCTATATTTAAACATGGCTTAATCTTTGGGAAAACTCGTACAGCCGTATTAAAAAATACGTCTTCCCAAGCCGATTCAGGAATATATTCCTTGATAAAGTCTATATAAGGACCAATCTGCACAAGTGGCCAGTCTGTTCCAAACATCAGTTTTTCATAATGATCACAAAAA
>NZ_LJSA01000558.1:0-281 GCF_002742505.1 Pseudomonas sp. 2995-1 | reverse complement strand
ACATATAGCATTAGGAGGAATTTTCAAGGTGACTAGTTTTCCATTTAACTCAACATTTATAAAAATAGCTGGTATGGACATATATTGTGAGTACTCAATAAGTGAGAAGCCTCCAATTTTACTCATTCATGGATTTGCTTCTTCCACCTATACATTCAATAAATTAGCCCCCCTATTAGCGAAGAACTATTCTGTGATTTCTATTGATTTACCGGGGTTTGGAAGAAGTGAAAAATCAACAAAATTCATTTATTCTTTTGAAAGATATGCATCGTTAATCG
>NZ_LJSA01000557.1:0-246 GCF_002742505.1 Pseudomonas sp. 2995-1 | reverse complement strand
CTCTAGGTGTAAAATACGTCTAGAACTTTCTTCCTTGTCAGTTCTCCTCTTTTGAATTATAGATTTTCACATACTTTTTACAATATAATTCAAATTCATATAAATCACACTTTAAAACCCCTCTACAACAAGGAAAACAGAATAAGACTATCCTTGAAAAATCAAATTAATGAATAGGGGAAGGTTTAAACGGTAATATGGACATGTTACAATACCAATATTATGTATTGAAAGGAGAATGACATT
>NZ_LJSA01000556.1:0-295 GCF_002742505.1 Pseudomonas sp. 2995-1 | reverse complement strand
TTTCGACTACTTTGTATACAAGCCAGAAGAAGAGTAATCAATAATAACTTCTGCACACGAATAAAAACAGTTAGAGGCTGTCCCAAAAGTAGAAGTATTAATTGTAAAGCCGAATAAAAATCACTAAAGCGTAGCTAATATACGTAGACTCCTGCGGGATGGAAGGCAGGGGTGAGACCCCACAGACGCAAAGCGTCGAGGAGGCTCACCAGCCGCCCGCGGAAAGCGAAGTATATTTGCGAAACGAATTGTTCGCGTTTTTCATATGTTAAAACACTTTTGTCCCAGCCTCTTC
>NZ_LJSA01000555.1:0-288 GCF_002742505.1 Pseudomonas sp. 2995-1 | reverse complement strand
CTCTTTTAGGAACCGTATTTAACACCGTTGAATATGTCTCGAAAAACGAGGTTCTGTTTATCGTGGCCTTTTGCATCGCGAAGTAAAAGGAATCTGTATAATGTAGTTTATCAAGCATACTTATGACAGAATCTGTCCCTGCTATTTCAGACGCCTTATAGTCTGCCAAAAATTCAGCTCTCTGTGAATCTAAGAAAATACATTTTCCTAAAACTAACGAGAAGGATAATGGGATTATAGATAATACTTTCATAAAAGGATAAGCAATAATATATAAAGGTTCATGAC
>NZ_LJSA01000554.1:0-295 GCF_002742505.1 Pseudomonas sp. 2995-1 | reverse complement strand
GTATTAAGAAAAGGTGACTTCCCCTTAGGAAGTCACCTTTTTTAGAAATAAAAGTCTGAGAACTTATGCGTTTTTCTATTTAGCTTCTCTGTGTTCTTCTGAATTCTCTTCCGCTGCATTTACTTGCTCATCTGCATGATAGGAAGAACGAACTAATGGTCCAGACTCACAGTGTATGAATCCTTTACTCATTGCGATTTCTCGAAGCTCATTAAATTCTTCAGGTGTCCAATATTTTTTAATCTTTAGATGGCTTTTTGTTGGCTGTAGTTATTGACCTATTGTCATTATATCC
>NZ_LJSA01000026.1:0-229 GCF_002742505.1 Pseudomonas sp. 2995-1 | reverse complement strand
CTTATGCTACGATTAATTAAACCTAAGTATTTTATGCCGATCCACGGTGAGTTTCGAATGCAAAAAATGCATGGTAAACTAGCTGAAGAATGTGGCGTAGCAAAAGAAAATATTTTCTTAATGGATAATGGAGATGTTTTAGCGCTTGATAAGAGTGAAGGTGCTTTAGCAGGAAAGATTCCTTCAGGTTCAGTTTATGTTGACGGGAACGGTATTGGAGATATTGGTA
>NZ_LJSA01000553.1:0-296 GCF_002742505.1 Pseudomonas sp. 2995-1 | reverse complement strand
TTTCAACTCATACTCGTTCTCAAAATGAGCAAAAATAAAACACTTGCTAAAAATAGCAAGTGTTGATTTTTATATCATATTAGATTCATCTACAGCAGCAAGAATTATCCTCTTTTGGAGTTTCGACCTCCACGTTTAGATTCGGTATTACGCTTTATTGAGGCTAAACGCTCTTCACTATCTTTAAGGAAACGACTCATTTTATCCTCGAAGGAAACGGTTTTTTGTGGTCTATTGTTACCGCTACGTGATCCTCTCTTTTGTGGACGGCGTTCTGGTGGCGGGTTGTCTTTAGC
>NZ_LJSA01000552.1:0-296 GCF_002742505.1 Pseudomonas sp. 2995-1 | reverse complement strand
GTGCTCTTGGTGCTTCAGATTTCCGTATCATTTTTAGACATATTCTTCCAAATATTTTGTCACCAATCATCGTAAACGCTACATTATGTATTGCAACAGCAATTTTAACAGCTGCTGGTCTTTCATTCTTAGGAATGGGTGCACAACCACCTTTACCAGAATGGGGCGCAATGTTAAATGACGGTCGAAGTTACCTACGAGACGCTGGTCATATTGCTTTATTCCCAGGTTTATCTATTTTAACAGTGGTACTAGCATTTAATATTTTCGGTGACGGTCTGCGAGATGCGTTAGAT
>NZ_LJSA01000551.1:0-297 GCF_002742505.1 Pseudomonas sp. 2995-1 | reverse complement strand
ACATATAAAAAATAGTAAAAACATAATCGTTTCACATTCATTGCAATCAAAAGAAATCAATGAAATAATAAGAGGATAATAAAAGAAATGTAAAGTGGGGGAAAGGTATGGAAGCAACGATAAGAGATGCAATTTTACAACATCAGGATGCCATAATAGAGAACTGGTCTGATGCGATTTCTAAATTTGGTACTGAAGACAACCTACAGAGCATACAACTAGAGTCTATGAAAATACCAGTCGTGAGTTTATAGAAAAACTTTTTTTGACAGTGCAGAACGGTGATGGAGACAACCA
>NZ_LJSA01000550.1:0-297 GCF_002742505.1 Pseudomonas sp. 2995-1 | reverse complement strand
CTCTTCCACAACTTTATCTGCCATTGTTAAACCATCAATATCAATTGCTTCTAACTCTTTTCTTATTACTTCAACTAATTTAGTGTCTGCAATTCCATCAATGTATGAGAGACAAATATCAGTTTTTGATCTTTTCCCCACTTTCATGATTTCATTTCTTAATCTTTCATCTCGTATCCTTCTTCTCGTTAAAGCTGTATTTTCAATGATATTCTCAGTATAGCCGTCACGACTCCCTCGAACAACACGTTCTGTATCCGGTTCCTCAGGTCCTCTTCCTGGATAACTCCGAACATC
>NZ_LJSA01000549.1:0-299 GCF_002742505.1 Pseudomonas sp. 2995-1 | reverse complement strand
ATTTAATAAATGTGCTAGTGAGGTGAATTTTACTTTCTGATCTTCTTTAGCTAGTTCTGCTATTCTCATTAGTTTTGTTTCCATTCTTATTCCCTACCTCTGTGTGTATTGAATGTGTCCCTAAATAAGATGATGATAGGGAGTTTACCTTTCCTCCACCAGAATTACCCGACTTCATCGGTACTATGTAAACTCTCCGACTTCCTAACGGCATTTGACATTCTCACTTTGTATCGCTTGTTTGTCATACTCCTTCTTCGAAGAAGAAGACCGAATAGGACCTCCTGAGTTGCTACAAC
>NZ_LJSA01000548.1:0-387 GCF_002742505.1 Pseudomonas sp. 2995-1 | reverse complement strand
TGAGTGTGTTTATCAAATAATAAACTGTTCAAATAAAGGGGAGTGGAAAATCAGAGTCCAGTAGTCTAGAAGTTCGCTAGACTACTGGACTCTGAATCTATTTGAGAATGCTTTGAGATAGTGTTTCTTTGAAATGAAATACTTGCTTTAAAAACCTGTGGGAGAACAAGGATATGTACTCTTGAGGATACCCTCCCCATTTACTTTCACCAAGGGAACATATCTATTTTTTCCATAGACTGTTATTGAACGAAAACCGCCAAAGAAAAAAAGAAGTGGCATAGTACTTCCATGGATAGTATGATTACCAACCAAATTTACTGCGGAGATTTTGTATACCAAAGATATTATGTCACGGATACGATAACCGGGAGAATGACTGAAAAC
>NZ_LJSA01000547.1:0-370 GCF_002742505.1 Pseudomonas sp. 2995-1 | reverse complement strand
CTTGCCCCGCGCTGGGCTGCGAAGCGGCCCCAACACCTGCCAATGGGTTATGACTGAAGAAACGCGGTGCCTGGATTAGGGCTGCTCCGCAGCCCAGCGCGGGGCAAGCCCGCTCACCACAATGAAAGCTCATTCACCTAAAGGTCATTTATTAAGTGGTTAGAAAGAGGGCGCTTGCTTGCGCCGTTTCCATTGGCTCAAGCGTGGTGAAGGGGCTTTCTTTGGTGAGCAGGCTTTCTGTGGTGACTGGGTTTTTTGTGGTGAGCAGGCTTTCTGTGGTGACTAGATTTTCCGTGGTGAGCGGGCTTGCCCCGCGCTGGGCTGCGAAGCGGCCCCAACACCTGCCAATGGGTTATGACTGAAGAAACGC
>NZ_LJSA01000546.1:0-243 GCF_002742505.1 Pseudomonas sp. 2995-1 | reverse complement strand
ACACGTCAGAAAACCCGGATGGTTCTGTTGATTGTAGTAAAGCTAATAAAGTAAATGAACAATTTCAAGTTTCCCTGCAGTTTTGGTCTTATCTTGTGAACAACAATCTGTTACATCAGCCACAGGACTTTATCATGCCATTGCCACACATGAGTTTAGTGCAGGGAGAACAGAACGTACCATTTTTAAAGAATCGATTTGAAGCGTTATCAAACAACCCATTATTCAGTGGGATGGAGTATT
>NZ_LJSA01000545.1:0-299 GCF_002742505.1 Pseudomonas sp. 2995-1 | reverse complement strand
TTCCATTGCTTCTAAATCCAACGCATTTTTACAATACAACGCTCGAACTTCTTGGAATGCAGAGAAGGCAAATCGTGACCAAGCAATCATATTTAAGTGAAGCGCGAAATTCAGTATTTCACCGCCTGAGCGGATCCCAGCGTCAAGCCCATCAACGACACATAATGAACCGTGGCCAACTAGGAGCATTCGGCGTAACTCAGGTTGACCGCCAAACGGAAGTGATTCCTTCCAACTGCGCCCGTGATAATAACGGCTTTTCACTGCCCACAGCACTCGAATCATGACTTCATTTATTG
>NZ_LJSA01000544.1:0-292 GCF_002742505.1 Pseudomonas sp. 2995-1 | reverse complement strand
GATTCACTTGCGACACGTTTTTCTCATCGGTGACATGAACTACAAATTCCCCATTTTCAAGAATATTTCTTGCTGTATCCTTACTTACACCGTTTTTTCTACCAACAGAAATTGAAATCAAAGGGGGTTCTGCGGACACGACATTAAAGAAACTAAACGGCGCCCCATTCAAAACATCCCCCTGCCCAATAGAGGTAACGAATGCAATCGGTCTTGGAACAATCGATGTACTCAATAAATGGTAATTTTCCCTTTTCGTTAATGACTTAGGGTCAAGGGACTTCATAGCGAT
>NZ_LJSA01000025.1:0-229 GCF_002742505.1 Pseudomonas sp. 2995-1 | reverse complement strand
CTTAACAATTCTCTCGTCTGTTTCGTCACCACTGTTCACAGCAATAATGTTCACATAAGGATTATCTTGATCACCTGACTCTAAAGCAATTGCATCTTCAACAGGATTTAAGTCAGCGTCTAATGCAAAGTTAGAGTTAATTAATACTGCATCTCCTTCGCCACGTTGGTAAGCAGTTGGTAAAAGTGCTGCTTCAACGTTCGCACGGAAATCAAAATCACGTGGATTA
>NZ_LJSA01000543.1:0-293 GCF_002742505.1 Pseudomonas sp. 2995-1 | reverse complement strand
ATGGCTGGATTTGGATCTGTAAGTTCTTCACTCCCACCAAGTGGCTCTCTACTAAGCATAATATGTTCCAATGTTTCAATACTTCCATCTTGATAATAAACTAGTCCTGTTTCTCCTGTCGTTTTCACTACACCAGCATTTTTCACTTCATGAGGTGTTTGTACCCAACCTTGATAATCTTGTAGCGCAATAGCCGGTAGGCCATCAAGAAACAGCATCATTTCATTCGATACATCATTTATCCAAACATACCCCTTTATATTTCCATTATACTCCGGCAATATTTCGTAGAC
>NZ_LJSA01000542.1:0-310 GCF_002742505.1 Pseudomonas sp. 2995-1 | reverse complement strand
GTTCCTTAACAACTTCACGCCATTGGAAATCTCCTCGTTCTAAACCACGGAGCATAATTTCAGCAGTAGCCATATTTGTAGCAAGGGGAATACTGTATACATCACACAATCGGATTAATGCACTTATATCAGGTTCATGAGGTTGGGCAGTTAACGGATCCTTAAAAAAGATAACACAGTCCATTTCGTTTTCTGCAATTTTCGCTCCTATTTGCTGATCACCACCAAGTGGTCCTGATTGAAACCGATGTATTTTTAAAGATGTATTCTCCATTATTCTAGTACCAGTTGTTCCTGTTGAATATAAAGT
>NZ_LJSA01000541.1:0-299 GCF_002742505.1 Pseudomonas sp. 2995-1 | reverse complement strand
AAATTCTATCATGGCGTCTTCCCTCTTTTTTCATAGAATAAGGGAAAAGCAATGGCTTTTCCCTCTCTTATATTTTTACTCTAATAAGTCATTGAATTCTGCAAGCATATCACGTACAATTTGATAATCCTCTGGAGATGCTTCAGCAATACCAGACCAGTTATAAACTTCGTCCATAACATTTAACATTTCTTCATCATCATTAAAGTCTAAGAATGCTTGTACAATTTTCTCTTTCCACTCATCACTTAATTCTGAACGTAATGAAATCGTGTCATTAGGAATTGGATCAGTATAAC
>NZ_LJSA01000540.1:0-228 GCF_002742505.1 Pseudomonas sp. 2995-1 | reverse complement strand
GCTACACAACATCAAATTCTACATACACCGATAAAAACAAGAAGAATTGAGAAGATATTTATCACTCATCTTCATGGTGATCATATTTATGGCTTACCAGGCTTATTAGGAAGCCGGTCGTTTCAAGGTGCTGAAACGCCACTTACTGTGTATGGTCCTCCTGGTATTGAAGATTTTATTCGTGTTTCATTAGAAATTAGCGGAACCTACCTCAGATATCCTTTGGAA
>NZ_LJSA01000539.1:0-300 GCF_002742505.1 Pseudomonas sp. 2995-1 | reverse complement strand
CACGGCCATGAATCCAAATGAAGATTTGAATGTGGGAGGGGGCTTGCTCCCGATGAGGGTGTGTCAGCCACAGATGTACACACTGACCCACCGCTATCGGGGGCAAGCCCCCTCCCACATTTGGACCGTGCTCGGTCAGGAAGATACCTTGTGAGCCTTCTCCCTTACGCCTGGGCCAAATCCCAACGCATCCTCCTGCGCCCCGGCGAGGACGGCATGTTGCTGACCGTCTGCCCCTCAACCCCCGGCTGGTCGATCAGCGAAGTGCAGCGCCAGTTCGGCCAGTCGCGGATTGAGCAG
>NZ_LJSA01000538.1:0-273 GCF_002742505.1 Pseudomonas sp. 2995-1 | reverse complement strand
CTGCTATACATACCACAATAACTGGAAGAAATAGTATCGGACGTATTAGATGGATAATTATAAACAAGATTGGAGCATACCAACCAGCTTCCTCTATTACATGAGGAATAGCACTGTTGAACATATCCATGTTGTTCCTCCTCCTCTCTTTTATCATATCTATGTTTAAATAAGCAGTCTATGATTGCTTGTATGGATCAAACTATAAAAAAATACAAAAGGTATAAATGAAATAAAATAAACAAAGGAAGTCCAAGTCTGAACGATTGCTTT